>JAPPFC010000030.1 GCA_028824015.1 bacterium
AGGAGGTGGGGAATTTCAGTGATCGAGAGTGGGGACTTTCAGTGATCGCCAACAAAGGGTCTGGTGTCAACTCGTGCGGCTCGTCGTTCTGTCTCCCAGTATTCGGGGTTTTCGGCACGAAGGTCGTCTGCTCTGAGCGTCAACCACTCTATGGCTCTTTTGCTTTCGTCCGGCGTGATATGAGGCACCTGGCTTGCGGCAATACCAGCGAACTGCCCCACGGTTGTGGTGGCGAACGGCTCTTCGGCTGTTACTTCCCAGGAGCATGCCACATAAAGGACACCGGTCAACGCGTCCAAACCGAAACCTAAGTTGTGTTGGAGGGCACGGTCTATTCCGGCGAGTTTCGGGTTTACCTCTCTGATTGGTCTTGGATCCTCGGGAGGGGGTTCTGCGCCCCTGGTTGTTGAAGTAGTGATAGGGACAGGATCAGGAAGGGTTTCAGCAGCCCACTGGTGTTCGTATGCTCGCAAGTCCACGTCTGTAGGATCTGGGCTTTCATCAATCACTATTTCGTAGAATTCGTCCACAGTGATGCTGGCACTGGTCAGACCAAGGTGGAGGGACTCGCTGCGTAAGCAGGAAGCGAAGGCAAGTTCGGCAACACTGAGAGCCTCAATCCATAAGAATGGCTCCGGCTGGGAGTTACCGCAGGGCGGGCGGGCGAGGATCTCTTCGAGAATCAGCGAAATGGCCTTTACGAGATTGAAAACTGCTCTTGGTTGCTCCTCTGTAGGATCGGTAGCTGGGTCGATGTGAACGGGGAACCCTCTTCTCGTAGCCAGACCCTCAAAGCCCACCGTTCGTTTGTAGTTCGCTCGCTCAAGCTGTAACAGGGCCATTGCCACAAGCCCGTCGGCACTGTAGTGTTCCAAAACCTGGTGGAGTCGGGCAATCAACCACGGGTATATGGTCATGCTCTCAAGGTTCTTCGCTCGATCGTCTCCATATCTTCCTGGCTCAACAGCGGAATAGACCAGGTGTTGACCCAACTCCTGCATGACAGCCGATAGTTGCGAACGGTGGCTTCTAATGGGTTCGGGGTAGCCGGATGCTTGGTGTGGGACATCCACTCTGTCAAGCCGGACTCCCGGTGGTGCGTCATCCCATGCACCTGTGAAGGTATCCCTGGCCTCGGGGGAGTCAAAGACCTCAGACAATAGCCGACCGGTTAATTCCTCAATACCTAGCGAATCGTCCTCGAGGGCTTGGAACAGGTAATCGTTCCAACCCAGCGTCACAAGTTGACGGTTTCGCTGGACCACTCGGAGAGGCTGACCTACGCTGGCCTGGTGGTCGCTTACAAAGCCGATTTGAAGAGCCTGAAAATCAGTTACTTCGGCTGCCGATTGCAAGGCTTTTTCCATGTGCTTTAACTTCCATAGGATGCCAGTAGCGAAAGCTGACAAGTTGGGCCCACCCGCGGACGGATCGATGAAGTCAACCATGCTGACCGCCACAGGGACCGGCCGCGGCAACACATGGTATTCGATGCCTAGGTTCAGGTTCGCTAAATGCCATCCGTCATCGGTCTTGTCCACCATAGGCCAAGCGGATAGCCATGGAAATTCTAGAAGTGCTAACGCACGTTCCACCGCGGCCGATTCGGCTGCGGCCGACCACTGAGTTTCACCCCACATGGGATCGATGAATATGCCCGAGGGAGGTCTGCCGCCCAGAGGAAATGTTTTACCGCTGCTTCGCCACAATTCCCACGCGGCAACCAAGTCAGGAGAGAACACTTCTGTGGCAGCTTCCATTCTCGCGAAGTCGCGGAGGAAATACCAAAGGTCCTCGGAGCATCGAGCAGAGGTACGCACCAACCAAAGAAAACCCCGAAAATGGCAAGAGGGATGCCCCCCTAGAGACAAGTGTTTGTCGGGGTGAGCGGTTATTTGGAGGGTGAACACCTGGGCGTCAGGCTCGATTGGAAACGCTCCCGCGTCGGATACCAGGGCGGCTCCCGGAGCAATACGCCGCAGACTCTCGACACCTGTTTGCATTCTGTTCAAGAAAGAGGGTGGCGACAGGCCTGCAACGACATCCACAATGAGCACCTGACGAGGGGAATAAACAACTGCCCAGTGGGGAGGGGATCCGTGAGAAGCTCTTACGGGTCCAAAGACGTGATGGCCAGAGCCCGCCAAAAGGTAAGCAACTCCCCGTTCCATCTTACGAATCCAACGATGTTCCACAGCAGGGTCAAGACTGTGAGCCTTCTCCGCCAGCGCCTCACCCATCTGGCAAAGAGAATCAACGAGCATGCCCGCAGGGACGGGCACATATTCCTCATGAGACAATCGGACAGCCAGCAAGGCTCCGAAGGGGGCACCAACGCCGGATGAATCAAAGGACAGATCGTCGGGTGTTGCCGACAGGTATTCCAAGGCGCGTCGTACCCGGTCGGGAAATCGGGATGCCCCGACCTGGTCGGAAATGTCCAGCAGAGTTGCCGCAGCAGCGAATTCCTCACCGGTAATGAACGGCGTTGCATCAAGTGACTCCTCGCGGCTTGACCAGGTCGGCTCAAGGACCGAGGCAACATGATCAACCCTTCTCAGCACCAACTCCACCACGTCTTCCAAACCGAATCCCAAATGCTCAACGAGAACCGGATCGATAACGTTTGAAAGAAGGCGAAGACTCTCGACAACCTCTACCGGTTGCTCGAGAGATCCGGGCAGGAGCCGATACAGATCCCCTCCCCAGCGAACCACCACCTCCAAGCGGGCATCATATGGAAGGAAGTCCTCCCGTTGCCACAGATTGGGATCTTCCCGGCGAGCAGCATCAACCAACACCGGAAGGAGGGCTGGAGTGGCTTGCAGGGACCCCGACCTGGTCCGCCTTATGACAGAATCGAACACCAACTCCAGCGAGGCAAGACGGTGACAGGATGTCGGCGAGACACTGGCAGCTTCCAACAGGGCCAGTAGCGACGAAAGAGACACTCCATCAGCAGCGTCACCAACAGACCCGGCAGCCCGCTCCCTAAGTCCTCCGCCACCACAATCAGTCACTGTTCATCCTCAAGTATGCCGTTTCGGGACCTAACCGAACTCTCTGCCATGTGAAGGGACCCACCCCCCACTACGGCTCCTGACTCCACCCAAGCATCCCCCTGACGAAGACACCAGAAGGCTGCTCAGAATTCATCCGGTTTAGGGATGCTGGTGATCAAAGTGGGTCTCCTCGCAACCCAGCCGCCTCCGCCAAATACCCGAAACCCTCCATGCCGTGCGAGGTGCAAGGTTCCACCCGCTTCGTGGTCACAGCGTAGTTCCGCTCCCCACGGAAAAAACTACCCTGCGTAGCCTGCCCGGCCTGGCGGCTCATATGGCGCCGCTGAACATCAAGCCAAAGATTGCTAGTAGCACTGCAGCGACGATGGTAGTTCCAACCACGATCCTTGCCGCCGTTTCCCTCGCCCAAGCCGCACCCGCGGTGTCAGCGGTGCGAGTCATGCCCCAAATGCCCGCCAGCACGGTCCAGGCACCGGTGCAGATCGCCCACCACATAACACCCAAACACCAGGCTCGGCCGTCACAGGGTGATGGGCCCCCAGACAGGATGCTCAAACCGATTAACGCCCCCACCGCAAAGGAGGCGGAGATCGCCATCAGCACTCCGCCGTAGCGCTCCACCACCTCGGTATAGCGCGCCGAGCCGTAGGACGCAACCGGCCCGCCGCACAGCAGCATGCCGAATAACGGCGGCACCACCACCACCGCATGCACTAGGTCGGGTACCCACTCCTGGGTACTAAGGGCCCACAAGAGCCCTACCACTCCTCCATACCGGAACGCCCACCGCAAATAGGCCGCCATCATCTGATCTGGCACCTCGGCCAGCCACTCGACAAACTGCCCCAGCCACTGCCAGATCATCGCAGCCGCCTTTCAGGCGGACTATCAAACCAGAAAGCAACCTCGTTAACGGCCGCCTCCCCCGACATTCGTGTAAGTTTCGAGGACGGCTCGGGTCCGGTGGCGGCTCTTGGCCTGATCGCGGACAGTACCCCACCAGACCCTGCACAAGAATCCGGTCAGTGATCCAAGTATACGGTTTCGCATCCCGCCACCACTGCCATCACCACCGCTGGAACAGCCCGGCACCACATCCGCCTCTAATTCTGTCACCGGCAACTCCATACGGATCTTCTCCTCAAGGAAGAAAACACCCTCCAATACACCACCTTCTTGTTAGCGGCGGTACTCGGATCGCACGACAGATACGGCTCCACCGCTTCCGGCCAGGCCAAGCGGGCAGACCTCACCCGCCACATCGCTAATCCCTGCAAACACTTCATCGACTCCCACTTCCCGCATCCTCCCTTTGTTGGTCCGATTTGTGATCTCGCTTCACGCAGCAAGCGTAATCGCGAAACGCCATCTAACGCGGCAACTGCCCAGCGGGATTGTTCCAAGACATAGCGTAGAGATGCGGAGCAAGGAACCAGCGGCGTCGAATCTCGCCGCCTAAGTTGGTCTAAATCTGGCGTATCCCGACGTTAACTACGGATTGTAGAAGTGCCATATGTTGAAGGCTGTCCCCTCTCCCAGTGTCGACGCTATTTGGTAGAGCGCGGCATCTGCAGTTACAAGAGGACGCTGGGGAGATATCTTCTCCAAAAGCACTGCATCGGCGAGGCCGACCTCCAAGTAGTAGGGGTTGCCGGCGGCCTCCCTACTCTCGACTACCACCTCCTCACTCTCTTCGATTAGCTGACGCAGGCGCACCAGAAAACGAGCATCATCGGAGGCCTTTAGCAGATTGCAGGCCTCCGTAAGCGTGTTTGGAGTTACGATCACATGAGCAGTTACCTCAATGGCTCGCAACAGGGCGTCGTATTGTTCCGGCACGAAATTACGGGTTCTGCGATGCTTTCGAATCAGGGATCTACTCACAGAGCCCACCACCAGTAGGACGAGTAGGTTGGCGTCGATAAACATCAACCCGAGGGATTGTCTCGATTCTTGACCGAAAGGACCTCACCCCGGCTATCCATCTCTACTACCTTGTGATACCGAGTACGTCCTCCGAAAGCCACCGCAATAGCATCCCCGCCACTTGAAAGCGGCCTCAAGAAGCTAACGGTGACTTTCCATCCGTCACCATAGGTCGCGAACACGACCTCCTCCAGACGAAGTTCCCCAACCCCTTCTCCAGCGAACACCTCTCCGACGGTCGCTTTTGCTTTCTTCACAGCCTCGGCTAAATCCATCCCTCTCTCATCTTACCCATTCCCTAGGGTGTGGCCGCCATCCCGATCTTCAGTCGAACCCGGCAGAAGGGTCGTGTCCCGCATGACGTGGACCCGGGAGGGAGGGCTTTGTAGGGCGAAGCTCGCTGATGGGACGGATCACATAGGGAGGCTCCGCACACGCGATTACTTCCCTTCCCGATAGCCCGCTGTCTTTAGCGCCCCTGCCTCGGTTAGCTGGTTCACAGCCGAGCCAACGACGACCGGAGGCCGACCGTTCATCCCAACGACCGACGAAACGGTGAAGGTCGGACTTGCAGGGAACACGGCATTGAAGACACCGTAGGATTCGTGATGGCGATCATTGAAATTCCACTCCATACTTGAGTGGGCCCCTGGGCTGGGGCGGGTCTGACCCGATCGAAATTCGGCTTGGTGCCTTTTCTGGGATCTGTCGGCCTGCTCCCGGCCTGGGGGTGGGTAGTTCCCCTGACAGAGCGGATGTGACCTGATAGGAGCCTTGCTCTTGCCACCGGAGTGGTCTGTCCACCGCTTTTTCAGGTCAAGGGGAAACAGGTAGCGGATTCTAGGAGAGGAGAAGAGGCTCATGGCAGAGGATGATCGGGTTGTGTTCGGTGGGGTGGACACCCATCGAGATGTTCATGTCGCAGCGGTGGTGGATACGGCCGGTCGGGTGTTGGCGTCATCGCCGTTCCGAGCCGACGCCGCCGGCTATGAACAACTGCGTGACTGGCTGGGGTCACACGGCAATCTTGCCCGGGTCGGTGTGGAGGGTACCGGCAGCTACGGCGCCGGTTTGGCCCGCCATCTTATGAGAGTCGGTGTTGAGGTAGTGGAAGTGAACCGTCCGAACCGGCAGCTCCGCCGCCGGTACGGCAAGACCGACACCACCGACGCCCAGGCCGCAGCGCGGGCGGCTCTGAACGGGCAGGCCAGCGGGGTGCCCAAAAGCAGCGATGGACCAGTCGAGGGGATCAGGATGCTGTCGGTGGCTCGTCGTTAGGCGATCAAGGCCCGCACACAGGCCATCAACCAGATTCATGCTCTGGTGGTTACTGCTCCCGACCAGGTCAAACACCACCTATCGGGTCTTTCCCCAAAAGCCCGTGTCAAGGTCTGTGCCGCGTTCCGGCCTGGCACCGCTGACACCACCACCCGACACGCCAAACAGGCCCTACGACTGTTGGCCCGCCGATACCAGACCCTCACCGCAGAGATCAAAGAGATGGACACCGAGATCCGGCGTCTCTGCGCACAGGCCAATCCCGCGCTGTTAGCCACCCCCGGTGTAGGTCCTGACATCGCCGCCCCGCTGCTAATCGCCGCCGGTGACAACCCCGAACGGATGACCACAGAAGCGTCCTTCGCCGCGTTGTGCGGTGTGAGCCCCGTCCAGGCGTCCTCGGGCCATATCGTCCGCCATCGCTTGAACCGGGGTGGAAACCGCCAGGCCAACCAGGCGCTGTGGCGAATAGCCACTATCCGCACCGTTAGAGACCAGCGCACCATCGCCTATGTGAAGAAACGCAAAGCAGAAGGCAAAACCCGCCGAGAGATCATCCGCTGCCTCAAACGGCACATCGCCAGAGAGATCTATTACCTGTTGACCAACCCCCCGCCAACACCCTCCGGCGCCGATCTCCGCTGTCTACGCCGAAACGCCCAAACGACCCTTGCTCAGGCCGCCACCGCCCTCCACAGCCACGCCACGCGCATTTCACGACTCGAAAGAGGCCTCGACCACAACCACCAACTCGCTACCCGATACCACCACTGGCTCACCACCCCCAAACCCGATTTGACAACATAGGCGCATCCCACCCTGGGTTTGGTGGTTTTAGGCTAGCGGGTCTCCTTTCGGTCGGTGTTTTCTGGCTTGTGCTTGGTATGAGCGGAGGCGGTAGCTGTCGCCGGTGATGGTGAACACCACGCTTTTGTGGAGGAGTCGGTCGAGATGATGTCACGCCGAGGTTGGTGGTGAGGATGATCGATCCTTTCTGGTATCGGCGCGAGATCACTTGGAACAGTGTGGCGGCGTCTTCTGCCGGCATTGGGAGATAACCGAGTTCGTCGATGATCAACACTTTCGGGGTGTTGAAGAACCGCATGGTTCTGGCCCATCGTCCTTGTAGGGCTGCTTTGCGGCAGCGTGCGGCCAGGTCGGCTGCGGTGGTGTAGTACACCTTGTGTCCGGTGTCCACCGCAGCCCGTCCGAGGATGACCGCCAGCATGGTTTTGCCTACTCCTGGTGGTCCGATGAATAACACGTTGGTGGCGTCAGCCAGATACGCCCCGGTGACCAGTTCCCGTATGAGTTTCTCGTTGATGCTGGGTTGTGCTCCGAAGTCGAAGTCTTCCAGTTTCCATCGGGTGGGGAAGTTCGCCAGTTTCAACCGGGTTGCCCATCGGCGGTGTTCGGCGGTTTCCACCTCGACCCGCAACAGCTCCTCGAGGAACTCGGTATGACCCGCACGGTTCTGTCGTGCCCGTTCCAGGTGGGTGGGGAGCGCCTCGGCAGCAGCCGCCAGGTTCAGGTAGGCCAAATGTGAGAGGAAGGACTCTGCGCCAAGCAAAGGTGACGGAGATTTGACTGGGGAGCCGTTTGTGGCTCCCTGGAGCGGTGTGAAGGCACCCTGGTCCCAAGAAACCCGCTGCCTTAGGTCTTGTGTAAGACGCAGACGCGGTACGGTCCGTTACTGCCGATCCTCAGAACGCCATGGCGCCGTGGATGGCCTCCAGGCGATGGATCCGTTCGTTCTGGAGGTCTGAGGTCCCCTCGGTGAGGAGTTGGGTCTCCTGAAGGACGGAGTCGAGCGGGAAGAGCTTCACGAATGCGTCGCTGGTGGGCTCTCCCCGATCGGAAGTCGACCAGCACACCATCACTCCCGATCTGCCGGCCAGGATGGCCTGGACGGCGACCAATCCGAACCGACTGGCCAACATCCGGTCGCGAAAGGTCGGGTTCCCGCCCCTTACGATGTGGCCGAGGACGGTCGCCCTGACCTCCACGTGTTGCAGGTCGGCCACCGCTTCCGACAACTCCGCCACCAAGGCTTCGGTCGGAATCTTCACCCCCTCGGCCTTCAGGACCAGCACTCGCCTCTTCTGCCGGCGCCCCGAAAAGCTGTGGCGGACCAGGCGTTCCAGCCTCTTCACCACCTCCGTGCGCTCCGGGTTCTTCTCGGGGAGCAAGACCGCATCGGCACCGGTAGCGACGGCGCCCGCCAGAGCCAGGTATCCGCAGTCGCGCCCCATCACTTCCACGATGAAGGCGCGATGATGGGACCGGGCGGTGTCGCTGATCCGGTCGCAGGCATCCAGGATGGTGTTCAGCGCGGTGTCGACCCCCACGGATTCGCGGCTGTGGCCGATGTCGTTATCGATCGAGGCCGGGATGCCCACCACCGCCAACCCGTGTTCCGACCAGAGTGCATGGGCTCCCTCCATGGATCCGTTTCCGCCAATGACCAACAGCGCCTCCACCCCGCTGTCCCGCATCACCCGAGCAGCGTGGCGTCGGTGCTCCGGATCGAAGAAGCGTGTGGAGCGTCCCGTGCCCAGCATGGTCCCCCCCTGCCCTCCGACTCTGGGAAGTTCAGGGATGGGCGCCAGTCCTCCCGAGTGTGGATCGGTTTGGACCAGAGGTCGGAACTTCCCATTGATCAGTCCCTCGTATCCCCCTTCCACTCCCACCACCTCAGCTCCGGCCGACGCCGCCACCTGCACGGCCGAGACGATGGCGGCGTTCATTCCGGGAGCGTCGCCTCCCGAGGTCAGGACGGCCATCTTGCCGATCTGGGGTCTGACGGTGTTACAGGGCAAAGGGATCAGGGGGGTGTAGCGGGCGTCTCCTCAGGAATCAGGGTCTCACTTTACCCGGCCCTGCTCCCCTCCCCCGGTGGCGGCGTCTGCCGGTCCCGACCCCTTGGGGTTGTTAACCTTCGCCAGATGACAGGTTTGCCGCCCGGGCGCCGGGTTGCAGTGTTCGCAGGCGGCGACTCACCCCCGGTCCAGGCCGCACGGTGGATTCCTGGAGGGACGTTCGTCATAGCCGCCGATTCGGGGCTCGACCACGCTCACCGTTTGGGCTTCGACGCCGACCTGCTGGTGGGCGACCTTGACTCTGTGTCCCTGGGCGCTTCCGATCGCCACCGCGGAGAGGTGGAGGAGCACTCGGAACACAAGGACCACACCGACCTGGAGTTGGCGTTGGAGGCAGGGCGGAGGAGAGCCGACGTCATGGTGGTGGTGGGCGGTCACGGAGGGCGACTGGACCACCTGCTGGCCAATGCCGAGTTGCTGGGCGACCACCGTTGGGCTGGTTCGGAGATACTGTGGCTGGCCGGTGAGGATCTGGCGACCGTGGTCCGCCATCGGGCCACGCTCCACGGGAGACCCGGAGACTTGGTGTCCCTCATTCCCGTGGGCGGTCACGCCATCGGTGTCACCACCAAGGGTCTACAGTGGTCCCTGCAGGAGGCCACCCTGGCGGCCGGAAGCACCCGGGGCGTTTCCAACCGGTTGACGGGCACCGTAGCCGAACTCGCCGTTCGCCAAGGGGTGCTGCTGGCTGTTCAACCGGGCGCAGTCCTGACCGGACCTGGGACTTAACCTTCAGCCAGAGACTGTGTCTATTTCTTGACTACATGGTTACTGTTGGCGATCCCGGAGCAACGAGGCGAGGGCCTTCGGGCTCCTTTCAGTTGTAGACCCCCGGGTTTGCGCACCACGGCAGGCGTCTTCCCGCAACGCCGGCCAGGAGGTTCTCGACGGCTCGGGTGGCCATGGCCAATCGGGTGCCGCGGCTTGCCGATCCCAGGTGGGGTATCACCAGGCAGTTGGGTAGGGAGAGCAACTCGTGGTCGGCGGGGATGGGCTCGGGTTCGGTCACGTCGAGCGCCGCCGATCCGATCCGGCCGGACCGGAGAGCCTGGTAAAGCGCGGCGGGATCCACCAGGGGCCCGCGGGCGATGTTGACCAGGGTGGCGGTGGGTTTCATCCGGACAAGGGCGTCATGGTCGATCAGGTGATGGGTCTCGGGGGTGTAGGCGGCGGTGACCACCACGTGGTCGGCCTCCGAAAGGAGGTCTGCCAAGCCCCTGTAGGCGGCCCCCGTCTGCTCCTCCACCTCCGGCTTGGGTGACCGGGAGTTGTACACCACCCGCATCGAGAACCCCGACGCCCTTCGGGCTACCGCCGCGCCTATCCTGCCCATTCCCACGATTCCGAGGGTGGTCCCCCACAGGTCGCTTCCCAGCAGGAGGTCCGGGTCCCACTCCTGCCAGTGGCCCCCTAGCACGTAGTCCCTTCCCTCGGGGATGCGCCGGGCGGCGGCGGCCAGGAGCGCCCAGGCCATGTCGGCGGTGGTCTCGGTGAGGACGTCGGGTGTGTGTCCAACCGGTATTCCCCGGCGGGTGCAGGCGTCCAGATCGATGTTGTCGACTCCCACCGCCATCTGGGACACGACAGTCAGTCGATTACCCGCCTCCAGAAACTCGTCATCCACGCGGTCGGTGAGCATGACAAGTGCTCCGTGGGCGTCTGCGATTCGCTCCAGGAGCAGCCTTCGGGGCATGGTCCGGTTCTCCGGCCAGGTCCAGACCTCGTGTCCCTCCAGCAATTGTGCCGCTCGAGGACTGATGGGCCTGGTTATCAATACCCTCGCCATGGCACCCGAGAGGATACCTCTCCCTGTGGCGGCCAGGTTGGCGGACCCTGCGGAGGGTCAGCTGCGGGGGATGTCCTTCCAGGCCAACTCGAGGTCCACCCGCGGCTCCCGGGGCAGACCGAGGACCCGCTCCCCTATCACATTGCGCAGGATCTCCGAAGTCCCCCCTTCGATGGAATTGGCCCGAGAGCGGAGAAACTCCCACTGCGGACTGTGGTCCACCGCCATGCTCTCGGGGGTCCGGAATTCGTATGCCTCCGGGTAGAGCATCCCTTCGGCGCCCATCATGTCCACCGCCCAGGCGAAGGTCTGCTTGCGCAATTCCGCCCACTGGAGCTTGAGGGTGGATCCCTCCGGTCCAGGCGTTCCTCGCAACCGGGCCATCCGGTCCCTCAGGCTGGTGAGTCTCAGGGCCTCGGCATCCACCCACAGCCGGATGAGCTCATCACGGCGGGCCTGGTCGTCGCTGCCCGAGTCGCGCCAGACCTCCACCGCGGTGGCGATCGCGCCTTCTCCCCGGGGGCTGATGCTCTCCCCGATAGTCACCCGTTCGTTCATGAGGGTGGTTATCGAGACTCGCCACCCCTCCCCCACTCCTCCCAGCCGGTTGGCCTCCGGGACTCGGGCATCGGTGAGATACACCTCATTGAACTCGGCCTCGCCGGTTATCTGGCGTAGTGGCCGCACCTCCACGCCGGGCTGGTCCATGTCGATGATGAAGTAAGTCATGCCCCTGTGTTTGGGGACCCCGGGATTGGTCCGGGCGGTGAGCAGCCCCCATTTGGCGGTGTGCCCGAGGGTCGTCCATACCTTCTGGCCGTTCACCACCCACTCCTCGCCGTCACGGACAGCGCGGGTTCCTATGCCGGCCGCGTCGGATCCCGCCCCCGGTTCACTGAAGAGCTGACACCAGATCTCCTCGGCGGTGAACAGCTTGCGCAGCCACCGGTCCCGCTGCTCTGGGGTTCCGTGGACCACCACCGTGGGGGCGGCCATCCCGTAGCCGATCAGGTTGCGGCCGATGTTGTCGGTGGGGGCTCCCGCCTGCGCCAGTGCGCTGGTCACCGAGGCGGCTTCGGCGGGAGAGGCTCCCATCCCTCCCATTCCCTCGGGGAAGGAGGGCCATGCCAGCCCCAGGTCGAACTGCGCGCCCCAGAACTCCTCCCTGCCGGTCTCCGTGGGAGGATGCTCCGACAGAAGCCGGTGAACCCGCTCCTCTATGGAATCTTTCTCGGAGGTGTCACTCATCTCGGCCTTCCTGTTCAGGACACCCACATGGCCGCGTTGGAGAGGACGGTCCCCTCCCGTCCCTCGACAGACGCTTCCAGGAGGACCTTCTCCTCTTCTTCCCACATGCGGGTGACCACGGTCTCTCCGGGGAACACCACTCCTGTGAATCGGGCCCGGTAGCGTCGAGCCCTCGCCGGATCGCCGCCCAGCACGGCGTCGACCGCAGCCTTGCAGACTATCCCGTAGGTGCACAGGCCGTGGAGGATGGGACGGTCGAATCCTCCCAGGGCGGCGAAGGCCGGGTCGGCATGCAGGGGGTTCTTGTCTCCCGACAGGCGGTACAGCAAGGCCTGCTGAGGCAGGGTGGGTGATCGGACTATGTGATCGGGTGATCGCGACGGAGCCTGATGTCCGGCCTTCGGGCCCGGGTCTCCTCCCCATCCTCCTTCTCCCCGAATGAAGAGCGAGGCGCGGTTGGTGAAAAGCAACTCCCCGGTCCGGCGGTCCGTGGACGTCACTTCCACCACCATCAGGGCTGCTCGGCCCTTGTCGTAGATGTGGGCGATGCGGGGCCGGCTGACCACCTCGCCGCTTGGCGGGATCGGTCGTTCGATCTCCAGGTCCTGCTCCCCGTGCAGCAGCAGCGCCCAGTTGATGTCCACCCCCCGGGCGGCACCAATCGCAGCCATGGAGGTGGAGGCCGCGATCGTCCCGAAGGAGGGCAGCACCGCCAGGTCGCCTTCGTATGCATAGGAGAGTTCCCGGGGATCGGTGGGGGGCGACCCGGCGCCCAATCCAAGTTGATAGAGGATCACCCGGTCCTCGTCCCAGGAGAAATTGCGGGCCGGGAGTTCGGACGCCAGCGCGGCCTCGACATCGATGGGCAACTCAGCCTCCCATCGCCTTGCCGATCAGCATGATCTCCTCGGTGGAGCTCATCGGGACCTCGTAGGCGGAGATGTCCCGGATCTCATCGAGATGATCGCGGACCTCCTCCACCGAAGGCACTACCTTCATCCCCGAGAACCAGCCCTGGTTGGTGCCGATGAAGATGCGTCCGTAGCGGCCCCCTCCGGCGGTGAAGATCTCATGGGTGTACTGGTTGGCTTCCGAGCACAGATACACCACCATGGGTGTGACCTGGTCCGGATCAACCAACTCGGTGAGGGGTCCCAGAAGCTCCTCGGTGAGACGGGTCCGGGCAACCGGCGCGATCACGTTGGACTTGATGTTGTACTTGGCGCCTTCGATGGCCAGAACGTTGGAGAACCCCACCAGCCCGGCCTTGGCCGCGCCGTAGTTGGTCTGTCCGAAATTGCCGAAGATCCCGGCGTTGGAGGAGGTGAACACGAACCGCCCGTACCCCTTCTCCTTCATGATCGGAAAGGCCGGCAACGAGACATAGAAGGCGCCCAGCAGATGGACCTCCATGACGGCCTGCAATTCATCGACAGTCAGGTTGCCGAAGCTCCGGTCCCGGAGAATCCCGGCGTTGTTGATCACCACGTCCACGGTTCCGAAGGCTTCGACGGCGGTTTGAACGATCCCCGCCCCGCTCTCGGGGGTGGCGACCGAATCGTAGTTCGCCACCGCCTCCCCGCCTCGGTCGACGATCTCCTGGACCACCAGGTCTGCCGGGCGGTTGGAGCCGCCCGTCCCGTCGATGGCTCCCCCCAGGTCGTTGACCACCACCCGGGCTCCGCGGCGGGCAAGCTCCAGCGCGTAACTGCGACCCAGGCCGCCACCCGCGCCCGTGACGATGGCCACCCTTTGGTCGAATGTGATATCGGACAAAGCCAGGTCTCCTGTCTCTTTGAGGGGTTTAGGTGGTCTCTTCCTGATAGAGATCGTCGATCAGACCGGAGTACTTGTTGAGCACGACATGGCGTCTGACTTTCATGGTGGGGGTGATCTCGCCGGAATCGGGGTCCCACACGTCCGGTACGATGGCAGTCTTCTTGATCTGCTCGGCCCGGGCGACCATGAGATTGGCCTCCTCCACGGTGGAGGTTATCTCCGCCACGACCTCGGGATGGCTGGTGAGACCCGCCCAGTCGTCAGCGGCTATGCCTTTCTGCTCGGCCCAGCCGGGTGTCTCCTGGGGGTCGAGCGAAACCAGCATGGTCAGGTAGGGCCGGTTGTCCCCCACCATGCACACCCCCGCAACCAGGGGGTGACTGGAAAGGGCTGTCTCCAGAGTGGCAGGCGCCACGTTCTTTCCGGAGGAGGTGATGATGATCTCCTTCTTCCTTCCCACCACCTTCAGGTTTCCGGCATCGTCCCACTCCCCCAGGTCTCCCGAGTAGAGCCATCCGTCCTCGGAGAAGGTGCTGGAGGTCTCCTGGGGCATGCGGTAGTAGCCGGCGGTCACCACTCCTCCCCTCACCCGGATCTCGCCGTCCTCGACGGTCTCGACCTCCACTCCCATGAAGGGCCTGCCCACCGTGCCCAGGGCTGGGTTGTCGGGGGTCGTGCAGGTGGACGGGCCGGTGTTCTCGCTCATCCCGTATACCTCGTAGAGCGGCACCCCCAGGGCGTGGAAGAAGACCAGGAGGTCTCGGCTGATCGGCGCGGCGGCGGTCACCGCCAACTGCAGTTCGTCCATCCCGAGGCGCGCCCTGATCTTGGAGAAGATGATCCGGTCGAACAGGGCGTGCTTGATCCGGCTGCCCAGGGAGGCTTTCTTCCCCGACACCCGGCCCTCCACCACGGCCTTGCCGTTGGCGATGGCCTTCATCACCAGGTCGCGGCGCTTCGGATCGGCCTCCAGGGCCTCGAGCAGCCGAGCCTGGAACTTCTCCCAGACCCGCGGCACGCCCAGGAAGGCCTGGGGGCGGCAGGCCCGCGCATAGTCGGCCACCTGGGTGAGGTCGGGGCAGTAGTAGATCTCCCCGGCCGCGTAGATGGGTATGTAGTGGGTGCCGGCCCGCGTGGCGATGTGGGCGAAGGGAAGGTAGGCAAGGGTTCTGACATGGTCGGGCATGTCCAGGGTCGAGAAGATGCACTCGGCGGTCCAGGCCACGTTGCGGTGGGTGATCATCACCCCCTTGGGGTGGCCGGTGGTGCCCGAGGTGTAGATCAGGGTGGCCAGATCGGAGGGCGTCACCTCCGCGGCGGAACTGGTCACCGTGTCGGGATCGGAGGCCAGGTGTTCGGCGCCCCGGGCCAGGAGCGCCTCCCAGGAGGTGACGCCGTCGGGGAGGTCGTCTTCCGAGGCATCCAGGAGGACGACATGCTCCAGCCGGGGAAGCTGTGCCCGGACCGCCTCCCAGCGCTCCAGCACCTCCCGGTTCTCCAGGATGGCCACCTTCACTCCGGCCTGGTGGCCGATGTAGGCGATCTGGGGAGGGGCGAGGGTGTCATAGAAGGTGATTGGAACCGCTCCGGTGTGGACGATCCCCAGGTCGGCGATGGCATGCTCGGGCCGGACGCCGGCCATGATCCCCACGAAGTCGCCTTTTCCCACTCCCAGGGTCTGCAAGCCTGCTGCGGCTTGGTGGGAGACGCCCCGCATTTCCTCCCAGGTGAGGCTTGCCCACTCCCCGTCCCCGCCCTGCCACCGGGCAGCGGAGCGCTCGGGGTGGTTGTCCGCCGCGCGGTCGAGAAGGTCCACCAGGGTTAGACCCTCCACGGCCTCGTCGATCCGGCGGCGCTCGGATTGCAGGTTTCGGTCATTCATTTCTCGGTCATCCTTTATCAGTCAAACAACAACGCCTTCGTCCCGAAGTTTATCTATCTGCGCGGGTGAAAGCCCGAGGTCAGCCAGGATCCCGTTGGTGTGTTCTCCACGGGTCGGGGCCGGAGACGGGGATCCGGCGACGGTTTCGGAGAACCGCGGCGCCGGGGCGGGCTGCGTCCACCCTCCCACCTCTATGAAAGTCGATCGCGCCCGGGTGTGAGGGTGCCGGGTGGCCTCGGTCAGACTGAGCACCGGCGAGACGCAGGCGTCGCCATCGGCGAACTCCTCCGCCCACTCGTCGCGGCTCTTGGTGCGAAAGGTCTCCGCCAGGCGCCGGCGGAGTTCCGGCCATCCACTCGGGTCGAACCGGTGAGGCAGGCCGCCGCGGTCCACGCCCAGTCGGGAGCACATCTCCTCGAGGAACTTCTCCTCGAGGCAGCCCACCGCCACGTGCCGGCCGTCCGAGGTCTCGTACACGTCATAGAAGGGCGCCGCGCCGTCCAGGAAGTTGGACCGGCGCCGCGCTGTCCACCAACCGCCCGCCAACCCGGCGTGCATGATGGCGGTGAGAAGGGCGGTCCCGTCCAGCATGGCGGCGTCGACGACCTGTCCCTGCCCGGTGGTGCGGGCCGACACCAGCGCGGCCAGCACCCCCGAGACCAGCAGCATCCCTCCCCCGCCGTAGTCGGCGATCAGGTTCAGTGGGACCGCGGGCCGTTCCGGAGCGCCGATCGAATGCAGGGCTCCCGCTATCGCAATGTAGTTGATGTCGTGACCGGCCGTATGCGACAGCGGTCCTTCCTGTCCCCAGCCGGTGATCCGCCCGTATACCAGTTGCGGATTCCGCTCCAGACAAGCGTCGGGACCCACGCCGAGGCGCTCGGCCACCCCGGGTCTGAAGCCTTCGATGAGTATGTCGGCCCTCTCCGCCAGCCCTAAGGCAAGTTCGGTACCTTCCGGCATCTTGAGATCAACTACGATCGAGCGCTTGCCCCGATTGAGGATCACCTGGCCCGCCGCGTAGTCCACTCCCCCGCTCGGGCGGTCCACCAGCGTCACGTCGGCGCCCAGATCGGCTAGGACCATGCCGGCGAACGGTCCCGGTCCCAGTCCCGCCAGTTCGATCACCGAGACTCCCGCCAAGGGTCCCGGACCGCGGGAAGCGTGAGATCGGTCTGGCTGTCCGATGGTGTGCCTACCCCTCGGGTCTGTCGTTCTCTTCCAACTCCACCACCAGTTCGTGTCGGCGACGAGAGGTGGAGATCAAGGACTGCACGATGGCGGCCACCGGCAGGGCCAGCACCGCCCCCAAAGCCCCCAGGAGGGATCCGCCGGCGATCACCGCTCCCACCGAGACCGCGGGATGGATGGCCATGGTGCGGGAGGTGACCCGGGGAGCGATCACCAGGTTCTCGATCTGCTGATAGGCAATGATGAGCACCAGCACCCACAGCGCGGTGATCGGGTTTTCGAGGAGGGCGATTACCACCGGCAGCGCTCCTCCGATGTAGGTTCCGATCACCGGCATGAACTGGGACAGCACTCCCACCCAGATTCCCAGGGCCACCGGGTAGGGCACCGACAGGAAGGCAAGCGCCGTGGCCGTGACCGCCGCCGACACCACCGCCAGGATCAGTCGCGAATAGACGTACCCTCCGGTCTTCTCTATGGACACTTCCCAGATCCGGAGGAGCAGGCGCTGGCGGGGGCCCGGGAAGAGCGACAACACCAGACGGAGCATCTTGGGCGCCTCCGCCACCATGTAAAAGGCAAAGAGCAGAATGGTCACCCCCTGGAAGACGACGTTGGCCAGGGTGCTCCCCACCGCCAGCACTCCCCCGGCGACCTGGCTTCCGTACTTCTGCAGGAGCGATCCCAGGTCTTCCAGTTGGGAGCGGATCTGGACATCCAGCAGGTCGATGTCCATGAACCTTCCCAGCCAACTCTCTATGGTGGATAGATAGTCGGGTAGGTTGGCTGCGATGGCGGCGGTCTGGTTGATGAAGAGCGGCAGCAGGGAGGCCAGGAACAGGGCTGCCAGGACGAAAGCCGCCAGGAAGACCACCGCGGTTGCCCAGTGGCGGTTCCATCTCCTCTTCTCCAGCCAGTCCACCGCGGGACCGAGGGCCACCGCCAGGAAGAGTGCGATGAAGATCATCAGCAGGAGGGTGGCCAATTGCAGGATCACCCAGACCACCGCCGCCACTCCCAGCAGGGTTGCACAGGCGGTGATCAGCCAACGATTTAGCCAGGGAGGAGGCTGGGCAGACGGGGTGGGTTTGTCTTCCAGCGCCACGGGACTCCAGTGTACCTTAAAAGGGGAAACCGGGGAGGGAGTGCTCCCGCCCCGGTCGTCCGGTTGAGTAGGTCCTGATCAGGTCAGGGCTTCTCTATGGGCACCCCCACGGTGTTGCCGTACTCGGTCCAGGACCCGTCGTAGTTGCGGACGTTCTCGAACCCCAGAAGATGGGTGAGCACGAACCAGGTGTGGCTGGATCTCTCCCCGATCCGGCAGTAGGTGATCACTTCGTCGCCCGATGACAGGCCGATCTCGCTCTCGTAGATGGATCTCAGTTCATCGGCGTCCTTGAAGGTGCCGTCGTCGTTTGCGGCCCGCTTCCAGGGCACGTTGTTGGCCGCCGGGATATGCCCGCCTCGGGTGGCTCCCTCGTTCGGGTATCCGGGCATGTGGAGACGCTCCCCGCGGAACTCCTCGGGAGACCGGACGTCCACCAGCGGGTTCCCGGCCTTGGAGTGGTCGAGAACCAGGGGAAGGAAGGCGCGGATTTGCGAGTCGTCCCGGTCGACCTCCGGGTAGTCGGCGGCGTCACGCTGGGTGGGGGCGGTGGTGAGCGGACGGCCCTCCTCTTCCCACTTCATGCGTCCGCCGTCCAGGATCCGCACGTCGCGGTGACCGAACAGCGAGACCACCCACAGGGCGTAAGTGGCCCACCAGTTGAAATTGTCTCCGTAGAAGACCAGGGTGGAGTCAGGACTGATTCCCTTGCTGCCCATCACCGCTGAAAAACCGTCGCTACCCAGGTAGTCCCTGATCAAGGGGTGGTTGAGATCAAGATGCCAGTCGAGGTTGACCGCTCCGGGGATGTGCCCGGTGTCGTAGAGGAGGGGATCCTCGTTCGACTCCACCGGTATGACGTTCGGGTCATCCAGATGCTCGGCCAACCACTCGGTGGTGACCAGCATTCCGGGGTGGGCGTAGGCGGAAAACTTGGGGTTGGGTGCGGTGTCAGACATGCTTCTTCTCCGGGTTGAGGCTGCAGGGGAAAGGTCGAGGCCGTGTTACTACTTAGGCTTTAACCCTACGGGTACTGTGAGTATTCCCGCCCCGGCCAGTGTTATGATTCCTCGGATCATGGCCCTTCCCGCCCGCTTGGAACGGACGCTCACCCTTTTGAAGAACACTCCCAGGTCCATACGCGGGCATGCCCTGCTGGATTTCTCCCGCACTCTCCCGCCTCTCCCTCCGGAATACCACGGTGAAATGAAGGACCAGTTGGAGCGAGTGGTCGAGTGTCAAACCCCCTTTTTCCTGGCCACCCGCCTGGAGGACGACCAGACGGTGAGGATCTTCTTCGACGCGCCTCCCCAGTCTCCCACCATCCGCGGGTACGCCGGGTTACTGGCCGTGGGACTGGACGGCGAATCCGCCCAGGCGGTGCTGGATCTGCCCGAGGACTTCTATTACGGCGTGGGCCTGGAGGAAGTGGTCTCGCCGCTCCGCCTGCGGGGAATGGGTGCGATCGTGGCCACGTTGAAGAACCAGGTCAGAAGACATCTGGAGCAGGCTGCCTGAAACTCGATCGGTGCTGAGATCGTGTCCGGCCGACTAGACCCCTGGGACCGTGCAATCTATAAGGCCCTGCAGGAAGGCGGTGCTGGGTCGGGGACGCTGGATTTGGAGGGGCTGTCGGCGGCGTCGGGGCTCCCCGTCACTGTCCTGGAGGCGCTGGAGAGGCTGGGAATCCTCATCCCCGAGAGCGTCTCCCCCACCAGGCTCTACAGCAGTCAGGACGCCTCCGCCCTGCGGGCCGGCAAGATGCTCCTCGAAAGAGGAGTGCCTCTCGATGAGTTGATGGCGCTGGCCACCCAAATGGACGAGGCGATGCGTCCCGTGGCGGAGCGGACGGTGGAGGTCTTCGCCCGTTTCGTGCGAGATTCGGTGGAGTTCACCGCAGGGTCGGATCAGGAAGCCTCCGAACGGTTGGTGGAGGCGTACCAGACCATGATGAGCGCGGCCGGTGAACTGGTGGCGGGCCACTTCAGGAGGGTGCTCCTGCAGACCGCTCGAGCCGCGTTGGAGAGACCCATCGTCCTGTGAGTCTCCTGGTTCGTTCCGTCCCCCTGGAGGCAAGCAAACTCTCGCCCGAGCGGCTCCACTCTCCATCCTTCGCCTGGATGGTCGGGGACTTCTCCCTCGAGGGATTCGGTGAGGCGTGGCGGTTCGATCCGGGCGTGGGAGAGGGACGATTCGATAGGGCGCGGGACGCATGGAGCGACTGGTTGGCCGGAACGGAGATCGCCGATCAGGTGTCCGAGGTGGGGAGCGGTCCGTTGGGATTCGCCTCCTTCACCTTCGACCCGGGGTCGCCGGGTTCGGTGGTGGTGGCGCCCGCAGTGGTGGTGGGTCGGAGGGCGGGCCGATCATGGGTCACCACCGCCGGAGATCTCGACTCCGCGCCTTCGATCGCCCAGGGCGCGCCCGGCGCCGACCCGCCGGATCGGCCCCGTTATGTGGGTCCCTCCCATCCGGACTGGGAGTGGATGGAGTCTGTGGCCCGGGCGCTGAAGCTGATCGAATCGGGCCGCCTGCAGAAGGTGGTGCTGGCCCGGGATGTCGAGGTGTGGAGCAAGTCTCCCTTCGTCGTGCATAGGCTTCTCCGGAGGCTCCATCGTTCCTTCCCGGAGTGCTTCACCTTCCTGGTGGATGGCTTGGTGGGGGCCAGTCCCGAACTTCTGCTGAAACAGTCGGGCAGAACGGTCGAATCGGTCGCCCTGGCCGGGACCGCTCCCCGCCACCCAGACCCGGTCCGGGACGAACAACTGGCTCGCCGTCTCCTTGAATCGGATAAGGACCTCCGCGAACACGAGTTGACTGCCCGTTCGGTGGAGCAGGCTCTCGGAGAGGCGTGTGCCCGGCTGGAGCGAAGCCCCGAGCCGACTCTCCGGGAACTGGTCAACCTGCGCCACCTCTGCACTCGAATCACCGGTGTCCTGGCCGAAGGCCTGTCGAGCTTCGAAGTGGTGGACAGGCTTCATCCCACCGCGGCAGTGGGCGGTGTCCCGCGCCGAGGCGCCATGGAGGCCATCGCCGGGTTGGAGAGGATCGACCGCGGCAGGTATGCCGGTCCGGTGGGGTGGTTCGACTCGGCCGGCGACGGAGAGTGGGCCATCGCCCTCCGCTGCGCGCAACTCAACGAAACCGGAGCGCGTCTCTATGCGGGGGCCGGAATCGTAGCCGGGTCACTGCCGGAGGAGGAGTTGGCCGAGACGGGGCTCAAACTCCGGGCGATGAGCAGCGCTCTCGACCTACGGGCCTAGCCGAGGATCGGCGCCAGGCAGCGAGCCGCCCGGTTGGCGATTGTCTCGTGCATCCGGCGGGTTTCCTCCCGGTCGGTGCCCACCTCCACCAGCCAGATGCCTCCATCCTCCAGTCCGGTGCGAACCGCCGGGACCAGGTCCGAGGCTCGTTCGAGCTTCCGGTAGCCGAGATCGTGGAACGCCGCCAGCTTCCCGAAGTCCCGCCCGTGCGGGGTGCCGAACAACTTCTCGAAGTGAGGGAAACGGGATTGGGGCAGGAAGCTGAAGATCCCGCCGCCGTCGTTGTTGAGGACCACGAACACGCATGAGGGACGCTCATCGCCCAAAAAGCCGTTGGAATCATGGAGGAGGCCGAGGTCGCCGATCAGGCAGGTCACCCGGCCCGGCCGGGCCCAGGCGGCCCCAAGGGCGGTGGAGACCAGCCCGTCGATGCCCGACGCACCCCGGTTCCCGATCACCGTGGCCGGTGTGAGGGACGCGAACGTGTCGACTTCCCGGATGGGCATGGAGGAACCCACCACCAGCGCGTCTACCTCCAGGGCTGCCAGGTCGCGGGCGGTTCGAGGCTCGCTGGGCGTGTCCCGACTGTCCAGGACGCGGTCGATTACCAGGCGGCAGGCGCGGTCGGCCTCCCGCCACCTCTCCAGCCAAGACCCTCCTCTACGCTCTTCCAAGCGATCCAACATGGCTTGCGCCACATCCGAGGGTGGGGCCGCCACCATGTTGGAGAGCGACCGCTCCGGGTCGGCCCAGCCTCCCGGTGCGCCGCACGCCATCTGGGGTATCGAGGAATCGGAGAGAAGGTTGGAGAGGTTGCGGCTCAGCCCCGTCTTTCCGAAACACAGCACCAGATCGGGCCGGAGTGCGGGCGGCAACCCCTCGAGCAGGTGGTGGAATGTGGAGATGGCCGGTGGACGGCGGGCTCCCGAAAGGCCTTCTGCGATGAGCGGCCATCCCAGTCGTTCCGCAAGGGCGGCATAAGTCCCCGATCCTCCGGCGCCCTCCCCCACCACCACCAATCCCCTCCGGGCCTTCTCGACCTCAGACAGGAACGAGAGGTCGGTACCGGGGGGCCGCCGGGCCTCCAGCCATGGTTTACCTCCCGGACGGCCCTCGGTTCCCGAGGTGAAGGGTTGGGCCTTCGTGCGGCCGTCGTCGGAGACAGGAACGGTCGGCTCTCTAAAGTTCAAGTTGAGATGCACAGGCCCGGGGCGGCCTTCCCATCCCCGGGCCTCCGCCACCGCCCGAGCTGTTGAAGCTCGCCAGTAGGCGTTGGACTCCGGACGGTCCTCGGCCGGTCCCGCTTCCCAGAACCACCTCACGGCCCCTCCGAACAGCTTCAACTGGTCGATGGTCTGATTGGCGCCGGTCTCCCGCAGTTCGGGAGGCCGGTCGGCGGTGACCAGGATGAGAGGAACCCCGGCCGCGTCGGCTTCCACCACTCCCGGGAACAGGTTGGCGACCGCGGTGCCCGAGGTTGTGATCACTGCCGTCGGAGCCCCACCGATCCGGGCGGCGCCCATCGCGAAGTAGGCCGCCGAGCGCTCATCGATGAGGACCGCAACCTCGGCTTCGGGATGTTCTTGCGCAGCCCTGGCCAGAGCAGCCGACCGGGAACCCGGTGACACCGTGAAGCGGGTCACCCCTCCTCTGACCAGTTCATCCACCACCACTTCGGCCAGCGCCACGGACGGGTTGGGGTGGGACGGTTTCACAGACAATGCAGCAGGGCGGCGGCCTCTTCGGTGCGGGAGATCATCTCACAGGCTACATCCCCGGAGGGGCGCCACCTCTCCAGCAACTCCGGTGCGGGGGTCGGCCGGCGAAGATGTATCTCTCCCCCTTCAGGGGCGAGGGGGCGGCGGACCACGTCTCCGGCCAGGAGAGAGGAGGTGGCCAGCCCGCAGGCATATGGAAGTTCCGGCAGCGCTGCCGCGGCGGCCAACCCGGCGGCGAGTCCCACCGAGGTCTCGAGCGCCGAGGAGGGGACCACGGCCAGTCCCGTCCGGGAAGCCCACTCGAGTAGCCGGGTCACCCCTCCCATCGGCTGCACTTTCATCACCAGTATGTCGGCCGCTTGGGAGGTGACGATCTGCTCCGGTGAGGCGCCGGAGCGGATCGATTCGTCGGCCGCGATCGGAATCTCGGTCCTGCGACGCAGTTCCGCCAGTTCGGGGAGGGTGGCGCAGGGTTGCTCGACGTATTGGAGATCGAACTCCTCCAGGCGGCGCAAACGGGTCTCCGCCTCATCCACCCCCCAGGCTCCGTTGACGTCCAATCGCAGGAATCCCCTCTCCCCCAGGGCTTCGCGCACCGCAGCCACCCTGGAGAGGTCCTGGTCAAAAGCCTGGCCTGCCTCGGCCACCTTCACCTTGGCGGTGCCGCATCCCGAATCCCGCACCAGCGCTGCGGCTAGGAGGGCGGGGACGGGAGGGACCGTGACGTTCACGGGTATCCGGTCTCGCACCGGCGTCGGAAGGCGTTCGAGGGCCGACTCGAGGGCGGAGGCCAGCCAGCGGGCAGCCACCAGGCCGCGGTATTCATCGAAGGGCGAGAACTCTCCCCATCCGCCCGGACCCCGTAGGAGGACCGCCCGACGCTCCCTGAGTCGCCGGTATCGAAGCTGCATCGGAATCATCACCGCCCAGGCCTCCAGTCCGGCCAGGGGACCGTCCGTGAACACCCGATCCGGTGGAAGGGTCATGGTCCGGCCTGAACGTCCCGGAGGAAGGTGATCAACCGGCCTACCTGGTCTTCACTCAGGTGATCGAAAGAAGGCATCGTTCCGATTCCCCGGCGAATCGAGGTGGCCAGATAGGAATCGGGCAGGGCGGCGCTCGGAGAGCCGACGCCCAGGGGAGGGCCTACGTCTCCTTCCAGGCCGGCCCCGTGGCAGGAGGAGCACAACTGGCTGTACAGTTCCGGTCCGGTGGCGGTCTCGGGGGGCGGAGAGGAACAGGCCGCCATCAACCCGACGAGGACCGTCAGGGCGACGATCCAGCGTCTCCCGGTCCCCGCTGTCCGGTCAGAAGAGGCTCTCAAGTCGCTCAATCGTCTCACCGGCTTGTTCCCACATCTCCCGGCTGGCGACCAGCACCCTTCCGTTGGCGACCGCCACCACCACGTCCGAGACTCCCACCACTGCCGTCTTGGCGCCCCGGGCATGGACTTGCACGCCTTTGCCGGCCTCCACCACACCTGTCCCGCTCACCACATTCCCCAGGTCGTCTCGCCCCAGAGCCTCACCAAGCGCCTCCCAGGACCCGATGTCCGACCACCCGGCGTCCATCGGAACCGCCAGGATCCGCCCGGCGCGCTCCCACAGCCCCTTGGCCACCGAGACCGACGGCGCTTCCTCGAAACGGTCCCCGAGCCTGAGGGTCCCGTCACCGGTGTCCATGGCGGTCACGAACGCCTCGGTCACCGTCCGGGCGACCCCGGGGAGCAGGCGGGCAATCACCTCCCGCAACACCGCCGCCCGGGCGAGGAACATCCCGCCGTTCCACAGGTAATGTCCCGAATCCACCATCTGCCGGGCTGTCTCGATGCCGGGCTTCTCCACGAACCGGCGGACCTGGCGTATTCCCCGGCCGGCGCCCACCTCCATGTACCCCAACCCGGGGTGGGGGTGGGAGGGTTCGATGCCGAAGATCACCAACTCTCCCCGCTCCGCCGGCGGAATTCCCTGCCGGATGGCGGCCCGGAAGGCCTCGACGTCGGTGACCAGATGGTCGGTGGGAAGTCCCAGTAGGAGATCGTCGGGATCGGCCCAGAGAGCGGCCGCCATTGCGGCCGGGGCGGTGTTCCGGCCCACCGGCTCGGTCAGCACCGCGGCCGGTGCACAGCCTATCTCCTCCAGGTGCTCGATCATCCGGGGCCCGAGGGAGTGGCTGGTGATCATCACCGGAGGGAAGGCTTCCTCCATGCCCATCACCCGTAGGGCGGCGGCTTGAAGAAGGGACTCATCGCCGGAGATCCGCAGGAGTTGCTTGGGGGACTCCGGCGTGGAGATCGGCCAAAGACGGGAGCCGACCCCTCCGGAGAGGAGCACAGGGGTGATCATTGCAAGAGAGACTACCTCTGCGCCGGGTGATCGCTTTTCTAGAAGAACAGCATGCGTATCGCCACCCCGATCGACGCCATGGCCAGGAGCCACCGGATCAGCCCGGCGCCCTTTTCAATGGCGAGACGGGTACCGAAGTACGCCCCCGTGGAGTTGCCGATCGCCATGACCAGGCCCACCCCCCAGTTGATCTGGTCGGCCAGGGCGAAGATCCCGACCGCCAGGACCGTATAGCAGGCGATCAGGAACATCTTGGCTGCGCTGCCCTTCACCAGGTCCAGTCCGCATCCCAGCACCAGTCCGCTGATGAGGAGGAACCCCACCCCCACCTGGATGAAACCCCCGTAGAAGCCGATGGCCAGGAAGGCCGCCGCCCTGCCCAGCCCACCCAGCCGGGGCTCCATCCGCTCCTTCAGCCAGGCCGACGGCTTCAAAAGCACCGACAGCGCCACACCGACCAGCACCACCGCGAAAGCGGTGCGCATCTGCTCGTTGGAGACCCGGGTGGCGACCCAGGCTCCCGCGCCGGTGCCGATCATCGCCGGGATGATCAGGCCGAAGGACATCTTCCAGGGAACCAACTGCTTTCGCGCGAAGTTGGCGGTACCCAGGATGTTGGCGCAGGCGATGGCCACCCGGTTGGTGGCGTTGGCGACGTTGGCCCCCAGCATGGGTTCGAGGATTATCAGGCTCACAGCCGATCCTCCCCCGGCCATGACGTTGATGAAGGCGGTTGCGAAGCCCGCCAGCACCAGCAAAACTCCGGTGAGCAGGTCCAACTCAACGGTCATTTATGCGGACCTGCAGGACATACAAGGAGGGATGTTAGGTGCGGTGGGTACCATCTCGAAGCGAGAGGAGACAGTACGACTCGGTTACCCGCCCGGGCTCGGGCTTGATGAAAGAACCGGCGCGCAATTCGGTGACAGGAGGAACGGCGTGAACATCGACCGTGTGGAAGAGGCTCTGTCTGCGTCGGAGCGGGCCGTGGCGGAAGGTAGGGGGCTGGCGGGCACCGGGTTTTGGAAGGCGGTTGGCACCGTCAAGCGCAATCCCGACCTGATCAATCGATACGCCTCCCGGATCGCCGAGATCGATCGCCGGGCCTTCCTCGGATGGGCCGTCTTCTCGGTGGGCGCCGGCGTCGGCACCGCACTGATGGCGCTGGCCACCCTGGCGGGCGCGGTTCTGGTGGTCTGGTCCTACGGCCTTCCCGATCCCTGGAACGGGTTGGTGATGCTGGGGGGCGGAGGCGGGGTGCTGGTGACCACCACCCACGGCCTCGGCCACCTGGCGGTGGGACGGTTGGCGGGCATCCGGTTCACTCATTGGTTCGTCGGGTCGCTGAGCAGGCCCCAGCCCGGGGTCAAAGTGGACTACGACACCTATCTGCGGGCCGGTCCCCGTTCCCGGGCCTGGATGCACGCCTCCGGGGCGCTTGTCACCAAAGCGGTTCCCTTCGTGCTGCTGGGACTGGCTCTGGCCGCCGACTTTCCCTCATGGGTCGCTTGGCTCCTGGCGGCCCAGGGGGTGTTGCAGGTCATCACCGACGCGCTGTGGTCGGTGAAACTTTCGGACTGGAAGAAGTTCCGCCGGGAGATGTCCTACCGCTGAAGCCTTGCGGCCTCGGACGCGGCGGCTCTTCTAATGCTGGAGCAATCCCGAACTGGAGGACAACAGGGGTTGCTTGCGCTCCTGCGGGTCGACTGCCGCAGCGCCGAACGACCGCCTGGACAGGCGGGTCCTACCCCTCAATACGCCGGTAGGTGGTGCCCAGGGTCAGGTACTCCTCCACTCCCAAATCCGCCCGCTCGATCTCCTGGGGCCGGAGTTCCCGGACGGGGCGGGCGGGAGTCCCGACCGCGATCGTCCAGGGCGGTATCTCTTTTCCCTCCGGCAGCACGGAACCGGCCGCCAGCCAGGACCCCTCCCCCATGACCGCTCCGTTCAGAGCGATGGCGCCCATTCCCACCAGGCAGCGATCTCCGATCACCGCCCCGTGAATAACCGCCGAATGGCCGATGCTGATTCGACGCCCCAGGACCGTGGGAAATCCCCGGTCGGTGTGGAGGACGGAATTGTCCTGGATATTGGTCTCCGCCCCCACCACGATCCGCTCCGTTTCCGCCCGGATCACCACGCCGAACATCACCACCGCTTGGGCCTCCACGACCACGTCGCCGAATATCCGGGCCGTGGAGGCCACGAAGGCGCTGCGATGGATGACGGGAGCGGCCAGTCGGCGCGGAACACGGTCCATTATGCGGTCACTCCTCCATGTAGGACTCGATGGGAGGACAGGAGCACTGGAGGTTGCGATCACCCTCCACCGAGTCCACCCGGCCCACGGGCGACCAGTACTTGTCATGGGACTGGCCCGATCCCGGATAGGCGGCCACGGAACGGGGGTAGGAGCGATTCCACTGGTCGGCGGTCACAATCCGGGAGGTGTGGGGGGCGTGGTGCAGAGGGTTGTCATCCCGAGGCCACTCCCCCGTCTCTATCCGCCGGATCTCCTCCCGGATGGAGTGCATCGCGTCACAGAACCGGTCCAGCTCGGCCAGCGGTTCGGACTCGGTCGGCTCGATCATGAGGGTGCCGGGCACGGGAAAGCTGAGCGTCGGGGCGTGGAATCCGTAGTCCGTCAGCCGCTTGGCCACGTCCTCGGCGCTCACTCCGGCCGAGTCTCCGAACTCTCTCAGGTCGATTATCACCTCGTGCGCAACTCTGCCTTGGTCTCCTACGTAAAGTACTCGGTAGTCTCTGGAAAGCCGGGCTGTCAGGTAGTTGGCCGCCAGGATGGCAATTTCAGACGCCCGCTTCAGGCCGTCTCCACCCATCATTCTCATGTACATCCAAGGGATTGGGAGAATGCCCGCCGATCCCCAGGGAGCCGCAGAGATGGGACCGATCCCGGTAGAGGGGCCCGCATCGGGCTGAAGGGGATGGTTGGGGAGGTACGGCGCCAGGTGGGCGCCTACAGCCACCGGCCCGACCCCCGGTCCCCCTCCCCCGTGAGGGATGGTAAAGGTCTTGTGGAGGTTGAGATGTGAGACGTCAGCCCCGAACCTTCCCGGTTGGGCAAGACCCACCAGCGCGTTGAGATTGGCTCCGTCCACATACACCTGTCCCCCGGCGCCGTGGACCATCTCGCAGACCTGGGCGACGCTCTCCTCGAACACTCCGTGGGTGGACGGATAGGTGATCATGATGGCGGCCAGTTGTTCCCCGTGGCGGACCAACTTCTCTTTCAGATCCACCAGGTCGATGTTCCCCTGGTCGTCGCAGTTGACCACCACAATGCGCATGCCGGCCATCGCCGCCGAGGCGGCGTTGGTCCCGTGAGCGGAGGAGGGAATGAGACAGACCCGACGATGGTCTTCCCCCCGGTCCAGGTGATAGGCGCGTATCGCCGCCAATCCGGCCAATTCCCCCTGGGAGCCGGCGTTGGGCTGCAGAGACACCGCCGCGTACCCCGTGATCTCGGTCAGCCAGTCCTCGAGGTCCCCGAAGAGTTGGAGATACCCCTGCGCCTGGTCGATGGGGACGAACGGATGGATGTCGGAGAACTCCGGCCAGGTGACCGGGATCATCGACGACGCCGGGTTGAGTTTCATGGTGCATGACCCCAGGGGGATCATGGTGCGATCCAGGGCGAGGTCCCGGTCGGAGAGACGCCGTATGTAGCGGAGCATCTCGTGCTCGGAGTGGTAGGTGTTGAAGACCGGGTGGGTCATGAAATCGCTCTGCCGGGACAGTCGCCGGGGGAAGGCATGCTCGGTGCCTTCGGTGGGAAGGGTTGCGGCGAAGGCCGAGAGAGCCCGGGATGCTATCTCCTCGTCGGTTGTCTCGTCCAGGGAGATGCCCACCGTCTCCCGGTCGATGCGTCTCAGGTTGATCCCGGCCGAAAGCGCCCTGTCCATAACGAGGTCAGCCGCTCTCCCGGCTCTGATCGAAAGCGTGTCGAACCATGCGGAGTTCTCCACTCCCCACCCGGCAGAACGGAGACCCGCCGCCACCCGGGAGGTGAGTCCGTTGATCCTCTGCGCGATGGCGGTGAGTCCCTTCGGACCGTGCCAGGCGCCGTAGAAGGAAGCTATCACCGCCAAGAGAACCTGTGCGGTGCAGATGTTGGAGGTGGCGCGTTGGCGACGGATGTGCTGTTCGCGGGTTTGGAGCGCAAGACGTAGGGCGGGGTCCCCGTTCGCGTCCTTCGACATTCCCGCCAACCGGCCGGGCAGCGAGCGGACGTGCCGCTCCAGGGTGGCGATGAAACCGGCGTGGGGACCGCCGAACATCATCGGAACTCCGAACCGCTGCGACGATCCCACCGCGATGTCCGCCCCCCACTCCCCCGGCGGGGACAGCAGGGTGAGAGCCATGAGGTCGGTGGCGACCACAACCACCATTCCCGCAGCCTTTGCCTCTTCCACGGTGGCGATCAGGTCCCGTATCTCGCCGCTGGCCCCCGGGTACTGCAACAGCAACCCGAAAGACTCTCCGTCGAGGAAGTCCATATCGTCGGGGTGGGCCACCGCCACATCGATGTCCATCCAGCGGGCCCGGGCCTGGATCACATCGATGGTCTGGGGGAACGCATCGACGTCCACCCAGAAACGCACGGCGCGGCGGCGCCGGGAGATCCGGCGGGCCATGGTCATGGCCTCGGCGGCGGCGGTACCCTCGTCGAGCAGGGAGGCGTTGGAGATCTCCATTCCGGTCAGGTCGGAGACCATGGTCTGGAAGTTGAGCAGCGCTTCCAGGCGACCCTGGGAGATCTCCGGCTGGTAGGGGGTGTAGGCGGTGTACCAGGCGGGATTCTCCAGCACCGTCCGGAGGATCACCGAGGGGACATGAACGTTGTAATAGCCCATTCCGATGAGGGAGGTCATCGCCCGATTGCGGGAGGCGATCTCCCCCAGGCTGCGAAGGGCGCCCGGCTCACTGAGGGCGGTTGGCAGATCCAGCGAATCACGCATCCGGATGGAGGAGGGAACCGTCTGGTTCATCAACTGGTCGATTGAATCGGCGCCCACCCTCTCCAGCATCGCCGCGATGTCATCGGGGCGGAGACCGATGTGCCGGGAGGAGAAGTCGAGAATCTGGCGGGAGGTCATTGGGATCTCCATTGGGACGCGGTCGGATTCCTCCTCCCCGCTGTCCCGGTTGCCTGAGAGTTTCGCTCCGTTGGGCGGAGGTTGCTCCTTCGGCGGCGGCCCTGGTCCGCCCTCTTCAGCTCTGCCTATTCGACGCGGTCCCTTTTGCCTGAGAGATTCTTGGGAGGTGCTTGCCCCTTCGGCGTCTCGACCAACGAGACTCTCCCGCGTCGTTTCACTGGCTTAACACATTGTAAGACGCCTGGCGCCCGAACAGGGCGTCGGGCCGGTGGGAATCACGTCCGGACGGCGATTCTCCGGTTAACCTCACCGATGGTGGGTGCGGCAGCGGTAGTTCTCATTGGGTTGCTGGGAGGGGCGGTGGCTGCCGTCCAGAGCCAGATGATGGGGACGCTGGAGCAGAGGGTGGGGATGGTGGCCGGGACCGCAGCCAATTTCGTGGTCGGGGCCGTGGCGATGGCCGTGGTGTTGCTGGCCGTCAGGGGCCCGTCGCTGGAGGAGTGGCAGAGAGTGCCCCCCTATCTGTTTCTGGCCGGTATCGCAGGCATCCTGATCATCGGCAGCATCGCCTTCACGGTCGCCCGGGTGGGAGTCCTGGCCGGTTCGATGCTCCTGGTCACCGCCCAGTTGACCGGCGGCACGATCATCGATCACTTCGGGTGGATGGGAGCGTCGGTCCGGGAACTCTCTTTGAGCAAGCTGCTGGGCATCATGTTCCTGGTGCTGGGCGCCCGGCTGGTGCTGCGCTGAAGGCGGCCGTGTTCAGAGCACTATCAGGGTGAGGGCCACGACCGAGAGCGCCAGTCCCATCATTCGGTGCGGGGAGATTCTCTGCTTGTCCACGAACCGGCCCAGGACCGCGACCACCACCGGATAGAAGGAGGAGGCCACCGCCACCAGCCCGAACGGGCCGATCTGGACGGCCAGCAGGTAGGTGAGGTTGGCCAGGACGGCCCCTCCCGCAACCAGCGCCAGCGCCCGGGCCTCAGGCGACAGGGAGAACGGGATCCGCCGGAGCCTCATGAGGACCGCCACCGACCCGAGGCCTCCCAATTTGATGGTGACCAGGGGCCACAAACCGGCCTCCGGCGAGATCTGGGCCACTCCTATGAAGAACAGGGAGAAAGTCGCGCCGGCGGCAAGTCCGTAAAGCGCCATTGCCGGGCGGGCTCCGCGGCTGCGTTCCTGGACGGTGAGCCACAGGGCGGGCATGGCGACCAGGACGCCCAGCCAGGACACCACCGAATGGCGCTCTCCCAACACCACGCCGAAGAGGAAGGGAACGATCGCCAGGGTGACCGCCGACACGGGCGCCACCACCGCCATCCTGCCTCTCGCCAGTCCCAGGAAATAGAAGGACACGCCGGCGACCCCCGCCACGCCGCTGATCAATCCCCAGGCGAAATCGGCAACGGTCATTGTGGCGCCCACCACCAGATGGTGGATGGTTGCTATACAGAACGCCAGCCCCAGCCCCGCCATGTTGGCCCATGCCGCAACCGTCAGCACCGGACCCCGGCGGGTTGCCATACCCCCTGCGAAGTCGAACACCCCGTAAAAGATGGAGGTCAGAACCGCCAGCAGGAACGCCATCTAGGCTCGGCCCCCGACCACGGTCATCGGGTTATCAGCACCAGCGAGAGCACCGTGAGCGCCAGTCCTGTGAGCCGATATCGCGAGATTCGTTCTTTCTCCACCACCCGGGCCAGCAGGGCTATCACCACCGGATAGAAGGTGGAGACCACCGTGACCAGCCCGAACGGCCCGATCCTGACCGCCAACAGGTATGCCAGGTTGGCGAGGATGTCGCCGCCTGCGATGAAGGTCGGCAGGCGCGCTTCCGGGGGCAGACCGGGCCTGGCGCCCCGGGTGAACAGGACCCGTGAGTACACGAGAACCGTCAATAGAGTCAATCCTCCTATCCGCATGGCTACCAGAGGCCACAGTCCCGACTCGGCGGAGGTCTGGGCGATGGCGACCAGGAACAGGGAGAAGGCAACCCCGGCGGCCAGGCCGTAGAGGGCCTTCCCGGGACGGTTCTGGGAGGACCGCGTCTGGACGGTGAGCCACAGGGCGGGCATGGCCACCAGGACCCCCAGCCAGGCGACCAGCGGATAACGTTCCCCTGTCGCCACTCCGAACAGGAACGGCACCAATGCAAGGGTGACCGCCGACACAGGCGCCACCACCGCCATCTGACCCCTGGCCATTCCTTGGAAGTAGAGCGCCAACCCGCTCACTCCGGCCACCCCGCTCGCCAATCCCCACGCCAGGTCGGCAAGGGCCACCGATGCACCCACGACCTGGTGATGGATCACTGCCACCAGGATCGCTATGACCAGCCCCACGACGTTGGCCCATAAGGTGACCGCCAGGACGTGGGCGCGGCGGGTGGCCAGGCCCCCGGAGAAGTCGCACACCCCGTATATGAGGGAACTCAGTCCCGCCAGCAGGAAGGCCATGATGCTCCGGAGAACCGAGACGAGTGGTAAAGACACATACAGGTAAAGCCCGGCCACCGGGACGGGACCGAGCGGAGATTAGCACGGCGGGTCGTCTTCCCCCCAAGAGGCCTTTACTTCGACGGTTCCCTGGATGCCATCCCGCCGACCGGGCCGGCAAAGGGCGGCCGTTAGTGTTTTGATCAGATGCGAAACGATCAGCGCACGATATTCGGCTGGGCGATGTACGACTGGGCCAACTCGGCCTTTGTTGTGGTAATAGTCGGGATCCTGCCTTCCTATTTCGGATCGTACATCGTCCCCGAAGAAGGGTGGATGGGGCTGAGCGCCGAGTCCCTGTGGGGATACATGGTCGGGTTGATTTCCCTGGTTCTGTTTTTGATCACGCCGGTGCTGGGAGCCATAGCGGACTACAGCGCCCGGAGGCTGACCTTCCTGAAGGTATTCGCCTACGGGGGGGCGCTGTTCGCCACCTGCTTCGCTTTCGTCTCTACCGGCGACGTTCTCCTGGCCATGATCATGTTCTTGATCTCCCATTTCGGACTGGCGGCCGGCAACGTGTTTTACGACGGCATCCTGCCACTCATCACCACCGACGACACCATCGATCGCGTGAGCTCCAAGGGTTACGCACTCGGGTATGTAGGAGGGGGAATCTATCTGCTCTTCGCCATGATGTTCATCTTTTACGCGGACACCTTCGGAGTCGAGGAGTCCCTTGCTGCCCGGATCGGGATCGGCGGGTCGGGACTGTGGTGGGCGGGTTTCTCCTGGTATGCGCTCCGGCGTTTGAGGGAGGTCGGAACCGCCCAGGACATGTCCCTCCGCCAAAGCGAGAGTCGGTCCCTGGCCTATGTTCGTCTGGGGTTCAGCCGTACCTGGGCGACCGTCACCAGGTTGTCGCGCCATCGACACCTGTTGCTGTTCGTGGTGGCTTACATGTTCTACATAGACGGGGTGCAGACGGTTTTCAACATCTCGGCCATCTACGCCTCCGAGACCCTGCAGATAGGCACCGCTTTCATCGCTCTGGTTGTCCTGGTGGTGCAGTTCACCGCCTTCTTCGGAGCGCTCCTGTTCGGGCGGCTCTCTGAACGGATCGGGCCCAAGCGGTCCATCGCCTTCGCCCTGGTGGTATGGACCGGAGTGCTGATCGCCGCCTACTACCTGCCGGTGGGTCAGAACTATCCGCTGCTGGCGGTCGGCATGGTGATCGGCCTGGTCCAGGGAGGCACCCAGGCGCTCAGCCGCAGCCTCTACGGATCCATGATCCCCCAGCAAGCCTCCGCCGAGTTCTTTGGGTTCTTCTCGGTGTTCACCAAATTCTCCGCCATCTGGGGGCCGATAATCTTCGCCACGTTCCGCGAACTCACCGGCTCCAGCCGCCCGGCGGTGCTTTCGCTGAGCTTCTTTTTCGCAGTGGGCTTCATCTTGCTGAGCTTTGTCAACGTTGAAAAGGCACGTGCGGGTCGCTCCGATTGGAGCGTTCTCGACGGTTAGCTCCTCCCGTCATTTGCCTCGAGTCAGTTGATGGCCATTCCGGTGTCGCTGTCGAAGAAGTGCAGTTTGGACAGATCCAGGACCAACTTGATGCGCTCTCCCCCACCGGGCGCGAAGTCGGGGTTTACCCGGGCGACGAATTTGGTGCTGTCTCCCAGGGAGGAGACGTCGCTTCCCTCGTCCTCGAGGAGTTCGCGGATGTCGGGGGTGATCACCGGCGGCGCAGGCTTTGTGAAGTGGACATAAGCCTCGGAGCCCAACTGCTCCACCAGGTCCGCCCCGGCGCTGATGGCGGCCGTACCGTCCGTCCCGGAAGCCGCCGATGAGATCTCGAAGGCTTCGGGCCTGATCCCCACCACCAACTGGGTCCCCGCGTAGGAAGTCAGACCGGGGTGGTTGGATAGCACCGCGCGGTTCAGGGGAACCTGCTCGTCTGCGAAGGAGAGGGAACCCCCGGCGCCATTGGAGGTAACGGTCCCGTAGACGAAGTTCATGGAGGGCGACCCGATGAATCCCGCCACGAACAGGTTGGACGGATGGTCGTAGAGAACCCTGGGGGTGTCGATCTGCTGGAGGTTGGTCTGGTCCTCACTGGCTTTGCGAAGCACCGCCACCCTGTCGCCCATGGTCATCGCTTCGACCTGATCGTGGGTTACATACAGGGTCGTGGTCTTCAGCCGGTTGTGGAGAAGTCCCAGTTCCGAACGCATCTGGACCCGAAGCTTGGCGTCGAGGTTGGATAGAGGCTCATCCATGAGAAAGGCGACCGGCTCCCGTACGATCGCTCTGCCCATCGCCACCCGCTGTCTCTGTCCTCCCGACAGGGACTTGGGTTTTCTGTCCATCAGTTCCGAGATCTCCAGGATGGCGGCGGCCTCGTCCACCCTGCGGCGGATCTCGTCGCGGGGCATGCGGCGCATCTTCAGACCGAACGCCATGTTGTCGAACACGCTCATGTGCGGATAGAGGGCGTAGTTCTGGAAGACCATGGCGATGTCGCGGTCCTTGGGCGACACATCGTTCACCACCTTCTCGCCGATCCTCAGTACTCCCTCAGTGACCTCCTCCAACCCGGCCACCATCCGCAGGAGGGTTGACTTGCCGCACCCCGACGGGCCGACCAGCACTACGAATTCCCCATCCGCGACATCAAGGCTGACGTCAGTTATCGCCCGGGTTCCTCCCGGATAGACCTTTCCGACGCTTTCAAAAGTGATCGAGGACAAGTTGTGCTGCTCCTTCGGGATACATGGAATTCGTTACTAACTGTAACCAACCCTCTGGCGGGTGTCTTCTTAGTCGGATGACTATAGGGCAGACAACTGGAAACCCGGGACCTTCCGTGGCGATCTCAACTCCAGATCAGCAGGCCTGCATCCACCAGGGCCAGCACCGCGGTACCCGCCACCGCCACTCCCGTCGCGATCAGCCAGGATGCCCGGCGGAGGGGGACGCCGAAGACGTAGGCGGCCAAGACTCCGCTCCACCCTCCGGTGAGCGGTAGGGGGATGGCCACCACCATCAGCAGCGCCATGTCTCGCAGCCGGACGAACCGTGCGGTGTGGCGACGGCGGGTGTGGGCGTAGAGGCGGTCCAGCAACCGGCGGAGCCAGGCCAGGCGGTGGGGCGTGCAGTATCCGTCCACCACCCCCAGCAGCCAGAAGACCAGAGGCAGCGGCGCAAGGTTGCCCACCACCGCCCAGATCCAGGTGGAAAGAGAACCCATCTCCAGCACGAGCCTCCCGAAAGGAACTCCTCCCCTCAGTTCAAGAACGGGAAGCGCCGAGATCAACGCCACTGCCAGCGGGTCGGCCACCCCCCATCCGTCGAGCAGTTCGACCAGGAATTCCCGCACGGGCGGTTAGCGGAGCGCCTTGAGATGGGAGGGCGCCGGAATGGCCACTATCACCAGCGGGATGGTGACATGTTTGAGGACGAAGGACATCCCGTAGCCGAAGAACGGCCGGTTCGTGAGGGGCCGGTTGGCGGCGCCCACCACCAGCAGGTCCCAGTCTTCGGAGTTGGCGGTGTCGGCGAGTTCTCCCTCGGGTTGGGCTACCGGCCGGACATCGGCGTGGACCCTGGCTCCCAGCCGCTGTCCGTATTCCACCGACTCCTCCACCAGGTCCCGGCCGGCCATGAAGTTCTCGGCGCTGGCCTTCATGTCGAAGTAGTAGGGACCATCGGCGGTCTCGTTGATCAGGTGCAATGCGAACACCATGCCGTCGTTGTGAGCGGCGAGGGAGTAAGCCACCTCCGCGGCCGCGCGAGAGGCTGGATTCGCCTCTACCGACAACAGCACTCTCCGCACTTCTGGCATATCGCCCCCGGAGAGTTCGGCTTGCAACTCCGGGTACCGGAAGATCAGGGCGGGGACCTGCAGGCGGGCCAGGACGCGGTCGATCACGGTCGAGAAGACTTCCGTCTCCCCGGTCTTCCCGGGGGCCCCCAGCACGACCAGGTCATATCCCAGGTCCGCTTCCTTGAGGATTGCGTCCGCCGGATCACGCGCCCGTCTTCTGATCAAGCGGTGTTCCTCGCCTTCCAACGCCCTGATCGCGGCCTCGGGGCCGGTCTCTACCTCCACCTCCTTGCCGATCAGGCGCTTCCACCATCCCCCCGAGGATCCGCTGACCTCCAGGACCGTCACCTCCGCGCTCTTGAACAGACGGCCGATCTGGCTGGCGGCGAAGACGCTGTTGGCGCCGCCCCGGGTGGGCAGGAGAATGCGTTGGGATCCCAGGATGTGCGCCTGTGACCGGATAGCCTCCGACTCCAGCCGGGCTTTTTCCTCTCCTTCGGCTTCCATTCCACGTACCGACACCTTCAGCAGCACGGGAGCCAGGAGCGAGGTGACGATGGCGGCCAGCACTATCACCGTGTATCCGGTGTCGGACAGCACCCCCAGACTGAGACCCACCAGGGCCACAACGATTCCCATCGCTCCCAGGGCGGACAGGCCCGAACCGAGCGCCAGCGACTCCTTCACGGTCAGGCCGGCCCGGCGGGCGCCGACCAGGGTGCCGAACATCTTGGCCGCCACCGCCAGGACGATGAGCGCCACCGTCCAGATGATGGCGCTGGGCGAGGCCAAGAGGGAGATGTCCACCCGCAGCCCGCTGAAGGCGAAGAACACCGGAGCGAAGAAGGAGTCGGTGATGGTCTCCAGGACATGGCGGACCTCCACCATCTGGTACCGGAGCGTGGCGAGGATGATGCCGACGATGAACGCTCCCAGGATGGCCTCGAGACCCAGGGCATGGGTGACCGCGCCCCCTCCGATGGCAGCCACCAGACCCACTGTGAGGGCCGCCTCCAGATTCGCTCCCCCCCGCAGGGCAAGACGCATCGCCTGATTGAGCAGCCACCTCCCAACGGTCGCCGCAAGGGCCACGAACACGACCAGGCCACCCAGTGCGGTCAGCAACTGGGCAGGCTCGAAACCCTCCTGTGCGATGCCGGCCAATCCCGCCAGGATCAGCCATCCCACCGAGTCCATGGTCATGCTCACCGCCAGCGTCACCTGGCCGAAGTTGCGTCGCAGCATGCCCAGGTCCAGGAGGATCTTCGCCACCACGGGAAGAGCCGCCACCGAAAGGGCCAGCGCCATGAAGGCCGCGTAGAGACCCCGGCCGGAGGTCCCCACGAAGGAGGAAGGCGTCAGGAGAGCCACCAGCCCCACCGCAACCAGGGGGACCAGCAACGCCCCCGCGGAAACGTTCACGGCAGCCCGGCGGAGGCGGGAGATGATTCCCAGATCGGTCTCATAGCCGATCACTACCAGCACCATGATCACTGCCAGCCATGCCACCCCGTACAGGACCGATTCCACGGTGGAGTCCGAGAAAATCCAATCGAAGGTCTCCGGATAGATCTGGCCCAGTACGCTCGGGCCGATCACCACTCCGCCCAGGAGTTGGCCCACCACCGGAGGTTGGCCGAGTTTATTGGCCACTCCCCCCAGGAAGCGCGCGGCGCCCACCAGCAGGGCCAACTGCACCAGGAAGAGAAAGACCTGGTGCTCATCCAGCAGGCTCGATGAGCCCTGTTGATCAGCAGCGAGAATGACAGTCACTCGATTGATAACAATACAGATTTCACACCGAGAACCTGACCTGCAGGACGTCTCGCGAATGCACTGGATAGTCGCGCCCCTCCACCCGGACCACACCTTTGACGCGGGCCGCCGCCCAGCCTCCCGCGTCGATCACCGCCTGGGCGTTGCCCACCTCGGCCCGGATGAACCCCCGCTCCATGTCGGAGTGGACCTTGCCGGCCGCCCGGCGGGCATTGGACCCCACCTGAGTGAGCCACGCCCTGGTTTCTCGGGAGTTGGAGGTGTAGAAGATGCACATTGCCAGCGTGTCCAGCACGGCGTCGGAGATGGTGGCGGCCGCGCCTCTACCGAGCCCGAAGGCTTCCAGCGTCTCGGCCCGGTCCCGGGCGTCCAGCATCGCTGCCTCTGCCTCAAGTCGGAGCGTCATGGGCGCCACGGGGTCACTGGCGGGGACCACCTCCGCCACCGGATGCGGTGTTCCACTCACCTGTTCCTCATCGGCGTTGACAACCCAGATGACCGGTTTGAGGGTGAGGGGCGCGAAGTCCGCCAGAGCTTTCAGTTCGAGGTCCGACCACCGCGTCTGCCTCAGGAGGCCTCCGTCACCGCAGATTTCGAACGCCCTCGAGACCGTCTCGAAGGCCTCCCGTCGTTCGGGACGGGAGGTGGCCTGATTGCGGAGGCGAACAATCGACCCTTCGAACATCTGGGCGTCGCTTATGGCCATGGCGAGCAACACCTCCTCGGCCTGGGAGCGGGGATCGGTTCCCGACCCCCCGTCGGGCACGGAGGGATCGGTGAAGGCTCGGAGGACGACAACAATGCAGTCCGCTTGGCGCAGCTTTCCCACCGTGCGGTTGTCCAGGTCTCCTCCCGGCTCCTGGAGGGGAGGGCCATCGGTCACCTCCAGGGTTGCGGGAGTGATGCGGGCCGACCCCTCCAGACGCCCCAGTTGCCGGAGGATCGGGTCGACGATGCGGGTGATGCCCACCCGGGTCTCGGTGGTTGAGAAGGGAAAGGACGCGATACCTTCCGGGCGGGCGGTGAGAGCCGCAAAGAGCGAACTCTTTCCGGTGTTCGACAGACCGGTGATTCCCAGGATGGCCATCGCGTAACGAGAGTAGGCCGACCCCATCGCCCATGCTGCCTTTTGGGCGAAGATGGGACGAATGACCTCGCATTCCCACCCCGGCCTGCCAGAATCGGAGCCAATGAGAACGGTGGCGATTACCGGAGGGACCAGTTGGCTGGGGCAGGCGCTCACCGGAAGGCTGTTGAGTGATGAACGTCTCCGCCTGGCATTGACCTACCTGAGGCCCGTGGAGGCCGACCGCTTTGAGGACCGCTTCGGGACCTATCACCCCCGGATCATCCTGCGTCGGGTCGATGTGACCGATTCTCCGGCCGTGGAGGGGTTCTTGGCGGAGGTTGAAGCACGATGGGGCGCCATCTCCGGACTGGCGTGCATTGCCGGTAGCTGGGCGGGGGGAACAGCGGTCGAACAGACTTCGGACCTGCGCCTCGAGAGGATGCTGGACTCCAATCTCCGCTCGACATTCACGATGGTGCGGGCTGCCCTCCCCTATCTTCGCAGCGCCGAGTGGGCTCGGGTGATGTTGACGGCCAGCCGAGCCGCCTTCGACACCCCTCGCGACCAGGCTGCGTTCAACATCGCCAAGGCGGGAGTGGTTGCACTTGGTAGGAGTCTGGCCGCCGAGTTGGTGAAGACCAACGTGTCGGTTACGGTGCTGGTGCCGTCGATCATCGATACTCCGGTGTCCCGGGAGGCCATGCCGGACTCCGATCACAGCCTCTGGCCGACTCCCGACGAAGTTGCCCGGGTGGCGGAGTTCCTATTGAGCAGGGAGGCAGGGGTGATGAACGGCGCCGAGGTACCTGTCTAGCCATTATCCTTCCCGATCATGCGGTCTGATCAAACCCTCCGTCCCGATCTGGTGGAGAGTGGGCAGGTTGGCGGGGACGCCGAAGAGTCGGGCTCCGATCAGGAGGTGACCGAACCCGGCAAGCTGATCAGGATCGCCACGATGACCAGGTCGATACTCGAGGAGGTGCGGGCCGCCACCCCCGACGAACCCGGGAGGGAACTCATCTCCAAGATCCATGACCGCTCCCTCGACGAACTCCGGGATGTGCTCAGCGAGCAGTTGCTGACCGAGTTCGACCGGATGTTCGAGCCGCTGCTGGGCGATGACCCACCCACGTCATCGGAGGTCCGGATCGCCCAGGCCCAGTTGATCGGGTGGCTGGAGGGCCTGTTCCAGGGCATCCAGGCCAGCCTGGTTACCAGACAGATGATGGCCCAGGCCCGGGCCGCACAACGCGCCAAGCTGATGGCGGGCCGCCCCGAACCCGAAGACCGGCCGCCAACCGGACTCTATCTCTGAGGCACACACCGTGACGCCTCTCCGGGTTGCGGTGATCGGGGGCGGTATTGCCGGCGCCGCCGCCGCTTTCTACCTGGCGGAGAGAGCCGAGGTGGTGTTGCTGGAGGCCGAGCCCACGCTCGCCTACCACACCACCGGCCGCTCGGCCGCTCTTCTGTTCGAGTCCTACGGATCGCAGGGGATCCGACCCCTGACCTCGGCCAGCCGCGCCTTCCTCGACGACCCTCCTCCGGGCCTGGCCGACTTTCCGTTCCTGTCCCCGCGGGGCGGGATGCTGGTGGGCGGAGAGCAGCAGATCGGAGGGCTCGAGCAGTGGGAGGCCGATGCAAGGGAGCAGGGGGCGTGGGTGGAATTGCTGGACGCCGACAAGGCGCGTCAGATCTGTCCAGCACTCAAGCCCGAGATGGTGGCCGGCGCGATCTGGGAGCCCGGAGCCGCCGACATAGATGTGGCGGCGGTCCACCAGGCCTTCGTGCGGGGCGCCCGGCGGTGGGGCGCGGAGATCCGGGTCTCCTCACCGGTCAAGGCGATGGAGAGGACCGCCGGTGGATGGAGGCTGAGGGCCGGGGACGAGACCCTGACAGCCCAGGTGGTGGTGAACGCGGCCGGGGCGTGGGGGGACGAGGTCGCCCGGATGGCGGGCCTGGGTCCGATGGGCATTACTCCCATGCGCCGCACCGTCTTCATGGTTCCCGGATCGAACGATTACCGGTCATGGCCGATGGTGGCCAATTTCGAGATGGGGTGGTACTTCAAGCCGGACGGGATCCAGCTGCTGTGTTCCCTGGCGGAGGAGAACCCCTCCCCTCCCTGCGACGCCCGCCCCGAGCCGCTCGACATCGCATTGGCGATCGAGCGCATCAACCATGCGACCACGCTGGGGATTCGCACGGTCCGCTCCTCGTGGACGGGGCTCAGGACCTTTGCTCCGGACCGGGAGATGGTGATCGGTTTCGATCCCCGGACAGAGGGGTTCTTCTGGCTGGTGGGCCAGGGAGGCACCGGGATCCAGACTTCTCCGGGCGCCGGCGAGTTGACCGCATCCCTGGTATTGGACTCGGAGGTCCCCACCCGGCTGGTGGACCACGGGTTCGACGCCGCGGTGGTCGCGCCGGAGCGGTTCCTGTGATGCCGAAATCCACGGCTGTCTGGACGATGTGCCACCGGAGCAGGCCCAGGGTCTATGGGAGGACCGTGTGATGTCCCAGACCTCTCTGCTCCGCACCTTCATTTCCTCCCCGCAGAATCCCCGGGTCAAGGCACTGGTGCGCCTTCGCACCCGGCGCGAGCGGGAGAGGAAGGCGACATTCCTGGTGGAGGGATACAGGGAGTTGCGAAGGGCGCTGGCCTGGAAACGCCACCTGGTGGCGGTGTATTGCTGCCCGCCTCTCTATCTGGGTGACAACGAGGAGAAACTTCTCTCGGAGGCGGCGCAGGCAGCCGAAGTGGTGGAGATGTCGGAAGCTGCATTCCGGAAGGTCGCCTACCGCGACCGTCCCGAGGGCCTCCTCGCGGTGCTCCGCCAGCCTCCCCTTCCGCTCTCCGCACTCAGGCTGGGAGCAGCGCCCCTCGTCCTGGTTGTGGAGTCGGTGGAGAAGCCCGGAAACCTGGGCGCCATGCTCCGGACGGCCGAAGCGGCGGGAGCGGACGCCGTGGTGGTGGCCGACCCGGCGACCGATGTCTTCAATCCCAACGTGGTCCGCGCCTCGCTGGGCTCGCTTTTCACCGTGCCGCTGGCAGTTGCGGAGGGTCCGGAGGCGCTGGAGTGGCTCCGCCAGGCAGACCTCCGGGTGATAGCCACCAGCCCTGCGGCCCCGGAGCCCTGCTGGAAAACCGATCTCTCTGACAGGGTGGCGGTGGTGATCGGCACCGAACAGTACGGCCTGTCGGATCTCTGGCTGGATGGCGCCGACCACAGGGTGTCCATCCCCATGTCCGGAACCGTCGACTCCCTCAATGCCGGATCGGCGGCGGCCGTCATACTGTTCGAGGCCCGACGTCAACGCTCACACGGTTAATCCTGGATTACAATTGGACGATCTCGGGAGAGGAGGTACAACGATGACAGTCGCCGTCCGACAAAACCACGATGCGTACAAAGAGCACCGGGAGGACATAGAACGAGAGCATCTGGGGAAGATCGTTCTGATGCACGATGGCCAGGTAGTGAGCACCCATGAGGACTACATTGAGGCCTACATCCAAGGTTGCGCAGCTTACGGGTTGGGCAACTTCTTGATCAAAAGAGTCGGAGAAGAACCCGCCAAACTCGGCTATCTCGCCTACAGACTGTAGGTCCATGCCAACGTTCTCCGTTCCGGTTAGGAACAATGAGATCTTGATAAGGGTCGGTGTGGTTGGCGTGAGGCCTACGGACGGGAAACCCATCATCCCCGAAGACCTCCTTGACATCAACAGATGCGACGCCTTGGTGGACACAGGTGCTCAAATCTCGCTGGTCTCCCCCAAAGTGATCAGCGACGTGATGGCCATCCCCATCGGTGTGGGTGCTTATACAGCAGCCAACGGCCAAACCCAAGAGGCGGACGAGTACTTGCTGGGAATTGACATCCCGATCCAACTGGGCGATGACGAGTCCACTTATGCCAGGGGGATGACACTAAGGGTTCTGGAAGTGCCGGCACTCCACCAGGAAGGCTACGAGGTGATCTTGGGAATGGACTGCCTTGGTCTATTCCACATCACCATGTGGAATAACACCTTCGTGCTCAGCAACTGACGCAAACCGGGCTGCAAGCGGACTGTGATCTCCCAGCCGGGAGAAGTTAGGCAACGGCTGAGATCGCTTCGCTCAGGGTGAATCGCCCCTCGTACAGCGCTCTCCCCACAATCACGGCCTCGCACCCCAGGGCCGCCACTGCCTTGAGGTCGGAGAGATCACCCACTCCGCCCGAGGCGATCACCGCCATGTCCGAGAGCTTTCCCACCTGTGCCAGCAGGTCGAGATCCGGCCCCTTCATGGCTCCGTCCCGCTCGATGCCGGTCACCAGCAGCCTCACCACTCCCGCTTCCCGCAACCCTCTCAGTGCTTGGGAGACCGAACGCCCTTCGTCCAGCCATCCCGCCCCTCTCGCCCGGCCTGCTCGCACGTCGAGAGCCGCCACTACTCGCTCCACCTCCCCCACTTCCCCCAGGGCGGCCGGATTCCACACCGCGGCGGTTCCCATAACCACCCTCCGGGCGCCCGCCGCCAGTGCGGCCCGGGCGGCGTCCGGGGTGCGGATGCCCCCGCCCACCTGGAAAGGGACCCCCGCCTCGCCCATCCCTCGCCAGATCCGGCGGTCGGGATCACCCGTCTTCGCGCCGGAGAGATCCACCACATGCACCAAATCGGCGCCCTGCTCCATCCATCGGCCCGCCACCTCGACCGGGCTGTCCGAATAGCGGGTCACCTTCCGGTAGTCGCCGTGCAGCAATCTGACCACCCTCCCCTCCAGAATGTCCACGGCCGGGATTATCTGCATCGCTGGGCGCCCTCCTGGGATCATGAAACCGGGTTTGCGCTAATGTGCTATTACGCTAATATGTTAGCACACTAACATCAACCCTGGACATTATATGACGGTCGACAGATCATGGCGCAACCAGGACACCCGGGCGCTTTTCTCCGCGGTGCTGACCCTGGAAACGGTGGACGAAGCCGCGATCTTCTTCCGGGACCTCTGCACCCGCAAGGAAATATCGGACCTGAGCCAGCGATGGGCGGTTGTCCGCCAACTCGACCGGGGACTCTCCTACCGGCAGATCTCGGAGATCACCGGCGCCGCAACCGCCACCATAACCCGTATCAACCAGTGGCTGCGTCACGGCACCGGCGGTTATCGCCTGGCCCTCTCCAGGGTCAAGACGACGCCTGATACGGAGTAGCAGACCCGATGAACAAGAGTGCACTAACCCTGGCGATACCCAACAAGGGTCGCCTCCGCGAGCCATCGCTCCGGCTCCTCAAGAGCGCCGGGATGTCCTTCGAGGTGACCGACCGGGCCCTGTCCCTGCGGGTCCGGAATGTCGAGGTGGATCTGGTGCTGGTCCGCACCGAGGACATACCGGGAATGCTGATTGAAGGCGTGGCCGACGTCGGGATAACGGGACTGGATCTCATGGAGGAGTCCGATCCGGATGCCGCTCTGGTGCCGCTGGTCAAACTGGACTTCGGGTTCTGTCGCCTGGCGGCGGCGGTGCCCAACGCCTCTTCGATCGACTCCCTGGAGGACCTGAGGGGGCTGCGGGTCGCCACATCCCATCCCCGGACCACCGCCCGGTTCCTCTCTGATCGTGGCATCCCCGCCTCGGTCGTGGCCCTCAAGGGATCCGTGGAGGCGGCCACCAAGATCGCCCTGGCCGACGCGGTGGTGGATCTGGTCTCGACAGGGTCCACCCTCAGGCTCAACGGATTGCGGGACATCGGCGTCCTTCTCGAGTCCCAAGCGGTCCTGGCCGGACTCCCCGAGGTGAGGGACAACCGGCTCGTCCGCCAACTGGTGACCGCGGTGCGGGCGGTGACCGCCGGGCGGCGTAAGCGCTACCTGCTTCTCAACACCTCGGTCGACAACACCGCCGAGATCAGCCGGCTGATGCCCGGTCTCTCAGCTCCCACCATCGTTCCCTTGGACGACCCGGAGATGGTGGCCATGCATTCGGTGGTGGACGCCTCGGACCTGTGGGATCTGCTGCCCCGCCTCGAAGACGCGGGCGGGAAGGGGATCCTGGTGCTTGACATAGGACAACTCGTCCCGTGATCGCCATCTCTCAACCTCGGCTGCGCCAGGTGCTGCTGAATGAGCTCACCGAAGCCGAGTGGACCGGATTGTGCCGCCGCAGCGCCGTGCCGGACCCCGATGTGCGGAGGATCGCCGGGGACATATGCGAGGAGGTGAGGAACGGGGGAGATCGGGCCATGGAACGTGTGGCCGCCCGCCATGGAGGCGGGTATTTCCCTGTGACGCGGTCGGAGTTGGAGCGAGCCGCCGGCGACATCCCGGAGGTAACCGCCGCTCTCGAGGACGCCAGAGACCGGATAGCGTCCTTCCACCTCCCCCAGGTCCCTTCGGACATGCACCGCGAAGACGTTCGGGGCATCGCCATCACCCGCCGGTGGTCCCCCCTCGGTCGGGTGGGCGCCTACGTTCCCGGCGGAAAGGCCGCCTACCCCTCCACCGTCCTGATGACGGTGGTCCCGGCCAAGGTGGCCGGGGTTGGCGAGGTGGTGGTTGCCACCCCGGCCGGCCCCGACGGGGAGGTCCACCAGGCGACCCTGGCGGCCTGCTGGGTGGCCGGCGCAGACGAGGTGTGGGCCATGGGGGGCGCGGGCGCGGTGGCGACTCTCGCCTACGGGACCGGACTCGTGAAGCGGGTGGAGAAGATCGTCGGACCGGGCAGTCGGTGGGTGACGGCCGCCAAGTTGGCGGTGTTCGGGGACTGCGGAATCGACCTCCCGGCCGGCCCCTCGGAAGTCCTGGTGCTGGCCGACCACTCGGCCGATCCGGTACTGGTCGCCGCCGACCTCCTTTGCCAAGCCGAGCACGGACCGGACTCCCCCGCGATCCTGGTCACCACCGACCCGACCCTCCCCTCCCGGGTGGAGGAAGCGCTTGAGGAGCAGTTGGCGTCCCTCGATCGTCGGGAAGTCCTGGCCGAAGCCCTGGCCAACCACGGCATGACGGTGATCGCTTCCGACATGACCGAAGCTCTCTCTTTCACCAATCGATACGCAGCCGAGCACGTCTCCCTACTCACCTCCGACACCGAGACGCACGCCAAAGCGGTCACCGCGGCCGGTTCGGTCTACGTCGGGCGCTGGTCGGCGGAGTCGGCCGGCGACTATGCAACCGGGGCCAATCACGTGCTGCCCACCGGGGGTCTGGCGGCCTGTTACGGTCCCCTGTCGGTGGAGGACTTCGGTTCCTGGCGCCAGGAGCAACGTCTGACCCGCGAAGGTCTTGCCGATATTCTCCCCATCATCACCCGACTGGCCGATGTGGAAGGCTTCACCGCCCACCGCCGCGCGGCAGAGCTACGGTTCAGCACGGAAGGAGCACCATGAAGAGAACCGCACACCTGATCCGGGAGACCCGGGAGACCTCGGTGGAAGTCAGTCTCGATCTGGACGGATCCGGGCAGGCCCGGATCTCCACGGGGGTGGGGTTCTTCGACCACCTCCTCACCTCCCTGGCCCACCACGCGCTGTTCGACCTGACGATCGCCACCCGCGGCGACCTGGAGGTTGACGATCATCACACCGTGGAGGACACTGCCCTGGTGCTCGGATCGGCCCTCTCCGAGGCCCTGGGCGATCGGGCGGGCATCAGCCGTTTCGGGGATGCGGAAGTGCCCATGGACGAGGCCCTGGGAAGGGCGGCGGTAGATGTGGGGGGCCGTCCCTACGCCGTGGTGGATCTCCCTCTCCGCAACCCGACCATCGGTAACCTCACCACCCAGAACCTCCCCCATGCGATCGAGGCGCTGGCTCGCAACGCAGGTATCACCCTCCACCTGAGCTCCACAGGCCGCAATGACCATCACCAGGCGGAGGCTGCCGTCAAGGCGCTGGCCCGCGCCCTGCGACAAGCGGTGGCGCGCGACCCCAGACGGGTGGGTGTGGCCTCCACCAAGGGCGCCACTTGACGAGAATCGCCGTGGTCGACCATGGCGCCGGAAACCTGGTCTCCATCACCCAGGGACTGGAGAGGGTGGGAGCAGAGACCATGCTGGCCGCGGGGCCCGGTCAACTGGAGGGCGCCGACGGCGTGGTGCTCCCGGGGGTGGGAACCACCGGCGCGGCCATGGAACGGCTGGAACAGGCAGGGTTCATCGACCCCCTGGTCGAATGGACGGGTCCGCTCCTGGGGATCTGTGTGGGCCTGCAGTTGCTCTTCGAGGGCAGTTCGGAGGATGACAGCACCTGTCTGGGGCTGATGCCCGGCCGGGTGGAGCGGTTGCGGGAGACTCCCCGCCTCCCCCACATCGGATGGAACGACCTGCTGATGACCGACGACGACCCTCTGTGGGAGGGCCTGCCGGAGCGTCCCACCTTTTATTTCGTGCACTCCTATGCGCCGGCGCCGGCCGACTCGGGCCTGATCATCGGCGAGGCCACCTATGGCACCCGGTTCTGCGTGGCGGTCAGGGACGGCCTTCGGGTGGGGGTCCAGTTCCATCCCGAGCGGTCCGGCCCGAACGGCCTTCGCGTGCTCTCCAACTTCCTGGCCGAGTGCCGAACCCGCTCGGAGGCCCCCTGATGCTGCGCAAGAGAATCATTCCCTGCCTGGATGTTGCAGACGGCCGGGTGGTGAAGGGAGTCAACTTCGTCAACCTCACCGACGAGGGGGACCCGATCGAGTTGGCCGGCCGCTATGCGTCCGAGGGCGCGGACGAGATCTGCTATCTGGACATCGCCGCCGCTCCGGAGAACCGCGACACCATGTGGGACGTCGTGAGGCGCACCGCCTCGGAGGTGTTCATTCCTCTCACAGTGGGTGGAGGGATCCGCTCCCCCGAGGACATGAAATCGGCCCTTCGGGCCGGAGCCGACAAGGTGAGCATCAACACCGCGGCGGTCCGTCGCCCGGAGCTTCTCCGGGATTGCCGCCGCCGGTTCGGGCGTCAGTGCGTGGTGCTGGCCATCGATGCCCGGCGTCGGCCCCAGGGGGGATTCGAGGTGGTGGTCGTGGGCGGCAGAGAGCCGATCGGCTGGGATGCGGTGGAGTGGGCCCGGCGGGGGGTCGAACTGGGCGCGGGTGAGATTCTCCTCACGTCCATGGACCGGGACGGGACCAAGGACGGCTACGACCTGGAGTTGACCGCCGCGGTCACCTCGGCGGTGGAGGTTCCGGTGATCGCCTCGGGAGGGGCCGGCACCACCCAGCACTGCGTGGAGGCATGCCTGGAGGCCGGCGCCGAGGCGGTGCTGGCGGCTTCCATCTTTCACCGAAAGGAGATCGAGATCTCCGAGGTCAAGCGCGCCATGGCCCGGGCGGGCGTGCCGGTGCGCCTGGAGTGAGCGACGTGTACCCGCCCCGAGCCGCCGATCTGAAGTGGAGTGCCGATGGCCTGATACCGGGGGTGGTGCAGGACGCCCGGACCGGCCAGGTGCTGATGCTGGCCTACCTCAACCGGGAGTCGTACGCCGCGACGCTGGGCAGCGGCTACGTCCACTTCTGGTCCCGTTCCAGGCAGGAACTGTGGTTCAAAGGCGCCACCAGCGGCGCCACCCTGGAGGTGGTGACGATCAGGGCGGACTGCGACGCCGACACGCTCTTGATCACCGCCCGGCCCGCCGGTCCGGCCTGTCACCGCCACACCACCACCTGCTTCGACGACTCCCCGCCCGGAGAGGGATTCCAGTGGCTGGAGCACCTGTGGGATGTGATCGCATCCCGCGCCGCCCAGCGACCGGCCGGGTCCTACACCACCCGCCTCCTGGAAGGAGGGGTGGACCTGACCGGCCGCAAGCTGATGGAGGAAGCAACCGAGGTGCTGATGGCCGCCCGCGATCACGCTCGGGGGGAGGCGGACAACCGGCGTGTCTCAGAAGAGATGGCCGACCTTGTCTATCACCTCCTGGTGCTGGCCGCCGATCGGCAGATCCGGCCGTCGGAGATCGTCGCGGTGTTGGAGGAGCGCTTCTCCTCCTGAGTTCCCACCCTTTCCGGGGTTACGCGAACCCCCTGTCCCTCCCCCATTTCGGAACGCCCGGGGCCAAACCCGCCGCAGACCTGACCCGATACTGAGCGTTGGCCAGGAGGTGCCGAGGGCAACAACCGGTGTCGTAAGCACGGCGTAGATCCCGTTTACCCGGATCGGTTCGCGGGTTTTACCTGCAAGACGCGTCCACGTAGCCGTGAAACCAAATGCGGATGGCGCGAAAAGAGGCTACCGCCCTGCAGGAAGCCAATCCGTGTCCTTACACGGTGGCTGACGGTTTCGCCAAAGGCTGGCCCCTTGACCAAAAGAGGGGCGGTTCCGGACAAGCCTCACCGATGTCGGCTCTCGCGCCGGCGGCTATGTTTCATGCTTCCGGCTCGATCTTCGGGAGTTGCTGAGTCCCGGCCTTCGAGTTGGTTCTTTAATCCGGTTTCGCCCAGCACCGCACACGCCGCAGAACTAAAATAAAGTAGTGTCTACTAGTACTTGTCTTGAGGGAACAGCATCGGTTCTCTCGGCATCCACAAGCAGATAGTGCGAAAACAGTTGGTTCCGGAATTCGAAAGGAGCGTCATTCTTCACACTCCAACCCCAATAAACACGCTTTGGACCATTGGAAAGAGAAAGGAATGGCTAATGAAGAGACTTTTAGTGTTGCTCTTGGTGGTCGGTCTGGTGGCGGCCGCATGCGGCGACGACGAGGCGGAAGTCACCCCGGACGAGATCGGCGACGAAGTTACAACCACCCCAGAGGAGTCGGACGAGGCCGAGCCGACCCCGACCGCGCCTGAGGAAGAGGCCGAAGTCACTTTGGATGAGTTGAATGTGGCTTACTTTTTGGAGTGGCCCACGGCCAACCAGGTTGCTCAGGCGGAGAAGACCTATGACCAGGCGCTCGGCGTGACCGTGAACTGGATACCGTTTGCCAGCGGAGGTGACATGGCACAGGCCATGGAGGCCGGAGACATCGACATCTCCTATTCCCAGGGGTTGACGCCCTTTGCCAACTTCGTGACGGGAGGTGCGGACCTGGTTCTTGTCGGGGTGGCAGTGGCTTACGCGGATGCCGATAACTGCGTGGCCCATCCTGACTACGGCGTCACCAAGGAAAACGCCGCAGAGACCCTGGCCGGCCAGAGCATCTACACGCCGCTGGGGAACGTCACTCATTTCAAGCTTTTGAAGATGTTGGAGCATCTGGGGGTTGAACTTGACAGTGTCGAGTTGATCCAGTCCGAGGGTGGACCGGCGGCGGTAGCCGCGCTTGACACCGGCAACGTGGCCATGGCGTGCGCGTTCGGCGGTGCCGTCAACGCCATGATCGCCAACGGCGGCAACCTGGTGATGACCGGTACGGAGCAGGAAGCCATCGGGATCCGGGTGTTCGACATCATCTCGACAACCGGCACCTTCGCCGCTGAACATCCCGACGTCATAACTGCGTTCCTGCAGGTGACCGAGGACGCCAACCGTGCTTACAACGATGACCGGGAACCGTTCATCGACACCATCGCAGGTGCGGCTGGTATGGACCGCGCTTCGACCATCGCTCTGCTGGACGCGTTCAGCTTCCCCGAAAAGGACGCGCAGCTTTCGGATGCGTGGCTCGGGGGAACCGTGCAGTCTGTGATGAAGGAGCAGATGGACTTCTTCGTGGAACAGGGCGAGATCGACTCGGCCCTCGCCGACTACAGCCAGTTCGTGGACACCAGCTTCCTCGAAGGGGTCACGGCCAGAGAGGTCGCGATGACCGATGCCACGCCCGAGATGACCTTGGATGAGTTGAATGTGGCTTACTTTTTGGAGTGGCCCACGGCCAACCAGGTTGCTCAGGCGGAGAAGACCTATGACCAGGCGCTCGGCGTGACCGTGAACTGGATACCGTTTGCCAGCGGAGGTGACATGGCACAGGCCATGGAGGCCGGAGACATCGACATCTCCTATTCCCAGGGGTTGACGCCCTTTGCCAACTTCGTGACGGGAGGTGCGGACCTGGTTCTTGTCGGGGTGGCAGTGGCTTACGCGGATGCCGATAACTGCGTGGCCCATCCTGACTACGGCGTCACCAAGGAAAACGCCGCAGAGACCCTGGCCGGCCAGAGCATCTACACGCCGCTGGGGAACGTCACTCATTTCAAGCTTTTGAAGATGTTGGAGCATCTGGGGGTTGAACTTGACAGTGTCGAGTTGATCCAGTCCGAGGGTGGACCGGCGGCGGTAGCCGCGCTTGACACCGGCAACGTGGCCATGGCGTGCGCGTTCGGCGGTGCCGTCAACGCCATGATCGCCAACGGCGGCAACCTGGTGATGACCGGTACGGAGCAGGAAGCCATCGGGATCCGGGTGTTCGACATCATCTCGACAACCGGCACCTTCGCCGCTGAACATCCCGACGTCATAACTGCGTTCCTGCAGGTGACCGAGGACGCCAACCGTGCTTACAACGATGACCGGGAACCGTTCATCGACACCATCGCAGGTGCGGCTGGTATGGACCGCGCTTCGACCATCGCTCTGCTGGACGCGTTCAGCTTCCCCGAAAAGGACGCGCAGCTTTCGGATGCGTGGCTCGGGGGAACCGTGCAGTCTGTGATGAAGGAGCAGATGGACTTCTTCGTGGAACAGGGCGAGATCGACTCGGCCCTCGCCGACTACAGCCAGTTCGTGGACACCAGCTTCCTCGAAGGCGTGGACTAGAGGGCGACTCGTAAATGATCACCGGTGGGCCAGGATGCTCCTTGGGTTGGTCCTGGCTCACCGGCCCCCATTGAAGGAGCAATAGGTGCAAGGAGTCGTTGACGGGCTGGCAAGAGCCTTTGGCGCGGTCACACAGGGTGTTGCCGCCTCTGCCGACCTGTTTGCTTGGGTTGCGTTGGCCGCGGCGGCCGCGGCGACGGTGTGGATGATCGTCAATCTCCTGGCTACACCCTCGGGGCGGTTCGTCGCTGCCGACCGGGCTGCTTTGCCCAGCGACGGCACCCTGCTGGTCGGACAGGTCATGGCGTTGACCGCTCTGTTGGTCGGCGTGGTTCTCTCGTTCCAGGAATCTCCCGCGGTTTGGCAGTCTGTGGTCCCAATGGTCGGCGGCGGCGCCCTGCTGGCCCTGTTGGTGGTCTACCGGCGCTCCGCCGACGACCGCCAGGCCCGTATGGCGCATGCTGTGTGGCTGGCCCTGGCCGTGGCAGTCGCCGCGTCTACTCTCGTCGCCTATCTGGTGCGTTCGGGTTCGGCAATCGTCTATTTGACATTGCTCGGGTTGGCTCTGCTGGTCGCCAGGGCCTGGCTTTTCATCGGGCGCCCTGAGGTGCGTTTCGATCCCTCCCAGTTGACGGTGACCACCGATTCGCGGACGGATCATCCACTGGTGGTGGAAGACGTGGGGATGATCTACGACCTGCCCGACGGCGGTCAAGTGGAAGCCCTGGCCAATGTCAGCTTCACATTGGAACCGGGCCGGTTGCTGACCTTGCTCGGCCCGTCGGGCTGTGGCAAGACCACACTCCTGAACATAGCGGCGGGATTCCTGGCGCCCACCTCGGGCGTGGTGAGGCTGGGAACCCAACCCATCACCGGACCCGGCCAGGACCGGGGCATGGTCTTCCAGCAGGGAGCCCTGTTCGAGTGGCTCACCGTCAACGACAACGTGGGGTTCGGCGCCCGCATGAACGGCAGGTCCCGGCCCGCGTCCCGCGAGGCAGTGCAAGACCTGCTGCGCACCGTCGGACTGCAGGGATTCGGGGACAAGGCCGTCTATGAGTTGTCGGGCGGGATGCAACAGAGGGTGGCTCTGGCTCGCTGCCTGGCCAATGACCCCGAGATCATCCTGATGGACGAACCCCTGGGGGCCCTGGACGCTCTCACCCGGGAGAAAATGCAGGCGCTGGTGCTGGACCTGTGGAACAAGACCGGCAAGACCATCATCTTGGTGACCCACAGCGTCGAGGAGGCCCTGTACCTGGGAGACCAACTCTTCGTGATGGCCCCCCGCCCGGGCCGCATCGAACGGCGATACGACTTGCCCTTCGCCAAAGAAGCCCTCACCGCCGATGCCCGTGAGTTGAAGACCTCGTCGGAGTTCATCTCGACCCGCGAGGAAATCCTCACGATGATCTGGGAAATGGAGGAACAGATCATGGGGACCGAGGGAGGCCGCTGATGGCGGAGACAAGACCCCCCGACAGCGGCGGCGTGGGAACCATTAGGGGCACTCTCGCCGCGCTGTTCAGGCGATTCGGGTACCGCCGTGGAGGCACCGAAAGCGCCGGGAAGACGGTCACCTTCGGCGACGCGGCGGTGGTCAAAGGCTCCCTGGCATGGACCATCCCCAGCCTCCTGGTCATCTTGGCGGTGTGGTATCTCGCCACCAACGTCTGGGGGATGCCCCAAGAGTGGGTAGAGCACGGAGAACAGGTTCGAGCGGGCCTGTCCGCCGACGAGAGCTACGGCCAGCGGGACCTACTGAGGGACTGCGAAGCCTCCCAAGAAAACCCGGGTGACTACCCCGGTCTCCCGCCCTGCTCCTACACCCAGTGGGTGAGCGAACGGGTGCTGCCCAGCCCGGCACAACTCTGGGACGCCTCGTGGAACTTCGCCCTGTACGGCTACAGCGGATTCTCGATGTGGGACCACCTCTGGTTGAGCTTCAGCCGCCTGGCCAAGGGACTCTTCTGGGGAGTCATCCTCGGCGTGCCCATCGGCCTGGCCATGGGTCTCTCCAATCGCTGGCGCGGAGTATTCGATCCCATAGTCGAGTTGCTCAGACCGATTCCGCCCCTGGCCCTCATCCCGCTCTTCATCGTTTGGTTCGGAATAGGCGAAGAGGGCAAGGTGAACCTGCTCCTGTTCGCTTCGATCTGGATCATGGTCATCGCGGCCCGCTCGGGCGTGCTGGCGGTGAACATCAGCAAGGTCCATGCCGCCTATTCGCTGGGCGCCTCCAAATCACAGATCCTCCGACACGTCATCCTCCCAAACGCCCTGCCCGAAATACTCACCGGAGTCCGGGTAGCGATAGGAGTGTGCTGGGGCACCCTGGTGGCGGCCGAACTCCTGGGCGCCAGTGCCGGACTGGGATTCACCATCTTCAAAGCCCGCCAGTTCTTCCTGCTGGACCTCATGCTCTCCGCAGTGATCCTCATCAGCATCCTCGGCGTAACCATGGACATCGTCATGCGCATGGCCGAAAAACGCCTCATCCCCTGGCGAGGAAGAGGCTAAGGGCGAGCCTCCGGTCCTCGGGAGCCTCTTTCTTTAGAAGGGGAACTGTCGTACCTGAGTGCCAAAAGAAACTGGGAGGAGCCACCCCGCGGCAAGGACACAACTCGATTTGGTCCGTCCGTCAATCAGCCAGTCGATTCTGTTGTCGAACCTGGGGCAACACTGCCCATCAACTTCGCAAAGAGGGCAAGCCAGTTTTGTTCGGACGGAATGTAGGGATCCGCCAGTCCGGCAGCCAACAACAGATGGGTTCCGATTCCGATCGCTTGACAAAACAGCGTCAAGGCAGCGGTGTCCTGTTGGGAGTCGCAGAATCCCTCGTCCTTGCTCCTCTCGATCATCACGCCCAACTGGTGGGCTTGATCGTTTAGGAAACCCTTGAGGCGTTCTTGGATGACCTCGTTGTTGCGGGCGCTGCCGAACACCTGCACCAGCACGTCTTTTGTTTGTTCAGGCTGCAACAGTTGGGCTGCCCACCCCAGGACCATAACGGTTGTGGGCAAGTCCGCGATACCCATGTCCCTGATCCTCTGTTCGGGCAATAACTGCTCGAAGAGATGGTCGAGGGCAGCGGCCATCAGATCACTTTTGTGAGGCCACCGCGGGTATACCGCACCAGGGGTGACCCCGGCGCGGCGGGCGATGTTGCTGATGACTGCCTTGTCATACCCGCGTTCTACGAACTCTTCGGCGGCAGCCTCCAGCACCCGCCTCGCGGTCTCCTCCGAGCCGCGTCGCCGACGTAATCTGACTTCGGTAGGCATAGCACTCTCCCGGAAAGAACTATCTTAGATTACCTCCGAGGGGGCCCGTGGCACGGGAGAACTCAACCCTGCCCGCGCCGGACCAGCGAAACAAATCGCCTAAACCCCTCAACCCCCACCATCCCCTGGACCGGCGCGCACCCTGTTACCGACAACATCGGCCCTCACCACCAAGACCCTCCCCCGGGCAGAACAGACCCCGCTCACTCTCACAACCACCATGGAATTCCCCAATAGGAACGATTACGCACGACATTTCCCGCGCACGGATAGCGCTTCCCGTCGGGGTAGCCCCGGCCCCGCAGGCATAGGGGCCGTGTTGTGCAGAGGCGATCCAGGGGACTGCAACCACGTGGACGCTGTGGCGCGGAGCATCGGCCGGGCCACCAACAACGAAGCTGAATATCGAGCAGTTATAGGTGCTAGGGCACTCTGTGTTTCGGGCAGGCGATCGGCACCCAACCCGCAGCCTTGGTCTTGGAGGTTGTTTTCGGCTGGGCCGCATCCTGCAACTTCCCATCCGACCCCAAGAGGAGCCGCTTCCACGATCTCCCTCGGGTCACCCCCAAGGGTGCCTACGCACGGGGTTAGAAAGCAGCAAGTCCAGAGACAACGGGGTTGCCCGGCTTGTCTTTCGGCTGTTAATGTGGGCCGAGATGCTTGAGGTTCTTGCCGCTGCGGCGCTGTTGGCGGGCGGTTGGTTCCAGCGTTATAGCCCTTGAGGCATTTCGTTCTTGGGTCAGTTCGGCCCGACTTTTGCTACTAGTCGGGGTGTCCGGCGCTTCTCTCACAGCGGCCTGTACGCGTTGGGTGTGTTGGTGTCTTCAACGCTGTTCTTACTGGGGGTCTCGGCTGCGGGGGTGTGGTTCAAGGAGATGGCGGGCCGCCGGACCTCGGTAGCTGTTGCATTGGCGCTGGCTGGACTGCTGTTGCTCTTGGACGGGATGAGGTTGTGGGGCGGGCGTTCTACTTCTTTCGGGCCGAAGCGGCAGACTCCTTACGACTGGCGGTTGAGAGGGCGGGTGGGTGTTGTCGCCTGGGGTGTCGACACGGGTTTGCCTGTTTCGACGGTGAGAGCCACGCCGTTGCCGGTGCTCGGTGTGATCCTTGCTGCTACTGGTCATTCGCTCTGGTTTTACGGACTGTTCTATGGGTTCGGTTTGACGTTGGGTGTGCTGGCCGGGTTGCCGTGGGCCCGCTCGTTCGTCCGGATTGATTGGGCGATGGCGGAACTGCAACGCAGGCATCGTAGGATCAACCCGGTTCTACTGGTCGTTCCGAGTGGCCTGACGGTGGTTGCGTTGGTGTCAGCGTTAGTCCTTGGCTAATAGTTGTAGCTACAACTTAGCTCACTAACATCATGTCGAGTGTGAGCGACATGCGGCGTTACACCCGACCACGCCCGGGCCTTTATGGATCGAGTGAGTTCCTCGAGTTTCTCGGACGGCCGCTGGCGCAACCCGCTCAGCGTGATCGAGGTGGGGCTGTTGAGTCCGGAGCGGAGGCAGGGCATGGTGTTCTGGAGTTGGGCGTCAGCGAATCAAGACCAGACAGTGGATTCGTGAACGTGAGGCTGGACAGCACCGGCCAAGTCGTGCGGGCCAGGTTCAGCGGCTTCATCCCGGGGTATCGGCTGGCACCCGGGGATGAGTTGTGCGTGGAACTCGTGGACGATGGGTGGCGGACCGTTCCCGAAGTGCGTCACACTATCAAGCACCGCGATCGCATTGAATTCTGGGGGGTTAACCGCCTGACCGGTGAGTTCCGGCTCCTAGCCGAGAATTATTACGAGTGATCAAGCCTTGAACCTGGAGTGGATGGGTGTTCCGGTGCTGGTGGTGGCCGCGTTGCTTCTCTTAAGCGGCCTGCCGAAGATCGCAGATCCCAGACCCGTGGCCGGAACCATGGAGTGGCTGTACGATCAGGTATCGGCACGCTGGCGCGGTTCGGGCGGTTCCCCGGTGGATCTGTCTCGTCCGGGCCGGTTGCTGGGACTGGCGGAGGTGGGTGTGGCCGGTTGGGTGGTGCTGGGACCGTCGTGGGGGGCGGCGGTCGCTTTGACTCTGCTGGCCGCGGGGTTCGCGGCGGCGGGCCTTGTGGGCGCCTTGTCTGACGTGCAGGTGGCTTGTGCCTGTTTCGGCAGGCAGGGGCGACCGCTGGGTTACTTTCATGTCCTGCTGTTTCCGGTCTGGGTAGGAGCGGCGTGGTGCGTGGGTCGGGTCGAAGGGTTCGGAGGGTTGGATGAGCGTTTGCTGGCGTTGGGGCTGTGCTGTGTTGGTGTCTTGTGCGTGTACCTGGTGAGGATGTGGGCGGCGTTGATGCCGTTGGCTCAGCACCGGCGTCGGGCAGCGATGCGGGTGGGTACTGTGACGCGGGTCGCCCATGGAGAGGCAGAGTGGTTGTTGCCGCGTTGATCGTCTCCATAGTGGCCCTGGTGGTGAGTGCTCTGTGCGCGCTGGCGGTGATGGAGTTGCTAGCAAGTCGGTCCCACGGCAGGACGGAGGTAGATGACTCTCTGATCGAAGAGTTCGAGGTGCCGGCGAGCGTGGCTGGCACCGCCGCCAGTTCCCACGGTCTGCCGGAACGGATCGACCATCTGGACCGTCATCTGGCTCTGTTCCTGTCCCCCATGTGTGCTCACTGCGCGGCGATCGCCTCCTCCCTGGGCGGGATGGTGCCTGATGACTTGACGGTGGTGGTAACCGCTTCTGCTCCCGAACGTATGCGTGTCTGGTCCCGGGATCGGGGCTTGTCGACTGACGACGTGGTCTTTGACGACGACATGTCCATCGTGGGAAGCCTCAAGGTGGCGTCCAGCCCTACGGTGGTGGGCTTCGGCGCGGGCCGGGTGGTCTTTGCGGCCGGCATCGGAGGTAAGGCCGCGTTGGAGAAGTTGTTGGAGCAATGCTCTTCTGGGTTCTCCGAGGACATCTCTGATCTCTTGGGGCCAACGTCCGGGCAGGAACCCGGCGGCTCCCCGGGGTGATTGCTTCGGCGGGTCCTCACGGTCGCGGCCAGGCGGGTCTCTGCGGGCGGCTGGCAGTGATATTCGTGACGGTGTTGCTCCTGATCACCGCGTTGGGACCGCTGGCGGCGGCTCAGGATGGAACGGGATCGGGTTCGGGTGTGTTTGGGGATGTGGGTCCGGGGCCGCATTGGGCTGCGGTTGAGGCGTTGGCGTCGTTGGGGGTGTTCGAGGGTACCGAGTGTGGTGAGGGGTTCTGTCCTGACGACCCGGTGCAGCGTTGGGTGATGGCGGTGTGGTTGGTGCGGGTGCTGGACCTGGCTTTGCCGGCGGTCGATGAGCCGCGGTTCGTCGATGTTGAGGCGTCGCAGTGGTGGTGGCGTTATGTGGAGGCGTTGGCGGAGGCTGGGGTGACGCGGGGTTGTGCCGAGGAGCCGGCGCGGTTCTGTCCGGACGGTTCGGTGTCTCGGTCGGAGATGGCGTCGTTTCTGGTGCGGGCGTTCGGGCTGGAGCCGGCGTTGGAGAGCGCGGGGTTTGTGGATGTGCCGGTGGGTGGTGCGAGTTGGCTTGATATCGAGGCTTTGGCTGCGAGTGGGGTGACTTCTGGTTGCGATGCGGAGGGGCCTCGGTTCTGTCCCGATCAGCCCACCACCCGCGCTCAGATGGCAACGTTCCTGTATCGGGCCATGACTCTTGGTGCGGGTTTTGGTGTGTTTGGGGATGTGGGTCCGGGGCCGCATTGGGCTGCGGTTGAGGCTTTGGCGTCGTTGGGGGTGTTCGAGGGTACCGAGTGTGGTGAGGGCTTCTGTCCTGACAAGCCGGTGCAGCGTTGGGTGATGGCGGTGTGGTTGGTGCGGGTGCTGGACCTGGCTTTGCCGGCGGTCGATGAGCCGCGGTTCGTCGATGTTGAGGCGTCGCAGTGGTGGTGGCGTTATGTGGAGGCGTTGGCGGAGGCTGGGGTGACGCGGGGTTGTGCCGAGGAGCCGGCGCGGTTCTGTCCGGACGGTTCGGTGTCTCGGTCGGAGATGGCGTCGTTTCTGGTGCGGGCGTTCGGGCTGGAGCCGGCGTTGGAGAGCGCGGGGTTTGTGGATGTGCCGGTGGGTGGTGCGAGTTGGCTTGATATCGAGGCTTTGGCTGCGAGTGGGGTGACTTCTGGTTGCGATGCGGAGGGGCCTCGGTTCTGTCCCGATCAGCCCACCACCCGCGCTCAGATGGCGACATTCATCAAAAGGGCCCACCCTGCCCTGGTGGCGTGTCCCAACGACATGCGGGAATCCGACCCCGAGGACGACACCAGCGGAGGTGGAGGCGGCGCCGGTGTCGGTGTCGGTGGAGGCGGCGGTGGTAGCGGTGGAGGCGGCGGTGGTAGCGGTGGAGGTGGAGGTGGCGGTGGACGTAGAACCCCAACCCCCGTTCCGACTCCGCAAGTTCCCGGAACGCCCCAGAACGTGTCGGCGGTGGGAGGGGACGAGTCGGTTGCCGTGGAGTGGTCGCCGCCGACCGATGACGGGGGGTCCCCGGTGACCGGCTACCTGATCCGCTGGAAGCGGGCAACGCGAGCGACGTACAGCGATTCGAGACTGGCTGGTGCTGCGGCCCGCAGCATCGAGATCACCGGTCTGCTGCCCGCCACGCAGTATGACGTGTCCGTGGCTGCTGTCAGCGATGTCGGGGAGGGTGGCGCCGCAATCGTGCGGGCCACTACCCTGGATCCGCCTCCCGGCGCTCCCGGCGCCCCTCAGAACGTGTCGGCGGTGGGAGGGGACGAGTCGGTTGCCGTGGAGTGGTCGCCGCCGACCGATGACGGGGGGTCCCCGGTGACCGGCTACCTGATCCGCTGGAAGCGGGCAACGCGAGCGACGTACAGCGATTCGAGACTGGCTGGCGCTGCGGCCCGGAGCATCGAGATCACCGGTCTGCTGCCCGGTACGCAGTATGACGTTTCCGTGGCTGCAGTCAACGCATTGGGCACCGGCAGGTTCGAGGTCGGGCAGGCCACTACATTGGGCACCCCGCCCGATCCTCCCGGCCCGCCCCTCTCTGTGAACTTGGTTCGCGGTGTCGAGAGTCTCACCGTCACATGGTCGCCGCCCGCCGACGACGGTGGTACCCCGATCACGGGCTATGCCATGAGGTGGAGGAAGGAGAGTCAGCCGACGTCCTGGCTGCAGCGGTCGGTCGGATCCAACGAGCGCAGCACCGTTCTCGCCGACTTGGAGCGGGGGGAAGAATATCGAGTCGAGGTCTGGGCTGTCAACGATGCGGGAAATGGAACCAAGGTCGTCGAAATGGCCGAGCCGCTTGAGCTACCGGGCACGCCTCTGAGTGTGGCAGTGGTCGGCGGCATGGGAAGCCTGACCGTCTCGTGGTCACCGCCAACCGAAGACGGCGGATCGCCGATCACCGGATACCAGGTCCGTTGGAAACGGACCAACGAGTCGAGCTTCACCGACTCGACGAATCTGGGATCGGCAGTCCGTAGCTACCAAATCGTGAATCTGGACCCGGGCGTCGACTACCAGGTTGCGGTGGCAGCCGGAAACGTCGTCGGTCTCGGACCGGATTCCCAGGAGCAGTCCAAGGTGCCCGACGTGCCGCAAGCTCCGCTACTGCAGGAACCGGTGGTGGGTGAGGACAGTTTCATGCTGGAGTGGGCGCAACAAGAGGATGACACGGTGCCAATAACCGGGTACGAACTGCGGTGGAAACTGGCAGGGGCCACCAGTTACACCAACGAGCGACAGCTCTCGGCCGCCGACCGCAGTGTGGAGGTGCGCAACCTGACCGCCGGCACCGACTACGACGTGGCCCTCAACGCCACATCCGCCAATGGCGATGGGCGGATCTCCGAAACGGAGGCGCAACTTATCGACGGACCGGCGCCGCCGGGTCCGCCCCGGGAACTGTCCGCGGTGCTCAGCCTCGACGGTTCCACAGTGTCCTGGTCGGCTCCCTACAGCGACGGCGGCTCGGCCATCACCAAGTACAAACTCAGTTGGTCCGGTCACACCAGCGGAGAAGCAGAGGTCACCGGTCTGAGCTACGAATCCGACGCGTTCAGTCTGAGCACCACCCACATGTTCCGCGTCTCCGCAGTCAATGCCGAGGGCGAAGGCACGCCAGCCCTGGCTGCCGCCACCATCGCCGGTCTCCCGCCGCCGCCCCAGGATCTGAGACTCGTGCCCGGCGACGGGAAGCTAACGGTCGCCTGGCTTTTGGTAAGGGGACCCTCGATCCCGCTGATCAGCGCCGGGCGGGTGACCGCTTACCGCGTGCAGTGGAAAAGTGGGGACCAGGACTACAGCGAGGACCGGCAGGCCGAGGTGCCGTCTCTTGACGACCTGCGTCACGACGATGTCGCGGTGCGCCATCAGCACGAGATCCCGTCGCTGACCAACGGAACGGTCTACACGGTACGGGTCATGGCAGTGAGCGAGACGGGGGTTAGCCCGGGCGCCGAGGCGTCGGGCGCTCCTGCCGCGCCCAACCCCAACGCACCCACCGACCTGACTCTCTCTGTAGATGTCGAAGAAGTGGATGTGCAATGGTCCGCACCCTCGGTGTCGAGTGGCGTCACCGTGGACGGTTACCGGGTCCAGTGGCGTCTCGACGGCGAGGAATACGGTACGGAGGACTGGACCGAGGTGTCCGACACCTCGGCCACCGTCGAAGACCTGACTCCGGGTGAGTTGTACTTCATCAGGGTGACAGCGCTGCTCTCGGACGACTCGGGCGGGTGGGCCGAGGCCCGTATCGCGCCCTTGGCCCTGCCCGGCGAGCCACAAGACCTCACCGCAGTCGGCAGCGGCGGTCTGGCGACCGTATCGTGGTCCGCTCCTGATCCGGTCGACGGGGGTCCGGTGCTCGCCTACCGAGTGAGGTGGAGGGCCTACATCAAACAGGAGATGTACACAACACAGACCCAAATCGTTGCCGACCTACCCAACCGGGTGGCGACAAGAGTCGGAGTGGAGGCGGTCAACTCACTGGGAATAGGTCCATTGGTATGGAAGTCGGTAACGCCCCCGGCGCCGACCCGTTCCATCCGGGACCTGCAAGTCCGGTCAGGCGACGGCGTCCTGGACATCTCATGGCGGGCACCAACAGGTCAACCGAGCCGCGACTACACGGTGCAGTGGCGGGCTTCCGACGAAACCTATGATGACTCCCGGTCGGCTCAAACCACGGACCGCCAGTACGAGATCACCAGCCTGAGGAGCGATATCCGGCATTTCGTGCGGGTCCGGGCGGAGAAGGGCGCCGACCTCGGGCAGTGGACCGAGATCTCGGCTCAGCCGGAGGGCTTCACGGATCGGCCGGACGCGCCGACCGGGATCGCCACCGCGGGCTCCGACGAGCGGCTGCTGGTCTCCTGGTCGGCCCCGTCCAACATCAACGGCTCCACGATCGGCGGGTACCTCGTGGAGTGGCGAACGGCCGGAGGAGAATACAACTCAGACGACCAGGCGGAAACGGATGCGTCGACGCTCAACCACCAGATCAGCGCGCTGACGAACGGCACTATCTATGAGGTGCGGGTCCGGGCGCTGACCAGCGACGACCAACCCGGCGCGGCCATAACGGCGAGCGCAGTGCCGCTAGGTACTCCCGGAGCGCCCACCGAAACCGCTGTCGATGCCCGCCACGACATGCTGCTGGTGTCGTGGCTGCCGCCCACCAGCGACGGTGGAGCGCCCATCGACCACTACAGAATCTCCTGGAGGAGCGAGACGCAGAGCTTCCCCTCCAATGACTGCTCCGACCGGGTAACCTATGTCAGGTGGCCGAATGCCGTCATCACATTCGAAGGGTTCACACACCTCACCGGTCGCTTCTTCGATTCCGTCAACCTTGTTCAGGGCCGCGAGTACTTCGTGCGGATCCAAGCCGAGACCTCCGAAGGGCGCGGTCCGGCAGCCGAGGTCTCAGCAAGAGTGCGCTTTGCTCCCCGCTAAGCGGATGAACCCACCCCACTTCAATATATGAAGGCCGCTGCGGGGAAGCGATCCGGCCGGGTTCCTCAGGCTTTGCCTTCAGCCGCGGAGCAGAGTCGTGAGGCCTTGGCCTTCCCGCAGGGCAGTCCTCAAAGCCGCCGACAATTCCTGCGCATCGCGTCCAGGGCAGCCTTGTTAGTTCTGGCCGCCGGGGCGCGGGTCGTTCTCGACGCGTCGCCGGCGAACGCAAGAGAAGACCTGGACGTGGGATGCTGCGTACTCGCCCAGTATCCGTCCCAATGGTGTCCTTTCATGTGCCAGGACTCCGGTCTTGTCCTGCGGTGCTGGACATGCAACTCAGGCCAATGCAAGTGCTGCGAGTGCACTGCCTTCGCGAGCGACGAGGAGGAGCCCAGTTGCTTCACCGGTTCTGCGTTCGCCTGCTCCTACAGGTCGGGTTGCTGCTGAGGATCGCGGTCCCCACCGCCGGTTTCAACCACCAGCAGCGACACTTACGAAAGTAGCATCGGATGGTCGCCCGACGGAAACGCATCCTATTTGTGAGTAGAACAGATGGTGACGCTGAACTATTCGCGATGGACGCTGAAGGCAACCATTTCCCCCAACTAACGCACAACCAATATGGAGACTACGACCTGGCACGGTACCCCCGGGGACGGATAACTATGCCGACTTTGGGGCGACGACACGATCAGGTCCTTACCGAAAATGGTGAACCGTACCGGCTCTCTCCGAGGTTGAGGTTGACCCGCTTCGGTGGATGTTGGCGATCACTGAAATTCCCCACCTCCTGGGGGCAAATACCCGTAGTCGGGTAGGGCC
>JAPPFC010000005.1 GCA_028824015.1 bacterium
CAGGAGGTGGGGAATTTCAGTGATCGAGAGTGGGGAATTTCAATGATCGCCAACAGTAGCTCCTCCCAAGCTTGCCCCACAAAGTCCCCCGCAACCACCGAGCGTATCTGCTGGTCGCTCTTGACAGAGACAGCCCATCTGCGGCACTCTCCATCTTGGTAGGGGAACCACACAAGCATGTCGTCCACGGACCAGCCGCGGGATCTGACCTGGAAATCGACCCTGACCGGTACACCGAGACCCCCAACGACAGGCTCTTCCGCCAACATCGCAGCCGCCAGATACGCACCCACCCTGTCCTCAAAGGCGAACCCACTACCCCCCAGACTCTCTACGGGTTCTACTCTGCCCACAGGTAAAAGCCTAAATCCAGCCCCACCATTTTCTTGCACGACTGCCAATCGCCAAGCCATCTGTCCTAAGCAACCGGTGGGGGAATGAGAAGTTTCTTGGCGGGTTATTCCTCCATAACGGGTGGCCCAGGAGCCCACCGAGGCATTGGTAGGTTCCAGGCAGCATGGGCATCAGGCTGCTTTGGCCACCACTTGGGTGCCTGTTATCAGATCAGCGAAACCACGTTGGTAGGGATGGAGACTGCCGAGTCCGTACATCACTACGATCGGAAGGGCCAACACGAATATCCCCATCCCCAAAACCGCATCCAACCTGAGGACACCCACGGCAACAAGCGGGGCATAGAGCACGAAGCTCCGCTTGAAAGCCCGCCACCGCGACAAACGAGAGCCGTCATCAGCCACTACCCGTAGACGGGTTCGCCACTTTCCATAAGTTGTCCCACCGAACGCCACCGCACAGAACCCTTCGTACGCGAAGGCCAGCAAAAGCGTCACCAACAGGGCGGCATCTTCAAACGGCGGCGATCCTTTGACAATCGCCCAAGCGACGGTTGCCACAACCAATAGGGCCACCAACCTATTGTCCTTCCGGCGAGCTTTTCGGATCGTTTCCCAGAGGGGAGATTCCTGCCATGCCTCCATTGCATCAACCAGTTGGCGGCCGAAAACTGCTATCAAGGGAAGGCGGACAAGCAAGGTAAAGGCCAGCGCGACCCACATCAGAATAAACCCTCCCAGGACTCGTTGCGCCACAATGCCGTCGAGTATCCACAGTATCTCGGTGTCGAAGTCAGGTACGAGACTATAAGCCAGGACGCCAAGCACGGCACCGATTGTGCCCCCGAAAGAAAGCAGTTTCAGGAGTGTAAAGTTGCGCTCTTTGGCGCCAAGGGGTAACCCGTTGACGATCGCCTTCACCGCACCGTAAAGGTGCTTTAGCCCGAAGCCCACCATCACCGCTAGGGGAGTCAACGACAGGTCCAGTGTGTCGCGGAGGGTACCTGGGTCGCTGGTGTATCCAACGAGCCATCCCGCCAGGACCGCGACCAGTCCGACCTTGCCAAGCAGTAAACCGGGGACGGAATTGGTTAGGCCATCCCAGCCGAATCCTTCGGGCACGGAAGCGGAAGCACCTGTTTGCTCTTGCGGGGCAAAGCCTTCACCCTCCGATCCGGAAGGCGTCGTTTCGCTGTCGTTCCGGTCAACACCTCCTTGTGCCAAGCTACGAGGGCTGTCTTCGGTTTCTGGGGACATGTTTGGTCTATTCATAGAACGTAATCCTTAGCCGAGGGTCTCCAATCGCTATCGAAGGATGTGCCAGAGCTTCGGGACCCTGGATGGCTCGACATCCCAAACCGGGCGCACCGCATCAGGCAACCGTTAGAGGGTTGAGCGGTGGTGGTTAGGGAGGAACGATTCGCCGGAGTCGCTGTTCCTGACCATCCATTGCTTCTGGCATTCACACGGCGAATTATCCCCTGTTGCTGTGACAATCCTCCTTTGCAAGACCGCTCTGTCGCTTGCACGGCCGCCGGGCCGTAACATTAACCCGGGTCATTTGGTTTATGTGGAGCACAGGGGTCGTGGTTGGTTCGCTGGTGGCGTGTCTGCCAAACGGTCGCATGTGCGAGATGCACCGATCTGGTTGACTAGTTGGGCTCTGCTGGGTGATTGCCGCCCCACCTCGCAACGTCTTCAACGCGACCCCGATCCGTGACGAATTCTGGCTGAAACCGTTTCAAGGATTCAACAGGCGAAGCTATGACCTGCGCCCATGTATTACGGGCCAACCCCACTTAGGTAGAGGGACCTTCCAGCGCACCGATGTTCCGCAAGTAAGCCATCCCGGCTTCTGATCTCACAGGCCCATGGGCAAGAAGAGACGAGCGCCTTCTCCTCCCTCCAACTCGTGGCACACCGGTGCGGGCAGTCCGCCCAGTTCTTCTCCCAGACCAGGTGAGGTAAAGGAACTCGGTCGAACGCGTCATAGCAACATACAGCAAGCGTCTTTCCTCATCGGGATCTCGTTCGCCAAGGGGAACAACACCCTCCTCTACCCCCACCAAGATTGAGGCGCGTACCGTCAAGCCCTTAGAACTCGTCATCGTCATCAGCCTGACAGCTTCGGCTCCACGCCCACTGCGTAGGTCTTCCCCCACGGGCTGTATCTGACCTAGAAAACGACCCAACCCTTCTTGCCGGTCCAAGATGTCATCCAACTCCCAAAGGAGTTGACGAAAGCGAGCCTCACATCCACCAAATTCGTCCGCACGTTCTGACAACCAAGTCCCCCACCCACGATCACCGAGGTCAATTCCCGATAGATCGATGTCTCTGACCAACTCAAGTATTTGACGCACCGTACGAACAAGGAGAGAGCGTTGCGATGGCATTAACTCTTCAAAGCCGTCTGCAAACTGCAGGAGCAACTGGTCGGCGAAAGTGCTGGGAACCCCCACCGCGCTCTCATAGAAATAGTCCCTCACCCTAGGGCCGACACCTCGGGTGTGGTGAAGAATGGTCCACCAGGCTAGAGAATCCCTTTGATTCACGATCAGCCGCGCCAAAGCCAGCAACCTCCGGTTGGACTCTTCGGCAAGCATCTCCTCGACCTCTCCCGGATTCACAACCGGAATGTTCAACTGTTCAAGTTCAGTAACTAGGTCAGCAGACCAAGCGTTGTTGTAGTTAGTCCTAAAGAGCACCGCGATGTCCTCGGGTGCCACCTTCTGAGTGCCTATTAGCCATCGCACTAGCCTGGCAACGCCCTGCGTCTCCTGCTTCCAATTCTCGAATCCCAGATACTTCGCCTCGCCTTGTCCGCTTTGTGGAGCCGGCAACAGAACAGGCCGCTGAGTACGCTCAGGCAAGCCTTCAATGACGTGCCGGGCCCATCCCAAAATGGACCTGGCGCAACGGTGACTTATGGAGAGCGTGTAGTCCCTGGCCCCTGGATAGTCACTCAGAAACCGCCTAATACCTACCGGGTGAGCCCGGCGGAAGGAATAGATCGACTGATCATCATCACCAACCGCTACAAGAGCGTGTCCTCGTGAGGCAATCTGATTCAACACGGATAGATCGCACTGGTTGAGATCTTGATATTCGTCCACCACAAGTACCTGCCAGTAGCCCAGTTCCAAGTCGGGATGATCCTCAAGGGCTAGCAGGAAGCGATAGGTGAGTTCTGATAGCAGTGAATATCCGAAGACGGCACGGTGCCTCTCCCATATACCAGTGAACCGATTGCGAACCTCTTCCGGCAGATCCGGATCCTCTGCTGCACAAAGCGACTCCCAGTTTGACGCCATCTCCCGGAAAGCCCGATCAACTGTGCGCACGTCGCACCCCACCAGAGATTTCAAGTGGTTGCGTATAAGGGTCTTCTGCTCCCATTCGTCCGCAATGCGGATGGGCTCAGGCAATCCTGAAGTTCCAGGGTTGGCCAACAGAGATGCGATGGAGAAAGAATGGATGGTGCTTGGAGCCAACAACGCTTCGGGGTGCTTTGCTACTTTTTCCTTCAATTCGTTAGTAGCGGATCTGGTAAATGTCAGCAACTTTCCACGGCCACCTTCTCCTTGCGCTATCCGGAGCATCATCCGTATCACGGTTGCGCTCTTGCCCGTCCCGGGGCCGGCCAGGACACGACCATGTTGCGCTATGTCGTGGGAGATGATGGCCTGTTGTTCACCTGTTGGGGTCCACGCCACCTGCGAGATTGTAAGAGAATCGCGTGGATTGTCCCAGAAGCGGCGATAGTCGTTCTGTTGCACCGGTTATGGGGGGTCATAACGGCCCGGACTGTAAGCACACCCTCATGCGACCTTCAAGCGCGAGGTGGCACAGGTTAGGCCGCGTTCTGCAGAAGATCGAGTGGTACCCTCGAACCGGCCACCGGCCAATAGCGCGAGAGCAGTTGGGCTTTCCTGGCTACAGATCGGTGACTGTGGCGTGCATTCCTGTTGCGTTGGCTCTTTCCTCAAGCACCTCCGCGGCGTCGGGTGCCAGGGTGGCTTGCATGGACACTTGCAGCCATGAGAGTTTTCCTTCATCGACACTGTTGCGGAGAGCGTCGAGCACTACTCGGAGGGAGTCTCTGTTTCCGATGTCGACTGCTAGGGTGGCTGAGAGGGTCACTCGCTTCTCGCTTGTTGGGGGGTCCCCGCCCGGCGGAGTTGTTTCGTTGTCGTCGCCGTTTGAAACGGTTGGCTCGGTTGGATCTTTGACAGTTTTGGGACCAAGGCGCTGTATGTCGGATGAAAGGTTGAGATCGGAGCTGCTGTGAGCTTCCCGAGGGTTGCCGTCGCTGTCGACGATTGTCAGTTCTTTGTTTTGAAGGGCTTGCCAGATGGCTTTGCGCAGGTCCTGTTCGCCGTTTGGCAGGAGAGGGAGACGGGGAACTCGCCAGAAGTCATCGCGTAGTTCCGACAGTGGTTTGCCGTAGTCACGGTCTTCGAGAATGTGACAGAGTGCTTTGGCGTTGAACTCTCCTGTACCGAATGCTTTTTCGGCGTCCTCTAGCACCTTCCATACGTGCGATCCGTTGAGTGCTGTCTCGAGGTCGCCTTCGAATCGGTGGTCTGCCCAGCCTCTTTGTCCGTTTCCGATGTCAGCCAGCCAGACTATGTGTTGGTAGGCGGCCCGGGTTTGTTTGTCGAAGTCTCCGGCGGCCCGGGTGAGTTCTTTGTCGGCCTGGACTTTCAGGTCGGGGTCGTTTTTGACGGACTGTCTTGATGCGACACGTTCGGCCGCGAGATGATTCGTGGCTGCTATGACAGCGTTTCGGCGGCGATGGGTATTTACAACAGCAAACACTGCGGAGGAAGCCCAGTTGACGGCGAGTTTTTTGTTGCCTAGGCCCATTCCTGCCCTAATGGCATCCCGTGTGTTGGTGTCGTTGCCGTTGAGCAGAGAGAACACCCGTGGGTCGAGGATCACGAGTCGGTTCTTGCGGATGTCGTCTATTGACGCGGCGCTGAGGGTTTCAAGCGGCGAAGCGGTAAGGTTGGGCCGTTCGATGAAGATCGCCGTTGTGAAGGGACCGGTGACGACGAGTTGCTCGGCTCGGGCGCGGAGCGCGGTCTCTCGTTCTTCGTCAGGTATTGCGTTTTTGGCGTCTCGTAAGAACATGCCAAAGGTTTTCCTGGTCGACAGGTAGAGGCGTGGTGGTTGCCCTCCTTTGCCTGGTATCAGCTCCAGTGACGCGAGGCCTTGGTGGGAGTCTTTGAGCGATTCGAGGACTACTTGTGCGTCGCCGTATCCATAGGAGAGGTTGGCAACGTGCGTAGCAGCGAGCACCTCTGGAACCGAGCCGCCCTGGCGACCCTGCGGTCGGTCACTAATCGAGTAGAGAAGCGTGGCTGTGGCGGCTCGTTCAGCGGCTCGTGGGTTATCCGCTCGGGCAGGGTTGCCGTCGGCGGCAAGATCGATAGCTCGTGCGTTGCCGCTGGTGTCGTCTTCGTCAACAAGGTCGGTAGCGATGACTTGGCGGTAATTCTGGGCTGTTTTGGCGTCGATTATGAGCCCCGAATCAAGGAGGGCTTCCCGGACGTCAGCATCGGACAAGACGACATCGCCGGGACCGATCAGAAGGGGTGCCCAGGCTCCGCCCGTCAATAGGCCGGGGTTCTGTTGCGCGGTTTCTACTGACAATTCGGCTGCCTGGGCTAGACGACGCAGATGAGCGTAAACGGTTGACGCGAATACACGGATGGTGGATCGTACCCGTTGAAAACCGGCAACTTGTGACCATTCTTGCTCGGCGAGGTTTATGAGAGCTGGGTGGAACGGGTAACTGCGTTCTACTTGGGCTGCGAAGTCCTCCGTGTCGGCCCACTTGACCCTTCCGAACACCTCTTTGGCCCACGCGTGGTCTCGCATTGTCCTCCCAAACACCTCCGTCGTGGCGCTAATTGTTTCTTGTTGGGGGTCGGTTTGGAAGAGGCGTCTCCTGATGATGTTGGCGAAGTCGTTCGGGGAGGTGACAGCATCGGTAGCTACCTCGCCTCGGGCGGCTTCGGCTTCCAGTTCCTCCCGGCACTGTTGCCCGAACTGTGACAAAGCGATGGGATCTTTGGTTGAGCCGATCATCACCATGACGGCCACACAGTGTGGAACCTCGTTGGTGTGTCGCATCATCTCAATCAAGAACGACTGGTCCTTAACAGCCCGCTCGGTCGATCCCGCGGCGGTGACATTGCGCACGTAATGCATGACTTCATCAAACAGAACCAACACAGGCCTTCCCACGCCGCGGAGTGCGTCCTGGTAGCTGACGGTGTCTTTGTCTTTAGCCCACCTGTTGTGGTCACCTTCATAGAGGCGGAACAAGAATTGCTCCCACAAGGTCTTGGCACCGCCGAATGTCTCTGGGTCGGGACGGTCGGGATCCATCTGGTCGCCTGGTAGGGCCACGACGATGGGATTGCCCAGATTCGGATCAAGCGTCCCTCTCCCGACCCGCTTGGTCGCCTCCTCTATGATTTGGGTTCCGACATCTGTTTCACTGAAACCGGTCGGGTTGGTGGCCATGTGCCACAGAGCGACCAGAGCATGTGACTTGCCGCCTCCCATGCCCTGATCGAAACGCCACACCGGTTTGGCGGATGCGGATTGTCCACCGCTGCCTCCGAGGCGTAGGGCGATGTCGGCGGCGATTCGGCACATACTCGGAGATGGATGAGTGATTTCTCCGAAGTAGGAGACTTCTCGGTATGGCGGGTACTCACCAGCGGTTCCGTAGGCGACTCCTCGGAGACTCATCTGGATGTCTCCTACCGTTCCTGCTGTTTCTACCAGTTCGTCTCGCAGGCGGAGTTCGTTCCACCAAGGCGTCAGTTGTGTTGTCATGGTTGTGCTCCCTGACCGAAGATCGATCGCTGCTGTCCTCTGTCTACTGTCTCTCGTTCCTCGGTTGCCTTCGTGATTTCAATGTTGGCCGCGGCGTTGGAGACTGGTCTCCGGTTGCGGGTTAGCCATGTGAATATCTCACCGTCGGGGTCTGCTTCGGCGAGTTGGCGGCTTAGTTCGGAGACTACCGACCACAGATGCTCATCATCGGCTCGCCCGGACGCGTCAAGAACTTCTGCTGCTCTTATCACATCTTTGCCTGCTCGGGCGAGCGCGAGGGCTACATCAATGATTGATGTGTCTTGGTTGATGACCGTGTCGGTGTCGGAGGCGTAGACGAGTTGAACACCTTTCCTTACTTTGGTCATGATGCCGTCAAGATCGAGATCGGCGCCGGCAACCGCTTGTGCTGTGAGTCGCTGCCAACGTTCTTGAGCTGCGTCGGAGACGTTGCGGCCGTGCTGGCGAACCCAGGACAGAGCGAAACGGGTGCGTGCGTCGAAGGCCCCGAGAGGTAGCCCGTCGATGCGGATGTCGGCAGCGTCCTCCACGGCCTGCCGGGCAATCAGGAGGAACTTCTCGGCTTCTTCTGGTTGTGCCTTGTTGTTGAGGATCTGCCTGTAGCGGCCGACGATTTCCATGGCTGGCCCGTAGGCAGCCATCTGTTGGTCCGGAAGGGCCAGCCCGGCCTGTTCCCACAGCGGTATACGCCGGGCAACCTCTTCCCTGATTTCCCTGGCGACATCGCTGCTTCGCCCGTCCCGGCGGTCAACTGGTGCAGATCGGCAGGCAAGGGTCATGGTGGTGACAATGTTGGCAGACCCGGCTCCTCCACCTTTTTCGGTTAGAGCCGGCCATGTGCCGGTGAGCACCAGACCCGCATCGGTGATAATCCGTAAGAGGCCACGCCACACATCGGGATCGTTGTGGCCGAACACAATCGAGACAACACCGTTAGACGATGTAACGCGACGGGCCTCCATAAGGGCAGCTGTTAGCTTGGTGTCGTAGAACTTCCGGTCGCGGTGGTCACTAACAGCCGTCCCGCCGCGTTTGACGATGATCTCCTCGGCTTTCTCCTGTACTCCGTCTGGGTGGGCGGTGATTGAATACCCTGGGTCTGTTGTGTGCAGTGCCCGCTTGAGCCACACATAAAAAAGATCGGACGCGTCTGTGTAGTCAATCATGGCGTTGTAGGGCGGATCCGTCACAACTGCATCGAAAGTCCCGGTCCTGAAAGGAAGAGCGAGGGCGGACCCTCGCTCTACACGAGCCGGTGTCCCGTCGACTCTCTCCATCTGAGTCCGCAGGGCCGTCAATGAACCCTTTGAAACTGAATGCCAAGTCCCAGGCCCGTGTCCTGGTCCGGTCTCAAAGTGGTCATAGCCGAACCCGATGCTCGACTCGTTGACGAACAGATCTCCCACTTTGGCATTGCCCTTCAAGGTTTCCAGGCGTGCGCCTCGGGTAGCTCGGCGAAGCCGGCGCACCACTACCGAAGCCGCGTATCCCACCAGTGCCGACGCGTACTCGTCGCTGGCACCAGCCCGTTGCAACTCCTCCCCGAGATTGGCGATTATGCGGCACAGCCTGATGAATCCGAGTGTCTGCCGATCGTTGCATAAATCGCCGTAGGTCTTATATCCGTATTTGGAAGGTCGTACCGTGTCGTGGTTTCCGTCAGGGATAGGCTCCGATGGCACGGCTGGGAGATGTGAAGCGAAAGGACGCTCACGGGTAAGTGCCATGCCAGCGGCTTTGGCGGCGCGGTGTTCGTCTTCAGTGGGGGTTCGGAACACTTTGCCGAAATCGTCGTCGAGGTCGGCAACGATGAGAAGACGATCCTGCCCGAATCCCTCGTTCATAAGCCTGGTATGGACACCGATGGAGTGAGAGTGCTGGCAGTTCGGAAACGGACAGACGGCCGATCTGCCTCGCTGGCCGCCGCTTGCGAGCGTGGGTATGGTATCTGGCGGTCCGTCCCGGACTACGATGTCAATGACTCCCGAGTTGGGGGCGGCAACAATGCGGTACGACTGTCCGGGGTCGTTCTTCTGAGGATGAGGGCGACGCAGAATCAAAGAACCGGTCAGAGGGAACCTGTTCCCGCACTCCTGACAGGGAAGGGTTACTGCCCACAGGTATCCCCATGGTTGTTTTCCACCTACTTTGGGATAGAACTCTCCCATGGCCGCTAAGTAGCGGTCACCGACGGTTCCCAAGACGGTTTCGACGTCTCGGAGGAGTCGGGGTACGTCCTTTGTCCTGAGGTCAAGTTGGCCAGGGTCGGAGGCGGCTTCTCCAAATGAGAGAGGAGAGTCGCTGTTCCACTTTCGCAATGGGTAGTCGGCGAGGATTTTTCCTGCGAGAGTCGCTACGGGTGAGTAGTCGATGGCGGTCCCGCGGACTCCCAGGCGGGCCGCTTCTACGGGAATCATCGCCCGGCCAGAGAACGGGTCGAGCATCCTTACCCCGTTGGGATAATGCTTCTTTAATTCGGCGGCGAGTTCGGCGTGGCTTGCGTCCCTACCGCCAGGGTTGTTTGGTTCGGGGAAGGCCGACCGGACGAGTCCTTGCAGGCGTCTTTGTTCGTCGGGACTCTCTGGCCAGGGCAGGAGACTTGTGAGAACTGCTGCTTTCGCCTGGGCGAGGGGCCGTTTGGCGAACCACGTGAACAGATTGGCTTCGCTGTTGCCGGAGCCCCAGCCTCTCTTCGAGTTATTGGACACTTCCTCGCAGGGAAACCACCGTTCGATCATGCGTGGCCTAGTTGTCATGCTGCCCGTTCCTTGGCGGCTGAAAGGTCGGAGCCTTTGATACGAAAGACCGGGATGTCCTTGGTAGCACCGGCGAAGACGGTAACGGGGTCACGCCACTTGCCGAAAAGTTCACCGGTTCCGTTGGCGCAGTTGTCCACCACGTAAAGCCAGTAGTTGCGCCCTAGCTGTGCTGCTGTGGTTAGTTCGGCGCCGGTCAATGTGATTCCAGAGGAAGCCGCTGAATCTCGTCTTCCTTTCACCTCTACGGCTCTGACTTTCGATCCTCTGGTGGCATGTAGGTCGTAGCCGAGTTTTTCGGTGTGGACATCGGCTACGGACCAGTTTTCCGAACTAAGGAGCGAGATGACATGACGCATAGATACGACTTCAGAGTCGGCGTCCTCATCGGCGGAGTCCGGCGTAGCGGTCGCTGTGACATGACCCCACCCGGTTAGTTCCACATCGCCCACCTTGAATTCGACCGATGCTTCGAGCGTCGCTATTCGTTGGTTGACAGCTTCGGTGACTTGTTGGCGTGCTGCTGTGCGGTCTTCGTTGTTGGTGATGTCGTCAGTGAGGTCATTCGGAAGTTTCTGCAGTTGGACACGGGCCTGGTCCAGCCAGACTCCAAGTTCTGCCCGCCGCGCCGCAGTGTCCTTATTGGCGGCGTGGCGGGCTTGGGCGTTGGCATTGGTGAGCTCTCCAGGATGCGGGGCCCGCGGGTTTTGTGACTCGGCGGCTTCGAGGTTGGCGAGGATCTCCCACGGAACGACACGAAGTCCGACGGCATCGGCTTTCACTAGATAGGACCAGCGGGTGTGGTGGCGCCACCCCTCCGGCTGTGTCACGGTCCGTCCTTGATCAACCGAAACGGTGAAGCAGTACAACCGGTAGTCCGTTATCGCAGTCGGGTCGCACATGGCTCCGCCTTGATACAGGTCGGCATGCAGGTGCCGGGTTGCCTGTTCAACGAGGTTCCGGAAGTCTTCGTCGTTGGGTCCCAGTGGGATGGCTTTCTCGGCTGAGACCGCTCCCTGTCGCACAGCAGCGCGTTTGGCGTCTCCGCTGGTGGCTATCAGGGTCCCGGTTGGGCTGCCGAAAGGCAGGGAAACTAGAGCGGCCGGTTTGACATACCACAGGCCCTGATCGGCCACAGAAGAACGAGTTAGTTGGAGCAATCCGGCATGGTCAAGACGGGTCAGGTACCGCTCTACAAACTGGGGATTGATCTTGTTGAGGTGCTGCTGGTGAACACCTGCGATTGCCTGGCCGACATCCACCATAGCGGCTAACGATTGGTCCTCTTCTTGAACAATGGCGTGAATTTGTCGGATGCGTTCTTTCGTCATGGCCTGGATCGCCGACGTAACCGCCGATTGGTCTGCGCTCGGTTGGTAAAGGCTTGAGAGAAAGTCCTCCAGCTTTTCAACACCTGCACTCTCGGACAGAAGGAGTTCGCCCACCACGGCCAGACTGTCGAACATCTTGCCGTCTAGTTCGTTGGCAGCCGCCACCAGATTGTCAAGAAGAGTCGTGTGTGCGTCTCCTTCTCGGGTCTCGACCGCGATGAGGTTGTACAAGTGAACATCTCTTGTCTGACCCACCCGGTGGATACGACCGAAACGCTGCTCCAACGTCACCAAAGACCAAGGAACATCCCAGTTCACCAAGACCCTGGCAGATTGAAGGTCAATACCCTCGTTACCGGCGTCGGTCGAGACGATTACCTGGAAATCCCCAGCGATGAACCGAGCACGGATCTCCTCTCGTTCAGCAGGGGTCTGCCTCCCTGAGTACATCTCAGTCTGATAACCCGCCATTTGGAATCTCCTGGCCAGCCACTCGGCTGTGTCGGCGTACTCGGTGAAAACAACAAGCTGCTCGTCGCCACCGGAAGCCACCCCATTCGGTAAAAGCACCTCTTTCTCAAGGCGTGGCCACTTTGACACCGGAACCTGATCCTTCGCCAGTTCCTGATCGATCCGCTCCACCAACTCAGTAATCCTGCGCTTCTCCTCCCGGGAAGAGCGAGACTCGAAATGCGATATTTCGATCAACTCCTGCTCGTCGGTGTCTTCCTCGCTAATCCCCATCGTCTCATCAGGGTGAACAGGAGTTCCCATCCTTAGCCGCCTCCGCAGCAGCGTCTCACGCAGGGCAAATAAGGACGACGCAGCACGTTTGCCATACACCATTCGACCCAAACCGACAGCCCTCTCAGGAAAAAAGGCATCGACCAGCGCCAAAGCCTCGTCGTAAATGACCTTCTCCCCCAGGTTCAGCGCTATGGGAATGTTGTAGGCCGTCCGCTTCTTGAAAAGCGGTGTGATCCCGTCAACATCGACAAGGCCCTCCTTCATCCGCCGCAGAAAATGAACCGACCCAGGGCGAAGGCGGCGCAGTGCTTCCACCTCCCCATGCTCGCCAGGCAAGGGAAACACTTGCGGATCGGTGAGGTACATTAGCGATCGAAACAAATACTCCGACCCTCGATGGGGAGTAGCAGTCATCAAAAGAGCACGAGGGGCCTTGACAAGGACGGTGAGCCCCACCTGAAAAAACGTCTGTGCCGTAGGAGTGAGCCGATGCGCCTCGTCAGCCACGACAAAGTCCCACCCAGCCCGGTCAGGATCGATCGCCGCTTGGACCTTCGGGTTAATGGCTGCAAGCTGCAAAGACACGATCCACAACGGATGTGGGTTTCCTTCAAAAGCATGCTCTCGAATCGTGTTCGAAGTGATCCGCCGCAACTCCCGTCCGAAGAAACGGGAAAAGTCGTCCTGCCATTTCCCAACGAGATGAGCCGGGCAGACGATCAGCGCCCGGTTTACAATCCCCAACCGGCTCGCTTCGGTCAAATACAGAGCTGCCATGATGGTTTTACCAGTCCCTGGTTCGTCAGCTAGTAGAAAACGCAGCCTCGGCTGTGGAAGCATGGCTCCGTAAACCGCTTCGTGCTGATGAAGGTAAGAGTTCAAAGGGGCCGACCCCAAGGCGGTGCCCTTGACGCTTTCAGCCGCCTGGCACATCCACTGACTCCACAGGCCAGCCAATACGCGCTTGGGATCCGCAGCACCATCCTGAGACAACAAGACAACATTCCTAACTTGGGCCGCAGACAACCTGACCCGGCGGGGGTGCGAACCACTGTCAAGCACGTACATTTCGACTCCACCGTCAAACTGGTGTTGTAGCATGTCGATAGTTACAAACGACCTTTCGCCCGGCAGGCGGATCTGATCGCCTCGATCAAAGTTCATATGGGCCGCTACCCCCGCCACCCTAGAGCCGAAACCAAGCGCCCACGGTGCTGGCAAGGCAGTCCGTTGAATTTGCTGTCAACCAACCTCTTCCGAAGACAATCCACTCTCTCCAAGTTTGCGGTCATCCAAGATGTGTTTGTGTCATCCGCATCTTCTACGTGAGGTTGGCGCATCCCAGCATCAATCTAGCCAACGTGTGCGACAGCAATCCCCACTAAACGACCAGATCCGGACCCATCTCCGCCCAAGAACATCGCTCCGAGGTCTTGGCATAAGGACTGACCCCGCTCAACGCCGGCTCTGCGAAGTTGATTCGAGGGACCGGTGCTGGCCTCTCGAGGATGTGCCAATCCTCCCATGGAGGTAGGGAGGTGCCGGGGCTCTCAACGGCCTCCACGCCGTCTTGGTCGCCCTCGAAACCTTCCCCAACCTGACAACAATCGTCGCCGACATGGGATACACCATCTACGGAGAAGCCTTCGTGCGGCCTCTCCACCGCCTCGGTATCAACGTGGTCATGGACTACCCCGAAGCCCACCAAGATACAGTCGAGACAGTCGAGATAGGACCCGAAGGCGAAGAACAGGTGCTGCTGCTCCACTGCGGCACCTTCCTCGTAGAGTGGACACCCGAATACTTCCTAATCCCACCCCCTCACCTCACAGGCAAAGAACGCGCCGACTGGTACGCCGAACGGGACAAATACACATGGAAACCCATCGGCAAACCCGACAAGAACGGCAACATCAGATTCCGCTGCCCACAATGCGACGGCAGAGTCAAAACCAACGCGAAAACCTGCATCCGCAGCAAAAGATCCCAACGCAAAGCACCCCACGTCGCCAACATCGACCAGGAATACTGCTGCAACGGCACCATCACCATCCCTGTCGAACAACTCGACACCTACCAGCGCATTCCCTTCGGCACTCCCGCATGGAAGAAAAGCTACGGTCGTCGCATGCAAATCGAGAACCTCAACAGCCTCGTCAAAAACGACGGCGGTCTCAAAGACGGCTGGTGCCGGGCACTCGGACAGGCCGCCTTCAACTTCGGACTCCTCGCTTTGCTAGTCGCTCATAACCTCCGCCAACCCAACAACTTCGACAACGACACCGAACCAGACCCAGACGGCGAACAGCCACCTACCCCCAACACCGGTCGGCGCCCACCCGTCACACACGACGGCGCCAACGGGCTGAAAACCCGAGGGCCACCCCCATAACACACACCGGCACCCGGCGCCGACAGCAACCAACCCGGCTGTCGGCTTCAACGCGCCCAGAAACCCAAAACCCCTCACCCGGTAACCACCAGAAGGCCATCGCCTAGACCACAACACCCCCCAACCGGCAGGGAACCGCCAAAACCAACCGAATAAGGGGAAAACGGGCCCGTCAGCGCCCTAAATCACCAACGAATCAAAAATAAATCGCAGACTGCGCCGGGTGGGCACCTTGCCACCACCTCTGACCTGGGGCTTAGCCGAGGGTCTCGCGAGGACACCACAGTATTGAGGGGAGGACACCACAGACAAAACCCCTCCGAGGGCTGCTGAGAACACCAACCTCGATGCCCCATCCAGCGATGCCTACTGACGCGCTCGCTTCACATAGGGATCGCGACGAGCTATGTTTCCCGGGCGGTGGCGACGGTTCGGGGTAGCGAAGTGCCCTGTTAGGGAGCGGCACTCTCGGCACCCAGCGAAAGCGAAGGAGATAGGGGCAACCCACGATAATGGAAATCCTGCACAAAAAACTCATCAGGAAGTGGGCAGGCGAATCCCTGTTGCGGGACTTGGAGGGTGCCCTTGAGGGCGAGCCGCTGTCGCCTCGCTTGGGTTGGGGTTTCAAGACGGGGTTGTATCCAGTGTTGCGAGATTTGGACTCCCGCATACCCGGCGTGGGCATGCACTTCGCCATATGGAGGGGGAGCACCCCCCATCTTCCATTCCCTGGCAGGGTGTTTGACGGGGTGGTGAGACCTCTCCGGTATGTTCCCTATTATCTGGCATCCCCCGCCGACACCCAGATGGTGGCTCGCTTCATAGTGGACTGTTCTGGTGCTCATGTGGAACAATGTGTCAAGACTATTCGGAGGGCGGGCAGAAAGCCTCTCGGTGCCCTGATACGCCAACCCAAGGTGAGGCGGCGTTTAGGGGAGGACCTGGCTGTGTCCATAGGGGAGTATGTGCCATCTTGGAATGAGGCCAAACACGAATACGGAACTGGCACTCCTAGTTCGGTTGTGCCAATCGACGATGCCATTGGCAACTACTTCGCCGCTCGGATTCTGGGATCCAAGGTCCTAGAGACTGCTGGCAAGTTGCAGTTGGTCGTTGATGCCACTCGTTCCGCTACCCAGCTTTACCGCACTGGGAACTTGATGGAACCACCCGCTGGTTGGACACCGGCACAGACTTGAATACCCAGCACTCCCCGGGTGGGTGGGAGATCACCACTGTTGGGGGCCTGCTTAGAAGGCAGAGCCATTGGGGACATCGCCCCCTTCTATCTGCTATAACTCGGAAATTCGCTACCGAGGATGATCTTCCAGAGCCTTATGGCCTCGGCATGGTTTCCTCTCGCCTCTGCGTCCACAGCATTTACTGCCCTTGCGTGGTTTGTGCTGAACGAGTTCTTGATGTTGGACTGCTGCGTCCATGTGAGGCCTTCCCCAAGGTCTCCACCGTGTCCGTCGGGATCTTGGACATTCAGGTAGCCCGGAGCCCATTCAAAAAACCTCATCAGGCCATTCCGATGATTGCTGCTCATCGAGGTGAATACGCGACCCACCATGACCTCCAGATGCCACGATCCGAGCCGGGAACTGTGCACAGAGTTCCATCGCTTCAATAGCCGAACCCTCCTTCGGAATTGCCCGCTCAGGGTTGATTCCCGTTCCTTGATCCATTCTTCTTGGGCTGGCGGATCCGTGGTGATCCACTTGCCGGTGCCAGATGGCAACGCGTAGCCTCCGCCATTCCAGGCGAAGACGGGTGCTATGTCAACATGAAGACCGTCTTTGTAGAAGAGACGCACTGCCTGCCCGCGAGTGCCCACCTGCTGAACCGTGGTCTTTGCATTGACTTGCTCTCGGAGTCTGTAGATGAAAGACTGGGAGTCGTTGCGGTATTTCTCGAATATGTTGTTCTTGTTCTTGAAGGTGGCGAGCACATCAATGTCGTCCAGCGGTCGGATGATTGTTCCGCGCGCGGCGGAACCCATCAAGGTTGCCTCCCGCAAGGGGATGTCATATGAGTCCGGGAATGTTCTACTCAAAAACCCCCGCACTCCCTTTACGCGTGAGGTGGCCTGGTCCCGCTGGGCTGTAGTCAGGCGGATTTTCCTCTCGAACTGATCGAAGGCTTTAGCGGTCGTATTGGCCATGATTATTCACCCCGTTCGGCGATCTGCTTCGCTGCGTAGCGCATATCGTTTTCGAAGCGCCCGGCCACCAATTTGTAGTACCACTCGGGAACCAGCGCGGCTCCGCGCCTGAGCGAGAAAACCTCGTCCTGGATTTCCCGCAGATCGGCCTCGGTGGCCGTTGCTGCGTCCAGCAAGTTGTTGATTCTTTGTTCGGTTTCCTGACGTTGCGTAGCTGCCTTCAGGTGTTCGCGGGCAAGTTCTGAGGCATCGAGTAATGCCGGCAGAGATGGTAACGCAAGTGCGGCAAGATATGTTGCCAGGCTGGCATCGGATGCGATCCCCACCCCTACGCCCACCAGAAACCAGAGCCCCGCAGCAGCAGTAAGGAGCAGTCCGTAACTGCGATGCTGGCGGCGTGCCCAGACAGCATTCGAGCGTTGGCAGATGAGCACGCTTGCTGGCCATGCCGTATCGGCATCGGTCGGGTACCAGGCGGGAGTATTGGCAAGATTGGCTGCGTCGCCGCTGGCTCGACGGATCTCTTCCTCAGAGACCATGTGTTTTAGCGACAGATTTGGCGTCAGCTGGAGCACTTCGACATCGAATTGTTCCTGGGTTACAGCACCCATCTCTCGGCGGCGGCCACGAAGCGGGCGGACCACGAGACGGGTGAGGAATATCCAGAGACCGGCTACCGCTCCGAGGATGGGGCCAGCGTCCGGGTCCCAGTATCGTATCAATGGAGCTACAAGGGCGAGCATCAACGCAACCGATCCGCCGAACGTCTGGAGTCGCTTGGCACCCCTGTAGAAGACCCGCGCGGCGAGCTGTCGGCGAAGGTTGGGTTCTGTGCGTTGGGCTTCTGCGATGTCGCCCATCGAAGGCCGGTTCTTCCCCGCACGCAAGATTCAGCCGCCTCGGCGAGCCAGCGACAGGTCAGGTTGACAATAGACCCTCATCCCCGTCGTGTGGGTATGCCCAAGAAGGTTGCTCGGCATTGTTAGGTCTCCACCGTCAGGGCCTCTCCACTGGAGCAGGTCCGGCGTATGGGTGCTTCGGCGATCACGCTTCCCAAGCACCGGGCTGTATGCCACCATCTCAGACCTGCACCTTAGCAAGGCTAACCGAGGTGCTCCACATCATCGGAGACCACGGGTGTCGTCGTTGCTCAGCCCAATCCGACTCAACCCGCCCCAAAATGCGGCCACGGGTTGTGGCGATGATCGATTTCCCCATAGTCGATCACCGAAGAAGACCACAGAGGCGGGCGGCGCGCTAGCGCGGATGTTCAGTTGACTAAATCGTAGTCGGTAGCCCTTTCACCTAGCGGGGATGTCTTGAACGATGGCAAGGCCTCCCGTTTACAATCGGTCCCCTCCCAACAGAAACCCGATTGGAAACCGCTACCTATGAAACCCGCCTTTCTGCTGCCGCATGAGGAGCGGCACCGAAACCTCGCGGCTGCGGGTCTTAAGCCAAACGCGCCGCCCAACCTGGTGCGTTTGGCGCTGAGCCGGTGTGCATTTGACACGATGACCGACACCAAGTGGCGAGAGTTGGCTGAACTGACCAGCGAAGAGGCATCTGTGTGGGTCAATCGGCATCGACGGTTCCTTCGGAGCTTGAAATGGGGCGATGACGACTATCGCGGCTATGTATTCGAGTTTTTCAGGAGGTTCATGGGCGAGGGTCTCCAGAACTTGGATGTCCAGGTGAAATTCCTCGGACTCTCAGCTTGGCTGGAGGCCAACGACCCGGGGTTGCATGCCGACCTGTACGAAGGGACATCGGTTGATGTTTTGCCCGAGGTGGATCTTGCCAATCTTCCTGACAGTGGAGCGATCCGAGACAACCTAGGCCGTTTACAGAGCCAACTCGAAGGCGGTGATGCTGCAGCCACGATCGGAACCGCCAAGGACTTGATCGAATCCACGGCCAAGGTGATTCTTGTGGCCGAAGGCCACCGTCCCGAGGGAGAGGATCTACCGTATCTGATAAAACGCGCACACGAGATCGTCAACCTCCATGCTAAGTCTGCAACGCATCGTGATCCGAAGGTCGAAGCGGCGGTGAAGAGGATACGAGGTGGTCTCCAATCTGTGGCGCTTGGTGTGGTGGAGTTACGAAACCAGGCAGGCACGGGTCACGGGCGTGCAGCGATCATTCCCACCGGCCTGGACGACGCCCGGCTGGCTGCCGAAGCAGCCGCGGCGTGGATCCGCTCAATACTGACCGCTTATTCCAGATTCACCAACAAGAGCATTTGAACGATTCGCAGATGCTCATGGCGCGGTCGGAGTGCCACACGCTGGGTTAACGGTCGACTGGCGGTGTTTGCCGGCATTCCTCGCCTGAGGGCTCCACAAGGGGTTCCAAGAGTGTCTGCCGAGACACACTAGGGTAGGGCACCTGCTGGGCACCCAAGGTGGCTGTGGCTCCGGCCCAGACATGGACAAGGAGACGGATGGGTTCGGCCACGATCTTTTTCATAGACCCGATCAATGAAGAATCGGGCAAGGTTCTGATGAATCAATGCATCGCGGCCGTTGACAACGGCGCCACCGGCCTACAGATCCGAATGTCATCACCTGGCGGATTCACCCAGACGGGATTCTGGCTAGCCAACATCCTGAGGAGCCTTCCCGTACCACTAGCCACCCACAACATCGGTGAGGTCAGTTCCATAGCCCTTCCGATATTCCTAGCTGCTCCAACCCGTTCCGCCGAACCAACCAGTAGGTTTGTCATGCACCCGCTCACCTGGACCGCGTCGGAGCCAGCCACGATACCGCACCACACTCTGCGAGAGTGGGTCGCCAGCCTTAACAACGATGTCGCCCGTTATGTCGAAATTTTTGAAGAAGCCACTAGCTCTGCGGAAGAGCGGTTCGACATCAGGACCGCTCTGCTTGGCAACGCGCCAAGCGTCATGAACCCCGCCCAAGCCCTCAAAGCCGGGGTTGTCCACAAAGTGGCATCTCTTCCACTTGAACGGTGACGCACCGAGCGTAGGTGCCACAAACCGAGGTCGGGACAATGCCGCGAATCCCCGCCCATGGGTTAGCCGCTCCTCTGCCAGCAGCAGATCTCCTGCTGGCCTACTGTGCTGTCGCCCGAATAAGCGGGGTGGTCAGGCACGACGGTGAGCGTTCCCTCTCCCGCTCCCTATCCCAATTCTCTCTCCAACCGCAGCGTTGAGTGGGCTAGGGTTTAGCGGCGATGGTTGGTCGGGGTCACTTATTCGAAACTGTGCCGGATTCGTTGCGTGTGACCCGCACCCAATTGCTCCATTGGGCATCGGGGCTCAGTTCTGCTGGAGAGTTGCCCAGGCTGGTTCGGAAGTTGATAGCAGAGACTGTGCCATCTGTGGAGTGGCTCGATATGCCTGCTGGGGAAGGGGTAGCAGCACCCGGCTGGGACGGTGTGGTGGAGTGCCCGGTCGGTAATCAGTTCGTCCCTGCCGGCCGGTCGGTGTGGGAACTTTCCACCGAACAGAAGGGTGCTCACGGTAAGGCCTGTGACGACTACGACAAACGCAAGCGGAACACCCCTGAAGCCGAGAGGGCCGAGTTGAACTATGTCGCTGTGATCTGCGCGGCCTGGACCAAGAGGAGAGATTTCGAGGCCGAGAAGTCCCGGTTCAACGATTTCGGGACGGTGCGGGCAATGAATGTAGACATGATTGAGGCGTGGCTTGCCTGCGCTCCAGCGACGACGGTTTGGCTGCGTGAGCAGATTGGCGAACCGGTTGATGGAATCGAAACGCTGTTGAGGTGGTGGACTCGGTGGTTAGGGTCCACCCAAGTTCCGCTGGATGCTGGCGTGGTGCTTGCGGGACGCAAGGAGAACGCCAAGAAACTGCGGGACTTTTGCCAGCAGGGCACCGGTGGCGTTTTCATGATCGGCGGTAACTGGCACCGCGATGAAGTCCTCTCTTTTGTCGCCGCCGCTTTGACTTCAGATGCTGTTGATGGCGACAGGGATGTGTTGTATATCGAGGACCGGACCACCGCTCAGCGGCTTTTGGCTGCGAGAGGACTTGAAGGTGCTGGTCGGGCAACCTCAGACTCAACAGGGATGATCGTGGTTGTTCCGTCACCCGACTTCGCGCGGTATTACCAGCCGGACAGCGGCCACCGGGTCATAGTTCCAGTCCCGAGCAGTTCACAACCCAACATGGTGCTGGAGCCAGTGGATTCCGGCGAGGTAGCCAGCCACCTGGAAGCAGCAGGCGAGCACACATACACGGCATACGATCTCGGAACCCTTGCGCGAATGAGTCTTCTGACCTTGCGCCGGAGCCGGGCTGTGGACCCGGCACTGCACAGGCCCACTTGGGCAGAAGGTTCCATTGATGTGAGGCTTCGCAGGTGCTTGCTTTTGAACAGTTGGAAGGAAGACAACGAAAGTGACAGGCAACTGGTAGAGGGTTTCGTGGGATGCTCCTACGAGGATGTGGTCGAGGTCCTCCACGGCATCGTCCAAGAAAACGAACCGCCGATGCTTCTTACCGAGGAACGACGGCATGTAGTGGCCCCGGCTGACGCATGGCATCTGTTTGCAGAGCAGATCACCCGGCAAGACTTGGACTTGTTCGGCTGCATCGCAGTCGAATTGCTGAGCCAACCGGACCCGCTTGATGCAGCGACCGACATCGAGCATCTCAGAGCGTTGGTCGGTGAAGTGGGACCGAGGTGCTCACCAGTTCTTCGCCGGGGCGTAGCTACCACACTGGCGCTCCTCGGCAGTTTCCCGCAGCAGATTCATGGGGATGTGGTCTCCGCAGTCAATCGTGCAACACCTCTCGTTTACCGGATTATGAGAGCCGCTAACGAAGACTCGGGCCCGGGAACCTGGGCATCGGTTATTCAGGTGTTGGATCTCTTGGCGGAGGCCGACCCAGACGCAGTGTTGGAAGGCTTGCGGACATGCCTGAACGGGCCCCATTCGGCAATGTTCCTCAACGACCGGGACAGGCCACGCTGGTTTTCCCATGCGACACCACAGCAGGGTGTCCTAAACGCTCTCAGGGTGTTGGCATGGTCAGCCGATCACCTAATCGGTACGGTTGATGTCTTGGCCCGACTCGTGGCATTAGATGAACGAAGTGGGTTGTCCAATGGTCCGTTGAGAGACCTCTCGTGGACAATGACCACATGGATGCCCCAGACCTCGGCTAGCGGGAAGACGCGTTTGGAGGCCCTTGACATGCTTAGGCGCCAGCACAGTTTGGTTGCTTGGCGTTTTATGCTGGCTCTGCTCTCGAGTGACAGCGTGCCCGACAGGCACGGACCTCGTTACCGCGATTGGAAAAAGGCCAGACCTCCTATCACCCGCAGTGAGCGGCTGGACATGGACACCGAGATAGCGAATCGGCTGATAGAGGACGCCGGCTCAAGTCCAGAACGCTTGAAAGCCCTCATCGAACTGGTCAACAGTCTCCCTTCCGAGGCTCGGAACGCACTTCACGCCACCTTGGTTTGTATTGCTGACTCCGGCCCAAGCGAGGATGTCAGGTCTGCAATCTGGCCACCACTGAGGCACATGGTCGACAAGCACCGCTCCTACAGCGACACCAACTGGGCTTTGCCCGAAAGCGAACTCGACCGGTTCGCCCAAGTCTTGGAACGACTGCGTCCATCAGCACCGCTGGATGCCTATGGCTGGCTGTTCGTCAACTGGGTAAGGAGCATCAATGGGATTACTCCCCGGGACTATGAGGCGTACACAGAGGCACTGGAGGCACGACGGGCGGAGGCGGTCAGAGCGACACTAGAAACGGGTGGTGTGGCTGCTGTGCTGGAACTGGCAGTAAGAGTCGACAACCCCCGAGCAGTAGGGACAGCCTTAGCCCGCGCTAGCTCCGACATGGATACAAGCATGCTTGCAGCCATGGGCGACGCTCCCGAATCAGTGAACCAAGCCGCGTTGGGATACTTCACTGTCAGGTTCCGAGAGTACGAATGGGAAGACCTTGACGGGTTCCTCACACAGCACTCCCCCTCACAACGAGTCACGGCCGACCTGCTCCGGGCCATTCCACCCATCAAGCAGCCATGGCGCAAAGGTCACGAACTGGGTGCCGACATCGCAGCGGAATACTGGGCCCGTGTCAGTTTTGGAGACCTCGGCCCTCCATCAGACCTTGTCAAACTGCTAGAGGTGTGCCAGCGGCTACGGGACGCTCAACGAGTGTATTTTGCGGCGGAGTATCTGTGGATCGGAAAGAACAACTTCGGCACAGACCCCCGCTTCGGTGCAGAGACCGCAGCCTGCTTGGAACATCTGGCAAAACAGGGGACCGGATCAGAGCTGCGGAAGGTGCTGCCGGACATCTACCACCTGTCCGACCTAATGGAATCGCTAGATTATCACCGGCACCATCTCGGCGCTGATCGCGTGGCTATGCTCGAATGGCAGTACTACCCGATTCTTGAGCACGAAGAGGACTTCAACGCGCCGAATCTATACCGGAGGATGGCGCGTGAACCCGAATTCTTTGTCTGTCTTGTTGAACTTGTCTTCAGGCCAGCCACGAGACCCTCCGAACCCGGGCCGGACCTGAGTAACGCAGACCAACAGAGAGCAATGAAAGCATGGGGGTTGTTGCAGTCCTGGCCATCATCGCAGATTGTGCCGGGATTGGACGAGGATGGTGTCCTCCACGGCGAAAGGCTTAAATGCTGGGTTGATCGTGTCCGCCGATTGTTGGCAGAAAGCGACCGGGCGGGGGTCGGTGACGGGAGAATCGGTGCAGCTCTGGCAGCGACACCTCCCGGTGTTGATGGCGAATGGCCTGCCCCTCCGGTACGGGATCTGATCGAGCAGTTGAACAGCGACGACATCGACAGTGGCATAGAAATAGCCATGTACAACCAACGCGGCGTAACCTCCCGCTCGCCGACCGAAGGGGGCGACCAAGAACGAGACCTGGCCGAAACATACCGACAGAAAAGCCAGAGGTTCAACGGTTGGCCACGCCTCAGCGCCATCTTTATATCACTGGCCAACAGCTACGAGTTTGATAGCGCGCGTCATGACCGCTCCGCTGAGACGCGCCAGCGTGGGTTGTCACCGTAAGTCAACACCAACCCATGTCCCCGCAGGAGCGAGAATTGCCTTTGTCGTACAAGTGAAGCGTCGCGCCGGGCGCAACCGAGCCGAGTAATAGGCGGTGTGTAGAGATCAATTCCAACGAACTAGCCGTAAGGCACCCATGACTCCTCGAAACTAGGCGATCTAGGTGCCCACCGGCCGCGACGGTGACCCGCCCATCGCACACCCAACCAGCGTTCTTAGCTTAGATTTCTTGGATGTTGATCGTGAAACCTGCATCCTTGGCCAACTGTTCAAGGGTGTGAACATCCTCTTGGTCGCCGATGATGAGTTGCGCCATCTGGTTGACATGGTCAACTTTTCCCTCTTCGATGCGGTTGGCTAGCTGTCGCAGCAAATAGGCGAGGTCGGCCTTACCTTCTTCGCTGCCCGAAGAAACTGTGATGTTGAAGGTCACCTGCCAGTGTTTCTTCGGCGGTGAGCATTGACATTGGGATTTGCCGCATTTGGAGCAGGGTGGCGGCGGGCATTCGCATTTGGACTGTCCGCATGCGGCGCAAACGGGGGGTTCGGGACATTGGCACTTGTCGGTTGGATGCCCGCAGGTATCGCAAGCGAGCTGAGTCAGGGTGGGTTGTAGTAACCGGACCGTGGGCAGATTGAGATTGATGTCGGCAGCTCGGGTTGCTTTGTGTGGTTCCCCACCGTCACCGACTAGTGCCACTTCCCCGTCGGTAACGGCCTGGTAGAGGGCGTGTTGGAGTTCCTCTTCTCCATCGTGGAGCAGGGGTTTGTGAGGGTTGGACCACCAGATGTCTCGTATTTCCCGCAGGGGCCGGCCGTAGTCGCTTTCCCGTAGCATGTGCATCAATGCCTGTTGGTTGAACTGGCCCGCAGCGAAGGCTTTTTCCTCGGCGTTTAGGGCGTTCCACACATCTGCGGCGTGGAGGGCGGTGCTGGTGTCTTTCTTGATCCGGATGTATCCCACCTGTCGCTGGTGGGTGCCCTTGGGAGCGAGATAGACGATGTGCTGGTAGCAGAGCCTTACTCTCCTGTCCAATTGCTGTTGAGCTTTTCGGGTTTCTTCCTTGGCTTTTTCAAGCATGTCGGAGTCGGCTACGACCGATGGCAGTTCGGAGACTCGTTTGCGGGCCAGCCATTCGGCGGCAAGACCGCGTGCCTGGGCGCGCAGAGCGGTGTTGGCGCAGGCGAACACCAATGACGATGCCCATTCGGTGCTGAGTGGTCGGGGTCCAAGACCGAACCCGGCCTCGAGCGCGTCTCGGGTGGCGGAGTCGTCTCCGTTGAACAGGGAAAACCATCGAGAGTCCAAGATGGCGAGGCGGGTTTCTCGGTTGTCGACCAGCTCCTCCTTCAGCACTTGGAGGCTTCCCTCCAGGGTCACGCCCCCTGCGGGTACAGGCGGGCCTTCCACGAGCAGCACCCTGTCGAACGGTTTCCGGGTTCTCTGAGCGATGGCGAAAGCCCGGTCGGTGATTGCCTTGTCCCGGTCGGCGTCGGGAATGCTGGCCTTCTCCGCCCGGGTGAGCATCTCCAATGTCTTGCGTGTCTCGAACACCCACCGCTTGGGAACGCTCCGGCCCTGCCCGGGAATGGAATCGATCGACACCATCCCCCGGTCCGATTGGACCAACTGTCCGAACACGGTTTCGGCATCACCCGTCTCATAGCCTGTGATGGGAACGAAAGAGGCGGCGAGGATCTCCGCTTCGGTTGCGCCCCGTTCGCCTCCCGCCCGGGGATTGAGAGACCGGACGAACATGGCGGTGGCCATCCGCTCCGCGGCGCGGGGGTTGCGAGCAACCCAGGCCCATGTCTGGTCCCGTGCGGCATCGAGTTGGTGGGCTGTTCCCCGGTCAGGGTTGTGCGGGTCGGTTATGTCGATGGTGGCGACTTCCCGCAGGTTGGCACTGGTCTTCTGGTCCTCAACCAGTCCTGAGTTGAGCAGAGCGTCTCGGAGGGGAGGATGGTCGAGGGGTAGGTCGCCGCTGTCTATCAGCGGTGGTGTCCACTCGCCGGATTGTCCCCGGCGGGTTTGTTCGTACACAGCCAGGGCGAACACATTGATCGTGGACCTGACCTTTTGGAAACCGGCATGGGTTGCCCACTCGTCCTCCGCCAGGGCTATCAGGTTGGGGTGGAACGGATAGGACCGGGCCACCCTCTTGCGGAACTCCTCCCGGCCGGGATGGTTCAGTCTCTTGAACACCTTGTTGTGCCACGGTGGTGTGATCGCGTCGGTGTATAGGTCCGCCACTAGGTCGGTGACATCGCCGGGGGGAGGGTTGGCGAACAGGCGCTTTTGGATTATGTCGGCGAAGTCCCCGCCGGAGGTGACCGCGGTTGTTGAGGCGTGGCGGGTGAGCAGGTCCTCCATCTCGGCCCGCAATTGGAGGCCCTTCTCGGTCATGGCCATGTTGTCTTTGTCGGAGGCGATCATCGCCACCACCATCGCGCAGTTGGGAGTGGTGTTCACCGCTTCCAGCACCGCCCGAATGAATCCCATGTCCAGCACTGCTTGGTCGTAGTCGCTGGCGGCCATGACCCGCAGGTAATCCATGATCTCGTCTATGAGCACCAGGATGGGACGGCCCACGGTTTGGAGTGCCTCTCCCAGTTTGGCTTTGTTGGTGAGGTGGGGTCGGTACTTCTCGTAGAGGTTGTGGTCGGGTTGGAACAGTCGCCACAGGAACCGCTCGCCCAGGGTTTTGGCCGGTCCGAAGTCCTCCTCGGTGGCGGTGGTGTTGTCGCAGTCCAATACCACGCAGAGGGGACTGTTCAGGTCTGGGTCGACGGGCCGTCCGGTGATGTCAAGAGCCGATTTGATGACCTCCCTGCCGAGGTCCGTGTCGGCCAACAGGCGAGGGTAGGTGGCGAGATGCCAAAGGCCCACCAGTCCGTGGGATTTTCCACCTCCCATTGCCTGGTCAAGTCTCCAAACCGCGGGGGTTTGCGTCGAGTGGGGAACCCCGAGACGCACCGCCACCCGGGCCATGAAATCCACCAGGCTTCCCGCCGGGTGGGTGATCTCCCCGTAGTAGTCGGGTCGGGAGTAAGGGGGACGGGCACCGCTAGCCAGGGCTGCGCTGTGGAGGGACATTCGCACATCGGAAATGACCCCACCAGAGGTGATCACCTCCCGACGGAGGCTCATGATGGTCCACCAAGGTGTCGGAGAGTCGGTCATGAGAACTCTATCTGTCCTTTCTACAAGAGGCTCCCCTGCCCCACTTCGACTGGTTTGTCGCTGTCGGATTCGGTTCGGGCGGCCTGTTCTCGGATGAAGTTGCGGTTGCGCACCGTCCAAGTCCATGTCTGCCCGTCCTGGTCGGCTTCGCCCACCAGACGGGACATTTCGCCCATGGCTGCCCACAGTTGCTCGTCGGTTTCCCGCCCCAGGTCATGGAGAAAGGTGGCGATTTCCCGCGGGTCTCGTCCCAACCTGGCAATGCCAAACAGGACATCTATCAAGGAACTGTCAATGTCCAAAGATGCCTCGGAGTCGGCTCCTAAGGCCAGTCGCTGTCCCCCTTTGGTTTTGACCAAGATTCCCGCCACATCCGCCTCGGTCACATCGTAGGAGAGCCGCTGCCACCTGGCTGCCGAGCCAGCACCCACTCTCCTGCCATACAACCGCGCCCATGACAGAGCGAACCGGGTGCGCTCGTCGAAGTCAACCAGGCGGAACTTGTCAATCCGGATGTCGGCAGCGTCCTCCACGGCTTGGTGCGCCAGGCCTAGGAACATCTCGATAGGTACTTGCTGGCCAGTAAAGTTCAGCACTTTCTCGTACCGTCCAACCACTTCCATAGCGGGGGCGATAGCGGCCATGCGCTGATCTGAGTCGGCCAACCCGTCCTCGGTCCAGACTGGAACCCGTTGGGCGATTTCTTCTCGTATCTGTTCGGACACGAAGCGCAAGTCGCCGATAGGACGATCAGGTTGGGCAGCGCGGGTGGCCATCATGATTGTGTTGTCAATGAACTGCCCTGTCTGTTTTCCGCCCTTTTCGGTGCTACAGGGCCACGAACCGGTCAGCACCAGGCCAGCATCGGTGATGGCGGTGAGCACCCGAGTCCACGCATCAGGGTCGCCATGGCCAAAGACGATGGAAACGACACCGTCGGGACGGGTCTTGATGCGGGTCTGGTCTAAGGCCTTTGTGATGGTTGCTTTGTAGTGCGCTTCTGTGCGATGGTCATCGCCGACCGAACCGAACTTTACGACAGCCTCATTTGTCTTTTCCTGCAACCCGTTGGGATCGCTGGTGATGCCAAACCACGGCATAGCGGTAGCCAAGGCCCGTTTCAACCACACAAACAGCAAATCGGACGAGTCGCAATAGTTGATCATCGCGTCATAAGGAGGGTCGGTTACGACCGCATCCAATGACCCGTCGAGGATGGGCAACTCTGTGGCTGATCCTCGTTGGATTATCGCCGAGTCTCCATTTACACGGCTCAACTGCTTTTGCAGATTTCGAGTCGTGTGGACGACTAGGGAGGACCAGGTTGCTGGACCAACACCGGTAGATGTCTCAAAATAATCGAACCCATGTGAGATACCCGAGTCGTTTACATAGATGTGCCCTACACATTGACGCGGTGTTTGGAGCGATGCTCCCCTCGTGCTGTATTTGAGGCGTCGTACCAGGTTAGAAGCCGAATACCCTGATAATGCTGTGGCGTATTCGGGACTGATGCCCGATGCGGTCATCTCGCGAAAGAGGCCATCTATCACTCGGACGAGCCGCGCAAACCCCAGTGTCTGTCGAGCATTGCACAACTTTCCCCAAGTGTCGTATCCGTAGCCAGCTGGCCCAATAAATGCCGATAAACCGGGCAGCAGTGCTTCTGTTGGCACGGATGACAGACCTGGACCCAGAGGCGGTTCCACTGCTAGTGCCTCTTCTACGCCCAGCAGCCCGCCAAAGTCCTTCTGGCTCGGCTTGCGGTACCGCTTTCCGATGTCAGCATCAATGTCGGCCACGACCAAGAGGGCATCCTCCGCTAGGTCGTCACGCATGAGGCGCTTCAAGGTATCTAGTGGATGGGCCTGTTGACAGAAACTACAAATGGCTGTCTTGCCCCGCTTTCCCCTGATGTTTATCAAGGTGGGCTGATCTGTCGGGGGGCCATCATGCACTATTGTCCAGAACTTCCCCAACTTGGCATCGGCGACTATTCGATAGGACTGCCCGGGATCCTCCACATCCTTCCGCACCTTGGCGTTTCGTAACTTCAAACTGCCCGTCAGGGGAAACCGGTTGCCGCAGTTGACACACGGCAGGGTGATCGCCCACACATACCCCCAAGGTCGTTTCCCGTTCACCTTGGGGTAGAACTCGCCCATGGCTTGTTCGTATCGGTCTCCCACCAGGTCAAGAACAAACCGCACATCCTGCAGGAGGCGGGGTTCGGCGAAGTATGTCGTCTTATGTTTTTGGTATCCGTCAAAGGGCAGGTCGGGTTCATCGTCCCAGTCTTGCATGGGCCAGTCCGCCAGCAACATTCCTGCCAGAGTTGCGACTGGTGAGTAGTCGATGCCCCATGCTTTGACTCCCAGGCGGGCGGCTTCGAGGGGGATCATGGCCCGCCCGGAGAACGGGTCGCACAGTTTTGCCCCGTTTGGGTAGTGCTTGGCCAGTTCGTCTCGCAACTCCCGGTTGGCCGCGTCGTAGTCGGTCATCGCCTTTCGTACCAGGTTTTTGAGGCGTTCCTGCTCGTCGGCGTCGTCGGGCCAGGGCAACAGAGAACAGATCACCGCGGCCTTGGCCTGCGCCAAAGGGCGGGAGGCGAACCATGTGAACAGGCTTTTCTCGGCAAAGCCCCTGCCCCAGCCTCGGGCGGACTGCTCGGACACCTCGGCGCAGGGGAACCACCGCTCGATCATTCGAACGCTCATGGTTCCACTCCTTGGTATGCACTTGGGGATGTGGGGTATGGGTCAGGTGGCTGTTCGGCAGGTGGCGTTTTCACTGGTGTCTATTCTGGCAGAGGTATCCCGAAGGTTGCGAAAACAGTTTGCGGCAGCCGAACGTGGGTTACGGATGATTCGTCTCTCCGTCGGGATCCTGGGTTTGCTGTCGTTCGGCCGGGGTCAGTGGTCCGGTTTGTTGCGAGCGGCTTTCAGCGCGCTTCCCGGTAGCCGGACCGCGGGTACCGGCTTGAAGTCGTCTCTGAAAACCCTCTCCGGATTCTGCCACGCACTGAACAGCCTGCCGATGCCGTCTTCGCAGCGATCCACGACATATAGCCAGTATTCGTCTCCCATGGTTCGGGCCGCTTCCAGTTCACCGCCGGTGAGTTCGATGCCTTTGTTGGATGCCGACCCGCGGCGGCCTTTCACCTCCACGCATCGTTGGTCGGCGCCCCGTTCCGCGAGAAGGTCAAAGCCTATGTTCTCGCCGCTGACATCATCCACGATAAAGTGCTCCTGTTCAAGCAGGCGGGTCACATGGCGCATCGACACATCTTCGCTGTCTGGATCTTCTACGATTTGCTGACCTGCGATCACATGTGCCCATCCCAGCCGGCGGGGTTGGGTGTGGGTGATTTCGGCTTGCTGTTGGGCCTGGCTGATCCTGGTTTGGACATTCGCTTCGAGCCGTTTTCTTTCTCGAATGCGGGTTTGCAGGTCGGGAATGTGCTCAGTGGTCACATTTGGGAGGTCCCTCAACTCCCGCTTTAGTCCCGCTGCCCACTTCTCCGCTGCCGATTTGCGCTGTTTCGTTTCGGCGGCAGCCAGATGGTCGGCATGAGCAGCCGCGGAGGCCTCGGCATGCGCGTCAATCGGCCGGGGGGCAGGTTCGGAAGGCGGAGCGAGGTTGGGCAGCGTCTCCCACGCCACCCGGTTGGCCTTCCCATGCTGGTCAACACTGATCAGCCACGACACTTTATCCTCGGTGCCGTCGTTCCCGACTTTGAGAGTGGTCTCGTAGACAAACAGGGTGTAGTCCTGTTGAGCGGACGGGTCGGACAGCGCAGCACCCTGCCACATGGCCGCTTCGGTGCGATCTCGGATCGCTTGTGTGAGCTGGTAGAACAGCGGCCGGCTGGGAGTGAGAAGAGTCGCTTTTTCTGCCCTTCGGTTGCCCCCGTCGATGAGTTCTTGGCGGAGCATCTCCCTGGTGGACACCAAGGCCCTCCCTCCCGTTTCGGTCGGGAAGTTGCGGGGAAGTTTCCAACCGACAGAACTGAGGTAGTAGAACCCCCGATCAGCCAAGGGCACCGGATCGCGGGTCACCAACCCGGCAGCTACCAACCGGTCAAGGAAACGTTCCACCGTGTCGGGTTCGATGCGTTGCAGCAACTCGGACCTGCGGGCCGACTGCGCCAAGTCAAGATCGATGCCGCTTTCAAGGTACTCGGTTTCGGAACGCATCTCGTTGAACACGCGCACGATGTCGTTCTCACTCGCGACCCTGCCGCCGGGTACTACAGGGGGGTCGAAACAGCTGGTGATGTCGAGGCGTTCCATGACAGCGTTGAGGCTGTCGAAAATCCTCCCGTCCAGTTGGTTGGCTGCATTGACCAGGTTGTCCAACAGCGTCTCGTGAGCCTGACTCTCGCGGGTGCCCCGCGCCACCAGGTTGTAGAACCACGCTTTGCGTTGCTGGCCTATCCGGTGAATCCGCCCGAGTCTTTGTTCCAAGCGGACCAGGGACCACGGCATGTCCCAGTTGACCAGCACATTGGCCGACTGTAGATCTATTCCCTCGTTGCCAGCGTCGGTGGATACCAGTACCTGGAAGTCGCCTTTTTGGAAGTCCGCTTGGGTCTGCGCCCTGGTGAGATGATTGTCGTCGCCGGAGTAGCGACGGCTGGTAAACCCGGCGTCTTGGAATCTGTTGACCAGCCAACCTGCGGTGTCGGCGTACTCGGTGAACACCACCACCTGCCGGTCGCCGTCTGGGGTGATGCCATGGGGGGTTAGGCAATTGTCGATCATGGGCGGCCATTTCGACACTTCCAACTCCGGGCCCAACAGGGGTTCCAGTTCGTCCAGCATGCCGCGGATCGCTTCTCTCTCCGCCTTGGCATCCACAGACCTGACTCCCTCAACCCGGCCTTCGCCTCCGTCCTCTGCTCCTTCGTCGTACCAGTCGTCGCCTACCGGAGCGGTGGGGTCCGTGCCCATCTTTTCGGAACGCCGGTGGAGGGTCCGGGACAGTGCATGGAGAGACGACGCTGCTCGTTTGCCGTACACGAGACCGGCCAGAGAGCGGGCCTCGGGAGGGAAGAATTCCCTTACGAGAGCTATTGCCCGGTCGTGGAAGTCCTGCTCCACACTGTTCAGGAACACCTTCACATTCTTCGCTTGCCGAGGCTTGAACAGTTTCCGAGTCCTGTCGTAGTCCACCAGTGGCTCTTTCATGCGTCGCAGGAAGTGAACGGGACCGGGTTTCAGTTTCCGACGCGCCCCCCTCCGGGGTTGTCTACCCCTCGCAGGTTTTTCGCCTTCGGGGAACAGTTCTGGGTCGACCAGATGCAGCAGGTCTTGGAATAGCCACTCTTTGCCGCGGTGCGGAGTGGCCGTGAGAAACAGCGCATGGGGAACCTTCATCAGGGCCTTTCCCACATTGTGGAAGGTTTCGGCGGTGGGGGTCATCCGGTGGGCTTCGTCGAAGATGACCGCGTCCCATCCGCCATTCACAGGGCGGATACCCTCCAACACGGTCGGGTTCTTCGCGGCTCGATGCATCGAAACCACCCAAGTTGCGTGGTTCGAAATGGACAGTGTCCCTTGCTGGACGGTTTCGAGAGTGACTTCTTGGAGGCCGCCGCCGAAGAACCGGTCGAAATCGGCTCGCCACTTCTGAACCAGGTGGGCGGGGCACACTACCAGGGCGCGTTTCACGAGACCCAGCCGTTGGGCTTCCCGCAGCCAAAGACCAGACATGATCGTCTTGCCCGTTCCCGGCTCGTCGGCCAGCAAGAACCGCAGTTTCGACTGGGGCAGCATTTGCCCGTACACGGCGGACATCTGATGCGGGTAGGGACGCAACCGGCTGGAGGCAAGTACCGTGGAAGTGGCAGACCGGACCGATGCCACCATCCGTTCCGCCCAAAGGCCCGCCAGCACCATCTCAGGTGAGGCCGCTCCGTCCTCGGTGGCTACTCGCACCCGGCGCAACTCTTCAACAGTGAGGATCAGTTCGCGCCACTTCCCGTCGGGATCTGTGACCCCCAGCACAGTGTTGCCTCCCGAGGGTGTTTGGATCTTGACTGTCACGATGCCGGTTTCGTCGGGCAATCGGACTCTCTGCCCGTATTGAAACTCTGGTGTGTTGCCGCTCACAGTCTCAGCACGATGCTATTCAGGCAAACTCTCCCACTTGAAAATCAGCACACTAACAGGAGATCCAGCACCCGAACGCAGCATTCGCCACTACAGCCAGCAACAACAATCCCTGTTTGGCTGGGTGGATGTGGGTTGTCCAAAGCGCACCATCCTTGAACGGAAGCACCTTGAGCCGCCGCAGAGCATCTCCTGAACCGGGAAGACTGATGTGGGTCGTCCATTTCGAGACCTGGGTCATCTCGACCCGCCCGCTAATCGTCTGGTTCTGACATGATGGATGCCAGATATAGCCCGCCAGCGGGCCCGAAGTCTGTGAAACTGGGTGGCTGCCAAGGAAGCAGCGTTCTTAGCCTGACAGAGGCTATAGGAACCAAATTCGCGTTGGTGGGCGACATCCACGGCAATTTCGAGATGCTGGCCGAGGCACTCGAAGCAGCTCGGCGACGGTGGGGCGCGTTCGATTTCGTGCTGGCCGCGGGCGATGTGGAACCCAACCGGGGCCATGAGGATCACCTCGGGGTGGTGGGCCCGTCCCGCTACCGCAAGGTGGGTGACTTCCCCCGCGTAGCCTCTGGTGACATCGACTTGGGTGTGCCCCTGTACTTCATCGCGGGGAACCATGACCCGTATCCGGCGTTGGACCAGGTCGGAGCGGGTGAGTGGGCACCGGGAGTGTGGTGGCTCGGTCGTTGGGGCGTCACCAGAATCCAGAAGGTGAATGTCGGGTTCTTGTCGGGCAACTACTCGCCGAAGTACAGCGACACCCCGGAGCCGGAACGCAACAACCCCAAGCAACAGACCTACTGGTCACAGATCGGAGTTGGAGCAACTCACCCGCATGGCCCGCCGCTACCACAGAGGCGTCGATGTGCTGCTGACTCACGACTGGCCGTCGGATGTGGGAACCAACAAGGCGGGCATACCGGTCGGGGATCCGTACCTTCGGCAACTAACGCTGCAACTGCGGCCCGAGATCCACGCCTGCGGCCACATGCACTACGACCAACAGGCCAGGATCGGCTCCACCCAGGTGGTCTGCCTCGCCAAGCCGCGCAACACTCCCGACCGCCTATATGGCGTGGCTGTGGTTGAACGCGACCGCCGAGGAAACCTGCGGGTCCTCGCCTGACCTGCCACGAAGCGCCAGCCACCGAGAACGGATATATGCCTTCTCTTTCTGACACCCGCGACCAAAGCGAAACACCCGTGGAACCCGCTCCGGTTGCCATCTCCCGGTAGAGGATCACTAGGGGGTGGAGCCGGTCAAAGAGTCAAAGTGATCCACTATTGACCGGAGCATCCCCTCCAGGGAGTCCGGCCGTGTTGTCGTTCACCGACACCCTGCTAGATGTCCTTCCCACAGAGGTGGGTTACGAGTCGGGTGATGGGTGGTTGGCCTCCGAGTGAGCTGTGGGGTCGGTGGTGATTGTAGGTGCGGAGGTACTTGGTGAGGGCTTTGCGTCGGTGGTGGTTGGTGGTGTAGGGGCGTTTGTAGGCCCATCCCTGTAGGAGGGTCTGGTGGAAGCGTTCTACTTTCCCGTTGGTCTGGGGCCGGTAGGGTCGGATCAGTTTGTGAGCAGCGCCGATCTGGGTGAGGGCATCGGCGAAGGCTCGGCTGTTGCGGTAGGCCATGGCGTTGTCAGTCATTACCCGGTCGATGCGATACCCCCAGGTGGCGAACCAGCGAGCAGCGCGGAGCATGAACCCGGCACAGGCTTGGGCGTCCTGGCTGTCGAGCACTTCTGTGTAGGCCACCCGGGAGTGGTCATCGACCATCGAATGCAGATACTCATATCCCACGTTCTGTCTGGGTTCTGATGCTTCTCGTCCCAGCACCCGCCATCCACCCCCATCAGGTATTCTGCCCAGCTTCTTGATATCCACATGCACCAGTTCGCCTGGGCAGTCCCGCTCATAGCGGATCGAGACACCGGTCGTGCGGCCCAGGTCGGAAAGCCGGGACAGACCCCGCCGGCAGAGCACCCGGTAGATGGTCGACCGGGGCACACCCAGCCGCCATGCCATCAAATGGGGTCCTTCCTTCTCTGCGACCCGATCCGCAACGATCCGTTCTTCTACTTCAGACCGAACACGGTTGGGACTCCGGTGAGGACGCGAGGAACGATCCAGGAGGCCCGCTTCGCCTTCCTCCCTCCACCGTCTCAGCCACCGGTAGGCGGTCTGGCGGGAAACCCCCACCGCCTCGGCGGCGTGGGCCACCGGCCACCCCTCCACCAGGATTCGATCCACCAACAGCCTAAGCCCGAACGGCGTCAACTTCCTACAGTTGGTTCCCACGAGGGCCTCCTTCGATTCGAGGTATTACTAACACCCACGAATCAAACCAGGAGGCCCTCCCACATCAAAGCATTCTGTCAACCACGTCCCTGGGAAGTACAGCTAGAGGGGTGTCTTGGGTCGGAGGCCGCAGGCCTGTTCCTCGGCGGTGGTGTCTATCCCCCGAGAGCGTTTCCAGGCCAATGGCTTTTCGATGTCGCGGACCGGCGACCCGCCGGCGGCCACCAGACGCTTGTGGTTCTCCCGCCCTCGGGCCGAAGCCTCTTCCATCGTCAGGATCGTCGGCGGAGGCGAAGCATAGGGATCGATGGTGGTTTGCTCGGCCATGACTCCAAGATAGCACTGTGGGTACGGGCAGCCAACGGCGGTTTGCGGCCACTGCATCCCAGGTAGCGATTCCCCTTAGGGCGTAAAGGAACAGGTCGGTAATCCAAGCTGAACCACCTACCGACAGATGCTTCTTCGGCATCTCTGGGGGAAGTGTCGCCTTGGTATCCCATTCTGGAGAAGAGTGGTTGCCGATTTGTCGGCGCGTGGGGATCGCCGCCGCAGGGGTTGCCAGTTTTCGGTGGAACGAACGCGGAGGCCCTGGGGGGTGTCATCTCTTGGCGTTTCGGGCCTTCGAGGTGGGGAGGTCGGCAGCCCGACCGAGTCGGGGTGAGGCTGGCCGGCACCCGCCCGGTGCTACACCTCCCAGTATTTCGAATGCCGTCGCCTGCGTTGGGTCGCACATCTTGAATCCCCCTTCTCAGCCTCTCTGAGAGTGACACATCGGGTCGGTTCCGGCCCCTTTCCTTGTCCGGGCCTCTCCGTCGTGGAGTCCTGTTGGCACGGAGCACCATTTTGAACCGCCCAGTACTGGCTGCCAGCAGCAGATCGGCGACGAGTGGACAACTTCGTCTATCGACGATTCCTTCGGCCCTTTGCGGCGCACTTTCCTTGCCATGCAATGTCTGCTCACCTGAGCGATCCCCGTATGCGTTGCTGTGGATGTAGCGAGCCCGGTTGTAGGAGGCGCGATGCCGAGGAGTGCTCGATGGCGGGATCCTCATACCGGGCCTGACCAGCTGGTTTGCTGTAATCGCCGGTTCCGAGAGCGAGCCGGAGGCGGGATGTTATCGCGTTGGGGCGGTAGTACTCCACTTGACCCAGGAGGGCCAATGGCGGACTAGTAACAACCGTCCTTTAGAGCCTTGCTATGGGGGCATTTTCCGGGACACAGAGGCCCCTCTGCAAAGGTATCGAGAGGGCCAGAAATGTTTTGGTTTGTGACCTAAGAAGTGTCCCACCCCCCGTTTAGTGTACAACGACGCTTAGATGTGGTCTATGTGGATATCTAAGGTAGCGAAAACGCTACATCCCGGAGTTCCACACGGACCCGAGGTCGGCGGGCTATGGCGAAACAACTCCGCTTCGATCTTCCACCCTCACATTCACTCCCCCCTCCCTTCTGATTCGACTCAGCGGGTGCCACGACCCCTGCCCGCCCACCCCCGAGGGGACCCCAAAACCGGGCAGCTAGCAGGCATTCCACCGGGACCGGTCATCCCCGCGCCCAGGGCGGATGTCGGGGCTGGTCGAGCCTCGCGGTCGCCCCGCGATCCCCGCGCGCACAAATGCGTGCTTGAGGGTCTGGCGCATCGATACGTTGATAACGCCATGTACTACGCATGTGTGGTTCGGATGGCGATAGCCGCGGGTTCTGTATTTGGCGAAACCTGCCACAACTGGCCGGCTCACATCCCCCAACAGAACCAGTTTGCTGATGGGCGGCGGGTGGTGGCGTGAACCCTTTGGTGCCCGAAGTGCAGGCGAAGGTGATTAGTTGGCGACCGGCTAACTCGACCGAAGCCGATCTGGGGGCGGTCGAACCGCTGTTGCCGACCGTGCGGGCCTGGGTTGAGTTGGCCCGGCCCCGCGAGGTAAGGCAGGCAGCGCGGTACATGCGGGCTGCGGTGGGTATCGCAGAGTGGGCGGACCGGTCGTTGGGCACCCTCGACCCGACGGTGGTGCTGGATCCCCGAAATGTCGAGTACTGGTCGATGAAGCTCAACTCTCACCAGTCGGTCCGATGGCGGGAAAGAACCCGCAGTGCGCTCCGAGTCCTCGGGCGGGCTGTCAACCCCCAGGGGTGGCCCCCTCCCACCCAGAAGGTCGGCCGCCAGGACGTAGCCCGACCTTACACGCCCAGAGAGGAAAGGGTGTTCCGGCTCGCTTCGCGCCTACCGGGAAGGGATAACCGCGCCAGGCGTCTGTGGGTGGTCGCCGCCGCTCTCGGAGCGGGACTCTCCGGGGTCGAGATCGCCGCGGCCCACACCGGCGACCTGTTGGACATCGGCAACGGCCGACTGGCTATCGAAGTGCGGGGACGCAACCTTCGCCTCACGCCGCTCCGACAGGACTACACGGACCTGGCCCGGGCATCCGCTGACATGGCCGCCACCGAGCGGTTTATCGGAGGAGACATCCACAACGCCGTCCACTCGGTCACCAGGCGCCTGGATCCCGGAAACGGCCAGGGGTTCAGCCTGCGAAGAGCCCGCTCGACCTGGCTAACCGCGCACCTGGTCGCAGGCACGCCCCTGGCTCTGTTGCGGAAAGTCGCCGGGCCGCTATCCGCCAACACCCTCGACGGGCTGCTCGGCTACGCCGCCGCCTCGACAGACGACCAAACCGCGGTGACGGGAGCACTCGACGCATGACCCTCAAACAGCGCCGTCAGCACGCCGCCTCCGAACGTAACAAAGCTCTCAAGGCACGGTTGCCCAAAGGCCATCCCAGCTACGGCTCAAAGCATCCCGATAAGACATCCAAAAGACTGGCCCGGCGGATCCTCAAAGTCCTCGAATCAAGCAGCCTCCTCCCCGAACTGAACCGCAGGCTCCGCAACCACCCCGGACGGCAGTCCCGCGTCAGCGTCAAGGTGCTGTTGCTCTGCGTGATCCTCGCCGCCGACGACACCAGCCGGTACCTCCGCTCCGACATCTGCTCGGTAATGAACGGCCTCAATCACCGCCTCGGCGTGCAGCTGGGACTGTGGACCTTCGATAGCCGGGAACCCATCGGCTACACCGCGGTCGTCAAACAACTCCAACGCTTGGAGATGGCCCTCCTAGAAACCTGGCACACCTCCAACGGCGAGGTCCGGTCTCTCGACTGGTTCGCGCACCTGATGCTCTCCGACACCATCCATCCCGAAATCAGGGCCCTGATCACCGCCGCCTCACTGGACTGGACACCCATCTTCGCTTGGGGCATCACACGCGACTTTCGCGTCGAAGCGGAAGTGCGAGCCGAACAAGAACCGGACGACAGCGGCGAAATCGGCACCGTCGACCATGAGGGCCGCACCGTCCGCAGCGCCGACCGCCACGCTCGGAGCGGCTGGGCCACCGCCACTAACAGCACCCCCGCAGGACCATTCTCCGGCTATTACGGACACCTCGTCACTCCCGTCCGCAGCGCCACTTGGAGCGGAAACCCCGCGCTGATATTCCTCGGGTCGCTACCCCCAATGTTCGTCCCCTACGCCAAAGCGGTTCCCGCCAACACCGACACTGCCCTCACAGGGCGCAACGCCATCCTCGCCACCTTGGAACTCTTCCCAGGCCTCAAAGAAGTAATAGCCGACCGCGGGTACACCGCTTACAGGGAAAACTTCGTCCGGCCCCTCCACCGCCTCGGCATCAACATCGTCATGGACTACACCGAATACCAGAGAAAGACCATAGAACTCGTGGAGGTAGGCCCCGAAGACAAAGAACAAACGCTTCGCCTCCACTGCGGAACCTTCTTCCCGGAATGGCTGGCGGAAAAATGGCATGTGCCACCCCGAGACAAGAGCGGAAAAGCCCTGGAAGAATGGTATAACAACCGGGCCAAATTCCGATGGACACCCATCGGAAAAGGCAAAAACGGCGCCATCCGATTCCGCTGCCCGCAATGCGACGGAAGGATCATGACCAGCGCCAAAACATGGAGATACCGCCACCGGCGGACCAAACCCAACCCCGACATCCCCAACATCGGGGCCATAGACACCGAATACTGCTGCGGAGGGACGGTCACCATCCCGGTAGAAAAACTCGACACCTACCAACTGATTCCCTACGGCACAACCGCGTGGAAGAAGAGCTACAGCCGGCGCAACCGAATCGAGAATGTCAACGGAATGATCAAAGACAAAGGCGGCCTGAAGAGGGGATGGTGCCGAGCATTCGGCCTGGCCGCCCACAATCTGGGACTCGTCGCACTGGTAGTCGCGCACAACCTCCAACAAGCCATGAAACATGAAGACTCGCGACCTTCGGCAGAAAGCAACGGCCACGAACCACAATCGCCGACAACCACGGCCACGCCACCCAGCGCACGCTCACGCAACGGGATGACAATCCGAGGCCCACCCGACTAGCACGCGCCCTCCCCCCAACACCGACAGCCTTCCGCTGTCGGCTTTAGCGCGCCCGAAAAACCAAACCCGACCGACCGGACTCCGCCAGCAGGCCATCAGCCAGTCCACAACACCCCCCGGAACGGCCCACGCCTCCCCCAAACCGAACAAAAACCGGGAAAACCGACCTGGAAGCACCTAAATGGCAAGGAGAAAATAAATAAGTCGCAAGGATGCCCGGGTGGGGCCGGTGGGAATCGAACCCACGACCTCCGGGTTAAAAGCCCGTTGCTCTGCCAATTGAGCTACAGCCCCGCCTCACAGGATACGACATGGGGCCGGCCTTTTCCATTCGAATAGCGTCGAAATGCGCCGACTATTTGCTGAATCCTCCTGCCTGGGAAACGGGATCTTCCGCCAATTCATGGGTACGCGGGGTGCTCCTCCCCCCGGACGGGCCGGATCCTGGCAGGCAGGCGTGGAGCCGGTATCGGTAAGATTCCTGTGTCGATGAGTGAACCAACCCCTGATGCGCTCCTTCAGGAAGACTGGAGGAGTGTCCTGGATCCTCAGGACATGGCCAGCCTCGCCCGGTACTCCCGGACACGGGAGCCGTACGCGGGAGTGTCACCCACCCTGCTGGTGGTCGACGTCACCAAGGCGTTCGTGGGACCCGACCTTCCGGTCGCCGAGGCTCAGGAGACCTGGCGGCAAGCGTGTGGAAACAGAGCCTGGGCTGCGGTTCCCGCCATTCGCAGGTTGTTGGATTCGTTCCGCCTCGCCAGGCGACCGGTGATATTCACAACTCCCGACGGGGGCCAACGCTGGACGGGTCCGGTCACCCGGGGCACTACAACTGCCGATATTCCCGAGGGCCGGGAGATCATTCCGGCCGTGGCGCCCCTCAAGAGCGAGTGGGTACTGCGAAAGCCCAAGGCCAGCGCCTTCTTCGGCACTCCCCTGGTTTCCTCCCTGATTCACAGCGGATGTGACACCCTGGTAATTGCAGGAGGCACGACGTCGGGCTGTGTCAGAGCCACGGCGGTGGACGGGTCCTCTTACGGATTCGAGATGATGGTGGCCGAGGACGGGTGCTTCGACCGGGCCACGCTCAATCACCTGGTCAACCTTGCCGACCTCGACGCAAAATACGCCCGGGTTCTGCCCGCCTCCCAGATTCTGGCGCTGCTGGGACTTGAGTGAAACAGGCCATATTCCACTTCCCGGCCTCTGCCGCGGCCGTAGCATTCCCCATCGCACTGCCTGGATCCAAGACCTTGGAATCCTCGAGAAGGCACCCGGCGAGGGTGCTGATGGCTCTGGTGTTGTTGGCGGCACTGGCGTCGACGGCCTGCTCGGAAAACGACGGCTTCACATGTCCGGAGGGAACCGAGGCCTTCGTGCGCTACGAGTTGTTCATGGGACGAAGCGGCCCGGGAGGCGAGGTGGTCAGCGACCAGGCATGGGAAGCCTTTCTGGGAGACACCGTCACGCCCCGGTTCCCGGACGGTCTGACGGTCCTCGACGCCCAGGGCCAATGGCGGGGCGCAGACGGACAGATCCTGAGAGAACGCTCCAAGGTGCTGGTGATACTCGCTCCCCCCGGAGATGAACCGAGAGGACTGATCGATGAGGTCTCCGACGAATACAAGCGCCGTTTCAACCAGGAGTCGGTGCTCGAAGTCGAGAGCGAGGCCTGCGTCTCCTTCTCCTGACGCGGCGGCGCCTCGCTAGCCGCTTCGGCCGGCAGTGCCCGCGTCACGCAGCCCAAACGCCCGCTGCTGAATGGCGAGGCTTGGGACTGGGGGCTCCTCTTCGGTGTACGGGTGGCGGCGGCCGGATTCCTGCACACCCCTATTCCAAGAACGCACCCTTGCCGGAGGCATCGGCCTCGGGTAACCCATGCCGCATCTCACCTCTGAGAGTCTCTCCCGGGCAAGGGATGTGATTAATATCCTGAAACAACCTAGCAACCGTCCAAGCGGTGAATCGGAATCCTCCCTGAGATCATGAAGCGCCTCTTCTTCGACTTTCTGGCTCTCATCCGCCATCCTTGGATCCTGGCGATTCGTCCCCTGCTGAAGACACGGCGTTTCGGAGTCATCACCGTGACGTTCCTGGGATTCGCCGCGGTGGCGGGACTCGTGCACTCCCTGTTCGAAGGTACCCACCCAGCTGAAGGACTGTGGTGGGCCCTGGTGACCCTGACAACCGTGGGGTACGGCGATGTTGGCTCGGTAACAACCGGCGCCCGCATTGTTGGCTCACTGCTAATGCTGACAGGTATCGGAGCTCTGGCTTTCATCACGGCCAACATCGCCGCCTTCTTCGTGGACAGCGACTTCAAGAAGGAACTCCAGATTGAACTTCATGCCATTCACGAACGACTGGAGCGCATAGAGCAAGCCTTGGCAGACCGGGGGCCGTCTGACAGCAAGGACTGATGCCGGGCCGTTATACCTTCGTCAGCACCTCTCGGGGGTTGTCCACGAAGATCCGGTGGATCAACTCTTCTTCGAAGCCCTTGTAGCGCATCAGGTTCCTGACCGTCTCGGGGAGATGGCGCCAGCCGTGGCCGCCGTATCGTCTCAGCCAGTGCTTCAGGGCGATGTCGGAGGAGACCAGCACCCGGTCGGGGTATCCGGCGTCGGCCACCGTCTTCAACCAGTTGAGACGGATAGCGTCGTTGGGCTGGTCGACCGGTGAGCGCTGGCGGAACGACCCCTCCCAGCCGAAGGTGTCGAACGCCAGGTAGACGCCGGTCTTGGCCAACTCGAGGAGCGGCCCGCTGTCGAAGACGTTGGTGCCCGCCGAGGTGTTGAAACGGCTGTCGCAGTGATCGATGACGGTGCGGCTCAGGTCCCCCCCTGCCTCGTCGACCACCCGGACGATGTCGAACGGCGAGGCCGGGTTGAAGCCGGGATGCACGGACAGCGCCACCCCGGTGGCCACCGCAGCCTTGGCCGAGGCGCGCAGTGACTTCTCCTCGTTGGGGTGCATGGGGTGGTCCATGCCCACCTCTCCGATGATTCCGGCCTTCACTCCCCCGGCCACGCCCACCTCGATGTCCTGGACCATCAACTCCACCAACTGATCCTCGGACAGGTCGTCCATGTCGTCGGGGTGATAGTCGGCCAGGTACCAGCCGGTGGCCATGACGATGTTCACCCCGGTGGCCCGGGAGATCTCCACCAGGCCGAGGGGGTCGCGGCCCATCCCCCGGGTGGTCTGGTCAACGATTGTCGAGCCTCCCACCCGCCTGAACTGGTCGAACTCGTAGATGGCGTCATCGATGGAGTCGAGCTTCTGGTCGCCGTAGTAGACCCAGTGCTTCTGGCGGTCGTTGAGGTTCTCCAGGGTGACCGGCTGTCCCCACTTGGCGCCCCAGGTGGCCGCCGTCCCGGGACCTTCCTGGCCCGGTTCCCAGCCCGCTTCGGCCCGGCGCATGATCGGCACGTACTTCTTGGCGCCGGTCTTGTACTGCTCGACGCCGGTGATTCCCTTGGTGAGGTCCAAGAGCACGTGCTCGTGGATGAGGGAGACGCCCGCTTCCTCCGGAGCGATGGGTCCCAGGACAGTCTGGATGTACCCGCCCTGCGACGACATCACAGCACCGCCACCGGGGTGACCAGCGACCCGGTCCCCTTGGGGAGGTTGAGCGGGCCGACCGTCAGCAAGAAGGTGTCCTGGCCGGCCTCTGTGCAGGCGGCGCCCAGGGCCTCGAGGTCCATGTTGTGGATGAGCGGCAGCCCGTAGAACACCTCCGCCAGGACGTGGACCGGACTCCGGCAGTAGGCCTCGTGGCGATGCGGGAAGGTGTCGCCCGGCGAGTCGGTGGCCACCAGGCTGACGTCGCGCGAGGCCAGCAGGTCGATGCAGTCGGTGTCGAGGCCCGCCCAGGTCCCGTGATGCCACGTCCCGTGCTCGCTGAGTTCGGTGGCCGCCAGGCCGACCCTGACGGTCCCGCCGATTCTGATCACCACGGCGTCGCCTGGCTCGATCCGGTCCAGGACGTACTCGAGTTCCTCGGGCCACACCGAGTCTCCGGGGTCCAGGGCGTCCTGGCCGCGACGTCGGGCGATGTCGATGAACACCGCACGGGTGGCGATCGCCGCCATGGGGGTGATGTCCATCTCGGGGTTCTTCACCCCCTCGGACATGGTCACCACGTCCGGGAAGTAGTAGCCGTTGAAGGTCCTGCCCCGGTACCCCATATGAGCCAGGGCGTCGATGTGGGTGTGGGTCATCCCGTGGATCCGGGTGGAAAGACGGTCGGAGGAGGACTGGGTGAGGTCGCCCTCCTCGTATCCCCCCTCGTCGGCCTTGATGATCTCGTGCACCACGAACGGGTCCGTGTAACGCTGATGGGTCTCCTTGAGGTCGAGCGGCCGCGACAGGGGAAATGCCCTACCGCTCCGGACCGCCGCCGCGCCCCGGAGGGTCGAATCGGAGTCGAGCAGGTTGAGGGTTCCCAGATCGTTGGGCCAGCGGTTCCAGTTTCCCGAGTGCCCGGGCCACTGGTCAGCGGGCCATTCCTTCATTACGTCCATTGCGTTTCATCACCTCCTAGGGAGAAGCGGTGAGCGGCTCTCCCTCGAAAGACTCTTTCCGGGCGAAGCTCTCCACGGGGTTGCGGGTCAGCCGGGTGGCTCTCCACTCCGGATATCCGATGGTCATGACTGCCGCCAGGCCGTAGCCGTCGGGGACCGTCATCAACCGGGCCCACTCCGCCTCGGCGGGAATGGCCAGGGCAGTGATCCGGGACCCCACCCCCCGAGCCGACAGGGCGAGTTGAAGGTTCTGCACGAACGGGTATATGGACCCGCCGCCCACGAAGCTCACCCGATCGAGGTGGCGGTCGGTGAGCGCGAACGACTCCAGTTCCGCCCACACGAACAGATGGACCGGCGCCTGGTGCATGTTGGCGTGGTAGTCGGTCCCCTCCTGAAGCTTCCGGGCCTGTTGAGGGGTGATCTCCTCGGGGGAGGGGTACCACTCGGCGGTGTAGGCCCTCCACTCCCGGGAACTGACCTCGCTGACTCTCCTGCGAAGGTCGGGATCCCGCACCACCACCACCCGCCACGGCTGGCGGTTGCCGCCGCTGGGAGCGAACCGGGCGTCGTCCAGGGCGGCGTAGATCACCTCGTCGGGGACGTCGTCGGGCAAATAGAGCCGGACTCCCGACATGGTGCGCATTACTTCGGACAACTCCAATATCGCTCCTGTTCGGTTCGCTGGCGTGTCTGAGGCCTATGAGCCTATCACCCCATTCACAGGCCTCTTCTGCCCACATTCTCGGAAGGCCCGGGTACCCCTTCCTTTGGGTTTGCTAAATCAAGATTGTTTATATAATATTTCGCCAATCCTTATTGTCTAAAATATGCGAGGTGGTCATGTCATCCGAGTCCTTCGCCCGCAGGTGTGGGCGGATTCTGCTCCCCGCACTGCTGACGGCGGGTCTGTTGATCGGCGCCTGCGGCGGCGCTGATGATCCTCTCCTGATCTATTCGGGCCGGGGCGAGGAGTTGGTCGGTCCGTTGATCGAGGAGTTCCGCCGCTCGAGCGGCTTGGAGGTCGAGGTCAGGTATGCGGGCAGCACCGAACTGGCCTCTACCCTTCTCGAGGAGGGCTCCGGCACCGAGGCGGATGTATTCCTCGCCCAGGACCCTGCTTCCCTGGGACTTGCGGCGCCGCTTCTGGCAACCCTTCCGTCGGAGGTGGTCGAGGCGGTGCCCCCCCGGTTCCGGGACCGGGACCAGCGTTGGGTTGGCGTTTCGGGACGGATCCGGACAATCGTCTACGACCGGGACCAGGTCCTGGTGAGCGACCTGCCCGCCGGGATCGACGACCTGCTGGACCCCCGATGGACGGGCATGATCGGCGTGGCCCCCACCAACGGCTCCTTCCTGGCCTTCGTGGCGGCGATGATCCTCGACCGCGGGGAGGCCGCGACGTTGGATTGGCTGAAGGAACTGGCGGCCCTGGATCCCCTGGACTACCCCAAGAACTCCCCGATCGTGGCGGCGGCCGACGCCGGGGAAGTCGGGCTGGGGCTCGTGAACCACTACTACCTGCTGCGCCTGCAGGCCGAAGGAGGCGGCAAGCGAGCCGCCAACCATTTCCTGTCCGCCGGCGATCCCGGAAGCCTGGTCATGCCATCGGGCGTGGGGGTGCTGTCGGGCTCCGACCAATCGGAGGATGCTCACCGCTTCATCGAATTCCTGCTCTCGGAGACCGCGCAGCGGCACTTCGCCGAACAGACCTATGAGTACCCCCTGGCGGCCGGAGTCAGGCCGGCGGCGAGCCTCCCGCCCATCGACACGATACCGACGCCGCGTATAGACCTCTCCGACCTGCACACCGCGCTGGAGCGGGCCACCGACTTGGTCGCCGAAGCGGGACTGCTGTAACTTGCCACCGGGATGATGGGGGTAGCGCGCCCGGTTCCGCGCCTGAGGGCGCTGCCTCCCAACACCTGGTGGTGGGTGCTGGCCGGGGTGGTGATGCTCCCCGCCGCCGCCCCTCTCGGGGTGCTTGCCTACGGGCTGGTGAGCGGCGTGGTCACCACCGTGCCCGTCGGGCGACTGCTGGAACTGGCGGCCAACACCGGGGCGCTGGCCGGCGCCGTCACAGCGACCTCCCTGATCATCGGCGGCGCCAGCGCCTGGCTCGTGTCCCGCACCGACCTGCCCGGAAAGAGGCTGGCCACCGTCCTCGTGATAACCCCCTTCGCCGTGCCCTCCTTCGTCGGCGCTCTCACGCTGTTGGGAGCCACCGGCGCCGACGGGATCCTGTCCGCGGTCTTCACCTGGCTGGGGGGCGGCGCGATCGGCTATCCCTCGGGCTTCTGGGCCGCGTGGCTGGTGCTGTCCCTCATCTCGGTTCCACTGGTCCATCTGGCCGTGACACCGGCGATGCACTCTTTGAACCCGTCCCTGGAGGAGGCGGCCCGGGGGCTCGGCGCGGGACGATTGAAGGTCTTCTGGACGGTCACCCTGCCCCAACTCCGACCCTCCCTGACGGCCGGCGCCCTGCTGGTGGGCCTCTACACGCTTTCTGACTTCGGAGCGGTCTCCCTGCTCCGCTACGACACCTTCACCCGCGCCATCTACCTCGAATACGCCGGCCGCATCGATCGGCGCCCGGCTCTCGGGCTGGCGGCCGTGCTGGCGGCGGTGGCCGTGATCCTGGTGTGGGTGGAGAGAAGCACCCGCGCCAAGGGGGTGTGGTTCACCGCCAGGCCTCGCCGCACCGCGCCGCCCGTCCGTCTGGGGCGGTTCGGGAAGGTGATCGGATGGGGATTCCTCGGAAGCCTGGTGACGCTGTCGCTCCTGATCCCGATCGCGGTTCTCTCGGCCTGGATGCTCCGAGGGCTCCTCTCGGGGACCCTGGTCGACGCACCCTGGGCGGAAGTGGGCCGCTCGATCTGGGTGGCCGTGCTGGCCGCCTCGGTTGCGGCGCTGGCGGTGACCCCGCTGGCCATGGTGACCACCCGCTATCGCAACCGATGGGCAGGGTTGCTGGAGGGTGGGGCATGGTCGCTGTACGGCGTGCCGCACATCGCCACCGGCATGGCGATGATCGTCTTCTCGCTCCGGCTGGCCCGCCCCCTCTATCAGACCCTGGCACTTCTGATCGGCGTGTACGTGATCATGTTCCTGCCCCAGATCCTCGGCCCCAGCCGGGACTCACTGGGGCGGGTGTCCCCCTCCATGGAGGAGGCCTCTCGCAGCCTGGGCAGGTCCCCGGCTCGCACTTTCATGACCGTCACCCTCCCCCTGATGGCGCCGGGGCTCCTCTCGGGCGCCGCCTTGGTCTTCCTGACCACCCTGCGGGAACTCCCCGCCACGCTGCTGCTCCGACCGGCCGGGTTCGAGACCCTGGCCATCCGGGTTTGGAGCGCCACCGGGGAGGGGTTTTACACTCAGGGTGCGGTAGCCGGCCTGCTTCTTCTTCTGATAGCGGCCCTCCCCCTAGCCGTAGTCGCCCGTCATGAACTCATCCGCTGATCATCGCCCCCTCTCCGCCCGTGCTCTGCACAAGAGCTTTGACGCCACGGTGGCCCTGGATGACTTCAACCTGGAGGTGGAGAGCGGGTCCCTCCTGACCGTGCTGGGGCCGTCGGGGGTGGGAAAGACCACCGCATTGCGGATCCTGGCCGGTTTCGAGATGCCGGATTCAGGCACGGTGAGGGTCAACGGCCAAACCGTGAACGGTCCCGGCATCTTCGTTCCGCCCGAGCGCCGCCAGGTGGGGATGGTCTTCCAGGACTATGCGTTGTTCCCGCATCTCAACGTCGCTCGCAACGTGGCCTACGGGCTCGACGCCCGCCATCGTGACCTCCGGGTGTCGCAGGTGCTGGAGATGGTGGGACTGGCCGGCTTCGAGAAGCGGATGCCGCACGAGTTGTCCGCCGGCCAGCAGCAGCGGGTGGCCCTGGCCAGGGCCCTGGCGCCCGGACCCCAGGTGATCCTGGCCGACGAGCCCTTCTCCAACCTGGACGCCGCCCTTCGCAAGAGGCTCCGGGCCGAGGTGCGCTCCATCCTCCGGGAGGCGCGGACCACCACCATCATGGTGACCCACGACCAGGAGGAGGCCCTGGCGGTGAGCGACCAGTTGGCCCTGATGAACGAGGGTCGGGTGGTCCAGACCGGCCCTCCCGACCATGTGTACAGGAACCCGGCCACCTCCTGGGTGGCGGAGTTCCTCGGCGACGCCGACTTTTTCGACGCCCACGCCAAGGGAGGACGGATCACCACCCCATTCGGTACTTTCCCCACCACCCGCTCGGGCAAGGTGAAGGTGATGGTGCGTCCCGAGTCGGTCACCGTCTTTCCCCATGCACAGGGAGTAGCCGTGGTTACCTACCGGGAGTTCTTCGGACACGACCAACTGCTGTCGGTGAAGCTTCCGGGAAAGATCACCCTCCGCGCCCGGTGCTGGCCCCAACCGGCGCTGGCGCCCGGAGACCGGGTGGCCGTGTCGGTGGACGGCATCCACATCTTCGACGAGCCTCAGGCGCCCCCCGCCCCGCCGGAAACCCCTCCCGGAACTCCCCTCCCCCAGCGGGTGGTCATTCCCCGCTAGCCTCTCCCCAGGTCGGCAGTCCTCAGTTGGGAACCCTTCGGGCTTTTGTCTAACGGCGTTCGAGAAGCTGGTCCAGGCTCTCACTCACAAAGCGATACCGAAACTGCTTCCCCACTTTGCGGCGCTTCAACAGTCCACGCCAAGCCACCACTGCTCTTTTGATAAGCCCTCAGGGGGTGGACAGTGCCGTAACTCTTCCCAATGCAAATAACGACCGCCTACCGCCGGACCCACCTGACCCGAGACGATCACAGCCGGTATGCCGTCCTCTACAAGGTTCTCTAATAGCTCTTCAAGCTGTGGAACTGGCGGCGGCCTCTTCAAGCTATCTATAGATGCTATACGTTTTTGATACGTCTTTTAGACATGGGTCATTTCTGTAAGAGAATGCCCTACTCTCTTTCAACGTGCTTCCCCATGGCACTCCAATCAGTTTTCTATAGATTCTATAAACATTTGATACGTTCTTTATAGGTCTCCGGTCTGAGCCTGGCGGGTAGATGCACCCGCCAGCTCATGGATCCAGCCAGCAACGGCACCCGGAGACAGGGTGGCCGCGTCAACGACGGCCATCTCACATTTGATTCCCGTTGGACGCTCTGTACCCCTGGCCGTAAGCCCGCCGCTTGGAATCCCCCATACCCCCTGCAAGGTGATGATCCCCCACCGGATCCCACCTAGGGGACCAATTTGAAGTGACCGCCATCGAGCGGGCGCAGCACGTTGAAGTGCCTCTGGTCCAGGGTGAGTATGGTGCGGGTGCGGTAGCGCTCGGCGAGCACCACCAGGGAGGCATCGGTTATGCCGATGCCCAGGTCGCGATAGCGTTCCACGACCTCGGTGGCGGCTACGAGGTCATCGGCATCTATGGTGGCCAGGTGATAGGCGCCACCCGCCAATTCCCGTAGTACCTCCAACTCCCACTGCACGCCAAGTCGAGTCGCCACCAGGTAATCGATCTCGCCGACCACGAACGGAGAGACCACCATGTCCGGGTCCTTGGCCTCTATCCAGGTAACGACTGCTTCATGATCGGGATCCGATTCGTTGAAATAGGGGATCAGGCCGCTGGTGTCAGCGATGATCACCTCTCACCGAATCCCTTCATGTACTCATCGATGTTTCTTCCCCATAGTTCGTCGCTCGAAAGAAACCCAGACCGAGGCTTGGGGCGGGCCACCGCGTCCTCGATGGCCTGGCGAATCACCTCGGCTTCAGAGCACGAGCGTTGTCGCGCTACGCGCACCACGTCACGCTTTAGTGACTCCGGTAGGTAGATGGTGGTCTTGATCATGCCATACATAGTACCACCCGTCGCAGGGCCGGTCCGGTCGCTATTGAGGCTGGAAATCGTCTCGGTCTTACCCATCGGCCACATTCTGCAATGAAACGGGTAAGTCTTGGCGCCTGCCGGGCTGGAGATCTTCGCACCTTTCGGTTCTTTTGCCCAGTCCGGCTTCGAAGGGCCCGTAGCCAGAGCGACCCGTCGGCAACTAGCCTGAGGCGGATGGACGCCGCTGAGTTCCGCAAGCACGGGTACCAGTTGATCGACTGGCTGGCCGACTACTGGGAGGGGATCGAGAGTCGGCCCATCCTGCCCGGCGTCGAACCCGGAGATATCCGGTCCCGCATGCCGGATCGGGCTCCCGAGCAACCCGAGCTCTTTGCAGACATCATGGCCGACCTCGACAGGATCGTGATGCCGGGGATCACCCACTGGCAGTCGCCCGGGTGGTTCGCCTTCTTCCCCGCCAACTCGTCGCCTCCGGCCGTCCTGGGCGAGTTGGCCGCCGCCGGACTGGGCGTGCAGGGGATGCTGTGGGCCACCAGTCCGGCCTGCACGGAGGTGGAGTCACAGGTGATGGACTGGCTGGTGGACCTGATGGGCCTGCCCCAGGACTGGAAGACCACGGGCCCCGGAGGCGGCGTGATCCAGGGAACCGCCTCGGAGGCCACCCACCTGGCGGTGGTCATCGCCCGTCATGTCAAATCCCGTCAGGTCGCGGCCGACGAGATGGTGGCCTACACCTCCGCGCAGGCGCACTCCTCGGTGGAGAAGGGAGCGCGGGTGGCGGGAATCGGCCACCTGCGGCTGGTGGAGACCGACGAGACACAGGCCATGTCGCCCGCCGCTCTGGCCCACGCGGTGGCCGCCGACCGGGCGGGCGGCCTGATGCCGGCGTTCGTGGGCAGCACCGTGGGCACCACGGGGACCACCGCGGTCGACCCGGTGCGGGCCATCGGCGAGATCGCCCGGACAGAGGGCATGTGGCACCACGTGGACGCCGCTTTCTCGGGAACCGCCATGATCTGTCCCGAGTTCCGCCACTACCAGGACGGCCTGGAGTTGGTGGACAGCTACGTCTTCAACCCCCACAAGTGGATGTTCACCAATTTCGACTGCTCGGCCACCTACTTCGCCGACCGTCGTCCATTGATCGACGCCCTGAGCATCACTCCCCCCTACCTGCGCAACCAGGCCACCGAGGCCGGTGAGGTGATCGATTACCGAGACTGGCAGGTGCCGCTGGGGAGGCGCTTTCGGGCCCTGAAGCTGTGGTTCGTGCTCCGCTCGTACGGCGCCGAGGGGATCAGGGCAAAGGTGCGGGAGGACATCCGCCTGGCGCGTTGGTTGACCGAACGGGTCGAGGCCCATCCGAGCCTCGATATGGTGGCGCCGACCACCTTCTCCCTGGTCTCGTTCCGCCACTCCGGAAGCGACGAGGAGACCTCCCGCCTGGCGGAGGGGATCAACGCCTCCGGCTGGGCCTACGTCACCGCCTCGGTGCTGGACAACCGGCCTTTCATCAGGGTCTCGATCGGCCAGACCAACACCGCCGCCCGCCACGTCCACCGCCTCTGGGAACTGATCGAACGCCTATCGAAGGAGCATGCATGACCAACGCGACCCAAACCAGCGCCAAGGTGGTGATGATCAACCCCAACAGCACCGAGTACATCACCCGGCAACTCGCCCAGGCCGCCTCGGAAACGCCCGGCGACGGACTGGAAGTGGAGGTGATCACCAATCCCGGGGGGCCGCCTGCGATCTCCTCCGACCAGGATGTGGTGGATGCGGTCGACCCGATGCTCCGGACACTGAGAAAACACCCGGCGGATGCCTACGTGGTGGGGTGCTTCTCCGATCCGGGACTGGCCCAGGTTCGCCAGGAGTTCGACGCGCCGGTGTTCGGGATCGCCGAATCCTCGATCCGGATCGCCCAGGGAATCTCTCCATCGATCGGGATCATCGCCGGAATGGAAGGGGCCATCCCCCGCCACACCGTCTACTGGGGGAAGCTGGGCGCCCTGGGCGACATAGTCGGGGAGACCGCCTGCGGCCGGGGGGTGCTGGACCTGGAGAGCGAGGAGGCCTACCAGGACGTGCTGGCCGCCGGCGCCCGGTTGCGCGAAGCCGGCGCCGGGGTGCTGGTGCTGGGGTGCGCGGGTATGACCAAGATGGCCGACCGGCTCTCGGGAGATCTCGGGCTCCCGGTGGTAGAACCCTGCCGCGCCGCCCTCCAAAGAGCCGGCGAAGCCCTGTCGAGGCGGTAGGAGACTTGCGCTAATCTCCCATCCATGAATGGCCGCCCTCCCAGTACAACCCCTATCAAGAACGTCACCGTGGACGCGGCCGACCCGAACCGCCTGGCCGAGTTCTGGGCCTTCGCACTGGGATACGTTCTCCAGCCCCCACCCGAAGGCTTCGCGACCTGGGAGGCCTTCGCCGACGCTTTGAACCTGTCCACCGAGGAACGGGAGCGATACGGGGCGGTGGTCGACCCTCACGGGATCGGCCCCCGGATCCTGTTCCAGAAGGTGCCGGAGGGAAAGGCCGTCAAGAACCGGTGGCACCTGGACATAGACGTGGTGGACCCGTCCCTGCCAGCGGAGGAGCAGAACCTCGACCGGGAAGCCAAGATCGCGGCCCTGGTGGAGAGGGGCGCCACCGAGATAGAACGCTTCGACGAGCCGGTGGGAAGGTGGGTGTTGATGACCGATCCCGAGGACAACGAGTTCTGCGTCCTGGGCCCCTGAGCAAACCCGAGACAGAGGGCAGGACCCTCTCTGGAAACCGCCGCCGTTAGGTAAGGTCCCCTATCCGGCGACCGGGTTTCTGATCATGATCGGAAAGCGCTCGAAGTCGCGGTCGGCGGTCCACAGTTCCACTCCATGTTGATCACAGGGACCGGGAGAGGGATCTGCACCAACCACCTGATTCCGTGGCTCTGGGGACCACCCGTACCCGGTCCACCCCCCGATGCACTCCGCGCCTGGTCAACGCTAGCCTGCCCCTGATGGCATCGCTTTCCGCCCAGGTGGAGCGTAACCGAACCGCAGCAATATACACGCTGGTCGCCGTGGTGGGCATCTCGGTGCTGCCCCTTGTCATGGTGATGGTGAGCGCTCCGGAGAGTCCGCTGCTGTTCGGCGCTTTCCTGTCGGTCGGCACATCCGCGGGGTCTCTGGCGTTTCTGGCGGGCAGGTATCGCGCGCATCTGCGGGATCGGGACATCCTGGCCCTCATCAGGAAGAACCTGGCGAGTTGGCCGATTCTCTTCGTCCTGGTGGGCACGTTCGAGTTCACCTTCTTCGCCTGGAGCACCAGGTTCGTCGACCCCTCCGTGGCCACCATCCTGTGGGGAAGCTGGCCGATCATATTCGTGTTCCTTCTCCGCCGGATCTTCAGCGGCCGCCGGGCGCGGCCCACCCGCTACAAGAGGATCACCCCGTCGCTGGTCCTGCTCATGGTGCTCAGCCTGGTCGGTTTGGCCTTCGTGGTCCTGGCACAGGCAAGCAAGCAGACCGGATTCGACTGGACATCGGACTCCTCATGGGTCGGGTTCCTCTTCGCCGTGTTCAGCGGGGTGCTGATCACCCTCAACATCTTCTCCTTCTCCTGGGCGGCGGACCTGGCCGCCAAGTCCGGAACGCTGAACGTTGCCGGACCGCCGCGGAACATGGAGTTGTTCTTCATGACGGTGGTGGTGTGCATCTCCAACGCCTTCACCGCGCCGATCAAGGCGGGGTTCAGCCTGGCGGCGTCCGAGCCGATCCGGATGGACGTGATACTGGGAGCCCTGATCATGGGCGGCACGCTGAGGGTGGGCAGTTCCCTGCTTTGGCGTCACGCCAACCAGATCACCCATGCGCTCGGGATCAACGCCATCGGGTACGGGGAACCGCTGTTCGGCGTGCTGTGGCTGGCCCTGTTCTGGGAGGTCGACATCTCCCGGGTCGACTACCTGGTGCTCGGGACCTGCGCCATCATCGCCTCCAACATCCTGATCAACTCCGAGGTCGAGATAAGCCGGGGATTCAAGTCGGCGATCCTGGCGATGTGGGCGACCGGCGCCATCGTCTATCTCAGAGACGACGGCCCGCTGTGGGCAAGCGGACGGTTCTTCGGCGTCCTGGCTCTGCTGGCCGGGGCGTTCGCCCTGCTCCAGGCTCTCCGTGCCACCACCGCCTCTCCTTCCACTGGGGGGAGACACGCCCTGGATCGGCCACCATCGTCGGAGACGGGACCGAGTGGCCCCAAGAGCCCACTGATCGGAGGCGGCCTCAACCTTGCCCGGACGTTCACCATGGGCCTGTACGGTTCGGTGGCGATCGGGTTGACGATCATCGTCCGACCTGCGGTGACGGGGTGGGTGGGGCTGGCTGTCGAGATGTTCGCCGTCTCCTTCTGCACCGCCATCGCCGCCTCCGCCTTTCACACCTCCCGTTGGCCCGGGGTGGTTGGCAGGCCTCCCACACAGGCCGTGGGGACGGAACTTTCGGCAGGGGGGTACGCCGGTTGGGACCAGCGAGAACGCCGGATTGCGAACTGGACCAACGCCGCGGTGGCGACCGGGACCTATCTCTCCTTCCTGTATCTGCTGTGGGACAAATGGCTCAATTGAGCCCTTAATGGTCTGACCTGATCGAGGTTCCATCCTTGACCATTACTTATCATTGCCGGAAGTCGACAAAGGGGAAGACAGAGTGACCGTGGACTATGAAGATCGACTCGATGAACAGAGCAAAGCTGTCTTGGAGGCCATCCCCGAGGAGGCGCTGGACCTCTCCGACATCCCGCGGCTTCGCAACACCCTTGACGTCCTGGTAGACGCCATGTTCGCCGACGCACCGGAGGTGCCGGGAGTGGATGTGAAGAACCACTGGGCGCCGGGCCCGCCGGGAGAGCCCGACGTGATGGTGCGGGTCTACACGCCGTCGGATCTCGACGGGCCGGTCCCCGGTTTCTACTGGATCCACGGAGGGGGAATGGTGATCGGGTACGCCTCCATGGAGGACCCTGCCTCCAAGGCCACGGCGGTCGAGATGGGCTGCGTGGTGGCGCCGGTGGAGTACCGGCTGGCGCCTGAGCATCCGCATCCGGCGCCGATCGAGGACTGCTACGCCGGGCTGAAGTGGTTCGTCGACAACTCCGAGAGCCTGGGAGTGGATCGAGAACGGGTTGTCATCGGCGGCGGCTCCGCGGGTGGCGGATTGGCGGCCGCGCTGGCTCTCCTGGTGAGAGACCGGGGAGAGATCGACATTATCTCCCAGCAACTCATCTACCCAATGCTGGACCACCGGAGCATCACTCCCTCCAGCCATTACGTCCAGCATCCCAAGGTATGGAACCGCAAATGCAACATCGCCGGTTGGACCGCTTTGCTGGGAGAATCCAAGGACACCGACGACGTTTCCCCCTACGCCTCCCCGGCCCTCGCCGAGGACCTGTCGGGCCTGCCGCCGGCCTTCGTCATCGTGGGGGAATTGGACCTGTTCGTGGACGAGGACGTCGATTACGCCATGCGCCTCATACAGGCGGGCGTCTCAACCGAGTTGCATGTCTTTCCCGGGGCTTTCCACGGAAGCGAACTGATGTTGCCGACGGCCGAGACCAGCCGTCGCTGGAAAGCGGTGCAGGCAGATGCGTTGCGTCGAGCTCTTTACGGATAGCATTTCGGGAGATTCAAGCAGGTTCCCGGGTGCGCCGCGATTTGTGCGAACTCCCTGCTCAGGGGAAGAGTGGCTGAAGGACCTCCCCTCATGAATCCCCCCGGCGGACCGGGAATGTTACCATCGACTGGGACCACCGCCTTGACGACCGGAGCAGAGCGGTTTTGGAGATGATCCCGCCGGCATTGCGAGACATGTCCGACATCCCGGCCGCTCGTCGGGCCATGGAAGAGTTGACCGCGGCCACACTCGCAGTCAATCCCGACATTCCGGGAGTGGACGCCGAGGACCACTGGGTGCGGGGCGCTCCGGGTGATCCGGACGTGATGGTGCGGGTCTACACGCCGTCAGGCGTCGGCAGGCCGTCTCCCGGCTTCTACTGGATTCACGGCGGGGCGATGGTGGTGGGAAGCGTCGCCATGGACGACCTCCGATGCAAGGAACTGGCCGCCGAGATGGGCTGCGTGGTCGCCTCGGTGGAGTACCGCCTCGCTCCCGAGCACCCGTATCCGGCGCCGGTAGCGGACTGCTACGCGGGGTTGAAGTGGTTCTTCTCCCAGGCGGAACACCTGGGAGTGGACCGGTCCAGGATCGTCCTCAGCGGCACCTCGGCGGGCGGTGGGCTGGCCGCCGCGCTGGCCCTTCTGGCAAGAGACCGAGGCGAGATGGACATTGCCTTCCAGCAACTCATCTACCCGATGCTGGACGACCGCAACATCACCCCTTCCAGCCACTCCATCCAGCACCCCAAGATGTGGAACCGTCAGTCCAACATCGCCGCGTGGAGCGCCTTCCTGGGAAAACCGGCCGGATCAGACGACGTCTCTCCCTACGCCTCTCCGGCCAGACACGAGGACCTGTCGGGCCTGCCTCCGGCGTTCATCATCGTGGGCGAGTTGGACCTCTTCGTGGACGAGGACATCGAATACGCCCAACGTCTGACCCGGGCCGGGGTGCCGACCGAACTGCACGTGTTCCCCGGCGCCTTCCACCTGAGCGACCGTTACCTGCCGATGGCCGAAACCAGCCGACGCTGGGCCGCCGTCACCCGGGCGGCACTGCGCCAGGCCCTCCACGGGTAGCCAACCGGTACCCGGGGTCTACCGCCGGGAGATTCGGCTACCCACCGGCCTGAATGAGAACACGCCCGCCGTCCTCCACTTCGATGAACAGGCTGTGCCGATCCAGCAACTGCATGCCTACGAGAGGGACCGAGTCGGACATGTGGGCATCGACACGACGGGGGCGGCCGTCCCAAAGAACAAATGTCCGGTAGACATCGAACATCGCCGTGCTGCCATCGGCCAGAGTCACTGAGCCATCCGCCAGGCGTAGAAGCTCCAGGGTGGCTACCGATTCCGACGGCAGGGTCAGGAACCCGTTGAAGCCGGTGTCCACGACGGCCTCGATCTCCGCGCTCTGCCCTGAGGGGCCTAGGACAGTTAGGGTTATGACCGGTTCGTAGGCGGCGTTCACTACGCCCTGTATCACTCCGCCCTCGGTAGAGACCCGCCCGCAAAGCTGTACACAGTCCGGAACCCGACCCGCTCGCACAAGACGTTGACAGCGTCCGGGCTCTGCTCCCACAGACGCTCTACCGCCCCCGACACATCGCGGCCGAGAGCCCAAATGCCGGTCTCCACATCGATGGCGACCACCTCTCTAAAGTGGTCCGCCTCCACCTGCGGGCGGATGTCCCGCTGGTAGATCTCCCTGCCCAGGCGGGCAGTCTCCTCCTTCGACATGGTAGGCAGCCTGCGGTCCACAACATCCTGTCCCGGCGATGCCATCTCCATATCCCTCATCGTCCATCCCTCCTTCCAAGGCGTCTTCGACATTATTCATAGTACCTTGGGGCCGGACTGTGAGACCGGCGGAAGGCGCCGGACAACCTCGAGCGGCGTTCGGTTACCTTCTCCGGTCAGGGGACCAGCGCCGCGGCGGCGTCGCCGAAGAAGGTGGCCAGTCCCGGGAACACTCCCACCACCAGCACAACTACCAGCGCCAGGCCCATGGCCAGGGAGAGAGGCCCGGTGGGGCCGGTCTCGGTTTCCTCGGGGATCTCGTCGGGCGCCGGGTCGAACCAGGCGCTCTTCACCACCCGGGCGTAGTAATAGAAGGCCACCACCGCGTTGACCGCCGCGATCACCGCCAGCCACACTCCCGCCGGGCCGGTGGAGATGAGCACCGCCCGGAACATCACGAACTTGGCGAACCACCCGGCCAGGGGAGGCAGTCCGGCCAGCGACAGGAAAAACACCGCCAGCATCACCCCCAAGCGGGGCGAGTAGGAGCCCAGACCGCGCCAGTCGGGGATCTCGTAGCTTCCTATGCGCCGCCCTCCGGCGATCACCACCGCGAAGGCGCCCAGGTTCATCACCGCGTAGATGACCAGGTAGATGACGGTGGCGCCCAGGCCTTCCGACAGGCCGTCGGTGGCAATGGCGCCTCCGGCGAAGGGAACCAGCATGAACCCGGCTTGGGCCACAGACGAGTAGGCCAGCAGGCGGATCAGATGGGACTGGCGCAGAGCCGACAGGTTGGCCACGGTCATGGAGACCGCCGCCATCAGCCACAACGCCGGGCCCCAGAAGTCGGTCACCGCCGGGAGAGCCAGGTAGATCACCGCCAGCATGGCCACGAACCCGGCCAGCTTGGAGGAGACCGAGAGATAGGCGGTCACCGGCGGAGGAGACCCCTGGTAAGTATCCGGCGCCCAGAAGTGGAAGGGGACCGCCGAGACCTTGAAGCCGAACCCCACCAGGATGAGGAGCACCGCCAGGCCCAGCACCGGCTCGGAGGCCATCCCTTCCGCCGAGATCGCCTCCCGGATGCCGTCGAAGGACAGTTCCCCGGTGAGACCGAAGAGGAGCGACATCCCGTACAGCATCAGGCCGGTGGACAGCACCCCGATTATGAAGAACTTGAGCGAGGCCTCGTTGGAGCGGAGGTCGCCCTTGCGCCACCCGGCCAGGAGGAACAGCGGGCCGGTGGTCAACTCCAGGGCGACGAACAGCACCACCAGGTCCCGCGCCGAGGTGAGAACCATCGAACCCAACAGCGAAGACAGAAGGAGCAGGTAGTACTCGCCCTGGTAGTAGCGGTCGGACTCGATGTAGGAGACCGAGATGAGGAGCACCAGGTAGCCCGCCACCAGGAACACACCCTTCAGCACCAGCGCGAACTCGTCCACGACATAGGAACCGTCGAACATCGAGTAGTTGTCGCCGGAGACCGCCATGAGGATCACCGGCACCATGGCCAGGGTGGTCCCCACCACGGCCAGCGCCGCCACCCAGTACTTGCGCTCCCGGGGCAGGAACAGATCGACTGCCAGCACCACCAAGAGTGCTGCGGCCACCACCACCTCGGGCGCGATGGCCAGCCAGTCGATCCGCGGCACTGCCTAGCCTCCGACGGCCCGGAACGCCGTCTCCACCAGGCCCACCACCGCGTCGGTGGTCGCTCCCAAGACCAGCCTGGGATAGACGCCCACCGCCACGATCAGCACTATCAGCGGCGCCCAGGCGGCCATCTCGTAGCGGTCGACGTCGTGGAATTCCTTCCCCGCCCACTCCGACGACGGCTCGCCCAGGTTGACTTTCTGGAGCATCCAGAGCATGTAGCCGGCGGTGAGGACCGTTCCGATGGCGCCGATCACCATGGCGGTGCGGAAAAAGGAGGTGGAGAGGCCCGGCAGGGGCTGGTAGGAACCCAGGAGCGCCATGAACTCGCCCCAGAACCCGGCCAGGCCGGGCAGGCCCAGGCTGGCCATGGCGGTGAACCCGAGGATCCCGCCCATGACGGGCATCAGCTTGAGGTTGCCGCCCAAGCGCGACATCTCCCGGGTGTGGTAGCGGTGGTGGATCGACCCGGCCAGAAAGAACAGGAGACCGGTGATCAGGCCGTGGGCCACCATCCCGATGATGGCGGCGTTGATACCAACCTCGGTGAGGGTGGCGATGCCCAGCATCACGAACCCCATGTGGCCCACAGACGAGAAGGCGATCAACCGTTTGACGTCGGTCTGGGCCAGACAGGCCAGGGAACCGTAGATGATCCCGATCACCGCCAGCACCGCGATGGCCGGCGCCCAGTCGCGGGCGGTCTCGGGGAGGATGGGGATGGCGATCCGGATGAAGGCGTAGGAGCCGAGCTTTAGAAGGATGGCGGCCAGCAGCACCGACCCGACGGTGGGCGCGGCGGTGTGGGCATCGGGGAGCCAGGTGTGGAAGGGCCACATCGGAACCTTCACCGCGAAGCCGAGGAACATCGCCCCGAACACCAGCCAGGCGAAGGTGCCCTGGAAGAGGTGCCCGCGGGCGATCAACTCGGGGATGTCGAAGGTGGACTGCTGGCCTCCCGACCCCGACTTGAAATAGAGGGCCAGGAAGCCCAGCAGCATGAAGGCCGACCCGAACAGGGTGAAGATGAAGAACTTGATCGCCGCGTACAGGCGGGTCTCCACTTCTTTGCGGAACCCGGGGATCTTCCGCATGGTGCGGTCTCCCCAGATGCCGATCATGAAGTACATGGGAAGGAGCACCAACTCGAAGAAGATGAAGAACAGCACCAGGTCGAGGGCCACGAAGGTCCCGTTCATCCCGGTGGCGAGGATCATCATCAGGACCAGGAAGGCCCGGGGGTTGCGGGGCTCGTCCCAGTGGTGCCAGGAGTAGATCACGCACAGGACCACCACCAGGGCCGAGAGCACCAGGAGCGGCAGGCTGATCCCGTCTATGCCGATGTGGTAGTTGGCGCCGATCGCGCTGATCCAGGGAAGGTCCACCTCGAACTGGAAACCACCGGCCGCACCGAAGTCGAAGCGGGCGGCCACCACCACGGCAAGGACCAGGGTCACCACGCTCACCAGGAGCGTCCACTGCTTCACCGTTTCTTCCCGCTCCTTGGGGATGGCCAGGGCCACCAGCGCTCCCACCAGTGGGAGAAAGACGATCAGGGTCAGAGCCCAGCTATCCAACAAATCCATTTATCAGTCTCCCATTCGGTATCTCATAGGACGAAAAGGACCACGACCGCCAGCAGCAGCAGACCCGCCACCAGCAGGCCAGCATACTGCTGAACCCGGCCGCTCTGAATCCGGCGGATCAGGCCCCCCATTCCCGAGGTGCCCCACGACAGGCCGTGCACCACCCCGTCGATGCCGTGCTGGTCGACCCCGCCGTACAGCAGGTCGGCCAGGCGCTGACACAGCGCTCCGACTCCGTTCACCACCCCGTCGATCACGTAGTCGTTCACCCAGTTCACCGCCCGGGCCGCCGGTTGGCGGATCACCCACACCAACCCCAGGGCGGCGTGGTCGAGGTAGTACTTCTGGCGCAGGAGCGGGTACAGCACCGGGATCTCCACCCGGTCCCGGTCGGGACGGTGGGCGGCGGACGGCCCGAAGGCGATCCACCCCAGCCACAGACCGGCCACGGCTGCGGCCAGACCCGCCGCGGCGAGGCCCAGGTCGATGGCCTCGGCGTGGTGATCGCCCATCGGCACGCTCCGCACCGAGAGCCAGTCGGTGAAGCTCCCGATCCACGGCAGCTTCAACCCTGGGATGTTCACCACCCCGACCAGGACGGCGGGGACCGCCAAGGCCCAGAGGGGGCGGGTCATGATCGGGGGCGACTCGTGAGGTTCGCCATGCCCCCGGTACTCACCGAAGAAGGTGAGCGCCACCGCCCTCGCCATGTAGAAGGCGGTCACGAAGGCGCCCGCCACCGCGATCCACATCACCAGGGTGTATCCCTCGTAACCGAGGGTGGCCAGGATCTCGTCCTTGGACCAGAAGCCCGACAGGGGGAAAACCCCGGCCAGCGCCAGGGAGCCGATCACGAAGGTGCGGTAGGTGTCGGGCATGTGGCGGCGCAAACCCCCCATG
>JAPPFC010000003.1:0-6289 GCA_028824015.1 bacterium
GGTCCATGACCAGGAAGAGGCCTCCCGCCAGTTGCACGATCACCATCACCCGCATCGAGGTGCCGCCCAGCGTGAGCCCTCGCTCCGACAGCGCGCCCAACCCCGCCCATCTCGAATAGCCCGATGCCGCCGGCGACGAGTCGTCCACCCCCACTGTGAGCGTTGCCGACCACACCACCGAGGCTTGGTCCGCCTCGGTCGCGTCGCCATACCCGACCGGCTGTCCGGGTAGATCCGTCAACTTCGGGTCGATCTTTATGGTGAGCGGGGTGGTCTCGGCCGCCGTGCCGGTGACCGCCGGGCTCCACAGGCTGTTGGGACCGCTGAAGCGGGCCCGCACCTGCACCTTGTAGGACTGGCCGGGCCAGAGGCCTGAGATTGTCAACTCGTTGTCGACGGGGAACGCGTTCCAGTCCGTGTCTTTCTTCGGCTTGAAGTCCTGGTCGGCAGGCGTCCACCTCACCCGGTGGTCGACCGCGCCGTCCGGATGGGGATCCCAGCTGACGTGAAGCTCGCCGGGCGCGTCGCCCGCCTGCACGCTCAACCCGGTCACCGCCGCAGGCCGGGCGGACGAGGCCGCCCCCGAAGGCACAACCGGGCCGGCCAACAACCCAACCCCAGCCAGCGCGGCCAGCAAAGTGGCCCGCAGCCGTCTCACACGGGTGCCGCCACGGCCCGCTGGGGGCCATATGGGTCCAGCCGACGATACGGAACCATCAACCAGCACCGAACCCCTGATCGCGCCGCCGCCCGGAGACAACCGATAACCGGTTCCTTGTCAAGACTCCCACCCCTTGTGCTCGCGGCAAGACCTGCGAAGCGGAAGCTTGGGGGACACGCGACCACCTCCTAAGAAAAATAGTAGTTACTACAACTTATTCCCACTATAACACCCGGACCCACTTGCAGACCTTCCCCCGGCAAAGTCGACGACCATCCGCACCGGTCTAGAGGCAAGGCCCGCCTCGACCCGCGGCACCGCAAAGCCTGCCAAATGTGGAGCCCGAAGGGAGTCGCAGTTCACAGGTGGTGGCCACACTGCGGAGCCCATAGCTTTCGGAAAACAAAGTAAGGAAAGTGGGAATGTAGGAGATTCAGGTTCACGTCCGGGCAGAAGAGCCGCCACCCACACGGTGCCAGACCGCCACGACGCGGTCACCGAGGATAGAATATGGGGAGACGGTGAAGGCACGATGGACGCTCATAGCATTGGTGGTGCTCATCCCCCTGGTCCTGGCCGCGTGTGGCGAGGATGAGCCATCCGGGGTGGGTGCCACTGCGGTGGCATCGATGTCGAGCCCGGACGGTATTCCGATGGGAACTGTCACCTTGGCGCAGGGCCCTAACGGAGTGTTGATCTCGGCCGATGTCAAGGACCTAACTCCGGGTACCCACGGTTTCCACATCCACTCGGTAGGTGCCTGCACACCGGATTTTTCGGCTGCCGGTGGACACTTCGCTCCAACCGACCACGGCCACGGTTTCATGCATCCCGACGGGTCACATGCCGGCGACCTACCGAATATCTACGCCGGGAGCGACGGTACCGCCCGGGCGGACGTCTTCACTGACCAGGTGACCCTGGCGGCTGATGCCGAGACATCTGTGTTTGACTCCGACGGCTCGGCGATCATCATTCACGCTAAACCGGATTCCTACGGCGCTGAACCTGGCGCTGGAGACCGAGTGGCCTGCGGGGTAATAGAGCGGAACTGAGAGTCGGTGAGCGTTCCCTCAAAGCGGGCAAAACGGGTGACCGCGATTGCAAGGCGCAAGCCGAACGAGTGAAATCAGCCGCTGTCGAAGGGTTCGGCTAGAAGATCGGTTACGTGTCTGTTGATCTGATGGCCAACTAGACAACCCTCTTCGCCTTCATCTGGCCATCCGAGTTGGAGAACAGGGCCACTCACGCCGGTTTCTGATGGGAATAGGCTGTGCCTCGGGATGGCGAAACTCGGCCGATGGTTTCACCCCGGCGCGGTTCGTTAGGGGTGGGTCATCCGGACGTCGCCTTCCAGTTGCGAGTCGCCTCCTCCCTCGAATACTCCTCGGGTGGGGGGACGTCTCGGCATTTCCACGGCACCGCTGGGATTGGGTCAGTCCAATTCCTCTGTTCTGTTGATAACATGATCGGCTCATGCAGGGTTTGTCACTGACGGGTTCTGAGCGTTCAAACCTTCGTCGCGGCTCGCGTGAGGTGGGTGAGCACATCTTGGAAGCTGCGGCTCGAGTGTTCGGCGCCAAGGGTTACGAAGCGGCCCGGGTAATCGATGTCGCCCGCCTGTGCGAGCTGTCCACGGGGGCGGTCTACTCGCGATGGCCCACCAAACGGGAACTGTTTATAGCGGCGGTTGAACAACACGGCTCCCGCAACACCCTGTCGGTGTCCAACCGCGCCGACTTGACAACTCCAGAGAAGCTCGCAGCCCTCGGGGGCGGGCTGGTGGACACGCAACGAGACGACGAGGCCGGCAACCTGATGCTCGAAGCTTGCGTGAGCGCCCGCCGCGATCCCTCTCTCAGAGCAGATCTGGCACATGCACTCGACATCGAGGCCGACGCGCTCACCCAGGTGGTCGACCACGGCAAGGCAAACGGCGAAATCGATCAGAATCTAAGCACCGAGGCGATCGTGCTCTCGTGCCAGACGCTCAGCCTCGGCGTTCGGCTCGCCGCCCTGGCAGAGCCTCGAAGCAGCGGACCACCCACGTCAGCGGCGTGGAAGGAATTGATGGAACGCTTCGTCGCGTCGATCCGCCCAACCGCTCCAACCCCCACCCCGGACGACGACTGAACACAAACACCCCAGGAGTGTGGGGTGGCGCGGGTTCACCCGGCGGACCTGAACGGCCCCTTTGGGCTAGCAGTCTCCGTTCGCCCAGGGATTGCGGCCCGCGGTGGGGATCCCCTTGGTCTTGGCCTCGTTGGTGGCCTCGGAGTTGCTGCAGTACCCGCCGAAGATGCCGCTGAAGTAGTTGAGGGGGACGACCCGGAAGCTGGCGTTTGTGGAGTCTGTCGCCTGAAACCTTCGCAGGTGCCGCCACACCTGACCGGTGATCTCCGCCGATGTGCCGGTGACGGTCACGCCGCTGCTGGACCAGGCATCGGTGTCGCCGCTCTGCTGGTACTCGACGGTGTAGGTCAGGGTGGCCGAGCCGTACGAGCCGGTGTTTTGCGGGACGCTCCAGCCACGGATCCGCTCCGTCCAACACCCGCACAGTCCACACCGCCACCGTGGCTCGGTCTATGTCATCCTCGGGGCAGAACCCCTCATCACACTCAGTACCCGCAAACACCCCCCCCCCTGGCGGCAAGGGTCGTCACCGGCTCCGTGTAGAACGCCCCCGAAGGGATGTCCCCGTACGGCGCATCCTGCTGGGCCACGGCCGCCGGAAGCGCGGCCGCCAGCACCGCCGCTAACACGGCCGCAAACGCCAATCCGCGGACCACCCGGACACGAACCCAACGCCCCCGCAGATCCATCAGATCGCGTCTCCGAGTGGACTCCAGCCGAACACAATGGCGAGATGGTAGCAAATGTTGTAGCCACTACTATATTCCTCGGAATCCAAAGCCATCCAGGAAAGCCAGGGTGAGTGAGAGTGGTTGAAAAGTGAATGTTGCGGGGACTTCCTGCGGTGTTTATCGGTGTAATGCCGTGCCACTAAATCCCGATGACCTGGGAGAAGTTGTGTGTGAATCGTGGAGAGTCGAGGGCTTGAGGGGCTCTGGACCGTCACGAAGGTCCCTGCTTCCTAGCGGGGGTGGCACGACCGTGGCGGTCCCCGGTGGATCGCCAGACGACCTGTCGGCGCCAAGCCTCAGTTCTTGTGCAAGGGACTCCCAAAGGACCGGCCATTCCGGACCTGCCGGATTCGCCGCGCTTTGGGAGGAATGCCAACAAGTGATGCTGGTGTGTAGGTCGTGCGGGTAGGGGTCGGTCGACCACTGCTGACGGCAGCGTCGCTGGTGGTGTTGTTGCTGTCGATTCTGAGTGTTGATCCGGTTGATGCCATGGGTGCTCCACCAGGCGCCGAGGCGTACTCGGCTGATGTTTCCAGAGTCCCACCGGCAGGGGCGGCCGAGGGCAGGTCGGAGGTAGATGCGGCTGTTCGGCATCCTCAAGCCCACGCGCCGCTTCAGTCCGGCACAGTTGCTCAGAGCAGGGGTGCGGAGGCCCGGGATCTGTGTGGCGCTTCCGGGATAGACCAGTTCACCGATGTGGCGTCGGACGATTACGGAGCTGCATACATCCTGTGCATGAGATCCCTGGGTCTGTCGGTGGGTACCGGAGGCGGGAAGTTCAGTCCCCATCGGGTCGTCAGCAGAGAACAGATGGCATCCTTCCTGGTGCGTCTGTGGCGAGATGTCCTCGATCGGCCATGCCCGGCAGGCGGGACGCCCTTTCGGGACGTGACGGGCACTGCCCACGAAATCGACATTGCTTGCATATACAACCTTGGAATCACCAAGGGCACATCACCGTCCACCTATGACCCCCTGGCGGAACTGACGGTATCACAGATCGCACGGTTCCTGCTGCGGACCTACGAGAAGGCGGGGATGAGTTGTCCCAGCCACGGCTCGGAACTGGACGAGGCCGTCGAATGCCTGCACTCGCTAAGGGTGATACCGAGTATTGAACACGGAAAGTCGAGCCTGCCAGTGGCGCGATCCCAGATGGCGGTATACGTCATAGGGCTGTGGCACAACCTTGCCGGTCGGGGTTTGCCACCCGACCCGCCCGGACCATTCATCGACCTTGTGCTCCCCGTTCCCGAGGAGTCGGCCAATCTGGCGAATGTTGTCACCACTGGTCGTATCGAACTGCCGGTGTATATATGCGCCAGAGAAGGTAGGTATAGGATTGCCCACCTGCGGAGCGCCACCGACATGCTCAATCAGAGGGTCGCTCCGTTCTACCGGGAGCAGTCCTCAGGAGAGGTGGATATGCGTTTCGTGACCGGTGGGATCGTATCCCCGGATCTCGATTGGGACGGGATCACTCTTCATACCTTGTGGGCACACCCAGATGACTGGGATCCCTGTTCCTATGCCGCCATAGAACAGGAGGGACATCCCCAACTGGTCATGTTGGTTGACGTAAGGCCTAGCGTTGTTGCGGGGTTCGCCCGGCTCGGAGTTGGCCCGGCAGTGCAGCCAATGGCCCACCATTTCTGGAGCGAAGTCCGGTATCTTGACGTGGTCGCCCACGAGATAGGGCACAGCAGATTCGCGTTCCATCACCCGCACCAAAGGGTTGGCTCCGCTACGCCTTTAGGTGAATACCACAACGAAAGGGTTTACGACCCCGACGACGATTCACTGATGTCCTACCGCGGCACGAACAGCCTGGACACCACTCACATTGCCTGTGCTCAACGAGCCCAGGCGGGATGGCCTCCGGGTCCGACGCTGCCGAACGGACAGCAGTGTCCGGGTGGGAAACCTGGGCAAGACGACTCGGTTCCCAACCCTCCACGGATAGTGTCGGTAGCCACGGCGGATCGCCAGGTCACCGTCAGGTGGGAACCCCCCCTCAGTAATCGTGGATGGGTGTGGTTGACCGGTTACACCGTCTCAGTCGACGACGGACGGGGTCCTCCAGACACGAGGACCGTCAGTGACACAAGGGCGATTATCACCGGCCTCACCAATGGCGTCACCTACACGATCAGAGTGACGGCCGACAACAGCGTTGGCTCGAGCCAGCCCGCGGTTGCAACAGCCACGCCAGGCGTTGCCACGACGGTGCCTGGTGCGCCCGTCAATGTGCGAGTGGTCGAGGGTGATGGTGAACTGGCGGTTAGCTGGTCTCCTCCTTCCGATGACGGGGGATTGCCGATCACCGAGTACAACCTCTGGTTCACCGTCGGCTCTGCTGCGGTCCGTGTGACATTGGGCCCGAATGAGCTTTCGTACCGTATCGGGAGCCGCCCTAACGGAGTGCCGGTGACGGTTTGGGTGCGGGCTCGCAATGACAACGGTGAGGGTCCGCCGTCGACCCGGGTAACCGGCACCCCCATGGCTGGGACGACGGTTCCGGGGCAGCCTGTCAATGTGCGGGTGGTGGAGGGTGATGGTGAACTGGCGGTTAGCTGGTCTCCTCCTTCCGATGATGGGGGGTTGCCGATCACTGGGTTTGTTGTCACCGTTGACGACGGCGGCGGAGAGAGGTCTTTTGCGGTGGGATCGAGTGTTGGTTCGTACCGTGTCGGGAATCTCTCCAATGGTGTGCCGGTGACGGTTTGGGTGCGGGCTCGCAATGACAACGGTGAGGGTCCGCCGT
>JAPPFC010000003.1:6389-7735 GCA_028824015.1 bacterium
CGACCGGGGTTATCGCCACTCCCAAGGCAGGCGCCGTCCCACCAGAGGCTCCTGACGTCCGCGCTGTGGCCAGAGGAAACCGGATCGAGGCGAGTTGGACGGCGGCCGACAACGGGTCATCGATCGATCGCTGGCAGATAGTTGGTGTAGGCGAAGTGGGCGCCGCCACGACCAGCTACACATGGGTCAACCAGTCACCCGGGGGGTACACGGTGAGAGTGCGAGCCCACAACGAAGCAGGCTGGGGCCCATGGGGAAGCACGACGGTCACCATCGCGGCGAACCCCACCGTCACAGCGACCAAGGGCAACCCAGGTCCCACCGGCGGAGCCGACGTGAACGACGCTCCCTGCGCGGCAAACGACTCGTCCTGCCGCTGGATAAACGTCACCGTGGATGGATTTTCGCCGGGAAGTTACACAGGCAGATGCATCCACGAGGGATTCCGATGGCCCAACGGCACCATATCGACCGGTGGATGGTGGAAGGAGTTCACTGTGGAAGTTGGCGCCAGCGGCCGAGCCACCCTCACCAAGCCCTGCTACATCACCTTCTCCGCCCTGCGGGGCGGCGGAGTTCACCTCTCCATCAACCACGACGGCCAATGGATCGACTCCAACAAACTCGCTCCCGAAGCGAACTTCGTGCTCCTCAACCGAGGCGGACCAGGCCCGACCACCGCTCCCCGGCCCGGCAGCATCCCATGCGCTGCCAACGCCCCCGATTGCCGCTGGCTGCAAATCCAACTGAGGAACTTTCCCCAGGGAACCTACCGGGTGTACTGCGCCCACGACGGCTTCAACAACCACCCGGCCGGTTATTGGCACAGCTTCGAAACCACGATCGGGCCCAACGGAGGCGCCACCGTAAGCAGCACCTGCTACATCAACTTCGCAAGCACCCGAGGCCGCGGCGTCATTGTCCGCGTGGGAGAAGCCCACCTGCCGACCGGCCAGTACCAATGGTCATCCAACTGGCTCCGCTAGCGGCCCTTTCGCGCCACCGCGGGCCGTTCCCAATCAAGGCCTGGCGCACCAAACAGCCGCGGACTCTGCCGTGGGGAACCTTCTCGGTTGATTCATGTAAGAGGCGGCGGGGCGGGTCCGGCCACGGGTTTTGGCTGTTCGGCCGCCGGAGCGATGTTGGTCTCGTACTCAGGCACTTTCAGTGCTATTGCTACTGCTTTCCCTACATAAGGAGTGATAAATGTCCTCAGCAATGACTCCCTCGCCAACGATGTTCGGGGATTCTCGTGTCTCCTAGAACCATTGTCTTTCTCATAGCTCTAGCAGTTGATGGCGATCATCGAAATTCCCCAGAGTCGATCACCGAAATTCCTCACCCTG
>JAPPFC010000038.1 GCA_028824015.1 bacterium
GACGGTTCCAGCGTCTTCGAGATAACGTCAACAGACTAAAACCTTTCAGGTTTTACTGTCCCAACGAGGAGGCTCCCCCCCACGGGGAGCCTCCTCTCTATTAAGAACAAGACCCCCTGACTCTTCTATTGGCAGGACAATATCTATCTCAGCAAGTTCCGGGTCGTGGCCCACTTTCCCTTGGCTGGTCCTGGTGCTTCGGCAGATGTGGGCATCGTCACAACTCTCTCGGAAACCCCCTGCCACTAGCGGACGGTCTCAATGAACGCCAAGCGGACTCCCTCGGCACCATTGGGAGGCTCCTCCCTTGACAACCAAAACCACAGAAACCGCAGGGCGAGCGTTAGGGTTGGTTGGGGTTCCCCCAGCCCACCTGAGCGGGACTCACATTGCGAACGGTGACCTCCGACAAGACAGCAAACCCTAGGCCGAAAGGATGCCATACGTGCCTGACTCCAGCAGTCGCAGTTGCGACGAACAGCCTCGCTTTGTGATCGATGAGGACTGTTCGGCCTATGTTGCGGAGGAAGCGGCAGGGCCTTACGACTGTCACAGAGATGTCCGATATCACCTCTTTGCAGAGGTGTTCAAACCGTTGCCGAATGCCACCCAGTCGCAGGGCAACCTTGCTTGGCTCGCAAAACAAAGAGAAAGACGGCAGGAGTCACGCTGATGGGTGTGCTTGCGCTGGTTTTAGGCGTCGCGGTGGTGATTTGTGCGGTGGTGCTCATCGATGAGCACCAGCGGATCCACCGGGCGCAATGGTCCCTCACTCTATGGTGGGAACGCCGCCAAGAACGCCAGTTTCGAGAACGATCCCCCTTCACCCTCCGCTAGTCCAGCCGAGGCCAGTTAGCTCCGCCGGTGGAGCGTGGATTTCGGCCGCGTTGAAGGTGTAGTTGAACAGGCGGCGCCAGATGGCCACCGTCTGGTAGTCGTCTGGGTTCACCTCGGCGGAGCATTTAGTTCTGGTCTCGGTGTACAGCGACACCGATCCAGCGATCGTCTACGGTGGGCATCAGCATCGTGCCACAGCGGGCGGCGCTCACATCGTTTACCCCGCCCAGTACAGCGCGTACGGGATAAATGTCTTTACGCATGTAACGGCTGACCACTACGAGTTCTCCGCAGTTGCCCACGTCGGCTGGTAATCCAATTTGGAATCAAGCGGCAGTTGCCGCCACTTTACGGGTGTCACCGTTGTGGTTGAAGTGATCGACGGCGGAAAGGAAAGCTATGACCAGCACTATGCCAGATCATGTCCCGACAAATATTCCCCCTTCCGATGTCCGTCTCCCAGCCAAGGACTGGGAGCGGGTGCTGGATGCAGCTCGCAAGAGCCGATCCCCCAACACCAAAGCCGCATATCGGACCTACCTCTCAGCGTGGGCCAGCCATGCGGCGAAGCGAGGGGTGGCGGCGCGGCCGGCTCATCCCGCGGCGGTGGCTGAATGGCTGACCAGCCTGGCGGATGAGGGCAAGTCGATCAGTACGATGCAAGTGGCGAGAGCCGCCATCGCGGCTGCTCACCGAGAAGCCGGTTTGGAGGATCCAACGGCCACCGAACTGGTCCGCAGGGTGCTGTCGGGTTTGGCGCGGGAAGCCGCAAGACAGGGCCGTCGTCCGTCACAGGTGAAGGGACTGACGGGCGGGGACCTCCATCGGATCCTGGCGCACTTCGACCCACCCGGAGGGTCACCGCCCAGCCGGATCGTGCTCCGGGACCTGGCGCTTGTGCAGGTGATGCGTGACGGGCTACTGCGGCGGGGCGAAGCCGCCAACCTGATCTGGGGTGACATTGTCCGCGCGGAGGACGGGTCGGGACGGTTGACCATACGTCACAGTAAAACGGATCCTGAGGGAAAAGGCGCGGTGATGTACCTGGCGCCGTCCACCGTGGCGGCGCTGGAGCGGATGCGGCCCGCAGGTGCCCAGCGCCACGAGTCGGTGTTCGGTCTGAGTGGCTCCCATCTCTCCATGCGGATCAAAGCGATTGCCGAGAGAGATGGCCTCGGCCCCGGGTACAGCGGGCACAGTTGCCGGATAGGTATGGCGCAGGACTTGGCAGCCCACGGCGCCACTCTGGCTCAGTTGATGACCGCAGGACGCTGGACCAATCCAACCATGCCCGCCCGATACACCCGGAATCAAGCAGCGGCCAACAACGCAGTGGCGCAGTATTACCAACAACTCGAACTGTTGAACAGACATCCCTAGTTACTACTGAGATCGCCAGCAGCAGTGGTGGTTAAGGGGAACCCACGTAACAAAGTCAGCAACTTCGTTCGGATCGGTAGCGGTTCCGACACGAACTGCTGCGCCCTTGCTTTGTTGTTCCGGGCAAGCTGTCGAATGTCATAATGGACATCGATCTCGTCCTCTGGGACAACCCTGAACGCGTCGGGCTCGGTTCTCTTACGAAAGGAACTCGAACAGGGTAATGAGACCTCCCAGCAGGGTCGTGATCCCAACGGTCATCCACGCTATCGACACCCGCAACTTCGCGAATTCCACCCTCAGACTGTTGTCCCCGTTGCCCATTTCGATCCGGACGTCCTTGATCATGCTTTCCACATCCTTGATCTTGCCCTCCAGGTGGGTCTGCACAACCATGAGGTCGCCTTTGGTGGCGGGTCTTCCCGCCCAGCCTTCCTCGGCAATCAGAGTGTCTACCGCCATGACTTTGCCCCTTCCGGTCTTCGGTGTCCCCTCGAGGACCTTGCGGCTCCAATTTTAGCTCGAAGCGCCGTTGCTTGTCAAGCGATAGACAATGCGAATTCACCTGGGATTCGGGTAATACAACTCCGGTAATCCTTTAGCGTTTGGAAAGAATATCCTGCGAAACTCCCAGTCGCCACCCAGAGCGGATGAGATCGGCGCCCGTCGGTCCTAGCGGTCCACGTCTCCCATCACGGGATCTAGGGAGGCGATGGTGGCGATGGTGTCGGCCACCATCGATTCGGCCAGCATCACCGGCAGGGCCTGGAGGTTGTAGAAGGACGGGGCGCGGACGTGGCAGCGCCAGGGCATCCCGCCGCCGTTCGACACCAGGTAGCACCCCAGTTCGCCGCGGGGCGACTCAACCGCCGTGTAGGCCTCTCCGGGGGGCGGGCGGAAGCCCTCGGTGAAGATCTTGAAGTGATGGATCAGCGCCTCCATCGACTCGTCGATGCGCGCCCGGGGAGGAGGCGTCACCTTCCGGTCGTCCGCGCGGAAGTCGCCCTTGGGCATCATGTCGGCGGCCTGCTCCACGATCCGGAGCGACTGCACGATCTCCTCCACCCTCACCCGGTAGCGGTCGTAGACGTCGCCCTGGGTCCCCACCGGCACGTCGAACTCGTACTGTTCGATCCCCGAGTAGGGGAACACCTTGCGCAGGTCCCAATCCACTCCCGTTCCCCGCAGGATGGGGCCGGTGATGCCGTAGGCGCGGCACTCGTCGGCGGTGATCACTCCCACGCCCTGGGTGCGCGACAGCCAGATCGGATTCTCTTTCAGGAGGTCGTCGTACTCGCCGAGCCGGGCCGGGATTGTCTTCAGGATGTTCGCCACGTCCTTCCGCCATCCCGGCGGAAGGTCGGCGGCCACCCCGCCGGGGCGGATGTAGTTGTGGTTCATCCGAAGGCCGGTGGTCTTCTCGAAGAATGAAAGGATCAACTCCCGCTCGCGGAACCCGTACATCATCATGGAGATGGCCCCGATGTCCATCCCGTTGGTGGCCAGGGCCACCAGGTGCGAGGAAATGCGGTTCAACTCGGTCATCAGCGGTGGTCCGCTCCAGGGCCGAGGAGTTGGCGCCTCTGTTCCTCGACGCTCTCGAGGAGGCCGCCCGGAGCCGGGGCGTCAATCCCAAGCTGTGGGTGACCGAGGGAGACGAGGGACTGGTACCCTCACACTGGTTCCGGTCCGGCACGGTCACCCGCGCCGAGGGGACGGTGACGGAGCCGATAACCGAAAGCCTTTCCCACAGCCGGCTGGGCCTCGAGTGGGAGTGGGAGGAGAGCCCGGAGGTGACCCTCACGACCGTGGACTCGGTGGAGCAGGCCGTCGAGTGGTTCAACACCCTCAGCCCCAAGCTGGTTGTGAGCCTGATCGACGACCACCCCGCCTCTCAGCAGCGCTTCTACGAGACGGTGGACGCACCCTTCGTGGGCAACGGGTTCACCCGCTGGGTGGACGGCCAGTTCGCCCTGAACCGCCCCGAACTGGGGCTCTCCAACTGGGAGGGCGGTCGTCTGTTCGGCAGGGGAGGGGTTCTGTCAGGAGATTCGGTATTCACCATCCGCACCCGGATGATCCAGGATGATCCCGACCTGCACCGCTAGGAGCGGCCGGTCGGGTCCAGGAGGTTAGAACATGCGCATCGTGCGTTTTTTGCTGGGACTCAGCACACGAGTCAAGATCACCGTCGCCGTGATTGCGGTGGCTTTGGGGATCTTCGTCATCGCCTACTTCGAACCGCACAAGCTGTTCATCGACGAGGTCGTGGACGAGGCCTTCCCGGCGCCGGTGGCGATCGCAACCACCACCACCGCCGCCGGGTCAGCCCCGGCCACCGCCGCTCCCACCACCACCTCGCCGCCGACGACCATGGCGCCGGATGATCCCGTTACCACCACCACTCCGGATACGACTGAGCCGACCGGCGAGGATCCGGAACGGGGTTTCACCCCGGCTACCGAGGAGGAGCAGGAAGACCCACCGGTCACCACCACGTCCACCACCACGCCGGGTGCGGAGGAATCTGCTACCACCACGACCGCCGCTGCTACCACCACCACGGCGGCGCCCACTACCACAACAGCACCACCTACCACCACCACGGTTCCGGAGGGGCCGGTGCTGCTCTCCGTCTCGGAGTGGATCAGCATCGGGCACCCCGGGACGGGCACGGTGCTGGTCTACCGCCAGCCCGACGGCTCCCACGTGGTCCGCTTCGAGGACCTCGACGTCTCCAACGGACCCGACCTGCTGGTGATCCTCTCCGCGGCGCCCCTGGTGGACGACCGAGGCGCCTATTCGGAGGTGGCGTACCTTTCGCTGGGAGACCTGAAGGGCAACCAGGGAAACCAGAACTACATCGTGCCCCCCGAAGTGAACCTGGACGACTACCAGACGGTCGCCATCTGGTGCCGCCGCTTCAACTACACCTTCAACGCAGCCGAGATCCACACTCCACCTGCGTAGCCAACGATCGCCTGGATTGGAGGTTGGGCACCAGCAGTAGCCGGTGAAGAGCCTTCTGTGACCCGCACCCGGGTACCCCACTGGGGAGTTGCGGCTCGGTTTATTAGCGGAGGGTGAAGGGGGACCGCTGTCGGAATTGGCGTTCTTGGCGGCGTTCCCACCATCGTGTGAGGGACCACCGGGCCCCGTGGATCCGCTGGTGCTCCTCGATGAGCACGCCTGCACAGATCACCACTGAGACGCCTAGGACCAGCGTCAGCATACCCATCAGCTTGACCCTTCCCGTTTTTCTTTTTCTTCTTCGAGCCAGGCAAGGTAGTCAGCCACTAATGGCATCCTTTCGGCTTAGAGGTCGATGGTTTGCAGGAGGTCTTGCAGAGCTGTCACTCCGCAATGTGAGCCCCGAGCAGATGGGCTGCGGGACCCAACCCACCCCTTCACAACCCTAGCGCCCTACCTGCGGTTTCTGTGGTTTTGTCGTCCAAGGGAGGGGCCTCCTGAATGTGTCGGGCAAGTCTGACTGACGTTCCGCAAGGGCCCTACCCTTGTCCAATGCTCTTCCCCAGGGAATTGTGTTCCTCGCAGCATTGGCAGCTTCGCACCACGACTCCTCAGCAGGCATGTTTCTCTCGTGAATAAAGGATGATGCTCTGCCCTCATCCGGGGTGGCTAAGTGCCATACTTCGGATGGCAAGGGCCGGCACAAGAAGGACTTGAGGCAATGCGATCCTATATTGGCGTTGCGACTCTGGTATTCGGGCTCTTTGGAGTGGTCGTAACACCAGCTTTAGCCCAGGACATTTTGCCTGAGGAGGGGCGCGGGTTTGTGGATATCGAAGAGAACCCCCATAAGGCGGATATCCTCTACATCGTTAGGCGAGGGCTCACCGTGGGGTGTGATCTCGATGGTCCGCGTTACTGTCCCGGGGATCCTGTCACAAGAGCACAGATGGCCACATTCTTGGTACGTGCCGTTCGTCGAAACGCTGGGTGCATTGGGTCTGTCCGATAGCCAAGTTTCCGACAGCTATCGGCCAACAGATCCGATGCTCCGTTCGGAGATGGCCATCTTCCTGCAGAAGGCGTTCCGACTTCCCCTCAAGACCGGAGAGCCAACGTCGTCGTTTGTGGACATCCCCGAAGGTGCTTCCTATGCCGAGGCGGTGGAATCCATCCTGGATGCTGGTATCACCCGAGGATGTAGTGCTGATCCCCTCCTTTTCTGTCCCAACGACACCGTCAACAGAGACACTATGGCGTCGTTCTTGGCTAGAGCGCTTAGAGCTTCCGACCAACTATCGGCGTTGGCTTACGCACCAGGACGGGAAAGCCTGCAAACCATCTCTATCGGAAGGGACCTGTGGAATGTGTGGGTTTGCGAAGACGCGCCGGTGCGGGAGGACATTGTTACTTATCTCCACCGTGAAGTCAACCCTTATTTCCGGTGGCTGTCGGGTGGGAGATATGACATCCGGTTCCAATACGGCGCCGATCCCCCGCGCGATGTCGCCCAAGTTCTGCAGAACTGCCGTAACAGGGAGGGCCTGACGGGCTTTCCTGAAGGTTCGAACATCTTTGTTGGTGCTGCCGTGGGTTATGGGACTGGCGGCTTGAGCTGGAGAGGGGTAGGTTCGGAAGACCAGCGTTATGCCAGGGGTGTCTGGGTCGACAACTCTGGCATCTATGACACCACGTTGTACGGGCACGAGATCGGTCACGCTTTCGGTTGGCCGCACAATCACAGGGACCGGAGCTCTCCAGCATCAGAGCCTCTCCACACCAGGATGGACATCATGGCCAGCCTGGGGCAAGTGATAGGCACCAATGCGCACAATCTCTTCCACTTGGGTTGGATAGACCCCAACAAGGTGATGGTTCATCCCGGGGGCACGGCCACCTACACCATTGCTCCACCTCACACAGGAGGAGAGGTCGAGTTGCTGATGCTACCTCTGGGTCCCGACCGGTTGATCAGTGTCGGGGCGCGGGTCAAAGAGGGCTTTGACGGGAACATCCGGGAGGAAGGGGTTGAGTTGTACGACATAGAACTCTGTGGAAGCTATCCGGGCTGTAAACATGTTTATTTGCCTCCCGGCGCCCGTTCGAACGATCCTGTCGTGTTGGACGTGAGGGACTCCTGGACAGGTCGGATCTCCACAGTTCGCCATGGGGCAGAGGCCATTGTCGAGTACGAGGTGGCCGTGCAGAGTCGACAAAACAGGATCTTCGAAGTGAGGGTTAAGGAAACCTCCGTCTTGAAAGAAACTTCCGCAGCGGACGGGTTTTCCTCGATCGGAGTTGGCCGGACCGGTGTGTGCGGCCTGCTGACCATCGGCAACGTCGATTGCTGGGACTGGAGGGGTGGAGCATCGATCCCCACGGGGTGCCTCTGTGTTTGATGCTTCTATGATTTCCAAATCGTGTTTGGAGGGGTGGGGTGTTTAGGT
>JAPPFC010000014.1 GCA_028824015.1 bacterium
CGGCTGCGAACGCTTCGGTGTTAGCGCGGAATCTCCTGGTGGTAGGCTAGGTTATCGAGATGGTTCTCTTGAGAATGTTGCATCCGATTCGATAACCCGCCCGTTTTGAATAGCTTTGAGCAACGACGTGGAATGTCTGGGCAGGGCAGATGACCCGGTGTCAGGGGTCGGTTGTTCAGCCTCCTAGCGACGGTTTCGCTTTGTCCCGTTGCCTTTCGGTTGATCTTGAAGTCCGACGCCGGGACGGCCGCATACTGGCTGTTGCGGGAGTACGAGCGGACACCGGTGCATCTCTGACCATGTCGATGGAGCGTGTTGGATTGGGTGTGGCGTTGTCCAGACTGGACGATCTTGCTGATGGTGCGGATTTCCTCTTGGGTCACAACGTCATTGACTTTGACTTGCCGCATTTACGATCAGTCGGCCTCAGTTTGCGGTTGTTGCGGCTTCCCGTAGTGGATACGCTTAGGCTCAATCCACTGGCGTTCCCTAGGAACCCGTATCATCGTCTCGTCAAGCACTATCAGGATGGGGGACTTAGGAGATGGCGCGTCAACGATCCGGAGTTGGACGCGAGACTCGCACTTGAGGTGTTCGGCGACCAGCGAGAAGCCCTGGCTGACATGCCAGTTGACCTTTTGGCGGCGTGGCATTGGCTTACTACCGGGGACACCGGGGAGGGTTTCGATAGGGTGTTCTCCCGTCTGCGGAACTCTAGGCGGCCGTCCGATGCTGAGGCGGTCGGCGCGATTCGCAGGCTATTGGCCGACAGTTCTTGTCGGAGCCAGATGCGCAAGGTTGTGGTGGATGCCCGGGAGAAAGGGTGGGCGCTGGCTTATGCGCTCGCCTGGCTGTCCGTGGCTGGAGGGAACTCCGCGATGCCTCCTTGGGTTCGGCATCAGTTTCCAGCGGCGGGTCGACTGGTTAAGCAGTTGCGGGACATTGCCTGCACCGACCCCGGTTGTGAGTGGTGTCGGGAGCGGCACAATGCTTGCAAGGAGCTAACCCGTTGGTTCGGCTTCCCAGGTTTCCGCGCCAAACCATCCGACGAAACGGGTCGGTCCATGCAACAGTCCATCGTGGAAGAAGTGATGGCCGGTAACCATGTGCTGGGCATACTGCCCACGGGCGCCGGTAAGTCCCTCTGTTACCAGATTCCGGCTCTTTCCCGCCACTATAAGACTGCCGCGCTGACGGTGGTGATTTCACCACTTGTGGCTCTGATGGCGGACCAGGTTAAGGGAATGGAAGCCAAGGGCATCGGGTCGGCCGTCACCATTAACGGTCTTCTCTCTATGCCCGAGCGTGCCGCCGCGTTGGATCGCGTGCGTCTTGGGGACGCGGGTATCGTCCTGGCGGCGCCCGAACAACTCCGCAGCACGTCCTTCCGACGAGCATTGGCTCAGAGAGAGATCGGCGGTTGGGTGCTGGACGAGGCGCATTGCCTCTCAAAGTGGGGCCACGACTTCCGGCCCGATTATCAGTATGTGGGCCGTTTCATCAGCGAAAGTGCCGGCGACCAACCGATCCCTCCCGTGCTGTGCCTGACCGCCACAGCCAAGCCCGACGTCAAAGCGGAGATCGTTGATTACTTCCGCGACGAACTGGGCGTCGACCTCAAGGTCTTCGACGGCGGCGCGGAACGTCCCAACCTGGAGTTCGTGGTGGTGAAAACGACCACCCGACAGAAATACGCTGATGTCCACCAGATACTGATCGCCGATCTGCCACTGGACGAGCCCGGCGGGGCCATCGTCTATTGCGCCACGCGGCGCCATACCGAGGAACTAGCCAACTTTTTGCAAGGGCAGGGAGTGAGGGCGAACCACTTCCATGCAGGGTTACCGCCTGAGACCAAAAAGGACATCCAAGGGACTTTCGTCGGTGGCGATCTACAAGTTATAGTCGCCACGAACGCCTTCGGCATGGGTATCGACAAGCCCGATGTACGCCTAGTTGTCCACGCTGACATCCCCGGTTCTCTGGAAAACTATTTGCAGGAAGCGGGCCGCGCGGGAAGGGACCAGAAAAACGCGCGCTGTGTATTGCTTTACACCGAGGACGACGTGGAACGACAGTTCGGCATGTCGGCCCGTTCCCGGCTCACCCGACAAGAGATACACGGTGTCCTGCGGGCGCTGCGTAACCTGGATCGAAAGAAGCGCTTGGGCGGCAACGTGGAGGCTACACCAGGGGAAATCCTCGGCGAGGACGAGGACAGCGCCTTCCGGCGCGACTCCAACACGGACGACACGCGGGTGCGAACCGCGGTGTCCTGGTTAGAGGAAGCAAGACTTCTAAGCCGGGAGGAAAACCGAGTTCAAGTGTTCCCGTCCTCTCTGCGTATCAGGTCCGTGAAGGAGGCGAGAGCCAAGCTCCAAAAGGCTCCTATCCATAGTTCCTATCGGAACCATCTGCTTGCTATAACCCAGACGCTGATCGATGCGGATGCCGACGAGGGCATATCCACCGACGAGCTCATGGCCGCGTCGGGTCTGAGTCCCGAGGGGGTGCGCAAGGTGCTCTACGACCTAGAGCGGATGGGCATCGCAAGCAACGACACCGTGATCACCGCTTTTGTCCACAAGGGAGTGCAACGCGCCTCCCCCATCCGCCTTGTCCAGGCGGCCGAGTTGGAGGAGGGATTGATAGATGCCCTGCAAGAGGCCGCTCCGTATGCGGCTCCAGGCGAGACCTATCCGCTGCATCTCCGTCTGGTTAACCAACACCTCAAAGACGAAGGTCACGACCACGCCCTGCCGGAGAGGGTGTGGCGGATAATCAGGAGCATCGCCGCCGACGGGCGCGGAGAAGGCGGAGGCGGAGGAAGCATCGGGATACGCCGAGGGGACAAAGATACCGTCCACGTGACACTGCAACGCGAGTGGAAGGTGTTGAAAAGGATCGCTGAGAAACGCCGCACCGCGGCCTGGCGGGTACTCGACCATCTCCTCTCCACCCTGCCACCCAAGACCCGGGGAACCGACCTGCTGGCCGAAACGACGCTCGGGAAGTTGTCGACAGCGATCCAAGCCGACATGCAACTAAGAAGCGAAGTGAAGACACAGAACTTCTCCAAACTTCTGGACCACGCCCTCCTCTGGCTACATGAACAGGAGATCATCCAACTGAACAAGGGACTATCCGTGTTCCGGCCCGCTATGACTATCCACCTTGAACCAACAACACGCGGTTTCGCCAACCCAGACTTCGCATCCCTCAAGCTTCACTACGACAGACAGGTGCTACAGATCCACGTGATGGCAGAATACGCAGAACAAGGCCTCTCACAGACAGCCGATGCCCTCCATCTGGCCATGGATTACTTCGCCCTCCCCGAAGAGGAGTTCCTCCGCCGATGGCTAGCCGGCCGCAACCGGGAGACCTCACGGCAGACCACGCCAGAGTCCTGGCGCCGCATCGTCGAGAGCCTGAACAACCCCATCCAGCGCCGCATCGTCGCTGACGAACGGGAGCAAACCAGTGTGCTGGTGCTCGCAGGCCCTGGCTCCGGCAAAACCCGAGTGCTGGTACACCGCATCGCATATCTGGTACGTGTAAGACGGGAGAACCCACGCAGCATCCTAGCCCTCGCATACAACCGGCACGCCGCGGTCGAGATACGTCGCCGCCTCACCGAACTCATCGATAACGACGCTCGGGGCGTGATGATCCTCACCTGCCACGCCCTCGCCATGCGGCTGATCGGCACCAGCTTCTCCGGAAGAGCCGAACGCCCAACTACAGGCGACTTCCGGAGGGTCCTGAAAGAGGCTACAGACCTCCTGCGCGGTAAGGGACTCCCACCCGATGAAGCCGACGAGTACCGCTCCCGACTCCTAGCGGGGTTCCGATGGATTCTCGTTGACGAGTACCAGGACATCGGTCGAGACCAGTACGAACTGATCTCCGCCCTGGCAGGCAGAACCCTCGATGAGAAAGACGACAAGCTAACCCTTTTCGCCGTGGGTGACGACGACCAAAACATCTACGCCTTCGGTGGCTCGTCGGTGGAGTTCATCCGGCGCTTCGAAAGGGACTATCAGGCGAAACCCACCTACCTCACCCAAAACTACCGCTCTACCCACCACATCATCGCCGCTGCCAACAAGATGATCAAACCAGCTCGTCAGCGGATGAAGACCGGCCACTCCATCTCCATCAACCGGGCCCGCGCCAAGGAACCACACGGAGCCATCTGGTCTCAGCGCGACCCCCTTACCCAAGGGCGGACCCAGATACTGCCAGCCGGCGAGAACCCAATCTCACAAGCTCAAACCGCGGTCATGGAACTTCAACGGCTAGCAGACCTAACTCCAAACTGGGACTGGTCCACCTGCGCAGTGGTGGCGAGGGAATGGAAGTACCTGGACCCCGTGCGCAGCCTATGCGAAATACTGAACATCCCAGCGGAGATGGCCAACGAGGACTTCTCCGGCTTCTGGCACCTCCGGGAAACCCAAACGCTCCGGAACTGGCTAGGCCAGGAGCACCCCAAATCGATGAGAAGTACCCACCTGAAGGACTGGCTAGAAGATCAACCCGCAAACACATGGAACCAACTTCTGCAGGAAGCCGCGGCACAATACAAGATGGAAACCGGCGACTCGGAAACCCCATCGGATTACTTCATCGAATGGCTCGCCGAATGGGGACATGACTTCCGCCGCCAGCAACGCGGGCTATTACTCACCACCGCCCACCGCGCCAAGGGCTTGGAATTCGACCACGTCTTCGTGCTCGACGGCTCCTGGGAACGGGTTGGTAAGGAGGAAGATGCCGATGCACCTCGGCGCCTGTACTACGTTGCAATGACTCGAGCACGGCAGACCCTCACTCTAATGCGCTTGCCCGGGCCACAACCGCTCCAAGACTCCCTGCAACACAGCCCCTCAATACTCCACCGCCATCCACTCGTTGAACTCCCCCCTCCACCGCCAGAACTACATCGTCGCTATCGGAAGCTGAGCCTCACCGACGTCCATCTCAGCTACGCCGGGCGTAACCCCCCAGGTCATCCAATCCACCAAGCTATTGCCTCCCTCACCCCAGGCGACCGCCTCCGTGCCCGGCCAGGACAAAGGAACTGGGAAATACTCAACCGGAACGGCACAGTACTAGGCCAACTAGCCAGCAAATACGAAACCCCCACAGACATGCGCTGCGTCAGTGCCTCAGTCTTCGCTATAGCCACATGGACCCGCGAGCATTCGGACCCGCAGTACCACCACCGCCTCCCCTCTCCCACCTGGGAAGTCGTTGTCCCAGAACTTGTATTCGAACCAAAACAGAAGCGACCCTGACAACAAATCCAGCAGGGCAAGCGCACAGCAGCCGACTACAGGCTAGAAGCTAAGCGAGGTGGGTTGAAGAAGCGTTCACCATCCTCCTTCCACCCGACACCATTCGTCTAGGAACCACGGTGAGTCAATAGTGGAACGCTGGGCCGTATGTGTGACTTGAGGTTAGGTGTCGCCGGGGGCTCCGGTCCCGGCCTTTTGTTTTCGTGTGATCGGTAGCAGGTCGCACGGAGGGTCGGTTGCGCCTATAACCTTATCCCTTTTCAGCTTTTAGGCTAAGGTTGTTGGTAATGTTGCGGTTAGGGTAGTTGGAGGTAAAGGTTGTGGGTCGTTATGTGTCTAGGTACTGGCGTCCGCGGTTCGACGCTCCGGTGACGCGGGAGAGGCGCGGTGGGCGGTATGAAACGTTTGTGCCTGATGTGCTCTCGGGATGGTCGCCGCGTGTGTCGGTGGGGCTGGTGGCGACATTGGGGGAGGCTGAGGCGGCGGTTGCAGCTTTGAACAGAAGTTACACGGCGGACGTGCCTCATCCCTTGGATGCGTTTGCTCATGTGTTGTTGCGGGTGGAGGCGACTGCGTCTTCGCGGATAGAGGAGATCGCGCTTTCCCCGCGGCGTCTCCTGACAGCGGAGGCGGAGCATCGTGAGGGAGGTCGGTCGTCGGACCGTCGAGCGGTGGAGGTGTTGGCGAACATTGAAGCGCTGGCAGACGCGGTTCGTTTGGTGTCTGGTGGGATGTCGCTGCGGACGGATGATCTGTTGAAGGTGCATCGGCGGTTGATGGCGGCGTCTATACATCCGGGTTTGGGCGGTTGGGTTAGGGATGTTCAGAACTGGATAGGTGGTTCGGGTTATACGCCGGTGGGGGCTACGTTTGTTCCTCCCCCTCCCGAGGAGGTCCCGGCGCTCTTGGAGGACCTGATGGCGTTTGTGAACCGGCCCGATGTTCCGCCGCTGGTGCAGGCGGGGATCGCCCATGCTCAGTTTGAGACTATCCATCCGTTCGGTGACGGGAACGGTCGTGTGGGCCGGGCTCTGGTGCATGCGGTGCTTCGGCGCAGGGGTGTCGCTCCGGTGTTCGTGCCGCCCATCAGCGCGGTTCTCGCCCGATCTCGCAACGTGTACTTCGAGGGCCTCACGGCCTGGCGGCATGTGGGAGCAGCCGACGACCCGGGAAGGGACCGAGCCGCGGAGGAATGGCTGGGGGTGTTCGCTGAGGCTACCCACTCGGCCTGTCAAGAAGCGCACAGCTACCTGCAAGCCGTGTCCGCGTTGGAGACAGACCTGCGGGACCGGGCCGCTCCGGTGAGAAGGGGATCATCCGCGGATGTCCTATTGGGAATGCTGCCGGCCTGTCCGATCTTCACCGTGCCGTCCGCTGCCCGGATAATCGGTCGGTCAGCTGTCGCTACCGGGTCGGCTGTCAACCACCTCGCCGAAGCAGGTGTGCTAAGACAACGGACCGTCGGGAAGGAACGATACCGGGTGTTCGAAGCACCAGACGTCATCCGCCTCATCAGCCAACTCGACAGAGAACTCGCCCTACAAAGCCCCCCGCCAGAGACACCACCAGCCCCTTCGACGACCACAGGCGAACCCAACCCGACCCTTCCCCCGGACTCGACATAGGGCTCTGACCCACTACCCACAGGCCCCCCAATCAAGGATTCGAGAGGTAGGGAAAGGCTGTCGAGCGAGGCCAATCTGATCGAACGTGGGGAAGGGCACCGAACCGCAAAGACAGGCCAGATCCGACCAAGGAAGCTCAAAACCATGCCAAAGGTCGCCACGGTAGAGAATGGCACCGGAGCATGACCCGTCGCGAAACGTTCTTCGATGTGGACGAACTCAACCACATGCTTGCACTAAACCAGTGCCGTACCCTTCCTCATGTGATGGCGATCCGTTACTAGTACAGTAGGGCGGGATGGCCGAGTTGGGAGAACTGGGGGAAATGCGCCGGGTGGGTTTGAGGACGGTTTGGCCTCATGAACTTGACTTTTCGCTCTGGTTGAGACAGAACATTGATTACCTGAACGAACAGGTCCACTGGGACTTGGATCCCGACTCTGTACGTCAAGAGGTCAGTTTGGGTGGGCTCCGTGTGGATCTGCTTTTGGAGGCATCAGCGCCGGATACCGGAGATAGGTTCCCGGTCGTGATCGAGAACCAGTTAGGCCCGACTGACGGTAGCCACCTTGCTGGTGTGATGGCCTACATGGTGGCGTTCGAGGCTCGGGGTGTGGTTTGGA
>JAPPFC010000054.1 GCA_028824015.1 bacterium
CATCCCGCAAACCTTCCGACGTTCGAGGCAACTCTTCCAACTCCACTGCGGTTTCCACTTCCGAGCGGGCCCGGCGGCGGGGTCGCAAGCCCTTCTCCCGCAGATCGTTCTCCACTAGGTGGACGCCTTCTCGGCGAGTCAACTCCGCCAAAACCCCGGTACGGAACCCGGCCAACTGGTTCTCAGCCCGGAAGGTCGACTTCAACCAGCCCTGGAGCTGTTCCAAGGTTGCCTCACCCACCGGCCGGGTAGGCAACACCATGCGGAACTCGTCGGCGGCCCGACGGTCAATAGCTGTCTTTTCCATGTCAACCAGTATGCCAAAGGGGTGTGACAAAACACCGCCATATACCACGAAAATGGCAAAAGAAACACTAACAACAGCCGTGCCTCTCGGCTAAGGCCAGTGTCTTCCCCACCCCGAATTAAGGCACGCTTGGGCTATTCCGCCATCAGCACCGCGGTCTCGGCGATGATTTCGGCGGCCAGGGCGGTGTCCTCGATCTCCACCCACTCCTCGTCGGAGTGGGCCTGATCTATCGAACCCGGGCCGAAGATGACCGAGGGTATGCCCTGGGGGGCGAACCAGGCGCCATCCGTTCCGTAGGGGACCCCGATCGGCTTCCCCGGATCACCGAGGATCGAATGGCGGGCTGTTTGCAGGACCTTCACCAGGGGGTGGTCGATCGGGGTGTCCAAGGGTCCCATGTCCAGGAATGCCTTGTGCAAGCGTGTCTCGATCCCGCTCTCCGCCAGGCCGGCCAAAAGGCCTGAGATGTCAGCCAGGATCTCCTCGGAGTCTTCCCCGGGATTGACACGGCGGTCCAAACTGATCACGCACTGGGCGGGGACGATGTTGAACGCCGTACCTCCCCGAATCAGCGAGGTGTTGATGGTCGGGCTTCCCACCAGCGGGTGGTTGATCTCTTTCAAGGTAGGGATGTATTGGTTCTCCAGGGCATCGAGCACCCGTGTCATCTTGTGGATGGCGTTCACTCCCAGATGGGGCTTGGAGGAGTGGGATGGGGAGCCCACTGTCTCGATCTCGAAGCGCAGAACACCCTTGTGGGCGGTGGCCAGTTCGAGTCCGGTCGGTTCCCCCACAATGGCCATGTCGATGTCGGATCGTTCCCTGCACAGGGCCATCGCCCCCATGCCGGACACCTCTTCGTCTATCCCTCCCACGAACAGGATGGAACAGCGCTCGCTGGGATCGAGGTCCAAGACCATGTGCAATGCCTCCACCATGGCAACCAGGGAGCCCTTGGTGTCGCAGGCGCCCCTCCCATGCACCCGCGTCCCTTCCACCACCGCCTCGGGCCAGGCCTTCCCCGAGGGCGTGACGGTGTCGAGATGGGCCTGCCACATCACCAGAGGCCCCCCGGCGGAACCTTCCAAGCCGGCGAGAATGTTGTCCCGCCCACCCGGAGCGACCGGCTGACGACAAGGGTTCATCCCGACCGCCTCCAGGTAGTCGAAGAGAGCGGTGGCCAACTCCGCCTCACCCGGGCCACCGTCGAGGGCGGGATTCACCGAATGGATGCTGACGAATTGTTCCAGCAGCGAGCGGATGCGGGACCGGTCGGCAGCGCCTCGGAATCTCGACATGGCCAGGATGCTACCCGCCGGAGCCGAGTTGAATCCAAGGCATATCTCATTTCTCCGCCGTAGGGGTATTTTTCATGGCATGAGATTGTTGGTCGTGGAGGACGAAGCCGATCTGGCCAACGCCATCGCCCGGGGCCTCCGGCGCAGTCGCTATGCAGTGGATGTGGCTCACACGCTGGAGGACGCTTCGCTCCGGCTGGTCTCCGCCGGATACGACCTGGTGATCCTCGATTGGAACATGCCGGATGGTCAGGGGGTGGATCTCTGCCGAAGCCTGGTTGACGGATCGCTCGTCACCTTCGAGAAGCGGACGCCCCGGGTGTTGATGCTCACCGCCCGCGATGCGGTGGAGGACCGGGTGGGAGGTCTTGACGCGGGAGCCGATGACTACCTGGTGAAGCCGTTTGCCTTTGCTGAACTTCAGGCCCGGGTCCGGGCGGTTCTGCGTCGGGAAGAGGACACGAGTCCCATACTGGAGGTGAGGGATCTGCGACTGGACACCGCCCGCTTCGAGGCTTCCCGCGCCGGACGGCCCCTCAGGCTGACAGCCAAGGAGTTCTCCCTGCTGGAATACCTCATGATCCGGGCAGGCCAGGTTCTCTCCCAGGAGACCCTCCTGGAACATGTGTGGGACGAAGCGGCCGACCCCTTCACCAACACCGTGCGGATGACCCTCTCCAACCTGCGCAAGAAGTTGGGTGATCCGCCGGTGATCAACACCGTTCCCGGAAGGGGATACGTGCTGTCGGAAGACCATCATCCGGTGCGGTCCCCATGAAAGTGCCTTCGGTATTCCACTCCATCCGTTTCCGTCTCTCGGTGCTCTCCTCGGTGGTGGTGTTCGCCCTGGGTTCGGCCGCAGTCATAACCATTTTCTTCGTGATCCGCCACGGCCTTCGAAACGAACGAGTGATGGGCCTGGTGCTGAGGCCGGGGGAGACGGTTATCAGGGGAGGAGTGCGCTTCATCATTCCCCAGTTGGAGATGAGGCAGTTCCAGACGGTAGAGACCGTGCTCCGGGAGCGGATCCTCGAGGACATCACCGGTCCCATTCTCTGGGGGCTGTTCTGGATGTTCCTGCTCAGCCTGGTGATGGGTTGGTTCCTGGCCGGGCGGAGCCTCCGTCCCATCAACAGGATCAGGGAAGTGGCCGAGAACATACAGGCCCAGGACCTGACCCGGCGGATCAACCTCTCAGGACCCGACGACGAGCTAACCCGGTTGGCCGGGACCTTCGACGCAATGCTCGACCGGTTGAGCGGGTCGTTTCGACTGCAGCAGCAGTTCCTGGCCTCTACCTCCCACGATCTTCGCAATCCCCTGGCGGTGATCCGGTCGAACCTGGAGGTGAGCCTGGCCGATTCCGACGCCACGGTGGCCGACTGGAGGGAGACGGGGGAAGTGGTGTCCCGCGCCGCTCGGAGAATGTCGGAGATGATCGACCGACTGCTCGAGGCGGCCCGGTTGGAAGTGGGCTTCGCCAAGATCTCCGAGGTGGATCTGGCCGATCTCCTGGTCTCCACCGCTCAGGCGACGGAGCCGTTGGCCGAAGAGAGGGACATGAGAGTGGTGGTGGACACCCGTCCCACCCCCGTGTCGGGAGACGGGCTTGCCCTGGTCCGCATATTGGAGAACCTCCTCGACAACGCCATCGCGGCCTCCCCGCCGGGGAGCCTCCTCGAACTGGGTTGTGGTGAGAGCGACGGCTGGGCGTGGATGACGGTGGCGGATCGGGGTCCGGGTCTCGATCCGGCTCTGCTGTCCGGTGATTCCCCTCCGGGAGGGGGGCTGGGACTGGCCATAGCCCGGCACCTGGCGGAGTTGCACGGAGGCACGCTGGCTGCCTTCGGCAGGGAGGAGGGGGGAACGGTGATAGTGGTGTGGATCCCCTCACGCCAGGTCCTGACGGGTGCGGCGCATCCCGACATCAATCCCCTCGACTAGGTGGGAATGGCTCCTTTATGAAGGTTTTACCATAAACTCGGCCATAACGAACTTGTAATGACGGAAAACCTGCCGCCCGAGCCCCCTTCCCAGGAAGAGTCCTGTGCACCCGGGAATGATCATTCCGGTGTGCCCTCCGGATGTCCGGATGAGGGCGTTCCCCTGACGGACGAGCAGGGCGAACGGCCGGAACAGGACGCTGTCGCCACCGGTGGCTTTCCGTACCGCGAGGACTCCGCAGACGACCCGTCCGAGGTAGAGATCGTTGGCGCCCCGCTTGAGTCCCCGGCCTCCGAACGGTCCCGCCCTTCTTTGAGGGGGAGCGGCCCCCGGGGGATGGGATGGAAGATGATGGCCGTGGCCGGGACAGTTCTGCTGCTGGCCGGATTCGCGGCCGGCCTTCTCCTCCCCGGTCCGGTGGCCGAGGACCAGGTCTCCGACCAGGTAACGGTCGCAACCACCGCTGAGACGGTTCCGGCCACCACCGCGGCGCCCACCACTGCGGCGGCGCCGGCCACCACTGCGGCGGCGCCGGCCACCACTGCGGCGGCGCCCACCACCATTACCACTACGGAGACGGGGCCTGTTGCCGAGGAGGTGCCTCCGCCCGATCTGGTGGTTACCGACGAGCCGGTGGCTGATGTCGCCGACCGGCTGGTTCCTTCCGTGGTCCACCTTGAGATCACAAGTGACAACGTCTTCGAGCAAGGGGCTGGCAGCGGAGTCATCTTCAGGAGTGACGGACACATTCTGACGGCCGCTCATGTGGTGGCGCCCGTCGAGGAGGGGTCGGCGGAGCTGACTGTTCGGCTGAACAACGGCGACCGTATGCGCGGCGAGGTGGTGGGAACCGACCCTGACAGCGACGTCGCGGTGGTGAAGGTAGGGAGGTCCGGTTTGACGCCGGCCGAACTGGCCCTGGGACAGCGGTTGCGGGTCGGACAGATCGTGGTGGCGGTGGGGAGTCCCTGGGGTCTGGTGTCGTCGGTGACGGGGGGAGTGATCAGCGCCACCGATCGGATATTGGACGGAAAGCTCCTCATCCAGAGTGACGCAGTGCTGTATCCGGGCAACTCGGGTGGCGCGCTGGCGGATCGGTACGGCCGGCTGATCGGTATAAACGTCTCCATCTTTACTGATTCCACTACCTTGGAGCCGGTTGAATTCCAGGGGGTGGGGTTCGCAGTCCCCATTGATGTGGCGTATCGGGTGGCGGAGGCTCTCATAGCGGGAGAGCCTGTCCACACCACCTTTCTGGGAGTCAGCGGTCGGGACTCCCAGGGAGATGCGGGGGTGGAGATCATGGAGGTCTTTCCCGGTTCCGGCGCGGAGACGGCAGGGTTGATGGTCGGGGATGTGATCGTGGCGGTGGACGACCGTCCGGTGACGGGGATAAGCGACTTGGCGGCGCGTATCCGCCATCGGGTGCCCGGTGATCGCCTGGCTCTGAGCGTTCTCCGGGGAGAGGAGGAGATCATGCTGACCGCCACCCTTCTCCCCAGGAGCGAGGTGATGGGAGACCTTGAGGACACCGAGCCGTCCGCGCCGGAAGAGGGGGAGCGGGAGGATGAGTCCGCACCGGAGGAAGGGGGAGACGACACTCCCTGAGGAGGGACGGTCGGTAACCGCTCCGGCAAGGTTGACATCTGGCAAAGCACGGTGGTTCCCTCCGGGTGGGTGGGGGTGGTATAGTTGGCGCCGATTGCTGATCGACAACGGCGATCTTTCCCAGGGATTGCAGCGAAGTCCGGTTGAAGTCCGGCGCTGTCCCGCAACTGTCAAGCCCTTCGTAAAGGGACGAGCCAGGACGCCTGGTCCCGGGATGACGGATGAACCTCGGATGAAGGTGTAGTTCGTCGGCGGGACTCCCCGTCTGACTCTCTCCCTTCATCCTCCTCGCAAAGGAGGATGTTTATGTATGTGAACACCCGGCTTACGGGTGGAAAGTGGTTATTGGTTCTGGCTTTGTCGGTTCTCGTCTTGGGAGCCTGCGCCGGAGAAGATCCCGCCGAATCCAGCGCCACAACCGCTCCTTCCACGGTGACCACGGCGGTTCCGGCTACCACGGCGGCGCCGGCCACCACCACCCAGGCGCCCACCACCACGACCGACGCTCCAACAACCACCACGAAGCCTCCGACAACCACCACGCGTCCCCCGACAACCACCACGGAGGCGGCTACCACCACGACGGAAGCGCTGCCCGCCTTTCCGGTGGAGGTGAGGGATTCGCAGGGTACGGTGACAGTCCTCGCCCGGCCGGAACGTATCGTGTCCCTCTCGGGGTCCACCACGGAAATGCTGTTTGCCATCGGGGCCGGGCCACAGGTGGTGGCGGTTGACAGCTACTCCTACGACCCGCCGGAGGCTCCGGTGACCGACCTGTCCTCGTTCAGCCCCAACATCGAGGCGATCACTTCCTTCGATCCCGACCTGGTGATCGTCTTCTATGACCCCGGCGACCTCCTGGCGTCGCTCCAAGCCTTGGAAATACCGACGTTGATGATGCGCTCGGCCGACTCTCTCGACGATGTGTGGCACCAGATCGAACAGCTTGGGATAGCCACCGGACATCAGAAGGAGGCCGGGGAGCTTGTTTCTTCCATGCAGCAGCGGATCGAGGAGATACTGGCCGAGGCCCCCGAAGTCTCCTTCACTTATTACTACGAACTGGATCAGAACCTCTACTCGGCCACTTCCGCCACGTTCATCGGCCAGGTGCTGGGCCTGCTCGGCTTGGAGAACATCGCCGACCCGGCAGATGAGCAGGGTTACGGTTTTCCGCAACTCTCGCCCGAGTACATAATCGACGTCGACCCCGATCTGATCTTCTTGGCCGATACCCTGTGCTGCGGTCAGAATCTGGAGACTGTGGCCGAGCGCCCGGGTTGGTCTGCGCTGTCGGCGGTGGCCAATGAGGCGGTGGTGGAACTGAACGATGACATCGCCTCCCGGTGGGGTCCCCGAATCGTGGATCTGCTGGAGGTGGCGGCCGCAGCCGTGGCTGAGATGGCAGCCAAGGGTTGAGCGCTGTGACGCCGCTGCCGGCTCTGGTACAGCCGTCCCGGGTGGGGCTCTGGAGAATGGTGCTGGCGGTGGGGTTGGGGATGGCGGTGCTGGGGCTGGCCCTGTTGGTGGGCCCGGCAGGACTGGAGATGGGGGGAGTGGTGACCGCCCTGGCGGACCGACTCCCGTTTCTGGAGGTGGAGAGTTCCCTGACGGAACGGGAAATGACCATCCTTTGGGAGATTCGTCTGCCCAGGGCTGTGATGGGGGCCCTGGTCGGAGCCACCCTGGCTTCTGCCGGAGCGGCCTACCAGGGGGTGTTTCGCAATCCTCTCGCCGATCCCTACCTCTTGGGGGTGGCGGCCGGAGCCGGACTGGGCGCCACCGTGGCAATCCTGCTGCGGGCCAGGGGGTTTCCCTCCATGCCGCTGGCCCCGCTTGCCTTTGTCGGGGCCGTTCTCGGGGTTGCCCTTTCCTACGGTCTGTCGCGGACCAGGGGCAGGGCGAAGCGGTCGGCCACCACCCTGGTGCTGGCGGGGGTGGCGGTTGCGTCCTTCCTGACCGCGGTTCAGACTTTTCTGCAGCTGACCAACGTGACGACTCTGCGAGAGGTCTACAGCTGGATACTCGGCCGTCTCGTCACGGTGGGATGGGGTGACCTGTACGCCGTCCTGCCCTACATGGTGGTCAGTTGGGTGGTGTTGCTGGTCTTCAGGAGAGCGCTCGATGTGATGGCTGTGGGAGACGACGAGGCGGCCACCTTGGGCCTGTCTCCCCGCACGGTTAGGTTGATCGTGGTCGGAGCCGCCACGCTGGGTGCGGCAGCGGCGGTTTCGGCCAGCGGATTGATCGCCTTTGTAGGGATAATCGTTCCCCACACCGTGCGGCTTCTGGCCGGGTGGAGCTACAGGGTCATCATTCCACTCTCGCTCCTGCTGGGAGGAGCGTTTCTAACGGCCGCCGACCTGGTGGCGCGAACCGTGGTGTCTCCCGCGGAATTGCCCATCGGGGTGGTCACCGCCTTTCTGGGTGGTCCCTTCTTTCTGATGGTGCTGCGCACGTCCGGAGACCTGGAATGAGCGGTTTACGCCTGACGAATGTCTCCGTGATCTTGGGCGAAGCCCGGGTGGTTGATGGAGTGAGCCTGCGGGTGGGGGAAGGAGAGTGGCTGGGATTGATCGGCCCCAACGGGGCGGGGAAGACTACGTTGTTGCGAGCCATTGCCGGCGCCGCTTCGATCGAGACGGGCGAGGTTTCCTACGGCGCCAGAGACCTCTCGCAACTGGGGGCCCGCCAGCGAGCCCGGTTGATGGCGGTTGTCCCCCAGCATCCGGTGGTCCCCTGGGGCATGGCGGTGGCCGACTACGTGTTGCTGGGCCGCACCGCCCATATGGGCTGGCTCAGCCGGGAGACAGGTGAGGACCTGGACATTGCCAGGGAGGCGGTCAGGGACTTGGGCCTGGAGAAGCTGTCGGACCGCCGCCTGGACGAACTGTCGGGCGGCGAACTGCAGAGAGCGGTCCTGGCCCGCGCCCTGACCCAGGCGGCTCCCTTGCTGATCCTGGATGAGCCGACGTCCTCGCTGGACGTCGGCCATGGCCAGCAGATGATGGAGATGGTGGATCGGCTGCGTCGTGAGCAGGGTCTGACGGTGATCAGCGCCCTGCACGACCTGACGCTGGCCGCTCAGTTCTGCGACCGCTTGGTGATGATGGCCGGGGGGAAGGCCATTCTGGAAGGACCCCCGCGGGCTGTGATAACCGAACGGTCCTTGCGTGACCACTATGGCGCCTCGGTCCGGGTGCTCACCGGCCCCGACTTCGGCGTGGTGGTGATACCGCTCCGCTCAGACAACGGGTCGGGCGAACAGCCCGCTTCCCTCGATGTGGAAACCCTTTAGGATTGACTCAAAGGAGATCTCGATGGCTACCCAGGATGCACCTCCCACCGAGGGCCCCCCTCCGGGGTCGAACCGCGCCCCCTCCCTGGTCCTGATCAACACGGGCCACGGTAAGGGCAAGAGCACCGCCGCCTTCGGAACGATGCTGCGAGCCATTTCTCGGGGATGGAAGGTGGCGGTGGTGCAGTTCCTCAAATCGGGTGATTGGAAGGTGGGGGAGGAGAAGGTCGGGCGTCGGTTGGGTGTGGACTGGTGGGCGTTGGGCGACGGATTCACCTGGGACTCGGAGAACATGTCCGAGACCGAGGCGGTTGCCCTGGAAGCGTGGGCTTTCACCCGCCGCCTGGTCTCGGAGGGAGACCACCGGATGGTGCTGCTCGACGAGATCACCTATCCCATCAACTGGGGATGGATCGATCCGGCTGAGGTGGTGGAGATGATCCGGACCCGACCCCGGCATGTCAGCCTGATCCTGACCGGAAGGGACGCCCCCTCGGCTTTGATCGAGGAGGCCGACACCGTTACCGAGATGGTGAATGTGAAGCATGCTTTCGACCGGGGAATCAGGGCTCGCAGGGGAATAGATTTCTAGTGATTGAGCTCTGGTTGGTTCGTCACGGGCAGACCGACTGGAATCGCAGGCACCTGCTGCAGGGTTGGGTGGACACTCCTCTCAACCAAAGAGGGGAACGCCAGGCAAGGGAACTGGCCGGGACTCTCCGGAGTCGGAGCTTCGCGGGCGTGTGGAGTTCCGACCTCTCCCGGGCGGTGGAGACCGCGCGCCTCGCCTACGGGGAGCCAATCCAATCCGCGGCCCTGCGGGAACTCGATTTCGGGGACATCCAGGGACTGAGTTGGGAAGGCATAGCCCAGGACGTTCGGGACCGGATGATCGCCTTCGACGGATTCGCCGCCCCCGGGGGAGAGTCCCACTCCCAGATGCGGGACAGAGTGATCGCTTTCCTGGACAGATTGGGGGAGGGCGCTCATCTGGTATTCAGCCACGGTGGCGTGATCCGCATGCTCCGTAGGCTGTGCGGCGATGATCGCTTTCCGGACTCCTGCGAGTTGATCCGGTTGGACTGGACCAACCGCCGGGCGTTGGAGATCGACTGACCGACTCGGCGCCGGAAGGTGGTTGCGGGAGATTCCCGAAGGTCTAGCCTTGGGTTGAGTGCAGGACCAAGTGGCTCAGGGCCGATGGACCATTCCCGACCTGGTGTTGATCGCTTTCGCCGGGCTGGTCGGTTCGCTGGTGGGGGTGGGGATCGGCCAGGGAAGCGAGGTGACCGCTGCCCTGATCGGTCAGTTTCTGTTGACGGCGGCTGCGTTGGCGCTGGTGGGGCGGGCTCGTCAGAGGGACTACCGCCGGCTCGGCTTCGTGGTGGAGGGCCGGGACGCCATGCTGGTGGTTCTGGGAATGGGACTGCAGGTGGGGCTGGCCGTCGTGTTCTTCCCGGTGGCACGTCTGGTGGGGCTGGAGACGGATCCCCAGGTATTGACGGGAGAAGTCGCCGCCATGGGAGGCCTCTACCGTCGGATGGCGGTGTTCCTCCTGATCGGCTTGATCGGACCCGTCCTGGAGGAACTGATGTTCCGTGGGATTCTTATCGATGCACTCGGAACCAGGTTTGAAAGGCGAGGAGTCATCTTCTGGTCGGCAGCGGCGTTCTCGGCATTCCACCTGACCGGTATCTCCACGGTCCAGCCGTTGGAGTCGGCGGCGGTGCTCGTGCCACAGCTGTTCCTCTTCGGCGTGGTCCTGGCGCACCTGCGGATCAGCCGGGGACGCCTGGGCCCGGCCATCTTCACCCATGCCGGGTTCAATCTCCTGAGCCTGCTGGTGCTGGTTTTCTACCCGGAGTTCGTATAGCTCGGAGATTTACAGTCCCGATGGCCTTCTGTTGGCTACGGCTTCATAGGGATCTTCCACCTTCAAGGAGGGGCGTTGGGTCGTGATTTCTCTCCACACCCCCCGCAGTTCGGGGGTCGCCCGGTAGCGACGGCCTCGTTTCTCTCCGATGGCATCCAGGAGCCCGGCCCGGTGCATGGCCAGGAGATCGCGGGTTCCCGTCATGTCGCTGATGTCATCGCCAGTCGAGTCACGAGCGACTTTGACGTACAGGGAGCGCCATAAGGTCCGTCCCCGCGCTGCGTCGGAGAGGGCGCCTACCACTCGATCCGGTAGTTTGTGGTGGGCGGCAAGGTCCTCGCAGCGCCCCCAGAGCGCCTCGTACTGTTCGATGCGGCGTTGCAGCGTGCGAGCCTGCCGGTAATGAGCGGTGAGGCAGAACTCAATCCAAGAGCGGGTGTTTCTTTCAGGTGTCCACTTCCCATCGTGTACCGAACCGAGCGCCTGGTAGTAGCTGGGGGTGTTGCGTCCCAGGTACTCCTCGATGCTGGAGAAGACCGGATCGAGGATGCCATCGGAGGCAAGCACTAGGGTCTGCAGGCAGCGGGCCATCCTGCCGTTTCCGTCGCTCCAGGGATGGATCATGACAAGATTGAGGTGAGCCATGGCGGCAGTGACCATGACCGGATAGGTGCTTTGGCTGACGTCCTCAAGGGTCTCGTCCACCAGTCGTTCTACCAGTTCTCGGTCAGGGGCTGTATAGACGATCGTTCCGTCGCTGTCCTCCACCCATACCGAGTTGGGGCGCCACTGCCCAGGATTCTTTTGGATTCTGTACTTCATGATCATGAAATGCAGGCCAAGGAGCACAGAGCGGTCAATTCGGTGATCGGTCTTGGCCAACTGCATCGCATAGGTCATGGCATCCCGGTAGCCGGCGATCGCCTGGCGGGTTTCCTCGCGGGTGTCCATGGGTTTTTCCTCCTCGATCACCGCCGCCACGTCCTCGTCGCTGGCGTGGTATCCCTCGATGGAATTGGAACCCTGGACCGCCCGAGCAAATGTTGCACGGCGCAGCGTTCCGTACCAGCGGCGTGGGGAATAGAGACGAAACCGGAGTGTCTGGCGCAACTCGGAGATGGCTTTGAGCACCTGCTCGTCCGCGATGGTCAAATCGGGTGCTTGGTAGATCATGCTGTCAATTATATATGGACTTTTAGTCTGAATATATCTATAAATAATAGATGCAATTAGTTTGTCTGTAACTATCAAGGCAATTCACTTTGTTCGAAGAACTGCCTCATCCGCCTCAATCATCAAAGTAACTTCTGCTACATGATCAGTGGCCGAGTTGTCCCGAGCGAACCGGAAGTGAGCTATGTGAGACCGGAAGCTCGACGGGGAATCCTGCTGGCTGTGCTGGTGGTGTTGCTGTTCGGATTCTTCGCGGTGGTGGTCATCGATCTCCTCGACTACCACACACCTTTGGAGTTGGCCCAGCGCCATCTGCTCATCGCCAGCTTGGTGTTGTTCGGAGCGGCGGCCAGAAAAGGGCTCCTCCATCCTCGTGGTCGGTTCCCCATCCTGGTTGGCTTGGGTTTCGGCATGACGGTGATGCCTCCTCTGTTCTTCACCGCATTGGAGAGGCTGGGCGCCGGCCCGGCCATAACCCTTCAGTTCGTGGGGGTGCTGGCGGTGATGGTCTGGACCCAGGTGGTGAAGGGGATCCGGGTGCCCGCGGTTGCCTGGCTGGCGGGAGTGGTGACGGTGCTGGGCATCTCCCTGGTGGTGGAGGCGTGGATATGGGAACGGGTGGACCTGATCGGGATAGCCGCAGGCGTGGGGGCGGCGCTGTTCCTGGCGATATATCTCCTGGTGGTTGACCACCTTGGCGGACATCTCCATCCGCTGACCATCTCCGCCTACCCGATGGGGATAGCAGCCCTCCTGCTGTTGCCCCTGGCCAACTGGGGTCCCATGGATCTGCCTGCCTCCAAGTGGTGGTGGCTGGTTGCCCTGGGGGTGCTCGGGACCGCCCTCCCGGCGCTGCTGGAGGTGGTGGCGGTCCGCTACGCGGGCCCGGGCCCGGTGGGGATGATCATCCTCGTCCAACCGGTGCCGGGTGCGGTGTCGGCTTGGTTCCTGCTGGGACAGACCCTCACCGCGCTGCAGATCCTTGGAATCGCGGTCTCACTGGTCGGGGTCCTTCTGGTGCAGAGCAAGGTCTCCGAGGCGCGCCTGTAACCCTCGGGATGCTCGGTCAGGTGCCGAACCGCCAGCCCGCCATGTATTCCCGTTGGGAGGGGGTGAGTTGCTCAAGGCTCCCTCCCAGGGCGGCGACCTTGATCCGGGCCACCGTCTGGTCGATCTCGGCGGGAAGCACGTAGACGTCCGGCTCCAGGGAGTCGTGTTCCTCGACCAGCCACCTGAGCGCCAGGGCCTGGTTGGAGAAGGACAGGTCCATCACGTCGGCAGGATGTCCCTCGGCGGCCCCGAGGTTGGCCAGCCGGCCCTCTGACACCAGGTACAGACGTCGACCGTCTCCCATCTCGAATTCCTCCAGATTGGGTCGCACCGTCCGTCTTCCCACCGACCCGTCGGCCAGAGCCTCCACATCGATCTCCACATCGAAGTGTCCGGCGTTGGCCAGGATCGCCCCGTCCTTCATCAGGGCCAGGTGGTCTCGGGAGAGGACATGGCGGTTGCCGGTGACGGTGATGAAGATGTCCCCCCGGGATGCCGCCTCCCGGGCGGTGAGCAGCCCGAACCCGTCCATGAGGGCCTGCAAGGCCCGCACCGGGTCCACTTCCACCACGATCACCCGCGCTCCCATTCCATCGGCCCGCACGGCGACGCCCTGTCCGCAGTGCCCGTAGCCCACCACCACCACCGTGGCGCCGGCCACCAGCAGGTTGGTGGAGCGGACGATCCCGTCCAGGGTGGACTGTCCGGTCCCGTAATAATTGTCGAAGAGGTGCTTGGTGGCAGAGTCGTTCACCGCAACGACCGGCAGCCTCAGGGCCCCCTCCCGGGCCATGGACCGGAGCCGGTTGACGCCGGTGGTGGTCTCCTCGGTGGCGCCCATCGGCGAGAGACCTGGATGGGATCGGTGCAACGCCGAGATGAGGTCCCCCCCATCGTCCACCAGGAGATCGGGGCGACGACCCAGCACCTCCTCGATGTGCCGGTGATAACGCTCCGAGTCCTCTCCGCGGACCGCCAGCACCTCCACGCCTTCGGCCACCAGCGCCGCCGCCACGTCATCCTGGGTGGAGAGGGGATTGGACGCGCAAAGGGACAGCTCCGCTCCGGCATCTCTGAGGGTGAGCATCAGGTTGGCGGTCTCCGACGTCACGTGCAGGCTGGCCCCCACCCGGAGTCCGGCCAGTGGCCGAGTCGAGCAGAACTCTCCCTTGACCGAGGAGAGAACCGGCATCCGGCCGGCTGCCCACTCCACGCGCATCCGGCCCCGGGAAGCCAGCTTCGGATCGGCGATGTCAGAATCCACGGGAACTTTCGGCGCTGGGAGGCGTCATTCTCTCCTTGAGACGATCGATCAACTCTACTCGCATGGGGTCCGCGCCGGCGAGACGAGCCAACTCCAGGGAGAAGAGGTCGCCCACCGCCACCAGGCTCATCAGCCGGGCCAGGGGCGAGGACCCCTGGGTCCAAACCTCTCCCATCCAGGAGACCCGATCAGCGGTGAGCGTCTCCATATGGCCGAAGCGCAGGGAGACCCCGGGATGCTCGTCCCGGTCGCGGAGCGCCAGGAGTCCCACCCGGCCGCGGGCAAGCCCGGCCGGGAAGTCCCATCCCGTGATCTCGTTGTGGGTCGCCTCGGGCATGGCCGCCCAGAACGCGGTGCGTTTGGCGTTCTCGTTGATCTGCGTCTTCCAGCGATGGGCTGCGACCGCGGTGAGAGGAGAGGAACCGTAGACTCCCACCATCCTTCCCGCCATCGCGGCGGCCAACTCGGAGGCCAGCGCCATCCCTGCTCCTTCCACCCCGGACAGGCCGTCGGCGATCGACGCCGCCTCCTCCAGGGAGGGCCGCGGATCGCCGATGACTCCCTCGGCGGCGGCCACTCTGAGGACCGCGGAGAGGCCGTACCCCAGGGCCGAGCGCGGTTGGTATCCTCCCGGGACCCTCACTACCCGGTGGCCCGCTCCGGCCGCCCTCTCTCCCAGCTCTCCCCCGGAGGTGACAACGGTCACCGGGAGTCCCAGTTCCCGGGCCCTCTCCCAGGAGGAGAGGGCTTCGGAGGTGTCACCCGAGTAGGAGACCACCGTCACCGACGGCTTCTCCCTGGCCGCCCAGCCCGGCAGCCCGTAACTCTTGTGGACAGAGGTCCGCCTTCCCTCGGTGGCTGCCACGGCGGCCAGGAAGTCACCGGTGATCCCCGACCCTCCCATCCCGCACACCAGTATCTCTCCCCCGGCATCTCCCCCCACCGGCAGGGAGAGGTCCGCTCCCCAGCGCAACTGCGCCCCGAGAGCGGCCATCTGGGATCTCATCTCCGCATGCCCGGAGAGGGTTTCATTCATCTTCCACCGTCATTATGGGAACCCCGGCCTCGTTTATCAAGTAGGAGGCGCCACACTCGGAGCATTGAAGCGACCGTTCGGAGTCGACGGGGCGCACGACTCCCCGGCAACGGGGACAGGCCAGGATGGAGAGAAGTTCGGGGTCGATCAAGGCCGTCTCAACCCTCCACCAGGCTCTTCACTCGGGCGACGAGCCCATTGACCGATGCGGGATCGGGACCCTCCACGTTCAGGCGCAGGAAGGGTTCGGTGTTGGAGGGACGCAGATTGAACCAGCGGTCGGGCCAGGAGACGGTCAGCCCGTCCAGTCGGTCCTGCCGGGCCGGTGGGAATGCCCCCGCCACCTTCTCCAGGGAGCGATCCCGATCGACCACCGCCAGGTTGATCTCGCCGGAGGCATGATAGGGCGTCACCTCCGCACGGAGTTCCGCCAGCGTCCGGTCGGCCCCCGACAGGATCTGGATCAGCGCCAGGGTGGCCAGCATCCCGGAGTCTGCCCGGTAGTGTGCGGCGAAGTAGTAGTGGCCGGAGTGCTCGCCTCCGAACAGGGCTCCGGTGTCCGCCATCATCTGCTTCATGAAGGAATGTCCCACCCGTGAGCGGATCGGCACGCCGCCTGCGGCGCGGATGGCTTCGGGGACCGACCGGGAACAAATCAGGTTGTGGACCACCTTTGCGCCCGGATCGGAGGCCAGTATCCAGCGGGCTATCAGGGTGGTGACGGCGCTGCCTGAGAGGGGTTTGCCCCGGTTGTCCACGAAGAACGCCCGGTCGGCGTCCCCGTCGAAGGCAACACCGAGGTCGGCGCCGATAGAGACCACCTTGGCGACCAGGTCTCCCAGGTTGGCCGGATCTATCGGATCGGGAGGATGGTTGGGGAAGCGGCCGTCCGGAGTCAGGTAGAGGCCGCTGAGGGAGATCGGCAGCCGGGAGAACACCGGACCCACCACGGTTGCCGCCATGCCGTTCCCGCCGTCCACCACCACCCTGAGGGGGGCTATCGATCCGGAATCGACGATGGAGAAGATGTGATCCACGTAGTCTTCGATCGCATCCCGCGCCGATACCGTTCCCCTACGAGGGGCAGGAGGTGCGGGCCGGATCGCCATCCGGCGGATCTCCTCCAATCCCGAGCCGGCGCCCACCGGGGCGGCTCCCGGCATGCACAGTTTGATCCCGTTCCACTGCGGAGGATTGTGGGAGGCGGTCACGATCGCGCCCGCCACTTCGGCGGCCCCGGAGACGTAGTACACAACCTCTGTGGCGACCGCCCCCAAGTCCAGGACGTCCGACCCCGCCGAGACGATGCCCTCTATCAGTGCGGAAGCCAAGACGGGGGAACTCTCCCGACAGTCGCGACCCACCGCCACCGTTCCGCCGCCACTGAAACGGCCGAAGGCGGCGCCGATCCGACGGGCATGATCGGGTGTGAATGCGCCGGTGGCGGTGTCGCCCCGGATGTCGTAGGCCTTGAAGAGGTCTTCTACGGCAGCGCTCCTCTCCCACTCCGGCGGGGATTGACCTTCCCCCACTCGGCCAGCCGGTTTCTCCATCCGGGAACCGTCAGGGCGGCAAGTCCCCCCAGCGTCAGCGCCCAACCCGACCATTCGGCCCAGGTGTTCCGGAATTCGATGACGACCTCCGATTCGGTGGGAATAACCAGCATCAGGGATGGGGCGACCAGGTAGGGGCCGTCGGCGCCGGTTGCGTTCCAGTTGGGAAAGTAGGAGACCTTCACCAGGTGAGGAACGCCCACCGCCTCCGTTGCAAACGAGATACGGTGATCTTCGACGGCGATGTTGCTCACCGCTCCCTCCCGGTTGGGAAGGACCACGGGGCGGAGTTCGGAAGGAGTGGAAACGGCTCTCCATCCAGATTCGGGAGGACCCTCCGCCACCACCCACAGGTCGGCGAGGTCAAGTCTCTCGAACCAGGCGAGGGAGAAATTGAAGAAGTCGGGCTCGCCTTCCGGGCTCTCTTCGAATTTCGACGGCTGGAATCCGGCCACCTCCACCAGGGGGCTGGATGGCGCTTCGAAGACGTGGAAGGGTCCTGCCACCCCCAGTTCCTCCAAATGGGGGACCTTGCGGGCCTCCTCGGTCGCCTCGGGGGTGAAGGAGATGTAGTAGCGCACGCCGAACATTCGGAGGTGTTCCAGTCCCCGGTGCATGGACAGATTGTGGTACGACAGTCCCGGCACCGGGTTGGAGCCTTGTTTGCTCATCTCGGAGATGGTGATGAAGATGAAGGGCATGCTGAGGGAGGACTCGAAGAAAAGGCCTTCCATGGAGGGGTGGCTCCACTCCGACCAGTAGGGGATGAGCATGGGAGCCATGGGAGTCCCGTACCTGTCCAGGTCGCGATTGTTCTCCCAAAGCACCCGGCCGGGTGCAAGCCCTCCCACCAGCGTGTTCATTTCCCGGTACTCGTCCCAGTGGGCCTTGGCCTCATACCCCGAGTAATTCCAACTCGACCAGCCCGCCAGATAGGACACTCCGGCCAGGGACCCGGCGCCCACCCCCAGGGCGGCGATTGTGGCCAGCAGTTTCCTGGTGGCCAGCGGCTGCCGGCGGAGGTAGAACGCTATTGCGCCCAGGATCACCGCCAACACCGTCCCCACGATGATCGGCCACTTCGTGGCGGAGTCCGCCGAGGGGATGAGGGCGGCGGCGAGAAGCGCTCCGGCGCCGATACTGGCCGCCGCCACCGCTGCCGGTGAGGAGAGGCGGGGAAGACGCCGGGCCACCACCATCAACAGGGCGCCCACCGCCAGCATGGCGAAGAAGACCACGCCGAAGTACCAGTAGGGAAGCAGTCTCCCGTTGTACAGCTTCCACCGTTCGTCCAGGAAGAATTCGGGGAACTGGTTGGTGAGACGGATGGGCAGTGGGAAGTAGATGATGGGAGTCACCGTGGTCACCAGCAGTGGCACTATCTTCCACGTCTCTCCGATTCGCCAGGCACGGCGCAGCGACCAGATCAAACCGACCAGGAACAGCGGGAGCAACACCCAAATCTCAACCGGGAAGAATTCCCGCCACCGGGTGAGGGGGCTCCAGGCCAGATCGGAACTGTACGCCAGATTGGCCAGGAACGGGACGGACCAGAAGCCGGTGAGTGCGAATGCCCACGCCGAAGCGGCTATCAACGGACGGCGGGCCTTCCTGAGCACCAGGAAACCCAGGGTCCCGATCACCAGCAGCAGCGTGGTGAGCAGGTGGCAGAGCACCGTGACGCAGAACACCGCGGCGGTGGCGGGAAGGAGGCGCGACTCCCCCTCGATAACCCGGATCAAAAGGCCCAGGTAGATGAAGCCCAGACTGAACGACCAACTGTAGGTGAACTCTCCGGCCAGAGTGGAGGCCACATTCCCCCCGTAAATGCTGAAACTCTCCATCAATGCGTACACCGTTCCCCCGGCCGCGGTCGTCAAGGCGATCAGCCGGGAGAAGTCCAGACAGCGGGTCAGGAAGTACACCGCGGGCGGAAGGAGGAGGAGACCTCCCACCGTCACCAGCTTGAAAGCCACCCCGTAGGGCAGGAAGACGTCCAGCAGCACGATGACCATAGACGGAAGTGGGAAGTAGAAGTAGTAGAGAGGGAACCCCGCGAACCAGGCGTTGGACCAGCCCAGCAGGCGCCCGGAGGGCAGCAGCACATCCCGCATGGCGGCCGGCCCCAGCACGTGGGCGCCCATGTCGCCGCCGGAGGGAGTGTTCTCCACGAACAGCAGATGGGGGCTCAGCACAGCCAGGACCATCAGGGAGAGAACGGCCAGCACCCAACCCGGGTACCAATACCTGGAGAGACGGTTCATCGAGGATGCGGAGGGCGTCGGCCCGGTCTGCCGCTTCTTAGGCGACTCCCGTTTCCTTGGAGGATTGGAACATCTCGGTGACGTTGCGGCGGTCGAATAGCGTCCATTTTAAAGGAGGGGCGAGCCGGTCGGCATGATGCCGGCAGACGGCCGAGAGCACGCCCTCCCGGGTGGAGATGCCGATATCCCACAGCCAGACACGCCGGTTCTGGTAGTCGATCGCCATCCACGACGCGGCCGCTTTTCCACACCGATAGCAAGTGGGCGCCATAACCTGTCCCACTTTAAGGCGTCAGGGCTGGTTAACAAAGGACCTCCACCGGTGGAGCAGGCGGACAGGGGGCATTCCCTCCCAGATCAGGGCGTTCCCGCCTCCGTCCACCGCGGCGGTGGTTGGCACGCGATCGACACCGTGGGTTACGAACGGATCGGGCATCTCCGTCCATTTGATCTCCCGGAAGCCCTGGGCGCCCAGCACTTCCACCAGGCGCGATCGCACCGGATCACACCCCGGGCACCGTTCGGAAGTGAACAGGGTCACTCCCGGTTCGAGGCCCGGCATCGACCGGCGACGGGGACGGCGGCTTACCAGAATCCTGGCTGCCAGGGCAATGGAGACACTCACCGCCAGGGCCCCGATGGGTACCCACAGTTGCATTGTCTCTGCGGCGGACATCAGCCTTCGCCGATCATCACCGCGGCCAGCACCCGGTCGGAGAGCGCCCGCAGCCCGGGACTCCGGACCACGGGATAGGGCTCGGGATCAACCAGGTCCAGGCATGCCGGCGGGAGGCGGGCCAGGTCCGATCGCCGTCTGGCCCGGGCCGCCTTGAGGCTTTCCTCACTGGAGAGCCTGCCCTCTCTCCAGGCGTCCTCCAGCAGTGGCTCGGGAGGAGCCGTCCCTTCCGGGTCGGGCGCTTCGCCGGCCAGCGTCACCATGTCCCCGCGGGCGGCTCCCTTCTCCCCGTAGAGGCGCCACAGGCTCTTGCGGCCGGGTGGGGCCGACTTGGCCAGGTCATCGGTGCGTTTGAAGGCAGGTCGCCACCGACGATCCTGGCGCACCGCCGTCAACTTGAATACCCCGTCGAGATACGGAGCGCCCTGTGAGGTTGCGAGCCGGCTCCCCACTCCGAATACCAGCCGTCCGATGAGTTGGTCCGGGTCTTCGGCGTCCCGGACCAGTCGTTCCGTGAGCAGGGAGATGGACAGTTCATCCAGCCGGTCGGACAGGACGATGGGCACGTCCCCGAAACCGGCTTCGTCAAGCATCCGGGCGGCAGCCGGGGCCAGGGATGCCGGGTCGCCCGAATCCAATCGAATCCCCGCCGGCCGGTGGCCCCCTGCGCGTAGCTCTTCGAACACTCTGATGGCGTTGGGAATGCCCGATTCGAGGGTGTCTATGGTGTCCACCAGGAGCACGCAGTCATCCGGATAGATCCGCGCAAAGGCCCGGAAAGCGTCCAGTTCCGTGCCGCCCAGCGCCGTGAACGCCTGTACCAGAGAGTGAGCATGGGTGCCCTTGGCCGGTAGGCCCACCTTGTGGGACGCCGCCACGTTCGAGGAGAAGTCCGCGCCCCCCACCAGGGCCGACTCGGTGGCCAGGTTGGCGCCCAGTCCCGCCGCCCGGCGCATCCCGAACTCCAGGACGGTCGCCGACCGGGCGGCCTGCTTGATCCTGGCCGCCTTGGTGGCCACCAGGGTGGCGAAGTTGCGGTGGTTCAGCAGGGCGGTCTCCACCAACTGGGCCAGGGCCAACGGTCCCTCGACCACCGTGATCGGAGTGTGGGGGTGGACCAACCGTCCGTCGGGCGCGGCCCGCAGGACCAGTCGGCGGAAGTCTCCGTGGGCTCCCAGCCAGTCGAGAAAGTCCTTTCCGAACAGGGGGGCGCCCGAATCGGAGCGCATTTGGGCCAGGGCGGCCAGTTCTTGATCCCCGAAGCGGTACCTCTCCAAGCGGTCTGCCAAAGCCCCGAGGCCCGCCGAGACGCAATATCCCGCCCGGTGCTCTCCGTATGAGGGATAGGTGCGGAAGTAGTGCTCGAAGCTGGCCTCGTTCTCTGCGATTCCATGGCTGAAGTAGACCTGGGCCATGGTCAACTGGTAGAGGTCGGTGAACAGGACGCCGTGCTGGAGGGGGATGGTCATCTCTCCCGTGAGATTACGCCGCAGGTTGCGAGAGCAAGACTTCTCTCCGGTATGGGGGTCGTCGGGGCATTCTCCCGGCTACCTTTATCCCCATGGGAAAGTCCCTCCTGTCTCTGGTCGGCGGCCTGGTGTTCGACGGAGTCTCTCCGGACCCGGCGGAGCACCCGGTGCACGTCGAGGGAGGGGTGGTGGTGGGGCTCGACGGCCCGCCACCGGACGGGGCTCGCGTAATAGACGCCGGCGGTCGCCTGATCACCCCCGGTTTGATCGACGCCCACTTCCATGCCTACGGGGTCGATCTCGATGCGATGAAACTGGAGAGCCTCCCGATGAGCTACGTGGCTCAAAAGGCGGCGCGGCGGCTTGATGCCACCCTCCAGCGAGGGTTCACCACCGTGCGGGATCCGGCGGGAGGCGACATAGGCCTCCGAATGGCGCTTGAAGAGGGACTCATGAGCGGGCCGCGTTATCTGTACACCGGTCCGGCCCTGACCCAGACCGGTGGTCACGGCGATCCTCGCCCCGCTCACATCCTCGACGAGCACACCTGCGGCTATCTCAGCGAGGTGGTGGACGGCCCCGACAATCTTCGCCGGGCGGTACGGGAGAGGATCCGCACCGGGGCCCATGCCATAAAGATCTTCACATCGGGAGGCGTGATGTCCCCCACCGACCCGATTCGCCAGGTCCAGTATGACGTAGAGGAGGTTCGCGCAGTCTGCAGGGAGGCAACCAGGCTCGACTCGTATGTGGCTACCCACGCCTACGGACCCGAGGCCATCACCCATGCGGTGGCCAACGGGGTGAGGACTGTCGAACACGGCAACCTGCTTGACGCCGAGGCTGCTGCGCTGATGGCCGAGCGAGGCGCCTACCTCGTGCCCACCTTGATCTGCTACGAAGCCATGAAGCGAAGGGGAGCGGACCTGGGCCAGCCCCTCGAGTCGCAGCGCAAGAACCTGGAAGTGGTTGAAGCGGGCATCGCATCGTTGGAGATCGCCCGGAATGCCGGGGTGCGGATAGGGATGGGCACCGACCTGATCGGAGACCTGGAGGACGAACAACTCCTGGACTTCCGCGTCCGCTCCGAGGTCCAGGAGGTGGCGGAGATGCTGCGATCCGCAACCTCGGTGAATGCCGAGATAATCCGCCGTTCCGACCTGGGCGTCATCAGGATCGGCGCCACCGCCGACTTGGTGGTGTTGGCGGGCAACCCCTTCGAGACACCGGATGTCCTGTGGGATCCGGAGAGGACGGTCATCCAGTCGGGGACAGTGGTCCGGGTCTGACCCCTTCCCTTGGCGGTCGACCGTTCAAGTGTTGGGGTTGACCCCTCAGGATCAGTCTGGGTACGCTTAGGTATCAAGATCATGAATGAGTCCCCTTCCAGAACCGCTTTGGTGGTAGTGGATGTCCAGAACGACTTCGCCGACCCGGGAGGTTCCCTCTATGTCAAGGGGGCCGGGGCGGTGGTGGAGGCGGTGAACCGGCTGGTCGAGAGGGCGCAGCAGGAGGGGTGGCCGGTCTTTTACACCCAGGACTGGCATCCGGAGACCACCCCCCACTTCGCCAAGGACGGCGGGATCTGGCCGGTCCACTGCGTGGGCGGGTCCCGGGGCGCGGACTTCCACCCCGACCTGGTGGTTGAGGGCGTAGCGGTGAAGAAAGGCGGCGCAGGGGAGGACGGCTACTCGGGTTTCACCATGCGAGACCTGGTGGAAGGGCAGGATCGGCCCACAGCCTTGGACTCCCTGCTACGGGAGAAGGGGATCTCCAAAGTGGTCGTGGTGGGGCTGGCGCTCGACTACTGCGTGAAGGACACTGCCCTGGACGCCGTTCGCCTGGGTTATGAAGTGGAGGTGCCCCTCGGGGCCACCGCCGCGGTCAATCTCTCTCCCGACGATGGGGAAAAGGCGGTCTCCGACTTGCGGACAGCCGGAGTCTCAATCACCTGAGGCCGTGAATCTCCGGGCAAGCAGGCGGCGGTAAGTACTCCAGAAAGGGTTCTCGGTGGGCCGCAGAGTGGGGAACAGGATCACGTCGCGGATGTGGCTCCGTCCGGTCAACAGCATCACCAGCCTGTCAACGCCCAGACCCAGGCCCCCGGTGGGAGGCATCCCGTACGCGAGGGCCAGCACGAACTCCTCATCCACGGGGTGGAGTTCGGGGTCATCCGCCCCGAGGAGGGAAGCCTGGTTCTCGAATCGCGACAACTGATCGACCGGGTCGTTCAACTCTGAGAATGCGTTGGCGAACTCCACTCCGGCAATGAACAATTCGAAACGCTCGGTAAGCCGGGGTTCCCGCCTGTGCCGGCGGGCGAGGGGGGAGACCTCCAGGGGATAGTCGACCACGAACGTGGGTTCCCACAGCCTCGGGGCCACCAGCCGGTCGAATAGCTCGTACATGATCCGGCCGGTGCCCCACTCCTCCCGGACTTCGACCCCCCTGCTCTCTGCCGACTCACCCAGGATGTGGGGATCGGTGTCGAGGGTGACTTCCTCTCCCATCTCCCCGCTTACCAGGTCGAGCATCGAGACCTTACGGAAGGGAGGCTCGAGGGAGAGAGGCGCCGAAGACTCCTCGGCGTTCTCCCGGCCGACCAGGGTGGCGCCGGTCGCTGCCCTGGCCACGGCGGGGATCACCTCTTCGACCAGGTCCATCACGTCGCGGTAGTCGGCAAAGGCCTGGTATGACTCCAGCATGGTGAACTCGGGATTGTGGGAGGAGTCCACTCCCTCGTTGCGGAAGATGCGCCCGACCTCGAACACCCGCTCGAACCCCCCGACTATGAGGCGCTTCAGGTACAGTTCGGTGGCGATCCGCATGTAAAGCTCTATGTCCAAGGCGTTGTGGTGGGTCCGGAAAGGACGGGCGGCGGCGCCCGCCGCCCGGGAGGTGAGGATGGGAGTGTCCACTTCCATGAAGCCGCGTCGGTGGAATTGGTTGCGGAGTTCCGAAACCACGGCGGAGCGGATCTCGAAGGTCTGACGGCTCTCCGGGTTGACCACCAGGTCAAGATGCCGGTGCCGGGAGCGCTGCTCGACATCCCGCAGACCCCTCCACTTCTCCGGAAGGGGAGCGAGGCACTTGGCCAGAAGGGTGAGCCGGTCCACGCCGATGGAGAGTTCCCCCCGCCGGGTGGTAATCACCTCTCCGGTGGCGCCCACCCAGTCACCCAGATCGAGATGGGCCAGCAATTCCGCGGACTCGGCCTCCAGGCCGTCGCGGGAGATGAAGAGTTGGAGGTCGCCGGTTTGATCGGAGAGGGTGATGAAGGCCAGTCGCCCGAAGTCGCGGATCAGCCGGACACGTCCTCCCACCGCCGCCGTCTGTCCGGTCCTGGCGTCAGCCTCGAGGTGCCCGTAAGACTCCCGAATCTCCCGGGTCGAGTGGGTCCGGTCGAACCTTGCGGGCCAGACGTCCACTTCCCGCGCCGACAGGCCTTCCAGGTCGGCCAGGCGTTTCCGCACCACTTTCTCCCACAGGCCGGCCGATCCCGCATCCGGCTGTCTGGTTCCCTCATTGTCCATGGAGCATCAACCTAATAGGCGAATACCTGAAGAATGAAAGCACGGGCGCCGCGCCCCTTGGAAAGTAACCGACCCGCCCCCGGGAGGGGAGGGAGGGCGGGCCGGTTGAGTGCCTGCCGCCCCGGGAGGGGTGGAGGGCGGGCAGGCTTCCCGCCGGTCTTCCGGGAGGGGACGGGGAAGGCCGGCAGGTGGTTTGGTTTGTGGGTGAAATAATAGACGGTATCCGGAGGTATGTCAACTGCAGGCGGGTTAAGAATTCAGCTCGAGCACAACCAGCAATCCCCCCAGGGTGAGGTCGTCTTCTATGTCCGTGATCGTCTCGCAGGCCGGCCCTATAAGCCTCGCCAGGCCTCCGGTCGCCACCACCGGCAGGGTCCCGAGCCTGTTTTCGGCGCAGATGCGTCTTACCAAGCCGTCCACCAGTCCTGCCCATCCGAACACCAGTCCGCTCTGCACGGCTTCGGTGGTGTTGCGCCCGGTGGCTCGGCTGGGCCTGGTCAGCTCCACTCTCCGGAGCGCGGAGGCCGCGGCTGCCAGGGCGTCTCCGGCAACCTGGACCCCGGGAGCGATGGCCCCGCCGCAGTAGGAGCCCGAGGCGTCGATCACATCAACGGTGGTGGCGGTTCCGAAGTCGACCACCAGGACGGGAGCGCCGTACAACTCGACCGCCCCGATGGCGTTGGCCACCCGGTCGGCGCCGACCTCCCGGGGGTTGTCGATGCGAATTTCCATGCCGGTGCGGATTCCGGGCCCCACCACCACCAGGGGGCCGTTCACCATCTCGGTCAGCACCGGGCGAATCGCCGGGACGGCGCTGGGCACCACGCTGGACAGCGCCGCGCCCTCCAGGGGTTGGGGGATCCCGGAGAGCAGCCCCGCGAGGAGGATGCGGTACTCGTCGGTGGTGCGGGAAACCTCGGTTGAGATGCGCCAGCGGTGCTCCAGCGTTCGCCCGCGGTAGGCCCCGATCACGGTCTGGGTGTTGCCGATGTCCAATGTCAAGCGCATGCCCTTCACCGATACAGGAGACTAGGGCCTTCCAGGACAATTCCCCTATCGACCGCCAGGCCGTCGGAGCCAGTGTCGAAGAAGACATTGTCGATCAGCCTCACCTCTCCCACCGAGGCGGCCACTGCCAGAAAGGAGGGGCGGTCCAGTACGTCCAGCATGGAAGCGTCGTCTTGGTCGGCCAGTTCCACGTATTCCCAGGCCACCCGGCTTCTGTCTCTGGTCACCACCCGGCGCAGCACATCGGCTGATCGCTCCCCCCCTTCCGCGGCCAGAGCGGCGGCCCACAGTCCCCGGCTTATTTCCAGGGCGGCTTCCCGTTCATGGGCGGACATGAGGATGTTGCGACTGGACAGAGCCAGCCCGTCGCTCTCCCGGATGGTCGGGCAGCCGACAATCTCGATCGGGAATCGGAGGTCGCGCGCCATCCTGCGGATCATGGTCAGTTGCTGCGCGTCCTTGCGCCCGAAATAGGCTCTCTGTGCTCCCAGGCCGGCCAGGAGTTTCGCCACCACCAGGGCCACACCCTCGAAGTGACCGGGGCGTCCTGCTCCTTCCATGGTCCGGGTCACCGGGCCGGGATGGATGGACGTGGACTCGGTGGATTCGTACATCTCTGAGGTGGGGGGCGCGAACAGGACGTCCACGCCCGCCTCGGCAGCCAACTCGCAGTCCCGCTCGAAACTCCGGGGATAGCGGTCGAAGTCCGAGGAGACATTGAATTGTCGCGGGTTGACGTATAGAGACATCGTCACAACCCGGCATTCCCGGCGTGCCCGCGAGATCAAGGACAGGTGGCCCTCGTGGAGAAACCCCATGGTGGGCACCAACCCGATCGGCGCCGGTCCCTCCTCGCCGCCGGACCGGTGGTACGCCTCTCCGGCTGCAGACCGCGCCTCGGAGAAGCTCGAGACCACCCTCACGAGGGGGGCCCGCCGGCCGACCGGTCCCTCTTGGCCTGGTGGGCCTCTCCTCTGTCGCCGGCCCGATGGGCGGCGGTCCGTCCGATCAGCCGATACTGGTGGGCAAGCTCGGGCGAGACAGCCTCGGCGGCTCTCAGATGTCCGGTGATGGTGCCCCGGTCTCCCCGCACCACCGGGCCGGTGAGGGCCTGGTCGGGGCCCATCTCGAAACAGTTCTCCAATACCTGGGTAGCGAGTCCCCTGGATTGGGAGAAGGAAACACCGGCCGCTTCGAACAGGTCGGCGGCCACTCCCAGGGCGGTGGCCACTCCCAGGGCGACAGTGGCGGCTCCGGCATGGTAGAGAGGCTTGAGGCGGTCCTCCAGACGGAAACTGGAGATTCCCAGACTCCGGGCGAAGGACCGCAGCAGGGCGGCCGCATGCTCTGATCGGGTGGTGATCGCCGCGGTCGATCCTGCCAGGGCGGCGGCGCCCCGCTGGGGCGAGGGGAGAGTCTGCAGTGGGTGGAGACACCCGATCTCCAGTCCAACCCTCTCCAGCGCTTCCAACCGGGCAATGGATGCGAACCCGGAGAGATGGGCTGCCGTGCCGGCCGGAGGAGGGTCGGCTGCCAGACGGAGGGCTGTCTCCTCGATGGCGTCGTCGGGGGTTCCCAGAATCAGCAGGTCGCAAGGTGACAGCCTGCCGGCTTGCTTCACCCTGGTTTCCGCCAGCGCCGGAGGGATGGCGCCGGAGGGACCGGTTACCGTCTCAACCGAGTGTCCGGCTGCCAGAGCGGCGATGGCCAATGCGCCACCGGCGCGACCTGGCCCGATCACCGCCAGGCGGAGGCGGGTGCTCACTCTCCGGCGAGGTAATTCGGGACCAGCGAACGTCCCCGGGCGCCGATGGGGCGGCCCAGAATCTGCTCGATGATGGTTACTGCCCTGACCGGATCGGGGACCAGCCCGCTATGCACCAGGAACCCGCTCATCAGCCCTCCCAGGTCTTCGTCGATTACGTCCCGGTGCACCAGGATCTTGGCCTCGGGGTTACTCAGCAGTTCGGCCAGCTTGTCGTAGAGGGAGCGGCGTTCGGTCTCCTCCACGTCGGAGCCGACAGGAACCCGATGGGCTCCGAAGCCACACTCCCGATAGACCTTGATGTTCTGGTTGTTGGCCAGCAGGCTGACCACGTCGGTGATCCCGGCTTCGTTCTGGAGCCACAGCACCTCCTGTTGGCGCCGCACCTTGCGATGTGCCACTCCCTGTCCTCCCAGTCGCTCGCTCACTGCCAGGCGGGAGGTGATGATCCATCTGAAGCCTCGGGGTTTGAGAACGCCGGCCGGCATGAGAGAGCTAAGAGGACCGGGACTGGTCGTTTCGGCTGGCGGCGGCCACCCTCTCTCTTCCGGGATCGCCGGATGTGATTCCCGGGGGTGGATGAAGGCGCATTTCGGGGGTGTCGGTGGCCTGCCACTTGGGTACGTCGTGAAAAACCTCTTCGATGTCCTCGGCGTCGAGCGTCTCCTTCTCCAGGAGGGCCTCCACCATCCTGTCCAGGGCAGGGCGGTGGGCCGCCAGGATCTGGCGCGCCTCGGAGTGTGCGACTCTGATCAGCTTCCGGACTTCGTCATCTATGTCGGCGGCCAGTTGGTCGGAGTAATCAGGTTGCCGGTTGTAGTCGCGGCCCAAGAAGACCTCTCCTCCCGACCTCCCGTATTGCATCGGACCGAGTTGGTCGCTCATCCCGTACTCCATGACCATCCTGCGGGCTATGGTGGTGGCCTTCTCGATGTCGTCAGTCGACCCGGTGGTGGGGTCGGCGTAGATGAGTTCCTCGGCGCTTCTTCCTCCCAGGAGCATGGCCAGCTTGTCGAGGAGTTCCGATCGCTTGACCAGGTATTTGTCCCGGGTGGGGAGCGCCAGGGTGTGACCCAGGGAGCGACCCCGGGCGACGATGGTCACCTTGTGCACCGGGTCGGCCATGGGAAGCGCCCATCCCACCAGGGCGTGTCCGGTCTCATGAAAGGCGATCAGGCGTTTCTCGTCGTCGGACATGATCCGGGCCTTGCGCTCCGGACCGGCGATCACCCGGTCGATGGCCTCCTCCAACTCCCGCATCCCCACTTCTTCCTTGTTGCGACGGGCCGCCAACAGGGCTGCCTCGTTGATCAGGTTGGCCAGATCGGCGCCCGTGAAACCGGGGGTGCGCCGGGCCAGGACTTCAAGGTCTATCTCGGGGTTGAGGGGCTTCCCCCGGGCGTGAACCTCCAGGATGGCCTCACGCCCCTTGATGTCGGGGGAGTCGATGACGATCTGGCGGTCGAAGCGTCCGGGCCTGAGAAGCGCCGGGTCGAGAATGTCGGGTCGGTTGGTGGCAGCGATCACGATCACTCCGGTGTTGGTGTCGAAGCCGTCCAGTTCCACCAGGAGTTGGTTGAGGGTCTGTTCCCGCTCGTCGTGCCCTCCTCCCAGTCCGGCGCCCCGGTGGCGGCCCACCGCGTCGATCTCGTCTATGAAGATGATGGCTGGGCTGTTTTGCTTGGCCTGTTCGAAGAGATCGCGAACCCTGCTGGCCCCCACGCCGACGAACATCTCAACGAAATCGGACCCGGAGATGGAAAAGAACGGCCGGCCGGCCTCTCCCGCCACCGCCTTGGCCAGGAGCGTCTTTCCGGTGCCGGGAGGGCCGAACAGCAGGACGCCCTTGGGGATCTTGGCGCCCATTGCCCGGAACTTGTCGGCGTCGGCCAGAAAGTCCCTGATCTCGCCCAACTCCTCGATGGCTTCCTCCAAGCCGGCCACATCGGCGAAGGTGACATCGGGATTGTCCTTTTTCACCATCTTGGCCCGGGTCTTGCCGAACTGCATGATCCGGTTGCCCGATCTCTGCATCTGCATGAATATGAAGACCATGAACCCGATCAGGAGCAGCCATGGCAGCATTCCCACCAGCACGCTCCAGGGTCCGGGGGGTTCGTGGTCGGTGTCGTACTGGACCCCGCGGTCGTCGAGTATCTCGGCCAGTTGGCCCTCATAACCCTCGGGGTACCTCGCCGCGAAGTCGTACTGTCCCGGAGGGAGGTTGGAGCCCACGTAGCGTCCCCTGGCCTCCAGCGAACGGGTCAGAATCAACACCGACTCGACCTGGGATGCCTCGATGGCGGCCAGGAAGTCCCCGGTGGTTATCTCCCGAGCGGGATCGTCGTCGGCCCCGAAGTTCTGGAAGACCAGGGCCATCGTGAGGATCAGGAGACCGTAGATCAGGAGGATGCGGAGGCTGCGACGCAATTTGACTCTTCTTCGAAAAAGGTGTTGGTGGACCGGAGGCGTTACCGGTTAGGCATCATGGTAGGCAGTTCCGGGGGCCTACCTGCTTTAATGTTATCCGGGCCTGGGACATAGTTGCCTAGGACTGGGACAGGATGCCCACGTAAGGCAGGTTCCGGTATTTGCCCTCGTAGTCGAGCCCGTAGCCCACCACGAACTCCGGGCCGATCCGAAAGCCGACGTACTTGACGTCGACCGGTACCCGCTGGATGCCTTCCTTGAACAGAAGGGCGGCGATCTCAAGCGAGGCGGGGCCCCGCACCCGCAGGCTCTTCATCAGATAGTTGAGGGTGAGTCCCGAGTCGACTATGTCCTCGCAGATCAGGACGTGTCGTCCGGCGATCTCCTGCTCGAGGTCTTTCAGGACCCGGACCACTCCCGACGTCTTGGTAGCGGCTCCATAGGAGGAGACCGCCATGTAGTCGAACTGGGTGGGGAGCTTGATCTGGCGGGCAAGATCGGCCATCACCATGAAAGTGCCTTTCAGAACTCCCACTATCAGAAGGTCCCGGCCGTGGTAGTCGGCGGTTATCCGTTTGCCCATTTCCTGGAGGCGAACGGCGATTTGCTCATCGGAGATGAAGGGATTTATCGAATCCATCGATATCTACTCAACCTTAGCCGCCTCCGGCGAACAGCAACCGGTCGCCGGAGCGGGTAACGGTGACCCCGCCTTCGAGTTCGGTACGCGGGGCCTGCCCCCGCGCCACGTCCAGCGCCCGTTGCACCTCGGCCTCGGATCCGGCGTGAGGGCCCCGCACCCGTCGCAGGGCCCGGCGCACCACCCGCGAGGAAATGGGCGGCGGGAGTTCGGCCATCCGGGCGCAGGAGAGCTCCACCGATCCGTCCCCGGACGTCAGGACCGGTATGCGGGCGGCGAGCGACTCCAGATGGGAGAGATCGGCGCGGGCCAGGGTCGACATCCTCACCAGTCCTTCCCGAAGCCGCGGTTGGTATTCGGCCTCCAGTTGGGGGATCAGGCGACGCCTGATGCGGTTCCGGAGATATCGGGGATCGTCGTTCTGGGGGTCGTCTTCCCACGGGAGGCCGCTCAGGGTGGCCAACTCACGGGTTTGCGAACGCCAGACCCCCAGGAGGGGACGATGAAACCGGTCCCTGCGCGGGGGGATGCCCGCCATCCCGTCCAGGCCCGCGCCGCGCAGCAGGTTGTGCAACACCGTTTCGGCCTGGTCGTCGGCGGTGTGGGCGGTTATCACCGCCTCATCCGGTCTTGAGTGGTCGGCCAGCGCCTGGTAGCGGGCAGTGCGCATGGCATCCTCGCTCTCGGCGCCCGGGTGGATCGAGACTTCAGCCAGGTCCATTCCCAGCTTGGTGGAGATTCCCCGGGCGGCCTCCGCCATAGTGGCGGAATGGGGTAGGGAGTGGTTGACGTGGACGGCTCTCGCCGCCCGTTCATCCCGGGTCAGGAGCCATGCGGCCGCCGCCGAGTCTGCGCCCCCCGACAGGGCGATCACCAACGGTCCGGGGGGAAAGACGACCCGCTTGGCGATGTCTGCCAGCAAATGGGTCAGGCGCCGGGGGTCGGCGGGCGGGGCGGATTGCCCGTCAACCGCCGGTGGATGCGCGGGTCCCGTCAACTAACCGATTTGTACCGGGACCTCACCACCCTGGTGAAGTAGAGCACCACCGTGAGGACGCAGATGATCAGGGCCAGCGCCAGGCAGGTGGGTACCAGGTAGCGGTATGTCCAATCGGCCACGGCCTCGGTCGGGGTGGCCTCCTCCACCACGACTCCCGGAACGATCTCCGCCGGTTCCTCCTGTCCTCCCCCGGCTTTGTTGGTTTCTTCCTGCGCCAGGGCGGGTAATGCAGCCCCCAAGGCCAGAATTGCGACCAAAGCCAGGGCTGTCCACCTATGCCGACTCATGGACACCATAGATTACCCCCTCTCACAGGTGGCGTAGGCGTTGCCTCTCTATGGCCAGCCTTCCCCTCAGTCGCTCCATAAAGACTTCAGGCACCTCCTCGGTGAGGTGGTGCCTGATGGTGTAGCGGACGCGGCGCTCCACGATTTCTATGTTCTTACAGGGCGGACAGTAGCTGAAGTGGTTGACCAGTCGGTGCTCCGTCTCGACTTCCAACTCACCGTCGACATATCCGTAGAGGTAGGTGATGGTCTGGCTGCACTCTTTAGACATGCGGAACCTCCGTTGGGGTCAGTCCCCGCTTGCTTGCATACTCCCACAACGCTTTTCGGAGGGCGTTTCTTCCCCGATGGAGCCGAGACATCACGGTTCCCATGGGAACGTCGAGAGTTTGGGCTATCTCCTTGTACGACAAGCCCTCCACATCCGCCAGCAGAACCGGGATGCGGTAGATGACGGGCAGGTCTTCGATCGCCTCCACGATGTCCGACTCGAATATCTGCTCGATGAGATGGTCCTCGGGCGCTTTTGCCCAGGACCGGAAGCGGGAGTGCGCATGAGACGGGTAGGGGGAGACATCGGTACTCTCGTCGAGTTCGGTCTCGCGGGGACGGCGAGTGCGCCTGCGGTACTCGTTGATGAAGGTGTTGGTGAGGATCCGGAACAGCCAGGCCTTGAGGTTGGTCCCCGCCCGGAAGGTGTGATAGCCCCGGTAGGCCCGCAACAGGGCCTCCTGCACCAGGTCCTCGGCGTCCGGGCGATTGCGGGCCAGGCGAAGCGCCATTCCATACAGTTGAGGAATCAACTCCGCCACGTCCTGTTCGAACGTTTTCTGGTCCGCCATCCCTTAAACGGTAGTAACTCCGGGCGCACTCGGCATCCGCCATGGCATGTTCAAGCCCGGGCATCGATCAGCGCCGGCCGGATCCGACGCTGCCAGGGTCACGTTCTCCCACCGAGTCTGCAGGGCCGGCTTGGAAGGGTCGTGGAGGCAACTCCGGGCTATGTCGCCGGTTTCCCCAATTCGTCCAGGAGGTCTGGCAACTCCGCTACCGATTCCACCACCGCGTCGGGTGAGGGACTGGCGGGCGGGCGGTCGGAAACACCGCTGAGGGCCAGGACCGAGTACCAGCCGGCGTTGGCCGCCATCTGCAGATCCGTTTCGGCCCGGTCCCCCACCATGATCACCCGGCCCTCGGAGACATGTTCTCGAAGAAGGGAGACCATGGGATCATGGGGCTTTCCGGCCGGCAGCGCCTGCTGGCCGGTGGCGAACTGCACAGCCGCCACTATGGCGCCGGCCGCCGGCCAGATTCCCTCGTCGGTGGGGAAACTCGGGTCGGTGTTGGTGGCGACGAGCCTTGCCCCGGCCCACACCGCCTGGCAGACATCTCGCAGCAGACCATAGGAGAGATGCGGTGCGAACCCCACGACTGCCGCTCGGGCTTCCCGCCAGTCTGTCACCACTTTCACACCCACCCCTTCGAGAGCCTCCACTATCCCCTGGCCCCCCAGCACGAGAGAGGGGGGACGATCTGCGGTCAGCAGGCGGGCGGCGGCCATTGCCGAGGTGAACACCTGGTCGACGCGGGCCGGATAGGAGGTGGCCCGCCGGATCTTCCGGGCGGTGGCCGATGGGGTGCGGCTGGAATTGTTGGTGCAGAACAGCACCTGGTAGCCACGCTGTTCGATGGCGGTCAAGGCTTCCATCGCTCCCCGGACACCCACGTCGCCGAGGTAGATCACCCCGTCCAGGTCGAAGACCACGGTGCCGACCGGAGCCTTCACAGCACCTCCAGCAGAGAATGCATGGTGGGAACCAGTGGGTAGTCTGTGAGTTCGGTGATGGGGACCCAGCGAACATCGGCCGCGTCATCGCCGGCTTGAAGCTTCCCTCCCACTACTTCGCACGCATAGTCGACCAGGGAGAAGTGCCACTCGGGCGGCTGTCCGGGGCCCACCGACTCTCCGGTCCAGATGACGGGACCCACCCTCACCTCCAGCCCTGTCTCCTCCCGGGCCTCCCGCTTGGCGGCCTCCCGCCAAGTCTCGCCCCAGCGGACCTTCCCTCCCGGGACCGCCCACAGGCCTCTTCCCACGCCATCGCCCCTCTGGATCACCAACAGCCTGTCCTGGTCGTCTACTATCACCACCCCTACACCGGGAATCGGGTTCATCTTCACCGGCCTATCTGCGGGCGGGGTGACCGGCATGAGGCGCCAGGCCCTCTCAATCCGTCACGACCACAGGCTGAGCGAAGATTGCAGGTGATCAACGACAATCGATGCAGATCTTGGACCGGGGGGAGGATCTCTGGGTGATTCTCTTCACCAGGAAACACGATTCGCACAGGAACTCGTTCTGGCGGATGGCGTGGTCGTCCGGGTTTATTGACAGTTCCGCGCGCCGGATCCCCGCCACCTCCATGGCCTGCTCCGAGGTGAGCACCTCCTCCCCCGAGACTCCCTCGTCCACCATGTTTAGTTCCTCGCCTTCCAACCCCGACAGCTCGTCATCTGCCTCGGAGTCGTCCCCGTCGGACTTGTCGTCGTATGAGGAGCCGTCGTTGACGTCTCCGCCGGGTTCGTATTCGTCCTCGAGGTCGGAGTCGAGTTCCTCGTCCTCGAAGACCTCTCCAAAGTCGGACTCGTTTCTCACAGCGACAGTTGACTCCCAGTGGTAAAGGCGTTCAGAACCCTTCGAATCGGAGCGCAAGTATAGGTGGCCATCAGCGCCGATGTTGACAAATCCCCGCTCTGTATGGAGGAAGGCGGGTCAGCCACGGGTTTTTAGCATTCCGGTTGCCTATCTGTTGAGATGTGCGGCCACAACTCCGCGGTCGATGCAGCGGAGAGCGGAGCGGGCGGAGCCCGAGATTTGAGGGAAGGCGTCGCGCAGTTGCCTCAAGAGATCGACCAACTGTCTGGCCGTCCTCACGAAATCACCCGGGGTATGACCACCCTCCACCAGGTCGGCCAGAAACGCGCCGTTCGCCCATCGGTACATGTCGCCGCCGCAGCCGGGTTCGGGAAACCTGGTGGGTTCGATCTGGCTGGAGGACTCGGCTCGGTTCAGTGTTTCGCACAACTCCACGAGGCTCTCCCACCGGTCGGCCAGTCTGGCGGTGGGCCAGGAGACGGAGGCGGGAGAGGATTTGCGCGGATCGTAGACGAAGGCCGATCCGAGCGCGGCTGTCTCCGCAGGGTCCAGGCCTGCGAACAGTCCGTTGGTGACCGCCTCGGATACCAGCAGGTCCCGCTCGTTGTAGATGAGCCGTAGCCTGTCTCCAGCCGGGGTGACGGCCCATCCCGAGAGATAGCCCCATTCCTCCATCAGCGTCCGGACCGCTTTGAAGCGGTTTTGCAGGTTCTCGGTGGCCCACTCGTCTCCCGACTGGAGATGAGCCAGACGCCTGCGGGTGCGGATCGCCCTCCGGGCATGGCGAAGATGGACTTCCAGATCGGGGCAGCCGGCCACCGGATGGTCACGCAGCCTGGATTCCCGCAAGGATCGTGCGGAGGCTCTCTGCTTGGCGGGGAGACGGCGCAGGTGTGCGGCCATCTCCCGGTGGAGAGCCCGGCTGTCGGAGTGCCGCCGGTTGGGCACGGCGATGTGCCCGATCCGGACGGTGCCCTCCACCAGGTCCCGGGAGACCATCGACAGGGCGTTTCCCGACTCGGACACGGCCAATACCCGGGGCGCCTTGGACCGTCGGGCGAGTCTTCGCACGATCACGTACCGACCCGAGCGGCGTCCCGAGGGAATCTCGAATACGTCGCCGATGCGCAGAGTCTCGAACCAACTGCCGCGGATGGTCTTTCCCCGGCCAAGCAGTTCCAGGTAGTCGAACACCGACCCTCGCTCGCACAGGCTGGCTCGCTCTTCATGGTCGAGTTTCCGGGACAGCTCCTCGTGCAGGCGCTCCTCGGCCTGCAATCGGGAAGCCTGTTGATAGTTGGCGAAGGAGGCCGACAACAGATCCGAGGCCCGCTCGACCGGATAGTTGGAGACCAGGTTGGCGACCATGTTGTAGGTGATGCGGAAGCTGGACACCAGCGGGTGCGCTCCGGCGCCTGCTGCTTTGACGACCTCCTGGAAAGGGACATAACGCGAATAGAGCACTATTCCGAACCCTTCGGTGTCTATCCCTCGTCGACCGGCTCGCCCGGTGAGTTGGGTGTAGTCTCCCGGTTCCAGTGCCTGATGGGTCTCTCCGGTGAACTTGGTCAGCGATTCGAGCACCACCGTCCGCGCCGGCATGTTGATTCCCAGCGCCAGGGTCTCGGTGGCGAAGACCACTCCCAGCAGACCGGCGGCGAACAGTTCCTCGGTCGCCTCCTTGAAGGCGGGAACCATGCCGGCGTGGTGGGCGGCGACTCCGGCTTCCAGGCGGTCCACCCATCCGGGGTAGTCCAGGGCTCCCAGGTCCGCGTCGGAGAGGTGAGCGGTGTGGGCTTCGGCGACCTGCCGGATCACGTCGCGGTTCTCCCCGGGGGTAAGCCGGACTCCGGCCCTTCTGACCGAAGCGGCCGCCGCCTCGCAGCCAGCCCGGGAAAAGATGAAATAGATGGCGGGGAGCAGGTTCTCACAGGAGAGGGCCTCCACCACCTGGGCGCGTCGCGGTGCGGCGAACCGGCGCCGGTTGCGCCCGCTCGACAGGAGCGATGAGATGCGGGGATTGGACTTCTTCCTGCCGTCCGCGTGCACGAAGGTTGGCAGCAGCCGCATGTGCTGGGGCCCCCAGCGATCGCGGATTGCGTACAGATCCCGGAGCGGGACCGGTCGTTGCACGGCCCTCACCAGCCGGGTCTCGCCCCGGCAACGGGTGACCCAGCCCGTGAACTCTGCGGCGTTGGAGACGGTGGCGGAGAGGCACACCATCTGCAACCTGGGTGGGGCGTGGATGATTATCTCCTCCCAAACCGCTCCGCGGGCTCGGTCCGCCAGGTAATGCACCTCATCCAGAATCGCCACTCCCACGCCGGCCAGCTCCTCGGGATCGGTGTAGAGCATGTTGCGGAGCACCTCGGCGGTCATCACCACGATCGGGGCCCCGCCTCCGATGGCGTTGTCCCCGGTCAGGAGGCCGACTCTCTCCCTTCCGTACTGGTTGCAGAGATCCTTGTACTTCTGGTTGGAAAGAGCCTTGATGGGGGTGGTGTAAAAGGCCCTCAACCCCTTGGACAGGGCCAGGTGGATCGCCACCTCGGCCACCAGGGTCTTGCCCGCTCCCGTGGGAGCTGTAACGACGATGTTGAGGCCCTCCTCCAGCGCCTCGGCCGCTTCGTTCTGGAATGGATCGGGTTCGAATGGCAGGGCTTCCAGGAACTGGCGGCTGATCGGCGCAGTGCTCACTTCCTCAGCACCAGCCGGACCAGCCAGTAGGTGATCTCATAGAAGGCGTACAGGGGAACCGACAGCATCGCCAGGGTCAGCACATCCCCCGTCGGCGTGATTATCGCCGCGCCGGTCACCACCAGGAGCACCGCCCATCTCCGGCCCCGGGCCAGTTGCTTCGAGGTGACGACATTGGCGGCGGCGGCAGTGAACAGGAAGACGGGATACAGAAAGGAGATCCCGAACGCCAGCAGGAACCGGATGGAGAAGGAGAAGTAATCGGTCAGCCGGAGGTTGTTCGCCACGTCATCGAAGATTCCCAGCAAGAAGGCCAGCCCCCGACCCATGGTCTGGTAGCCGACGGCCACCCCTGCGCAGAAGAGAACGGTGCAGGAGATCACGATTGGTATCGCCCACTTCTTCTCGCGTCGGGTGAGGGCCGGATTGATGAACATCCAGACCTGGTAGATGACGGCGGGACTCGCCAACACCGCTCCGCCGAAGAAAGCGATCTTCATGAGTACGGAGAACTCCTCGGTCGGCGCCAGGACCTGCAGGGTGTTCTCCTCGCCGGGAAAGGCGCGGTCATAGGGAAGTTGGAGGAGGTCCTTTATCAAGTTGCCGAAGATCAGGGCAATCACCGATCCGATCAGGATGGCTACTGCAGACTTGACCAGTCGCCACCGCAACTCATTGAGATGAGAGAGAATGGACTGGCGGCTGTCGTCCGTCATGTGCCGGGGGAGGCGGACGGTTCCGGATCCGGCCGGGTCTCCTCTTCAGGGTCTCGGGTGGACCCCTCGGGCTCGCCTGTCCCGGCGGCGGCGTCCGATCCCTGATTGTCGGCTGCCTCCTGCTCCTCTGCGCGCTCGGCTCCCGGTCGGGTGTCGGTGGGGCGTGCGAGCGGGGCGGAGGGTTTCAACGCCCTCTCCGATTCCGCCAGTGACTTCTGCAACTCCGAGGTCGCCTCCTTGGTGGGCGTGACCACGTCCTGGGCCACCTGTCTCATTTCCTCCACAGCCAACTCCTTCTCGATCCCCTCGCGGAGTTCCCGGGCGGCCACCCTGAACTCGGCCATCATCTTCCCGGCTTTCCGGGCCATCTCGGGAAGCCTGTGCGGGCCGAACACCACCATCGCCACCACCAGAATGACCAGAATCTCGTTCCATTCAGGCATAGATTCCCCAATGGTAAAGCCTCTGCGGAACCCGATCGGGCCCCTGTGCGGGTGGGCGCAAAACTACCTTCCCGACCAGGCCGCAGGTCGCTTTTCCAGGAAAGCGCTGATGCCCTCGGGGGCGTCCTCGGACATGAGGGTTGCGGTGAGCCCTCCCGCCAGGAAGTCGAGGGCTGCGTCTATCCCCAGGTCGTTCACCATCCAGAAGGTGTCCTTCCCGAGTTGGAGGGCGGCCGGACTCCGGGCGGTCAATGAACGGACGGTCTCGGAGACCGCGTGGTCGAGCCGATCCCGTTCCACCACCCGCGAGACTGCTCCCAGCCCAAGCGCCTCGGCCGGGCTCAGCAACCGGCCGGTCATCATCATCTCCAGCAGCGCTCGGCGTGGGATGGTCCGGACCAGGACCGCCGAGATGACCATCGGCCAAACCCCGACTCTCACCTCGGGAGTGCCCAGCTTGGCCTCCTCAACACAGATCACTACATCGCAGGCGCACATGAGTCCGAACCCCCCTCCCAGGGCATGTCCGTTCACTCTGGCGATGGTGGGCTTTCCACCCCGGATCATCAATCTGAACAGATCGGCCAGAGCGCCCCGTTGGCGGTGCAGTCCCACCGGATCGTCGAACATCCCCCCGTCCAGGTCCGCCCCGGCGCAGAAGGCCTGGTCCCCGGAGCCGGTGTAGACCAGGACCCGCACCTCGGGATCTTCCAGGGCCCGGCGCGTTCCTGAAATCAGTCCTTCCAGGGTCTTGACGGAGAGGGGGTTTCTGCGATGCGGCTGATCGATGGTGAGAGTGGCTCGTCCTTCGCCGGCTTCATATCGAACCATGGTGCGTCTCTTTCTCGGGGAATGGGATGGTCGGAGGGGGTGTGCCTACAAGTATGCCGCGGGAGGCGGAGCATTCCCCCGCCTGGCGGACCCAGGCACCGGGTGCGGGTTCGGCTGCTGTTGGAGGCATTAGCCTTGATCCGAGTGGGCAAGGGACACGGGACGATGACGGGTGGGTGGGCTGTGAGTCTGAGCCTTGGCTCGACGGGATCGCCGACGATTGATCTGGAGGTGGCCTGCAAATGGCGCTGATGATGCTGATAAGACACGGTCGGACGGCCGGCAACTCGACGGGCCGGTTTATCGGGCAGCATGACGAGCGGATCGACGAGGCCGGCGCCCGGCAGGCATCCCTGCTGGTGCCCAGGCTGGAGCGGTTCCGACCTGACCGGCTGATCTCAAGCGATCTGCAGCGTTGCACCCAGACAATGGCGCCTTTCGCCTCGGCGGCCGGGATGGAGGTCGAGACGGATCCGCGGCTGCGAGAGGTGGGTGACGGGGAGTGGACCAACCGGACCCAGGAGGAACTCTGGGAGGGATGGCCCGACTTGATGAGACGCTACTTCGACGGGGAGGACGTGCCCCGACCCGGAGGAGAGCGATGGGAGGACGTCCGCAGGCGCGTGGTGGCCGCCTTGAACAGCATCGCGGCCGAGATGGGACCGGCCGAGAGGGTGGTCATCTGCACTCACGCCGGGCCTTCTCTCCTATTTGCCTCCTGGATTACCGGGGTCGAGCTTCCCGGAAACGTCTTCCTGGGGCCCTTTTCTCCCCCGGGGAATGCCGCGGTAACCCTGGCCGATCCGCACGCGCCTCTCATGATCAGTTGGAACGAGACCTGTCACCTCAAAACCTAGAGGGCGTCCGGTCCGGCAAGGACGTCGTCAGCGGCTGGAGGAGTCCCTTATCTCGGCGGCCAGCACGGTCCACTCCTCCTCGGTGAGGATGGCGTCTCCCGCCATGCTGTAGATCCCCACCCGCTGGAGCCTTCCCGAGTACCGGGAGACGATCCGGTCGGCCAGCTCCGAGACAGGGGCCACCACCGCCACCTCTTGGACGACCTCGTCGGGGATCACATCCGCCATCTTCTGCCACTCTCCCCGCCTGGTCATGGCGGTGAGGGTGGGACCGAAGTCCCAACCATGGCTGTCCAGGACCGGCGCGTAGCTGGGAGTGGAGGCGTAGAAGGCAATCTGTTCCTTCACGGCCCGGATGGAGCCTTCCATCTTCCTTCTGTCGCGGCCGGTCACCACGAAGACGGGAGCGGTTACCGCCACGTCCTCGAGAGAGCGTCCCGCTTGTTCGGCGCCTTCCTCAATGGCGGGCAGCACCACGTCGTCCAGGTACTTGACGGTGTGAAAGGGGTGGACGTGAAACCCGTCGCACACCTCGCCGGCCAAGCGGCTCAGCATAGGCCCCACCCCTGCGATGTACACCGGGACTTCCGGCAGCCGGTTGGGCCCGGGGTTGAAGAAGGGGGTCATCAGGGTGAGCCGGTAGAACTCTCCCATGTATCGGAGCCGGGTGCCGTTCTGGAAGCAGTCCCACACCGCCCGGACCGCCCCGATGTAGTCTCGCAGCCGGGCGGTGGGGCGGGACCACTCTGTCGAGAAGCGGCGGGTGATGTGCGGTCTGATCTGGGTGCCCAGCCCCAGTAGGAATTTGCCGCCGGCCACGAGTTGCATGTCCCAGGCCAACTGGGCCATGACCATCGGCGACCGCGGGAAGGCCAGCGTGATGGAGGTTCCGACCTCCAGTCCGGGCTCGGCATGGGAAGCCAGGCACCCGGAGAGAAAGGGTTCGTGGCTGGTTTCGGCCGTGAAGAAGCCGTCGTATCCGATTCGGGCGGCCCGACGGGCGGCCTCGGGGGCGGATGTGGGCGGCAGGTTGGGGAAGTAGTAGTCGAACTTCATGGTCTGGGTCCCTGTTTATCTCCGGTCGGTGGCGACACCCCGGACATTAGACTCATGCCCCATAATGAGACGAGTCTTCAAAATGGCGGTGGTCGTGGGAGGGATCGGCGCCTTGGCCTGGAGCATGCGAAAGCGCGTTCGCATCGCCATCGGACGGGGGCCCTCCGAGCCTGATTTTCACATTATCGAGCCCACCCCCGAGGAACCCGAGGGCGCGATGTCAGCCGACGCGGAGCAGGATCCCGATGCAGAACCGTCTCCCGACTCCGATTCCGACGAGTCCGGGTCCGACGCCCGGGACGAACCCCGCTGATCTCCCGCCCGACCCCCTCAGGGTAGGGCCGAACCTCAAGGGAGCATCTGCCGCTCGTTCCGAAGTCTCGCCCTATCTGGTCGATCCCGACCGCCTGGTTGAGGTGATCGGCGCCGATGAGCCTCCTTTTCGTTCCGCCCAACTCCGGGAGTGGCTGTACAGGAATCCGGTGCTGCACGCCCGGGACATGACCAACCTGCCGGTTGACCTCCGTCGCTCTCTTTCACATCGGCTGTGGCCCTTCGAAGTGGAGGAGCATCAGAGTGCCGATCGGGGCGCCACCCACAAATGGCTCTTCAGGACCGCAGACCAGGCGGCCATCGAGTCGGTGGTGATGGGATACAGGACCCGGACGACCCTTTGCGTGTCGTCCCAGGCCGGATGTGCGCTGGCCTGCACGTTCTGCGCCACGGGACAGTTCGGTTTCGAGAGGCATCTGCAAGCCGGCGAGATCGTGGCCCAAGTCGCCTTCGCCAACGCCTTTCTCCGGGAGCAACCCCTCCGAGGTTCGCCTCCCCGTGTGACCAACGTGGTGTTCATGGGTATGGGGGAGCCCTTGGCCAACTATCCCCGGCTGTCGGGGGCGATCGCGCTGATGGTCGGCGAGATGGGCATGTCGGCGCGCTCCCTCACTGTTTCCACCGTGGGCGTGGTGCCCGGGATACGGCGGCTGGCCGACGAACCCTGGCCGGTCAACCTGGCCGTGAGCCTGCACGCCGCGGATGATGAGCTTCGTTCCCGGCTGGTCCCGCTGAACCGGCGATATCCCCTCTCTGAGATCGAGGCGGCCGCCTCCTATTTCTTCGAGAGGAAAGGGAGAAGGGTCTCCTTGGAGTGGACCATGATCAGGGGTGTCAACGATGACCGTTCCCAGGCCGAGCGGCTGGTTCCCATAGCCCGGCGCCTTCGGGCCCATGTCAACCTGATTGCCCTCAATCCGACCCCGCTCAGCAGCGACATGCCCTCCACCCCGCAGGCGATCGGGCGCTTCGCAGCCGCGCTGCGGGAGGGTGGGGTGAACGTAACCGTACGCAACACCCGAGGAACCGAGATAGACGCCGCCTGCGGTCAACTCCGGGTCAGGTCCGGCCGCAGAAGCTAGCGAAGCGCCCGGTTCGCCTCCATTGCGGGCAACGGGCTTGGTATTGTCGCCCTTGATGGAGGAAGTGGCGGGAGTGACCCCCGAGTTGATAGAAGTGCGGGCCGATGAGCGGCTCGACGAGGCGCGGCTTGCCGCCTATTTGCATGATGGGCTTCCCGGGAGCGACCTACCGCTGACCGTCCGGCAATTCGCACGGGGGAAGGCAAACCTCACCTACCTGCTCATTTACGGCGATCCCCGAAAGCCGACCAGAGAATACGTACTTCGCCGTCCGCCGCTCGGTCCGGTGGCGCCCGGCTCGCACGACATGGCGCGTGAATACCGGGTGCTGTCCACTCTGTGGCGAGCCTTTCCCCTGGCAGCCCGCGCCTTCCTCTTCTGTGACGACGAATCGGTGCTGGGAGCCCCGTTCTTCGTCATGGAGCGGCGGCGCGGGGTGGTGGTGCAGGGTGTGATCCCCCCCGAGTTCGGAGGTGGGGAGGACCCGGGCGCCAACCGGAAACTGTCGGAAGTGGTGGTCGACACCCTGGCCGAGTTCCACGCGGTGGATCCGGATGCGGCCGGGCTGGGGGACATGGGGTATCCGGAGGGTTTCATGCAGCGCCAGTTGCAGGGCTGGCTGGGACGCTGGCGTCGCGCTCGCCATGAGACCAATTCGCTGGTCGACGAGTTGTCCGTCTGGTTGGAGGAGACGATGCCCGCCTCGCCCCAGCCCACCCTTCTCCACAATGACTGGCGGCTGGACAACATGGCGGTCGATCCCGGGGATCCGGGCCGGTGCGTCGCCGTCTACGACTGGGACATGTGCACCCGCGGAGACCCCTTTGCGGATGTCGGGACCCTGATGGCGTGCTGGTTCGACCTCGATGAACAGTCGATCTTTCTGGATCCCATGCCGACCCGTTCCCAGGGCTTCATGACGAGGAGTGAGGCGATCCTCCGCTACGGTCGGAAGTCGGGCCGGGACATCTCGAACATGAATTGGTATCTGGTGTTCGGTACCTTCAAGATGGCCGTGATCCTCCAGCAGATATACATTCGCTGGCTGCGGGGCCAGACCAAGGACGACCGGTTCTCCCGCATGGGAATTGACGCCTCCCTGCTCTTCGAATTGGCTGCCGACCGAAGGTCCGCCTAGGAGGTCCGATCGACCACCGCAGGGGTCGTTTCGGCAGTTTCACGCCGATGGTTTAACCAAGGCAGATTGTGGCGCGACGCTTATAAGAAACCACTGTTTATCATCTGCCAAAGTATATTGTATTCTGTATAGAAGCGTGCAGGATTAGTGGAGTTTGTGTGCTACAGTTCACACAATGGAGCGAGGTCTTTCTGAAAAGAAAGAGGTTGTAGCGGCTTGGTTAAACAGGTTGCCGGCCGCCGGAGTCGGGATAGCGGTGGACTATCGACAGTCCTACGGGCTCAGTTACGTGGACGCCAAGGCGTTGGAGCTTCTTCACTCCGCGCCGATGGGTCCCCGCCAACTCGCCGAGAAGTTGCAGATGAGTCCGGCGGGGATCACCAAACTAGTCGACCGCTTGGAACGGCGCGGGTTGGTCCAGCGGCGACGCCATCCGGCCGACCGGCGCCGTTCGATGGTGTTGATCACCGACAAGGCTCTCGTCTCCGGCTTTCAACGCCAGCAGGTGAGAGATCTGATCGACAAGGTGGTTGGAGACGCTACCGAGAGCCAACTGGATGTGTTGTACGCCTTTCTCGAAGGACTGGGCCATGAGTTGGAGAGTGAGGGTTTGATCAAGGCCTAGCCTTTCTGGGAGCGGCGTTGGTGTAGCCTGCCCACTGTGACGAGACTGGCGGTTTCCGGGCCCTCCCGAAAGTGTGCCGAGGCAGGGGCGGCCCTGGGCCGAGCGGGCGGCAACGCGGTTGACGCAGCGCTGGCCGCGATGATGGTGGGCCTGGTCACCGAGATCGCGGTGATCGCTCCCGGCGCCGGGGGGTTCGCGACTGTGGGAGGACCTGACCATCCCCCGGTGGTCTATGACGGCGCCATGGCGATGCCCGGGCTGGGATTGGATCCCGACCGGTTGGGCGGGGGAGGGGTTCCGGTGCACCTCGGGTACGGCGGGGGAGTGGACACCATAGTGGGTCCGGGCAGCGTGGCTGTGCCGGGGGGTTGGGCGGCGATGGGGGCGGTGTGGAGGGACTACGGTTCCGCTCCCTGGAGGGAGATCGTGGCTCCCGCCCTCGACCATGCTCGTCGAGGGTTCCCGCTGGGCTCGGTCGCCGACTACTACCTGCAGTACTCCTTCGACCCCATATTTTCTCTGGACCCCAAGTCCCGGACGGCTCTCCACAACGGGAACCGACGACGCAGCGCCGGCGAGCCGATCTGGGTGCCAGGCCTGGCGGACGCCCTGGCAGCTATTTCTTCGGAGGGGATCGAAGTCATGTACCAGGGCGACCTGGGACGGGAGATCTCGAGGGACCTCCTTGAACGAGGGGGGATCATCACCCGGCGGGACCTGTCGGAGTACCGGGTGCGGAAGCGTTCTCCGATAATCCTCGAACTGGATGGATGGACGGTGGCGCTCAACCCCCCACCCGCGGTCGGCGGAGTGGCTCTGGCAGCGATGCTGGCCAGAGTGGGCCTCGATCCGCCGCTGTCGCCCCGGAGCCTCATAGAAGCGCAGATGGAGGTGCTTGGCTACCGCTCTTCCCACATAGACGGCGCCCGGGATTGGAGGGAGGGGATCGCAGGGATGTCGAAGCGGATGCTGGCGGGTTTGGGGTCCGCGTCCACGGTGAACATCTCGGCGGTGGATTCTTCCGGTCTGGCCTGCGCGGTCACACTGTCGGGCGGGTACGGATCGGGAGTGATCGCGGGATGCAGCGGCATGTGGATGAACAACTCCCTCGGGGAGATAGAACTGACCGGCGGGAAGTTCCACGGCCAGACTCCGGGGCAGCGTCTCATGTCGAACATGGCCCCCACCGTCATGTGGAAGGACACGGGGGCGGTGGTGGCGGCCGGGTCTCCCGGCGCCGACCGGATCACCACAGCTCTGCAGGCCACGCTGCTCTCGGTGATCGTGGACGGGTCTTCGTTGGCCGAAGCGGTGGAGCGCCATCGCGCCCATGTGGAGCGGACGCCGGAGGGGTGGAGTCTCCGGTACGAAGAGGGGTTCCCCACCGAGGACCTGGACATGCCCCTCCGCGGCTTCGGCGGGCGCCACATGTATTTCGGAGGGGTCAGCGCCGCCGCACTCGGACCCGACGGATCGATGGAGGCGGTTGCCGACTCCCGCCGGGTCGGGAAGGGGATCGTCTTGTGAAGCGGGCAGATTACTCCTTTCTGGGTAGGTGGCAGTGGGCGGTTGCCCATCTGGCGGTGCTCACCCTGGTGCTGGTGCTGGTCAATCTCGGTCTCTGGCAGCTACGCCGCCTGGAAGAGCGGAGGCTCGACAACCAGGTGGGCATGGCGCGTAACGCCGCCGATCCGCTTGACCTGGAGGCAATGGTGGCCGGAGCGGGATCCGAGATAGACACCCTCGAGTTCCGGCGGGCCGTCACCCGGGGAGAGTGGGACGCCGACTACGAGGTGTACGTCCGCTCCCAGGTGAGGGAGGGGCGATCGGGTCTGTGGGTGATCACGCCGCTGGTCTTGGCGGATGACCGGGCGGTTATGGTCAATCGGGGGTGGATTCCGGTCGAGTTGGACCGCCGGGCGGCCGGCCCCCCGGTGGGGGAGGTCGAGGTCACCGGGATCGTCAAGGCTTCCCGGCCCCGGTCGGCGTTGGGCCCCGAGGATCGGCCCGGAAGGGACGACACCATTGCCCGGGTGGACCTGGCCGTCCTCGACAGCTACGTACCTCACCCCCTGGTGGGCGTGTACCTGGAGGAGTCCTCGCCCAACCCGTCGGAGTGGCCCCTGCGGTTGGCACAGCCAGCCTTCGACGACGAGGGCTCCCACCTTGTGTACGCCGTCCAATGGTTTTCCTTCGCCCTGGTGGCGTTGGTGGGCTACGGGGCCATGATCAGGGCCACCGCCCACCGTCGCTACCGCCTTGCAGCCCCTGTGGAGTGAGCGAGGCCCTCGACAACCGAGGCATTGGGGAGTAGTTCCAGCAGGCGGGGATGGGCGAAGATCTTGGCGGTCCGGACGCCTGCGCCCAGCAAGACCTCCGGACGCTCCATCACCGCCGCGTCGATCAGCAGGGGAAGGTCCCCGTCCAGCCCGAAGGGGTTCACCCCGCCGATCTCCATTCCGGTTACCTCCCGCGTCTTCTCGGCCGATGCGAAGGACAACCGGGACACGCCCATCACCTGCTTCACCCGGTGGTTGACGTCCAGCCGCGTGGTGGCCAGTAGGACGCAGGCGGCCATCTTCCCCTTGGGACGCTTCGACGCCACCAGGATGGTGTTGGCGGCGTCGTCCAGGGGGACCCCGTACTTCTCGCAGTAGGGAAAGGTGTCGGCGTAGTCGGGATCGCATTCCACCACCCGGAAGGGCATCCCGGTGGATTGGAGGGCTGCGGCTACTTCGGTTGGCAGCAGATCGATGCTCATGGCCGTTCTCAGGCTAACAGCGCCTCTTTCAGAGCGGGGAGGTTGTCGAGGGGAGCATCGCATGTAAAGCGGTGGCACACGTAGGCGAGCGTCCTCCCGGCCTCCCCCCTGTCGGCGAGGAGGGGCACTGCGCCGCCGTACCCGGTTCCGGGCAGGCCCGGGCCGTCATCGAAGGCGATGACCAATCCCGGACGGAGCAGGGTCTGGACCTCTCTGGCCCACCGAACCGCCTCCGGACCCACCAGGGCCACCTCCCGCGGCCCGGAGTCGAGGGCATGGGCCACCGCCAGGAGACTCCCCACCGCCGAGGGCGCCTTCTCCATCAGCAGCGCCCCGTCCCGCACCGCTTCCTCCGCCAGGGACCACCACTCGGCCTCCCCGCTGTACTGGCCGAGAGTCAGCAGGGCCTCGGCGGCCAGAGAGTTGCCGGACGGAGAGGGATTGTCCATGAGGTCCTTCGGCCGGGCGATCAGACGGTCGGCGTCGTCACCGGTGGCGAAGAACCCCCCGGAGGGATCCCGGAACAGGAGCGGAATGGCCCGGGTGAGCCCGGCGGCTTCTTCGTACCACTCCTCTTCCCCCGTGGCCTGGTAGAGGGCGAACAGGCCGGTGGCCATCGCCCCGTAGTCCTCCAGGAAGCCGGGGCCTCCCCGCCGGCCCTTGGCCCACACCCGCGAGAGCCGCCCGGTGTGAGGGTCTCGCATCTCTCCGAGAACGAAACGGGCTGCCGCACGGGCTTCGGAGAGGTAGTCGTCTCGTCCCAGGACCGCGCCGGCCTCCGAAAAGGCTCGGATGGCCAGGCCGTTCCACGCGGCCAGGATCTTGTAGTCGAGGCCCGGCCGGATCCGGCGCGAGCGCGCCTCGAGCAGGCGCTGTCCGGCCTTCCGCACGGCCTCGGGAGTTGGCGCCAGGGCGTTCTTCCGGGTCAGGATGTTGGCGCCCTCGAAATTTCCCTGGGCGGTGGCCCCGAACCATTCGGCCACCTCCCGGCCGACGGAGGGGCCGGCCCTGTCCATCAATTCCTGCAGGGACCACACATAGAAGAGTCCCTCGACTCCCTCGGAGTCGGCGTCTTCGGCGGAGTAGAACCCTCCCGTGGGGTTGCGCATGTCCCGCACCAGGTAATCGAGTGTCTCGACGGCCACCGCCCCGAAGGCGTCCTCCCGGAGTCTCTCGCCGGCCCACAGGTAGATCCGCGCCAGGGTGGCGTTGTCGTACAGCATCTTCTCGAAGTGGGGGACCAGCCATCGCTCGTCCACCGAATAGCGGGCGAACCCACCGCCCAACTGGTCGAAGATCCCGCCTGCGGCCATGCGCTCCAGGGTGAGGCCCAGCATGGAACCGGCGCTCGGCGCCCACGGTTCTCCCAGCAGCGCCAGCAGGTATTGGAGGAGAGGTTGCTGGGGGAATTTCGGCGCTCTCCCGAACCCGCCGTGGGTCGGGTCGAAGGAGGAGCGGGCGTGAAGATAGGCCTGTTCCAGGAGACCGGAGTCGGGGAGTCTCTCGCCGGAGGGAATGCGCCGTCCTATCAGGGAAGAGAGCTTGGTTGCCTGCTCCGCCACCAGGTTTGCCTTCTCCCGCCAGGCCTCCGACACCGACTCCAGCAACTGCGTGAAGGAGGGCATCCCTCCCCTCGGCCGGGGTGGGTAGTAGGTCCCGGCGTAGAAGGGTTCACCGTCGGGGTTCAGGAAGACGGTCAGCGGCCATCCTCCCCGGCCGGTGAGCATCTGGCAGGCCTCCATGTAGATGGTGTCGATGTCGGGTCGCTCCTCGCGGTCCACCTTGATGTTCACGAACCCCCGGTTCATTATCTCCGCGGTGGCGGGGTCCTCGAAGGACTCGTGAGCCATCACATGGCACCAGTGACAGGCCGAATAGCCCACCGACAGCAAGACCGGCACGTTTCTCGACACCGCTTCCGCGAATGCCTCGGGTCCCCACTCCCACCAGTGCACCGGGTTGTCGGCGTGTTGGAGCAGGTAGGGCGAAGTGGAGGAAGAGAGCCGGTTGAACATGCCTCTCCTAGAGGATAAGAGACTCCCGTTCCCCGGTGTCGGGATGACTTCGGTATATGCTGCAACTCTCCGTAATATTCGGTTCTTGTGAGGTTGCCATCGATCGGCTAGCCGTCTCTTCCGAAGCCTGCAGGACTCTCCGGATGAAGAGAGTCCGGGTCGCGGCGATTCTGTTACTGGTGAGCGCGCTGATGTGGGGTGGTTTGTTCCCGGCGGTCGGAACACAGGGGTGGGGGATGGGTGGACAGATGCCCGTCCTGGCGCAGGCGGAGCCCCCCAATCCCTGGGAGAACGATCCCCTGAGGCTGGTTCCCTTCGCCACCACCTCCCACAGGGTCTATTCGCTGTCCCAGGACCTCTGGGAAGTGTGGGTCTGTCGGGTCCCCGGCTGGGACACACAGGTCGACCTCGAGGAGGTGGTGGGGTTTCTCAATTCCACTGTGGCGCCCTACTTCCGGGAACTGTCGGACGGAAGGTATCAGCCGGTCTTCAGGGCGGGTGGCCGGGTGGAGAGCGGCGACGAGGTGTCGAGCGGGCCCGGCTTGGAGGAAGGCGACTTCGCTCCGGGGTGCGCGGAAGCGGTCCGAATGCAGGCCGCCGAGCGGGAGGGGGAACGATTCCCCGAGGAGACCGGACCGGCAGGCGCCTTGATTGTGGTGGAGTTCGAGGGATACCGGACCGGCCACGGGACATTCGGCAACCTGTGTCCCGAGGGGTACCAGCCCGGGTGCGAGCCGTCCTATCCGACCAACGGCAGGCGGGTGGTGGTGGGAGCCGGGGCGGTTGTCGCCCAACCGCCCCTCGACAGCCCGTTCTGGTCGTTGGTGGTGCACGAGATGGGTCATGCCCTGGCGTGGCCCCACTCCTACAGCGGCAAGTTCTCGACCACCCGTCCCGGCTCCCTGGGCTTCTACGACAACCCGATGGACATAATGAGCAACATCCCCCTGACTGCGCCACAGGGGACCACCGTCTACCACCGGTATGCAGCCGGGTGGATCGATCCCTCCTCGGTGGAGATCTACCGGGGCGGCAAGGAGACCTATCGGCTCCATCGGGGGGGAGCGGCCGCCGGCCTGGCGCAGATGGTGGTCGTTCCGGCCCAGATCATCGACGGCGCCGAAGCGGATGAGACCCATGCGGTGGGCGACGGCCACTTCTACGTGCTGGGGGTCAGGCGCCTGGTGGGCCTGGACGCAGGGGTGCACAAGGTGGGAGTGGAGGTGTACGAGATCGATCAGCGCCGGCAGGCCTGTGAGTCAAGGGCCCGGTCCTGGCTCCCCCACTGGCCGTGTTTCGCGGTTTGGACGAGGGTCTCCCAGGCTGTTGAGCCCAGCGCCTTCGGGGCGGTGGACCATGTGATCTCGATCGATGAGAAGATCCGGTTGGGTGAGACCCTGATCCAGGTGGTCAGCGCTGACGCCGACTCCTTCGTGGTGAGCGTCGACACCCGGGAATCCGGTCGTTTTCTCGATGACGACGGTCTCGTCTACGAACAGGACATCGAGACCATCGCCTCCCGGGGGATCACGCTGGGATGCGGCGTCCGTCTCTTCTGTCCGGACCGGCCGGTGACCAGGGCCGAGATGAGCGCTTTTCTGGTGAGGTCCCTGGGGAGTGGGTCCCCGGCGCCGCAGGGCGCCCTGGGCGCCGAACCACCCTGGGACGGGCTGACGCTCTCCGGTGCCCCGGTGTTCGCCGACGTGTCGCCACAGGACTGGTTCGCACCCTCCGTGGAGCAGTTGGCGGGCAGGGGGATCACCGTCGGTTACGGGGATGGTTCCTTCGGGCCGGACCGGAGCGTCACCCGGGCAGAGATGGCGGTTTTCCTGACCAGGACCTTCGGAATCGCCACCGCCGAGCCCACCGGGATGTTCGAGGATGTTCCTCCCGACTCCTATTACGCCGCCGCCGTGGAGGCCCTGTACCTGTCGGGCATCACCATGGGATGCCAGACGTCTGCGTCCTCGGGCGGCGCCGGGACATTGCTCTACTACTGCCCCTCCGATGAGGTCTCCCGCGCCCAGATGGCCTCCTTCCTGGCTCGCGCTCTGCAGATAGGCCAGTAACGAGTACCCGACGCGGTGAGGGAGGGCGGAATAGGGAGGACTCTTTTATCATGGCGGGCATCACCTCGGTGTATCGGCTCGGAAAGGACACACATGGGTGCGCGTGAGAGATTCCTGGTGACCGGATCGGCCGGATGCATCGGATCATGGGCGATGCACCTCCTGGACCGGGAAGGTACGGAAGCGGTCGGCCTCGACCTCTCCACCGACCACCGCCGCCTGCGCCTCCTCACCGACCGGCAGGGATCCATGACCCTCCTGCAAGGCGACATCACCGATACCGAGTCGGTCCTGGGGATAGTGGCCGCCGAGGGAATAACCCACATCGTCCACCTGGCCGCTTTGCAAATTCCCTTCTGCCAGGCAGATCCCGTCGTCGGGGCGCAGGTGAACGTGGTGGGCACCATCAATGTGCTGGAGGCGGCGCGTCGCTCCGATGTCGCCGGGCTGGCCTATGCAAGTTCGGTGGCGGTGTACGGTCCCCCCGACTTGTATCCCGATGGCGTGGCGGACGACTCCCCACTGGCGCCGACCACCCTGTACGGGGCCTACAAGCAGGCCAACGAGCGCTCGGCCAGGGTGTATGCGGCCGACCACGGGGTGTCGTCGGTGTGTCTGCGACCCTGCTCCGTCTACGGCGTGGGACGGGACCAGGGGTTGACGTCGGCTCCCACCCAGGCGATGGTCGCCGCGGCGGCCGGTACCCCTTATCACATTCCTTTCGGAGGGGCTACGACCTTCCAGCACGCCGGAGAAGTGGCCCGGCTCTTCATCTCGGCGGCCCGGGCCGAGGTGGACGGCGCCCACGTCTACAACCTGGGCGGCCCCTCCGTCCGGATCGCCGATGTGATCTCCCTCATCTCGGACGAAGTGCCGGGGAGCGAGATCACCTACAGCGGACAGCCGCTTCCTCTGCCCGACCACTACGACGGGTCGGGTCTCGACCGCCTGCTGGGCGGGGTGGAGTACCTCCCCATGGCCGAGGGCGTCCGCACCTCCGTCAACCGTTTCCGCCAACTCCTGTCCGACGGCCTGATCGCACCCCCTGCTTGAAGGAAGCGCCGGGGAGGCACGGGAGCAGAGGTCGCGAAAAGAAGGAAGAGAAAAAGCCAGTGGGGAGTTGACTGCCGTCACAGCCGCGATGCACATTGATGTGGTCGAACACCTCCCGGTCCGTTCCGACGTCGTCCGGACCGCACCAAGGCACACCCTTGGCATGCAGGAGGTCATATCTTCTCGAAACGGGTCCTCCTCTGGGACTGGTGGCCCGCGTTCGTACCTGTGGTGGTGGCGGGGGATGGGCCCGATGGGTCCGGAGAACCGGGCCGTTTTTCGCGACATAGGAGAACAGTTTTCCAGCTCTTGCGTGAACTGCAAGGCCTGATCGCGACCCTTGCTTAAAGCAGTTGGCGGACGCCCCCTGGGGGACGCCCGCCAACTCTGGTCGGTTTACTGCTGCAGGGCTAGCAGGTGAAGTTCATGAACTCGTAGTTGTGAACGTAGAACGCCACCGTGCCCGGCAGGCTGTCCCACTCCAGACATGCGTCCTTGGCATAGAGCAGGTCGGCGAAGGCAATCGGGAGGCCGAGGCGGTTGTCGACTGCGAAGTCGAACAACGCTCCTGCGGTGGTCTCCTTCTCCTCATCGGTTCCACCCTCGCCGGAGAGAGCCTCGTTGATCAAACGGTCGAGTTCCTCCGACTCCCCGGAGTAGGAGAGACGGTCGGTGGTCCGGCTGTAGAAGCTCCACAACTGGGTTCCCGAGTTATAAACCGGCGGCGGATAGCAGAACGCGAAGTTGGCTTCCCGGGTGCTGGTCAGCCCTTCGACTATCCCGTACTCGGTGAACTGGGTGTTGACCGAGATACCAAGGTTGGTCCATTGCTGGGCCACGGCTTGGGCCACATTGCCGCACCAGGGCCGTCCCGGGTGCTGGGCGAAGTCGATGGTGATCTCCAGATCGCCGGGGCTGGCATAGCCGGCCTCGGCCAGCAGCGCCACCGCCCGATCGGGATCGAAGGGATCGGCTTCGCAGTTGGGGTCGAATCCGGGGAAGTGCGGCCACCAGGAATGCACGCAGGCATTGTCGGTGGTCCCCCTGCCGGCCAGGACGAAGTCCACGATCTCCTGGCGGTCGATCGCCAGCGACAGGGCCTCACGGATCAACTTGGCGTTGCCGGGATTGGTGTGATCGCTCCAGGGAGGCGGATTCTCCGCCGCCGCTCCGGTCGGGTTCACGTAGTTGCCGGTCAGGTAGATGGTCGGCATGCTCTGGTTGGGGAGGGACTGGATCCCCAGCTTGGCCGCTTCCGCAGTGGGAATCTGCTCGGCGCTGAGGGTCATCAGGTCGGCGTCACCCACCGCCAGCATGGCCAGCCTGGTGTTGAACTCCGGCACGGCCTTCCGGACCACTTCACGGATGGAAGGCGGCCGGGCGTAGTGCTCGTCGAACGCCTCGAACACCACCTCGACTCCCGGAGTGTGGCTCTTGAACTGGTAGGGGCCGGCGCCGATCGGGTGCAGCGCCGCGGCGTCCTCCCCGACTTCCTCGATGTAAGCGCGAGAAGTGATCGGGAAGCTGAGCGCCATCTCGCTCAGGGCGGGCAGGAGCTCGGGCGCCGGTAGGCCGTCGACCGACACAAGCTTGAAGTTGTAGTCGTCTATGACCTCCACCGCAACCCTGGCAAGGACGGCCGCAGCCGGGCTGTTGGTGCCTTCCCGGATGGCGAGTTCATGACTGAAGACGACGTCGTCGGTAGTCAACTCTCCCCACCCTTGGTGGAATTGGACGCCCTGGTGGATTTCGAAGACGAACTCGGTGAAGTCGTCGGTCCTCGACCAGGACTTGGCCAACCGGCCCTCTCCCTCCACGATCTCTCCGGTGACGAAGTCGTGGTAGATGAGGGGCTCATACAGGGGCTGGAGGTTCAGCAGTGCGCCCAGGCTGCAGTTGGGGCACAGCCAGTCTTCACCGCGCAGTGCCGGCAGCAGGACGACCATCCGGTCCTGGACCATCTCGGGCGCGGCCTCCACTACATCGGCTTGGGCTTCCGCCAAGGCTTCTTCCGCCGCGGCTGCCGCGGCTTCTGCGTCGGCCAGCGCGGCTTCTGCGTCGGCCAGCGCGGCCTGCGCAGCCTCGTCACCTTCGGAGGCTGCCTGCATCGTGGCCTGCAACTCCTCCTGGGCTTCGGTCAGGGCGGCCTGGGCGTCTGCGGCTTCTGCCTCTGCGGCTGCGGCGGCGGCAGCTGCCGCTTCCGCTTCCGCCTCTGCCTGGGCTGCTTCTGCGGCCGCTTCGGCGGCGGCCGCCTCAGCTGCAGCTCTTGCTGCATCGTCCGCGGCGGTGTCGTCCGCCGTGTCATCGGCTCCGCAGGCTGAGGCAACCATAGCCAGCAGGAGCGCCACGGCCCACAAACGGCTTCTGGAGATACTCATCGGATCATTGCTCCTTTTTTCGTGGGTTACAGGTTTCTCTTCGAAGAAATAAAGGTACTTGGTTTCAAGTTAGTCGTCTAATTGTCTGCCTGCCATCCATACAAGGTTTTCTTGGTGGAACAGGCTAGTTTCGCGTTGATATGTTGGATTTGGCCGGCCGGACCGCGGTCGTCACAGGGGCTGCTTCAGGGATCGGGCGGGCGATGGCTCGCCGGTTCTCCACAGAGGGCATGTCGGTGGTGGCGGCGGACGTCGACGCCGCCGCCCTGGAGGAGTTGGCCGCCGATCCGGGGTTTCCCTCTCCGGTCATGGTGGTCCCGACCGACGTTTCGGATCCCTCCTCGGTGAACGCGCTGGCGGATCTGGTCTTCCGGGAGTTTGGCGAAGTTGGGGTACTCTGCAACAACGCCGGGGTGGGACCCATGGGGACTGTCTGGGAAGTCGACGTTTCCGAGTGGGAGTGGGTGATGGGAGTCAACCTGTGGGGGGTCATCAACGGAGTCCGCTCCTTCATACCACGGATGCTGGAAAGCGGCAGGGAGGGCCACGTGGTGAACACCGCCTCGATGGCCGGGCTGATCGCCGGGAGGGAGATGACCCGCTGGCGGCTGGGCGCCTATGCGGCCTCCAAGCACGCGGTGGTGGCCATCAGCCACACCCTCTATGCCGAGTTGCGCACCGCCGGTGCGCCGATCGGAGTCTCGCTTCTGTGCCCTGCTGCGGTGCAGACCCGCATCTGGGACACCGAGCGACTCCGGCCCCGGTCAGGGTCCGAGCCCAGCCGGCCTTCTTCGGAAGAAGCCGAACGGCTCCAGGCTCAGCTACGCACCGGATTGGAGCTTGGGAATACCCCGGCGGAGGTGGCGGAGTTGGTGCTGGAAGCCGTGGTGGAGGATCGCTTCTACGTCTTCACATCCCCCGGATCTCCGGAACAGGTCAGCCGCCACGTCGGGGACATGGTGGACCTTCGCAACCCTCCAGTGCCCGGTCTGGATCGGTCACCTTAAAGAGAAGAGGGGCCGGGGAGTCCCGGTCCCGCTTCGGGAAGAGCGTTGTGTGATGTCAGCGGGTGTAGCGGGGGTACTCGTAGCGGGGGATGTTGGGGTTGCAGGGGG
>JAPPFC010000025.1 GCA_028824015.1 bacterium
GTCTTGGTGTTTGACTGGTGTCAGTATGGAATGGCGGTGGGACAGGATCAACCTCACCAACGGAGCTTTTTTCACACCCTCCGGCAAAACGCACGACAGGTGTCGCCCCAACACCGAGACCGGGGACCTACGCGGGCCTTGTCTCCAGGAGCGATACGGGGATGGGAACCACCTTGGCCCGCAGGTACTCTCCGAGGCTCTTGGCCTGTGGATCGGTGCGGGTGCTGGATGACACGCCTTCTCCCAGCAGTCCCCGGACCACGAAGTTGATGGCCCGCAGGTTGGCAAGAACGTGACGCTCGACGTCCAGGTCGGCCGCTTCGGAAACCAACTCCCGGAACCGCGACTCGGACAGAAACCCGGTCAGCCACCCGAAGGCCTCATCGCTCTCCACCCACACTCCGACGTTGGCGTCGCCACCCTTGTCACCGGAGCGGGCGCCGGCAATTCTCCCCAGTGGAGCCATTGCCATGTCGCCGGCTTCCCGAAAAGCGGGTCCGACTCCTGCTCCCGCCGGCGATGCGGCGCAATCGGGGTCCCCACCTGCCTTCCTGGCGGTCGTCGGCTTTACCGGAGGAGAGACGGACACCTGCTTCTGTCGGTCCCCCATCCGGACCTGCTGGACGATCCGGGAGGCTGGCACTGTCGTAGGCCAGTAGACGGCGTAGGGGGAGGAGTCCCGGGGTGGAGCCGTCATGAAGAATCCCGGATAGTGCGCAAGGGCCAGTTCCACCGCGGCCCGGGAAAAGCGCTTGCCGACCTTTGCGGGGTCGGGGTCCTTGACGGTGATCCGGAGGTGGGACATGGCTGCCTCGTTCGAGGCGGGATCGGCGTGGCCGGTGTCGTTGAACGACACCGCCGCCTCTTGGAACTGGTCCGCCCCGCCCAGACTCTCCCATAAGGCGGCGGTGACGGACTCTGCCTTGTGTTCGGCGTCCAGGCCGGTGATCACCATGGTCACAGAGTTGCGATAACCCCCCAGGTAGTTCAGGGCCACCTTCAGGGTGGGAGGCGGCGGTTCCCCCCGCACTCCGGTTACCGCCACCCGGTCGGGGCCCTCCTGGGAGAGCCGTATCGAGTCGAGACGAGCGGTTACATCGGGATTGTGGTATCGAGGCCCACCCACTTCGTACAGGAGCTGGGCGGTCACCGTTCCCAACGACACCAGGCCGCCGGTTCCCGGGTGCTTGGTGATCACGGCCGAACCGTCCGGGGAGAGTTCGGCGATCGGGAACCCCACCCGCTCCGGTCCGGGCACCCGCTCGAAGAAGGCATAGTTGCCTCCGGTGCACTGTGCGCCGCACTCGATGATGTGCCCCGCCACCAGGGCTCCTGCCAACTGGTCGTAGTCCTCGGTGGCCCAGTCGAAGGCCCACATTCCCGGTCCGATCACCACCGCGGCGTCCGTGACCCTTCCGGTAACCACCACGTCGGCGCCCCAGGACAGGGCCTCTGCGATGCCTCTCCCACCCAGGTAGGCATGGGCGGTCAGGGGGGTGATGCCCGATGGGAGGGGCCTGCCGGTGTCGAAGTGGCGCAATCCGTTGGTCGCCCTCAGTTCCCCGACGCGCTCGGTGAGATCGTCGCCGCCCACCCAGGCGATCCGGGCTTCCAGGCCGAGCCGCTCGGTCAATTCCTCCAGCCGTTCCGCCATCCCGGCCGGATTGAGGCCACCTGCGTTGGATACCACCTTGATCCCCCGATCCAAACAGGTTCCCAGCACCTCTTCCATCTGGGTCAGGAAGGTTCGTACATACCCGCCCTCCGGATCACGGCGTCGCAAACGCCAGAGGATCGCCATCGTCAACTCGGCCAGGTAGTCCCCGGTGAGAACGTCTATCGGTCCCCCCTCCACCATCTCCCGCGCCGCGTCCTGCCGGTCTCCGAAGAATCCGGAGCAATTGGCTATGCGGAGGGCCCTGGCGGTGCCCGCCGTCATAGGCGGCGGCTGTGCCGGGGCGATTCCCGGCACAGATCCTCCACCGCATCGGGCGCTTTGGGGAGGTCGGCCGTGAGCACTTCGCAGCCGCCGGTGGTTATCAACACGTCGTCCTCGATCCTGATTCCGATGCCCAGCAGTTCGGGCGGAATCGGGTGTTTGACCTTGGGGGCTGCCTCGCGCAGTTCCTTGTGACGGCCGACTGCCGAGGGGTCGAGCATCCGTTCGGCCATCCACTGGTCGGAATCGAATTCCAGCATGGCGAACTCCACTTCCGGCCGGGAGGGATCCACATAGAGGCCCGGCTCGACGGTGAGCGCCATGCCGTGCTCCAGGGGACGATGGGCGCCGTCCAGGCGGTAGGAGCCCACGTCGTGGACGTCGATTCCCAGCCAGTGGGAGGTGCCGTGCATGAAGAACTCCTGGTAGAGGTGCATGCTCATCGCTTCGTCGGCGCCGGTGGGAAGGAGACCGATTTCCACCATGCCTTCTACCAGGACTCTGAGTGCGGCTTCGTGGGGTGACCGGATGTGGTTGCCCGGACGGCAGGCTGCGATCGCTGCCTCCTGGGCGGCGAGGACCACCTGGTAGACCCTGCGTTGCGGGGTGGTGTAGGAGCCGGAGACCGGGAAGGTGCGGGTGATGTCAGACGTAAAGTGGTGGAGTTCGCAGGCTGCGTCTACCAACAGCAGGTCACCGTCCTCCATCCGCCGGCTGTTATCGACGTAGTGGAGGATGCAGGCATTGGGCCCTGACGCGACGATCGACGGGTACCCGTCGCGGGGGGAGCCTCCCATCCGCCACACGTTTTCCATGGCGGCCTGCACCTGGTACTCCCATCGTCCCGGTCCGGCAAACCGCATGGCCTCCCGGTGTCCTTCCATGGTCAGATCACAGGCATCCCGAAGCCACTGGACTTCCTGAGGAGATTTGAGAAGTCGAAGGTCGGCGAGAACCGGACGCAGGTCGCTGAGATGACGCGGGAGTTCCATCCCCAGTCGGGTCCTCAGCGCATGGGCCTTTTCCAGCAGGTTCATGACTTGCCTGGACCGGGCGTCTCCGGCCACCGAATGCCAGATCACCGAACGCCCTTCCGCCAGCTTCAGGAGGCGGCTGTCGAATTCCGTCACCGGATAGGAGGCATCGGCGCCGTACAACTCCTTTGCGCCTTCGGTTCCCGCACGAGGCCCGTCCCATATCTCTTTCTGGCGATCCCGGGGTTGTACGAAGAGGGTGAATTCTCCTGCGGGATGCTCAGGGGCGATAACTGCCGCGGCATAGGGTTCTTCGAACCCGGTGAGATAGAAGAAGTCGGAATCCTGGCGGAAGGCATGGTCCACGTCGGGGTTGCGCGTCCCCGGGACCCCGGCCATGACCACAACCAGCCCTTCGGGGCCTACTCTCTCGGCGAGTCGCCGCCGGTTGTGAGCGTGAGGGTCGTTCATCTCGGTCCTGTGGTTTCGGAGGAGGGTGTCCCCCGGAAGGATACGAGGTGAACCGTCGCCGGCGCTCATCCGGAGTGGTCACCCGCTAGGAGGGGATCAACGCCAGATCGACCACAAGCGGGAAGTGATCCGACCCGAGATCCGGCCCCAGCCACCGGTCCGAGACCGCCAGATGGGAGGAGTGGAGAAGGTGGTCGATGGGAACCCGGGTGAGAATATTTCCGTCCACCGGGAAACTCGGGGCCAGTCCGAAGCCGCGCTGGGAGTTCCGGAGCCCGGACCCGGTGAGGGGCCCGAAAACGTGCGACCAGGGGGTGGCGTTGAAATCTCCGGCCACCACGGTCGGGCCCCTCGCCCTCCCCACCCAGTCGGCTACGAACTCGAACTGAGCATCTCGCAGCGCGGCCCGCCGGGCGTTGGTGGGCGCCAGGGGATGGATACCCAGGATGGTCACTTCGGTCGTCCCCAAGCTGACGACCACCTCCATCGCTCGCGCCTGCCTCTCCCCCCAGCCGTGGCTGATCGCCTCCGAGGGAGAATCTCTGGTGAGGGTCAGGGTCGAGAAAACCAGATGGTCGGGCCGGGAACGATGCTGACGGTAGGGAAGTCGCCCGCCTGCCAGAGCCTCGGTGAACGCCCTCTCCCACAGCCGGTTGGCTTCATGCAGGAAGACCACATCTGCGTTTACCTCCGAGAGGAACTCGATCACCTGCTCATACTGCTCGTTCTGGCCCTGGACGTTGAACGAGACCACTCTCATGGTGGGGGAGGCAGCGGGTATGGTCTGCTTCCCCCAGAACAAGGGCGCCACGTATGCGAGGTTGACAACGCCCAGCGTCAGTATCACCCAACCCAGTCGCGGCCAACTCCTCAGCAACAGCGCCGCTCCCCCAGCAAGCAACACCGCCGCGAACTGCGGACGGAAACTGGTCGCCAGGTCGAACACCCACCACCACCTGCCAAAGAACCCGGCCAAGCTGATCAGGCCGATCAGCAGGACAGGTATAGCCACCACAATCAACCAGGCCAACCCTACACCTGTGAGGGCCTCTCCGATTGTCACAGAGGAAGCAGGCGCTCGACTTCCCTGAGGCGCTGGCGGAGTTCATTCACGTCGGGTAGTTGGTAGGCGACCAGATCCCAGAACTGCTTGGAGTGATTCATCTCCGTCACATGAGCTAGTTCGTGCACCACCAGGTAGTCGATGAGGTCGGGTTCCAACATCATTGTCCGCCAGTTGAAGCGCAGGGTCCTGTCATAGGCGCAGCTTGCCCAGCGGCGCCGCTGATCCCGGACCAGGACACGAGGTTTGGCATGAGCGGCCACGAAGGGCAACCAGTCGTCCACCCAGGCCGGCAGGTCTTCCTCGGCCTGCCGCCAGTACCAATCGACGAAGGCCTTCCTGATCAATTCCCGGCGCTTCTCATCGTCCATGTCCGGGGGCGCGTCGAACAGAAAGCAGTCCTCATCGAAACGGATCCATGGCCGCAGGAAACGATCGGTATCGACTATCAGTTCGAAGTCCCGACCCAGATAGGGCATCGTTTCCCCGGTTACAAACCGCCGGGGGGCGGGCCTTTCTCCGAGAATCCTGCGCCGTTCCAGGATTCTTCGTCCCTGTTTGCGAATCAACTGCTCGACTTCGAGATCGGAGGCGTCGGCCGGGGCAAGCACCCGCACGTTGTCGAGGCTCACCTTGGTTTGAAAGGTCTTGTGGCGGCGGGCGCTGCGAACCACCTCGTAGGCGATGGTGGCGTCACCGACTTGGATGCTGCCGTGGTTGTTCATTTGGACCTCCCGTCCGGCCATCTTGAGATCAGGCCTGCCCGTGTGCGTGTTGTCCTGGTTTCTTGTCCCTGCCCGTCGGGTTCGGTTTCTCCCTGGGCGGTGAGTGACTATGGGACTACAGGTGTGACATCCACTCTGCGATCATCTCCCCGATCTCGTGACCGGAGTCCTCCTGGATGAAGTGGGTCCCCCGCACGGTCCTCTCGGTCTGGTTGGGCCAGGAACGGCACAGTTCCCGCTGTTTGCCGATCAGGATGGTCCCTGGTTCGGCGTTGATGAACAGCTTGGGGACGTTGGTCACGGCCAGCCAGGCCGAGAAGGCGGCGGTGATCTCCGTCACATCTGCCGGATGGCCGTCGATGGGGATTTCCCGGGGCCAGGTGAGGGTGGGTCTCCGACTCTCGCCGCCTGCGGCGTAGGGGCGGCGATACTCGTTCATAACCTCTTCCGTGAGGGGATCGAGGACCGAGGCGGGGAGGATCCTCTCTACGAACACGTTCTTCTCGATGACCATCTCTTCGCCCGCCGGGGAACGCATCGCTTCGAAGATGCGTCGAGCGGGTCCGGGCCAGTCATCCCAGGAGACCGGGCAGACGATGGTCTCCATGTACACCAGGCCCCGGACCGCGCTCCGGTGCCGGTTGGCCCAATCGAAAGCAAGGGCGCCGCCCCAGTCGTGCCCTACCAGAGTTACGTTGTCGGTGGCGCCCACCGCTTCCAGCCACCCGTCCAGGTAACGGCGGTGCTCCACGAAACGGTAGGAGCCCGGCCCCGAGGGGTCGAGTTTCTCCGAGTCCCCCATCCCGATCAGGTCGGGCGCCAGGCAGCGACCCTGACCGGACACCGGAGGAATGACCTTTCGCCACAGGTAGGAAGAAGTGGGGTTGCCGTGCAGGAACACGATCGGATCTCCCTCACCGGCCTCGGTGTAGGCCATGCGTTTGCCCTGGACGTCCACGTACTTCTTGGAGGCTGCAGAGTTGCTCATGGGACAAAGCCTAAAGACAAAGGGACGGACCGACGGCGGCGGATCCACTGACCCATCGGTTTACTCTTTGGGGCCTATGGACCTCACGCATGCTCTATACACAACCCGGTCCATGCGCCGGGTGCTGGCGGACCCGATTCCCACCGAGGTGGTGCAATCCATGCTGGACGCGGCGATCCGGGCGCCCTCGGGGGGCAACTCGCAGAACTGGCGTTTCGTGGCGGTCACAGACCCTGAAGTCCGCTCCGCCGTCGGGACGCTGTATCAGGATGCTTTCGCCATTCTCTTGGAGAGGGTCTACGGCAAGGTGCTGGAGAAAGCGCGCCGAGACGACGACCAAGGAACCCTGCGGATCCTCAGTTCCTCACAGTGGCTGGCCGACAACGCCTCTCAGGTCCCGTTGTGGGTGTTCTGCTATGTAAGGGGAGACCCCTCCGGCGCGTCCACTTATCCGGCGGTGTGGAGCGCCATGCTTGCGGCCCGCGGGCACGGGGTGGGCACCTGTCTCACCACCATCCTGGGCGAGTTCAAGGCGGAGGAGACCGACAAATTGCTGGGCGTCCCTGCCGACCGGGGATGGAAGCAGGCGGCGGCGGTCTCCTGCGGTTACCCCACGGGCAGGTGGGGGCTGGCACGACGCAGTCCCGTCCATGAAGTGGCTTATGCCGACAGGTGGGACAATCCGGTCTCCTGGCGGCTGGACGAGCCGTTGTGGGACGGCTAGTTCGGCAGACCCGGTATCTCGCCGAATAGCATCTCGTAGGCGGAGATCGCCGCCCGGTCGGTGAATCCGGCGACGTAATCGACCGCTCGCACTCGTGGTGGGTCGTCGGCCAGGCCGAAGCCCTCGGGCACAATCTCGGGATGCCGGATGTAATGCTCCACCAGCCGGGTGATCACTCCCGCCGCCCACCTGTGCTCTCGACGACGGGCCGGGGTCTCGTACACCCTTTCGAACATCATCGTCCGGAATCGGGTCATCGCCGAAAGTCCTCCGGGGTCCATGGATACCTCCCCGCGGCGGGCCGACTGGTCGATGACGGCGCGGCTCATTGCGGAGACCCACTGATCCGGTGGGCCGAAGCGGTCGAACATCTCGTTCGGGATGTCCCGCGGTGAGAGCGCTCCGTGGCGAAATGCGTCGTCGAGATCGTGAGTGAGGTAAGCGATCCGATCCGCGAAGCGGCACAGCATTCCCTCGGGCGTGATCGGAGCAGGTTCTATCCGCCAGGTGTGGGCCCGGATGCCATCCAGGGTCTCCCATGTGAGATTGAGCGGTTCCAGAAGGTTGAGCAGCCGTATCCCATGGGCGGCGTGGTGCCAGTCCCCTCCTTCCACATAGGGAGAGAGAGCGTCCTCGCCGACATGGCCGAAGGGTGAGTGACCGATGTCGTGGCCCAGGCAGATCGCCTCGGTCAGGCTTTCGTTTAGACCCAGAGCGACCGCCATGGACCTGCCTACCTGGGCCACGTGGATGGTGTGGGTGAGTCGGGTTATCACATGGTCCCCCGGAGGGTCGGGGAACACCTGGGTCTTGTTGCGCAGCCGCCGGAATGCCTTGGAGAACAGAATCCGATCCCGGTCGACCTGGAAGGGAGTCAGCAATTCATGTGCAGGCTCCGGTTCGTATCTTCCCCTGGAATACGCCGAGCGGGTGGCGATGGGGGAAAGAGCGGCCTCGGCTTTCTCTCGATCCCGACGGTCACGGATGCGGAGTGCAGGTTCGTCCGGCTGGATTGTCATGTTGCGCCCTCCCCTGGTGGCCACCCGTGGAGACATTTATAGATGAGGTCCTCAGGCATGAATGTCCGCCGCCGAATATACCATTCCCAGCACATGGAGTACCGGGCGCTTTATCGCAAGTACCGGCCGCAGGTATTCGGGGAGGTAATCGGCCAGGAGCACGTCACCAATACCCTGGTCCGCGAGGCAAGGGAGAGAAGGGTTGCCCATGCCTACCTCTTCGCCGGGCCGCGGGGTACGGGCAAGACTTCAACCGCTCGCATCCTAGCCAAGGCGATCAACTGCGAGGATCCCCGCCCGGATGGCGAGCCCTGCGACCACTGCTCCACCTGTCAGGCCATCTCCAACGGCAGTTCGCTCGACGTCCAGGAATTGGATGCCGCCTCCCACAATTCGGTGGAGAACATAAGGGACATCCGGGTGCAGGTGACGATGGTGGCTGCCCGCCCCTCCGCCCACCGGGTCTTCATCCTCGATGAAGCGCACATGCTCTCCACTGCCGCTTGCAACGCATTGTTGAAGACGCTGGAGGAGCCTCCTCCCAATGTCCATTTCATCCTGGCCACCACCGAGCCCTACAAACTGCTGGACACCATCCGCTCCCGCAGCCAGCGTTTCGACTTCCTCCCCGTTCCGGCGGAGGTTCTCACCCGCCATCTGCGCTCGGTTGCCGGCCGCGAGGGGTACGAGGTAACCGGCGACGGCTTGGAGACGGTGGCCCGCCATGCGGACGGGAGCGTGCGCGACTCTCTCAGCCTCTTGGAGCAGGTGGCCGCTCTGGGTGACGGGCTAGTCGATCCGCAAGGGGTGGAACGGGCCTTGGGGGTGGCTGACCGGGAGACCATGACCGTCCTGGCAAAGGCGGTGGCGGAACGGGATGCGGCGGCGGCGCTCTCCCTGGTGGCTCGTCTGGACAGCCGGGGGGTCAATCTCCGTTCCTTCGTCTCCGAGGGAATCGGGTTCTTCCGGGGGATATTCTTGGCGCACCATCTTTCCGATCCGGGGGCGGCCGCCGACGACTCTCCCGAGGTGGTCGAGGCTTGGAAGGCGGCCGCGACGATCCTGTCGGTCCGCGACGTCAACCGGGTCATCGATCAACTGGGCGACGCCCTGATCAAAATACGGGAGGGACGAGAAGAGCGGCTCATGTTGGAAATGGCCCTGCTCTGGATAGTGCGTCCCGAGACCTCCATCCACCCGGCTGCGCTGCTTGCCAGGATCGAGGCGCTGGAAGCCAGGATCGGGGAGGGGACCCGCCCCCGAGGCTCCACTCAACCCTCCCCTCCGGCCGCCGCCCCCGCGCCCCGGAAGACCCTGGCCGGGACCGGCGCGCCGACTCCGGCAGCTTCCACCGTTCCCTCCAGAGAGAAAGAGTCGCCAGCCCCGGCCTCTCCCCGGCCCGCCGCCGCTTCCCCACCTGAAGATGCTCCCGTCGAGACCGGGCCTCTCACGTTGGAGAAGCTGGCGGCCATGTGGAAAGAGATCGCGGGGACCTTCGGGGGGATGCTGGGCGCTCTCCTGCGTCCCACCAACCCGGTGGCTTTGGAGGGGGATCGCTTGGTGGTTGACTGCGAGAACCATTTCCGCCTCCTGCGGTTGGAGGACAGTGACTCGGCGACCCTGATCGGCGAAGAGATCAAAAGGAGAACCGGCCAAACCATCAGGGTGGAGTATGTGAACCAGGCTACCCAGGGCTTGACCTCGCCCACCCTCCAGCAGGCGACCACCGTCCCACCCCGGCCGCCGAGCGCGGCCGAACCGCCAGAGGCCCACCCGGAACCGGATCCGCCTGAAGCCGAGACAGCGATTTCCCGTTCGCCGGCGGATGCTGCAGCGGCGCCGCCGGATGAGAGGACCGACGCCACGGACGCGGGAGAGGCCAACCACGACGGACCCGATCCTGATCTCAAAGCCTTCTTCGAAGCGGCCGAGATCTCTGTGACCGAAGTGAAGAACCCGCCCGGCGGAAGTCTTCCCTTCTAGGGCCGGAGGGATTCCCGCAGGTTGTCTCACTTTCCCAATACCCTGCCAGGAGTATGAAGTTCGAGCCGCCGGTCCAGAAGGTGATCGACGAGTTTGCCAGACTGCCGGGGATCGGCGCCAAGACCGCTCAGCGGTTGGCCTTCCACCTCATGTCCCTTCCCAGAGACGCCGCGGAACGTCTTGGTGAGGCGATTCTGGAGATGACCGAGCAGGTGCGGAACTGTTCCCGGTGTTTCAACCTCACGTCGGAAGACCTGTGTGCTATCTGCCGGGACACCAGGCGGGACCACACGCTGGTGTGTGTGGTGGAAAGGCCCCAGGACATCTCGGTGATCGAACGCACCAACGAATTCCGAGGGGGGTACCACGTCCTGGGCGGCGCGCTGTCACCGCTTAGAGGGATAGGGCCGGACCAACTTCGCATCCCCGAGTTGGAAAGGCGGATGGAGACGGAGGGAATCGTGGAGTTGGTGATGGCCACCAATCCGACCCTGGAGGGAGACGCCACTGCGCTCTACCTGGCGAGGGTGTTCAAGGCCCGCGAGGTGCGAATAACCCGTCTTGCCTCGGGCCTGCCGGTGGGAGGAGATCTTGACTACGCCGACGAGATAACCCTGGGTCGAGCCCTGGCCGGCCGCCAGCAGATGTAAGAACCGCCGAGGGAGGGTCCGCTAGCTCAGGCGAGCAGCCATCATGCGCCGGAGGCGAGCCGAAAGGGCACGGGCATCGGCGGTCTGCAACTCCCCGTCTCTTACCACCACCTTCCCGGCTACCACCACATGGCGGGGGCGTCGGCCCGGGTTGGCCCACAACAGTCCCTCCAGCGGGTCCCCCACCCCGGCGTCTTCGGGCCCTGTTATGTCGTAGCAACAGAGGTCAGCGGCGGCGCCTGGCTCCAAATGTCCCAATTCGGGTCGTCCCAGCCCCTGTGCCGATCCCGCAGTTGCCGCCGCCATGAGTTCGAGGGCAGTGGGTGGACGCTCCGTCAGTCCTCCGACCTGCAGGGCGAGGCGGGCGTCGGACAATAGGTTCCCTGCGTCGTTGTATCCCCCTCCGCTCGTGCCCAGTCCCACGGTGATCCCGGCGTCGATCAGGGCGCCCACCTCGCAGATCCCCAGGCCCATCGGCACGTCGAAGCCCGGAGCATGGGTGGCGGTCACTCCGGTTGCGCGTAGCCTGTCCCGCTCGGAGGCGGTGATACCGCAGAGATGGGCAAGGGTGACGTCCGGGGAGAGCCATCCCCACTCTTCCAGGAGCGCCAACGGGCGGCAGCCGTATCGCACGGCGGCGCGCGCCACGTCTATGGCTTCGTTGGCCTGGGTCCGGCGCCGGAGACCCCATTTCCGCGCCGCTTCCGAGAAGACCGCGAAGGTCTCGGGGCCGTCGGAGTGCACCCCGGCCGGTCCGCACGCCATCTGCAGCATCCCGTCGGCGCCGAGAGCGGGGTACCGGCCCATCACGGACTCCAGTCCCGAGGCCAGTGCCTCCGGATCGTCTCCTGCCGACCCGTAGCCGAATACCAGCCTGGCGCCAAGCCTCCGGGCTGTTGCCACCGTGGCCTCCACCAACTCCATGGGCGCCACGCCCTCGGGCCAGGTGAAGTGATGATCCGCGACAGTGGTGACGCCCGCCAACAACCCTTCGGCAACACCCACCGCCGCCGCCGCCTCCGCGAGGCGGGGGTCCACCGCCGCCCTGCGGTAGTAGCCGGCCATGGCCGCCAGCCAATCTCCCATGGAGAGATGCCGGGTGCCGGGCAGGGTGCGGAAGGCTGTCTGCAGCAGGTGATGGTGGGCGTTTACCAGTCCGGGGACCACCACGCATCCGGAGGCGTCCAGGATTTCGGCGTCTGCACGGTTGAGCGGAAGGGCCGGGGCGGAGTCCACTTCATGCACCCGGCTTCCTGCGCAAACCAGGGAGACGCCTCCGAGTCTTCGGGATCCGGTCCACAATTCTTCGGCGCCGCGCACGATGAGCATCAGGACATGGTAAACATGGCCTACCATGTCTCCAATGTCCAGTCCGGGTTCCCGCTTACTCGAAGAACTCACTCTTCCCCAGGTCAAGGAGAAGATTCGCCCTTCCTCGGTGCTGGTAATGCCGATCGGATCGGTGGAGCAGCATGGGCCGCACCTTCCCCTGACGACCGACCACCTCGTCGCCTCGGAGGCGGCCAAGGCAGTGGCAAGCCGTTGTGGCGAGGATCTGGATCTTTGGCTACTCCCCACCCTGGCGGTGTCCAAGGCGAACGAACATGCCTGGGCGCCGGGGACGCTCTGGCTCCGGGCGGAGACTCTCCTATCGGTGGTGAGCGACATCGCCTCCTCGGCGGCGACCACCGGCGCGCGGCGACTGGTGTTTCTCAACTCCCACGGCGGCAACACTCCTCTGCTGGTTGTGGCATGCCGTGAGGTGAGGCTCTCCCTGGGGTTCCAGACCTTTCTGCTCCATCCCTTCCTTCCCCTCGATCACGGCGGAAGGTCCACCGCCGCTCCGGCGGGCGAACTGGGAATGGGAATCCACGGGGGCCACGACGAGACCTCCATAATGCTCCATCTGCGTCCTGACCTGGTGGACATGAGCCTGGCCGTCCGCCGGGTCCCGGATCGTCTGGCCGGGAACCGGCACGTGCGTTTCGGGGGATCGGTGCCTTTCGGCTGGACCTCCGACGACTTCGGCCCCGATGGCCACATCGGCGATCCGGTCGGCGCCACGGCCCGGGAGGGGAAGGAGTTGTTCGAAGGAGCGGTGGAGATGCTGTGCGAACAACTGGCTGAGATTGCGACGTTCGATTTCGGAATGGACCCGGACGACTCAAGGTAGTCAAAGGGGTGAATCCCCCGGTTGCACCTTAGCCCGGAGGGTTCTCGATTGAGGTCCCGCCAAAGCTAAGATGCGCCCCAAGCCGTCCTTGCGGCGCCCGGCAGCGACACAACCAGCAGAGGCCCATGGAAACCGGAATATTCCTGTTCGGAGCAGTGGAGATGGACGACGCGGGAGCAGGCCCTCCTCGTCCTACCGACCGCCGCTACGACCAGAAGCAGATGTGGTACGCGGCGGAGCGGATGCTTGACATGGGGGTGGTCACCGAGGAGAGCGGCTTCGACATCTTCTGGTTGACCGAGCACCACTTCCAGTACGAGGGATACGAAGTCATCCCCAACGCCGTGTTGTTCGGCGCCGTGCTTGCCGAGCGGACCGAGACGCTCCGGATCGGGGCGCTGTTCAACATAGTCCCCCAGTGGAACCCGCTGCGTTTCGCGGAGGACTTCGCCACCATGCACAACCTGTCGGGTGGTCGGGGGGTGCTGGGGGTGGGTCGAGGAACCGTGCCGCGGGAGGCCCAGACCCTCGGTTCCATGATCGGTAGCCACGACAATCCCGACAAGGCCGAGGCCGATCGCATCAACCGGGAGGTTTTCGACGAGACCATGGACGTGATCCTGGCGGCCTTCGAGAACGAGTCCTTCTCCTACCACGGGCGCCACTTCACCTATCCCCCGCCGGGGATCCCCGATCGGGGAGGGACGGTGCAGAAGCTCACCCTGGTGCCCCGACCCCTCTATCCCTTCGACACCTGGCAGGCGATCACCTCGCCGCCCACCCTGGAGTACGTGCCGAGGCGGGGTTGGGGAGGGGTCTTCTGGTTGAAGCATCATCGATTTACTGCCCAGTGGTGGGACCGCTTTGCGGAGCTCTACGAGGAAGAACACCGAGAGCCTCTGGAACCGGGCCGGAAGCGGATGCTGGTGCTGAACGTGCGGGTGGAGGACACCCACGAACAGGCGTGGGACGCCTCCCGGCCCGGGCACGACGAGTTCTGGAAGTTCCTGGGCCCCTACGGCTGGAGCCGGGGGTACATGGGTGAGGACGGAAGGCCCTCTCCACCCGGTCTGATCCCCACCCTGGAGCAATCGGTGGAACAGAAGACCTGGGTGATCGGGACGGCCGAGGAGGTAGCCGAAGGGGTTTCCTTCTACGCCGATGTGCTGGGCGGCCTGGAGCATCTGACCCTTTTCCCGCACTTCCCGGGGGACACCTACGACCAGGCCGCCGAACAGATCCAGCGTTTAGGAGAAGAGGTCCTTCCCCTTCTCTAACTTTCTTCAAAAAAGGGGGATGAGTCCTTGTCACAGTTGCACCCTGGAGAGATGACCCCCTCCGGCGCCGGGGCGTCTGCGCCGGTGGTGGCGGTGGTCAATTACACGGATGTGCCCCCCGAAAGGTTGTCGTCGCTGGTGGGCACCGAGGCGACGCTCCGGGCCGCTTCCACCAAGGCGGGCCTCGACGCCATCATTCCCGACGCCGAGATTGCCGTGATCTGGGCATACAAGTCGGACTTGCTGGAGGGATCGTGGGAGCTTGCCGGGAATGTGGATTGGGTCCATGTCGCCGCGGCTGGGGTGGACAGGCCCCTGTTCCCCAAGTTGGTGGAGAGCTCGGCGGTGGTCACCAACGCCGCGGGGGTGTTCGACCGGCCGATGGCCGAGTGGGTGTTGATGTGCATCCTGGCCTATGTGAAAGAGTTCTTCGACAACATGGAGTACCAGCGGGAGCGAAGGTGGGTCAACCGGGAAGTGGGAGTTCTGGAGGGCCAGAAGGCGCTGATACTCGGTGCGGGGGGCGTGGGACGGGACGTTGCTCACATGCTGGGGAAGGTGGGCATGGAGGTGCGGGGGGTGGCCCGGAGCCGAAGGGACGGCGATCCGGACTTCGGGACCGTCCATCCGATGGGCGATCTGGCCGAGTTGCTTCCCGAGGCTGATTACGTGATTTCCGCTCTGCCCCTTACTGCTGCGACCCGGGGCTTGTTTGGAGCCGAAGAGTTCGCACTGATGAAGCCCACCGCCCGGTTCATCAACGTCGGCCGGGGCGCCTCGGTCGACGAGGAAGCGATGATCTCCGCCCTGGAGGAAGGACAGATAGCCGGAGCGGCTCTGGATGTCTTCGTCACCGAGCCCCTACCCCCCGACAGCCCTCTGTGGGGTCTGCCCAACGTATACGTCTCCCCTCACATGTCGGGCAGCGGATTCGAGGAGCGCCTTGCCGTCCAGTTCCTCGACAACCTGCACCGCTGGAAAGCGGGCCGACCCCTGCTCAACGTGGTGGACAAGCGCCTCGGTTTCGTCCCTTATCGCGGGTGATGGTGCGTCATACCAGGTCAGAGGGACCCGCGAGGTACCACCCATTCGCAGGGTTGCCGGGTGACCTCAACGATGAGGTCGAAGTCGGCGTCATAGTGGATAACCGTTAGGTCGTTGACTTCCGCTACGGCGGCAATCAGCAAGTCAGGCAGAGAAACCCGATGGCGGCCAAGTCGCGCCAATCTGTGCTGGACTTCCATGGCGCGATCTGTCGATTCTTCGGTCAGCGGATAAGAGGGCAGGGCTCGCCGTTCTGAGAGGATGCTCTCGTAGTCAGCGAGGGACCGGGCGCTGTAGAGGATCTCGAGGTCGATGATGGGAGTGGTGGCGACCAAGCCGTTGAGCAGGAGTGGCCCCAGTCGAGTTGCCACCGGTTGTTGAGGAAGTCTTGCGAGAGCGCTCTTGTCAGCCAGCCACTGTGGCGCTACCGCCATGCGTCGGCCATCACCTCGTCATCGGCTATGTCGGTTCCCTCGCCGGTGATCAGGCGCACCAGATGCTGACGGCGAAGTTCGGCATTGACCACCTCGCGGAGGGAGGTGTTGACCGTTTCTTTGATAGTTGTCGCTCCGGTCAGGGTCCGAGCTTGGTCCAGCAAGTCGTCCTCGATGTCAATCAGCCGTTTCGTCATGGCCCACCAGTATATATTGCGACCGATGTATTGGATATATAGTTAGGGGACGGCAGAGGCCAGGTTCGTTGCTACTCACAGGCTGCGGCCGCCGTCGATGAGCATCACCTGTCCGGTGATGAAGAGTGACCTGTCCGAGCAGAGGAAGGAGATCAGATCGGCGATCTCCTCCGGTTCGGCGGCCCTTCGCAGGACGGCGGTGTTTACCAGCCTCTCTCTCAGCTCGGGACGCATCGAGCGGCTCAGGATGGATTCGGTGAACCCGGGCGCCACGATGTTGACCCGGATCTTCCGGGGCGCCAGTTCCCGGGCCAGGGCCCTGGTCATCCCGATCAGCCCGCCCTTGGACATGGTGTAGTTGAACTGCCCGAAGCTTCCCAGGTAGGCCCGCGACGAGATGCTCACCACCGCCGACCCCTCTCCCAGGAACGGGATCAACCGTCGGGTGAGTTGGTAGGCGCCGCCCAGGTTCACCCCGATTACCACCGAGAATTGTTCGTCGGTCATGTTCACCAGTCGGACGTCCCGGATGATCCCGGCGTTGTTGACCAGCGCCGCCAGCGCGCCTCCCCGGTCCTGCATCGCATCCACGATGGCCTGGCGTCCCTGCGGGGTGGCGACGTCTGCCACGATGCCCCGGGTATTCCGGCCGCCGTCCAGGGTGGCGGCTGTCTCTATCACGGCCGGGTCGAGATCGGCCATCAGGACGTGGAATCCCTCCTCGATGAACCGCATGGCGGTGGCCAGGCCTATCCCCCTTCCGGCGCCGGTGATCACCGCGGTGGGCCTGGTCACGGGAGTGCCTTTCCCAGATGGATCGAGCCGAGACGGATCAACTCGCCGGTGGTGCCGGGGTTGTCCAGAAGGCGGGCCACCCAGTTCGCGACGGTCTCCGGTTCGACATCCTCGACGGTCGCAAGGACATTGGCCGGGATTCCCGCCTTGGCGGTCTCCTGGGCCAGGTCCCGGGCGGCCGATAGGAGACCGGTGGCAACCATGGCCTTTCCCGCCCCCCGTTTTCCAAGGAGGTCGGGGCTCCCGACCACGTAGACCACCGGCGCTCCCGCCCGGGCCGCCTCCCGGGTGAGCACGAACGCCTCGGTCAACTCATCCGACACATCCTCCCACTCCTCCCCGAGGGTCTCATCGGTCCAGAACACCAGGCCATGGGAGGTGGTTCCCGGCTCCACACCCGCTCGGGCCAGCCTTTCCCTCCAATCCGGTGGAACTCTCAAGTAGCTACGCAAGACCCTTTCGTAGCCTAACGCCGGACGGTTATCGGACTCCGGTCCCCGCGCCGGGCTCTTCCTACCAGGTTGCCCATCGCCACCGCCCTTTTTCCCGAAGGGGGGACCGGAGGGGAGACTCAGACTCGTTCCACCACCAGGGAGATTCCTTGTCCCGTCCCGATGCACATGGTCGCCAGCCCGTATCCGCCTTCTCTGCGGGACAGTTCGTGCACCAAGGTGGTGAGTATGCGCGCCCCGGAACAACCCAGGGGATGACCCAGAGCGATGGCTCCGCCGTTCACATTCACAACCTCCGGGTCGATGTGGAGTTCATTCCGGCATGCCACCGCTTGGGCTGCGAATGCCTCGTTCAACTCCACCAGGTCGAGGTCGTCAACATCCAGGCCGGCCCGAGCCAGGGCCTTTTCGGAGGCGGGGACCGGCCCGATCCCCATCAGGTCGGGATGAACGGCGGCCACCCCCGAGGAGACCAACCGGGCCATGGGGGTCAGCCCGGTCCTCTCCAGTCCGGCGGCCGTGGCCAGGATCACTCCGGCGGCGCCGTCGTTAATGGGCGATGCATTGCCGGCGGTGACTGTCCCGCCTTCCCGGAATACCGGACGAAGTCCGGCCAGAGCCTCCATGGAGGTATTGGGTCGGGGGCCCTCGTCAGAGGTGATCAGGGCGATGGTCCGTTTCTTGGGCCCCACCGGAGCCTCTATCGGGACTATCTCGTCGTCGAATCTTCCGGCCTGCTGGGCGGCGATAGCGTTCCGGTGGCTGGTCAGGGCGAATCGGTCCTGATCGATCCGGGTGACTCCGTACTTGGAGGCGACCTCCTCGGCGGTCTCGCCCATGTTGATGGGCGGGTACATGGCCTGCATGCGGGGGTTGACCAGCCGCCATCCCAGCACGGTGTCGACCATTTGGGGAGCGCCCACCGCGTAGCCTCTTTCTGGTTTGGTTACCACGAAGGGAGCGCGGCTCATTGCCTCCGAACCGCCCGCGATCATCACGTCTCCCCAACCTGCAGCCAACGACTGAGCAGCGGTGATGACAGCCTGCAAGCCCGAACCGCACAGACGGTTGACGGTCTGACCGGGAATCTCGATGCCCAGACCCGCCAGGAGCGACGCCATACGGGCTACGTTCCGGTTGTCCTCCCCGGCCTGGTTGGCGGCGCCCCACACCACGTCCTCCACGTCCACGGCCTCCAGGCTGGGGTTGCGATCCATCAGGGCTCGGACGACGTGAGCGGCCAGGTCGTCGGGCCGCACGGCGGCGAGTTGCCCTCCGATCCGACCCATGGGAGTGCGGCAAGCATCGACGATGAAGACATCGGTCATACGGGAACCATCCTAATCCCAGTGGCGTCCTGGCGGCGAGGAAGCGACGGAAGCTCCTTGCAGCAGCCTCGGATGGGGTGGCGGGGACCGGGCCCACCGTGCGTCTGAGGATTATGCTTGGCCGCACGGTTCCCTTTGATTCAAGGAGTTAGCATGGCCACCGACTGGAGAGACCTGTCCGAACGGCTCAGCGGTTTGCTCGGACTGGAGCACGCCCCCATCGCCATTACATTTTCGGAGGAGCCCGTCTCTTCGGAGAGTGGGATCGCTCCCTTCGGGGGCCCGTTGTCGGAGCCGACTCCGGACGGCAGATCGGGGGCGGTGCCTGCTCCCTGCGTCTTCTGGATGCACGCCCACACCCGCACCTTCTTCACCACCCCCGATGATCACGGCAACTGCTCGGTGGGCGAGTACACCCACGGCCTGGTTGAGGCCGGAGACATCCTCGATCGGGAGGATGTGGGAGCTTTGCTGGAGGTTGGCTGGGTCACCATGGAGGCCTTTGCCGGGGTGGCTGCCCTGGAGCGCCGGCCCTCCTCGATTGTGTACGGACCGCTCGCCGACACCCCGAGCGACCCTGATGTCGTTCTGCTGAGGCTGAGCCCCTACCAGGCCATGGAGTTGGGTGACGCGGTCGCCATCAATCTCAGCGGCAAGCCCCAGTGCCAGATTCTTCCCATCGCCATCGACCAGGCCAAGGTGACGCTGTCGATGGGATGCGCACTGTCAAGGGCGCGCACCGGGATGGGCGACGACGAGTTGACCTGCGCCATTCCGCCAGGACAACTGGCGGAGATCGTTGCGAACCTGGAAGGCGTGGTGGGCGCCGACAAACAGGTGGTCGGCTACGCTCACGCCGACGCCGCTCGTTTCTAGGACCGAGCAGGGCCTCTTCGTTAAGGAGGGATTGACGCTCTAAACCCCCGCGGTCAGTCCGAGTCTCGCTTCCGGGAGTGTGGGAGCGCTCCTACTAATAGGACCTTTTCCTTTTGATTTGGACGATAAATACCTGGGCCTCTATGCTTGGGAGCGCTCCCAGAAAGGGTTAAGAGGCATAGAAGTATGGCAAGACGGTTGAACCTCGAGGAGATCGGACGCCGGGCGGGGGTTTCCCGCTCTACCGTCTCGCGTGTCGTCAACGGCGAGCCTCATGTTCGTTCCGAGACCAAGAAGCGAGTGGAGGCGGTAATCGCGGAGACCGGTTACCGGCCGCATGCAGCTGCGCGTTCACTCGCCTCCAACAACACGGGGGTGATCGGACTGGTGATCCCCAGCGCGGTGGAAACCCTGTTTGACGATCCGTACTTCGGCCGCCTCATCCTGGGCATCAGCGCCGCCACCAACGAGGTGGACATGACCCTGGCCCTCTTCCTGTTCGGAGAGGAGCCCGACGAAGGGTCGATTATTTATCGGGTTGTTACACCTGGTCTGGTGGACGGGGTGATCGTGACCGCCACAACGCGGGGAGATCCCCTCATCGATCATATGCAAGGCGCTGACATGCCCTTCGTGGTGATTGGACGACCCGACAGCGCCCGCTCCACCTTCTGTGTCGACGTTGACAATCGGGGCGGCGCCAGAGCGGCGGCTCTACATCTCGCTGCGCTCGGCCGCCGCCGCCCGGCGCTCATCGCGGCACCCTCGAACACCACCGCCGGCGTCGACCGCCGCAATGGTTTTCTTGAGGGACTCTCCGAAGTCGGCTTGAGCGTCGAGAACCGGATCAGGGAAGGAGACTGGACACAGGGTTCGGGCCGTGAGGCCATGTCTCTGCTGTTAACGGAGCGACCCGATGCGGTGTTCGTTGCTTCGGATCGTATGGCTGTCGGCGCACTGCGGGCCATCAGTGAAGCCGGTCTCAACTGTCCCGGCGACATCTCCGTCGTGTCATTCGACGGCCTGGTGCCGCCTGACCTCACCATGCCTCGGCTGACCTCGGTGGTCCAGCCGGTGACGGAAGTTGGCAAGCGGGCGACGCGGTTGCTCAGGTCGGTCATAGATGGCACGAGCACCACCCCCGAGCATGTGGTGTTCCCCACCAGGTTGGCCGTGCGGGAGTCATGCGGATCTGCTCCCCCGGGGTCGTGACGGTGTTTCGTGTTCTACGCCTGCCGCCACCGTGGCGGGTGTCCTCACCATTACGGCCCGCTCGACTCCGAGTGTTCGGGGTCTTTCCTTCGTATTTCCCGAAAACTGTCCCGAAGGCGTCCCAGAACGCCAAATAGCAAAGGAGAAACCAGCCATGACCCACACATCCATCGGTCGGATGCTTGCCCTGCTGTTCGCAGTGTGCCTGGTGGCCGCCGCATGCGGCGAGGACGAGCCTGAAGCCACGCCAACCACGGTCGCGTCCGCAACGACCGCACCCGAAACCCCGGCGCCTGAAACGACCGCCGCTGCGCCTGAAACGACCGCAGCCGAACCCGCCCCGGCAGAAGATGTCACGCTTCGGGTGCTGGTGCACCAGAACCCCCCCATGGTGGAGTTCATGGAGTCGTTCAACCAGTCCTTCGAGGCAGCCCATCCCAACGTCACCGTGGACATGTCGGTGGTCGGCGCCGGCGATTTGAGCATCGCCATCCAAACTCGTTTGACCGCAGGCGACATCGACGTGATAGACATTTTCGGCTTTGCCAACGCCGCTCAGCCATACATGTCCGGGGTCAACCCGCCGAACTGGCAGACGCTGATCGAGGCCGGATTGCTTATGGATCTCACCGGCCAGCCCTTCGTGGACCTCTACGATGAGGCGACGATCACAGATGCCGGTTCCTTTGGTGGCAAGGTGTACTCGATCAACCTCGGTCGCGTGTCCTACAGCGGCATGTTCGTCAACCTCGATCTCTTCGACGCCACCGGAGTGGCCGTGCCCACCACCTGGGGTGAACTGGTGGCTGCATGCGACACGTTCAAGGCAGCAGGCAACGAGTGCATGACTGTCGGCGGCGGAGACGGATGGCCGATCTTCGTTGGCGCCTACGGTTTGCTCGGCGCCATGTACCCCGATCAGGAGGCCCTGGTCGAGGGTCTCTGGACCGGTGACATCACCTGGGATGACGAGCATTCGGTCGAGATGTTGAACCGGATGCAGATATATGCCAACGAGATGCTGGAAACCGGTGTCTCAGGGCTCTCCCATGACGCCGCTCCGGCACGGTTCGCCGCCGGCGACGTGGCCATGATGCCCACGGGCGTGTGGCAGGCGCCCGCCCTTGACGAAGTGGACTTCGACTGGACCTACATACCGTTCCCGGGAAGCGACAATCCCGAGGACAACCAGTACCTGTTCGGCAAGTACGACCAGGGTTGGGCCATAGCCGCCGACACTCCCCACCCCGATGTCTCCCTGGAGTACCTGGCTGCGTTCTCGGAGCCGGGCAACTACCAGGCCTTCGTGAACGCGGTCGGCTTCATTCCCACCCAGCCCACCGCTGAACTCGCCACCAAACTCGGCGCCGAAGTGGCTCCGTACCTGGTGAACTATCGGGTCGGCTTCGAGCAATACTGGGTGGCGCCCACCGGCGCCGGTCAGTGGGCCAATGCCTCGCAGGCTGCCGCCTGGTTCGATCCGTTCAACGAATGGACCGATCCTGCCGGGTTGGGCGCCCAGGCGCAGGCTGACCTGCAAGCCGGGTTGGACGCCGGCTAAACCCAAGGCACTACCGAAGGTGGGGACTCCTTTCCGGTACCGTCCGGCAAGGGTCCCCACCGGGACTCCGAAGGATCCGATCACCAGTGGCCATCATCGACCGGAAATACCTGTTCGACAAAGGATGGAAGAGTGCTGCGCCGATAGCCCTGCTGCTGCCGGGCTTCCTCCTCTACCTCCTGATCGCGGTCGGTCCGTCGCTGGCCACGGCCGTCTACTCGTTCACCGACGCCACGGGTATCCGTGGCATTCCGGTCAGTTGGATCGGATTCGAAAACTACGACGAGTTCCTGTTCATAGGAGCTGCGTCCCGCGACAACATCGCTGCACTGGTTCGGACCATCTATTTCTGCTTCTTCGTCACGACGATCCAGTTCGGCTTCGGCCTGCTGCTGGCCGTTCTGCTGAATCGCAAACTGAAAGGCACGAAGTTCTTCCGGACCCTGTTTTTTCTGCCGGTGATTCTCGGAGTGGCCATTCAGGGACTGATGTGGAAGTTGTTCCTACTGCCGAGGGGCGGCCCGGTTGCCGAGTTCGCCAGCCTCTTCGGCTGGACCTCGGAGTTTCTGGGCGGGCAACCCAGGCAGGCATTCGCATGGGTGATCGTGGTTCAGATCTGGGCGAACGCCGGCATCACAATGGTGATCTTCCTGGCGGGAATGCAAACCATTCCAGAGCGTCTCTACGAGTCCGCCCGGATCGACGGGGCCGGAGGTTGGCAGTTGTTCCGGCACGTTACCTGGCCGCTGCTAACCCCTGCGGTCAACACGAACCTCCTGTTGAACATCATCGGGTCCCTGCAGGCCTGGCAACTGTTCCTAGTCCTCATCGGCTACCGACCAGGGACGCAGGTCCTTGGGTATCTGGTCTTCGCTGAGGGTTTCGGACAGGTATCCGGCGAGGTTACGACTGCCTTCCGCCAGGGGTACGCCGCGGCCGCCTCCATCGGGCTGTTCATTCTCGTTCTGGTGATCGCCCTTGTCACCAACGTCTTCGTGTCACGAAGGGAAGAGAAGTTCCTGGGATGACGACCGCACGCCAAGCATCGACGCAAGCCAAAGACAGACCGCGGAGACGGGGGTTCAGGAGACCCAGGATCGGGTCCTATTCGATCCTGGGTCTCTGCTCGATTCTCTACATCGGCCCGTTGTTGATGCTGCTGCTCACCGCATTCAAAACGCTGCCGGAGTTCTTCAGGGACCCAACCGGCATGCCGGAGTCATTCGGGTTCGAGAATTTCGTCGAGGCATGGAGCCTCGCCAAGTTCCCGAGCTACCTGATGAACTCGGTCATCTATACGGTCGTCGCCACAACCATCTGCGTGTTGACCTCGGTGCTGGTGGCGTTCCCGATTGCCCGCGGCTACTTCAAGGGATCGAAGCAAATGCTGACGCTCTATGTGATCGCATTGTTCCTGCCACCTGCTTTGATCCCACAGTTCCAGTTGATCCTGAATCTGGGTCTGTTCAACAGCCGAGCGGGCTACATCCTGCTGTTTCTGGTCAATCCGATCGGGATCATCATTCTGGTCAATCAAATCAAAGCCGTCCCCAGGGAGCTTGATGAGTCGGCAGCCATGGACGGGTGCGGGTACTACCGCTTTGTTCTGAAGATCATTGTGCCGCTGATCCGCCCGGCGATTGCGACAGTGACGGTGCTGCACGCCATCGGAATCTGGAATGAACTGGTCTTGTCGATCATCTACCTGACCAACGACGACCTGTTCCCGATCACCCGGGGGCTGATCGTCTTCGAGAGTGTCTACGGAAGCAACTGGCCGCCCCTTGCTGCGGCTGTCCTGATCCTCATGACCCCGATGCTCCTCCTCTTCCTGTTCCTGCAGCGTTATATCGTGTCGGGGTTGACGGCCGGCGCCGTGAAGGGCTGAGGTCGAGTGATGGAGGCCCTTTCCGGTGCTCCGACGCACCTCATGCTCGGCTTACGGCACCGTTAGCTGATGGTTGAGATCGCCGATGTCCAGGCAATATTGACCCAACCTGCCGCCGTCCGCCTGGTAGTCGTCAAGGTGTCCACTACTGAGCCGGGCCTCTTCGGACTCGGTTGCGCCACGTTTACCCAGCGCCCTTTCGCGGTGAGGGCGGCCATCTCGCACCACCTGGCCCCGTTCCTGTTGGGCCGCGACGTCGAACGCATCCAGGAGATCTGGCAGATGTCGATGAACCACGGCTACTGGCGCAACGGTCCCGTGCTGAACAATGCCGTATCCGGTGTGGACCAAGCCTTGTGGGATATCAAGGGCAAACAGGCAGGTATGCCTGTGTATCAGCTATTGGGTGGCCGCACCCGCGAGGCGGCGGCCTTGTACGTACATGCGGACGGCCGCGACCCTTCCGAGGTCGCCGACCGCGCCCAGGCACTGGTCGAGGACGGTTACCGGCATGTACGGGTCCAGATGGGAGGGTACGGGGGATCCCAGGACGAAACGCGCCTCCCCCCCACAGCGCCTCCCGGCAACTACTACGACCCGCGCTCTTATGGACGGGCGGTGCTCAAAATGATCGACCATCTTCGCAACGTGGTCGAGGAGGGAGTGGAACTGCTGCACGACGTCCACGAGCGACTGCATCCGATTGACGCGGTGCAGCTTGCCAAGGACCTGGAGCAGTACAGGCTCTTCTTCCTGGAGGACCCCTTCGCTCCCGAAGACATCGGGTGGTTCCCGACCATCAGACGCCAATGCTCCACGCCGCTGGCCATGGGGGAGTTGTTCAACAACCCGAACGAATGGCGCCGGTTGATCACCGATCGTCTCATCGACTTCGTGCGCATGCACGTGAGCCAGATCGGCGGGATTACCCCGGCGCGCAAGGTGGCCTCCTTCGCTGAGATGTTCGGGATAAGGACCGCGTGGCACGGTCCTCACGACACGTCACCGGTGGGCCATGCCGCCAACCTGCACCTGAACATGTGGGCTCCGAATTTTGGAATACAGGAATGGCCCCAGCCGTCAGAACTCGAGTACGAGATGTTCCCGGGTCTGCCCCGGGCCGGCGGGGGCTACCTGTATCCCAACGACAGCCCAGGGCTGGGCATAGACATCGACGAGAAGCTCGCCGCCCGATTTCGGTGTGACGAGAGGGTTGAGCAGTGGACCCAGACCAGGCTCCCCGACGGAACCCCGGCCAGACCATGACGGGCAGCTTGACGAGTCGTGGGTCCGGTGGGCGGTATCCGGACCTTGTGGGCCAAACTGCCATCGTCACAGGGGCGGCCAAGGGCATCGGTGAGGGCATCGCCCGCCGCCTGGCCACCGAAGGGATGCGTCTTGTCGTCGCCGACAAGGACAGGGATGCCCTGAACGGCACGCTGAGGGCCTTGCGAGAGTTCGGCGCCACAGTCGAAGAGGTGTGCGCTGATCTGACTCGTCCGGAGTTGGTGGACACCCTCTTCGATTTCACCCTGCGGCGCTTCGGCACCGTGGACCTACTGGTGAACAACGCCGCCGACCTGCAGAGAAGGCACTTTCTCGACGAGCACCGTGCTCTATTGGACCTGCAACTCGCCACCAACGTAGCCAGCCCCTATTTGTGTTCGCAGAGGGCGGCATCCGTCATGAGCCGGAACGGAGGAGGCGCCATCGTGCTGGTCTCGTCGGTGGGCGCCAAGAGGGCCCACCAACAGGGGCTTCCCTACGACATGACCAAAGGCGCGATAAACGCACTGGCGCGTGCCCTGGCAGTGGACCTCGGTCCGTATGGGATTCGCGTGAACGCGGTCGGCCCAGGCGTTACCCGCACCTACCGGTGGCCGCCGGAAGACGGTGAGGAACGATCGAGGATCATGACGCAAATCCCGCTGCAACGTCCCGGGACGGTCGACGACATAGCATCGGCGGTGGCGTTCCTGGCATCCGGCGAGGCCAAGTACATCACGGGCCAGGTGATCTACGTCGACGGGGGAATCACGGCGCAACTCAGCCCGCCCGGGCCATTGGCCCTGTGAAGGACGGCATGCAGGGTGAGACCACGAGAGGAAGACTCATGAAACGACCTGATCGAATCCGTGCAGCCTTGTGCGGCGCAGTACTCCTCATGCTTTTTCTGGCCGCAGGTTGCGCATCCGGACAGGACACGGCGACCACCAACACGACGACCACAACCACCACCACGACGACCCGACCACCTACAACCACCACCTCCAGTACCACCACGACCACCACGGAACCGCCGACCACGACGGTCACGGCGCCCGATCCCGTTCCCATCGAGGAGATTGAAGGATGGGAACTGGTCTGGCATGACGAATTCGACGGCGATGTCATTGACCCCACGAATTGGACTTATGACATCGGTGGATGGGGCTGGGGCAACGGCGAGGCCCAGTATTACACCTCTCGGCCTCGGAACGCCCGGGTCGAGAACGGAGTGTTGATCATCGAGGCTCACCAGGAGCGCTTCGAGAACTCCTACTACACCTCTGCCCGGATGTTGACGAAGGGTTTGCGGGATTTCAAGTACGGTCGAATCGAGGCGAGGTTGAAGGTCCCGGCGGGCGCCGGGCTGTGGCCGGCTTTCTGGATGCTCGGTGCCCACTTCGACCGACACTCACAAGATGAGGAGAACCATTGGCCGTTTGTCGGTGAGATCGACATCATGGAGTACATCGGGCGCGAGCCCGATCTGATTCTCGGGACCATCCACGGACCCGGCTATTCGGGGGCGCTGGGCCTCGGCAAGTGGAACCGACAGGACTATCTGATCGCCGACGATTACCACACATACGCCATCGAGTGGGATTACGAGGGCATCAGTTGGTTCTATGACGGCGATTGGTATCACACCATCGCCAGAGACGCCCCGGGCCACCGGGACTGGGTCTTCGACCATGAGTTCTTCCTGATACTCAATCTTGCCGTCGGGGGCCAGTTTCCGGGACCCATCGGCCTTGACGTCGAATTCCCTGTCGCCTTGTACGTCGATTACGTCCGCGTCTACCAGGCCGTCACTCCAGTGGAGGAGGCGACGACCGGTTGAGCATCGTTCCCGCATCCGGATGCCGGCCCGAGGGCCGAGTGTGCGTCGAGGACGGTCTGGAGTGGTACCGGATCGACCACTACGACCTGTTGGACCCCTTCTTGGTGAACGTAACCAGTCCGGGTGACCGGTGGTTGTTCGTTTCCAGTTCAGGGGCCTTGACCGCCGGGCGCCGCAGCCCCGAGCACGCCTTGTTTGCCTACGAGACGGATGACCGTCTACACCGCAGTGGTGGCCGGACGGGACCCTTTACGCTCCTCAGGGTCGCAGGTTCGGCCGATCCGTGGGAACCGTTCGCGCCGCATGTGCCTTACGGCAGGGTCCACCGATCCCTCGCCAAGACGCTGTCCGGTGACCGCCTCCGGTTCGAGGAGCACCATCCCGGGCTGGGGATCACCTTCCGTTACACATGGGCGACGACAGACCGCTTTGGGCTGGTGCGGACCTGCGAGCTGACGAGGGACCCTGACGCCCCGCCGGTTGCTGTCGAAGTCCTGGACGGGCTGGTCGATGTGCTGCCGGCCGGAGTGGAACTCGCCACCCAGCAGACCTCCAGCACGCTTATCGACGCTTATCGACGTTCAGAGTTTGACCCGGAGTCGGGACTGGGGTTGTTCACCCTCGAGGCAGTGGTCGGCGACCTCTCCGAGCCGGCCGAGTCCCTGCTGGCCTCGGTGGCCTGGTCACGGGGACTCGATGCCCCCGTAACGGCTGTGTCTGATCGGCAGATCCGTCGCTTCCGCTCAGGAGAGTCGCTGGTAGCCGAGCATCTGGCAACCGGCGTCAAAGGCTCTTTCCTGATTAATGGAACCGCCCGCCTGGGCGCGGGGTCGCCGCTGAGATGGATAGTTGTGGCCGATGTTGATCTCGACCACATCGCGGTGGCCCGCCTCCGTGAGTGGCTGAGCAATGTCGACTCCGCGGAGGCGACTGTAGAGGCTGCGATCCACCGGTCCCACCAGGAACTGAACGGCCTGATCGCCCAGGCCGACGCTTTGCAGGAGACGGCTGATCGCGGCGTCGTCGCCAACCACCTGGCCAACGTGACGTACAACTGCATGCGCGGTGGCGTGCCGCCGGAAGACCACCGGGTGGCCCTGAGCGAAGTGAGCAGCTTCGTTGCCTCCCGCAATCGGACCGCCGGTGTCCGCTTTGACCGAATCACAGATCAAATCACAGATGGGAAGCTTCAGATTGTCGAACTCGACGACCTGCGGAATGTCGTGTTGACCGACCCCACAGTCGCCCGACTTGTGAACGAGTACCTACCACTGAGGCTCAGCCGGCGCCATGGCGACCCGAGCCGTCCGTGGAACAGCTTTCACATAGGCGACGGTAACTCGGCGGATGACCGGCTGCTGGCATATGAGGGCAACTGGCGGGACATCTTCCAGAACTGGCTGGCACTCGTGCACAGTTTTCCGGGTTATTCCCGGTCGGTTCTCGCCAAGTTCCTGAACGCTTCCACCATGGACGGCCACAACCCCTATCGGATCGGCAGCCAAGGGATCGACTGGGAAATGCCCGGCGAAGGGAACTGGTCGAATTTTGGCTACTGGGGAGATCACCAGATCGTCTATCTGCATAGCCTCCTTGAGGCACTGCACCGGTTCCATCCGGGCTCTCTGGAGAGAATGCTGCTCCGAGCCGAGTTTTCCTACGCTGACGTGCCCTATCGGATGCTGCCCTACGACCGCATAGTCTGCGATCCCAAGCACACTATGGAGTTTGATCACGCCGCCCAGGCAAGAATCGATCAGCGGGTAGCGAAGATCGGCCCCGACGGACGGCTGGTGGTGGGCGAGGACGGACAGGTACATCACACCTCCATGGCCGAGAAGTTGATAGTGCCGGCCCTGGCGAAGCTTGCAAACCTGGTCCCCGGCGGCGGAATATGGCTCAACACACAGCGGCCAGAATGGAACGACGCCAACAACGCCCTGGTTGGTATTGGTGTTTCGGTGGTGACTGTCTACCACCTTCGTGAGTACCTGGTATTCATCGACGGGTTGTTCGAACGGTTGCCCGCCTCGGAGGTGTCGGTCTCACCGGCAGTCCTCGCATGGCTGGAAGGCGTCGAATCGGCCTTGAGATCATACAGTCATCTGTCTCGAGGAGGCCCGATCAGTGACGAGGAGCGTCGTCAGCTTATGGACCGTCTCGGCCGCAGTGGCTGCGAGTACCGTTCCCGCATCTATGGGAGGGCGCCCGAGGCTCCTCGCCCGGTAGGGGTGGCTGTGCTGCGGGGCTGGATCAAAGGCGCCCTTCCGCATCTGGACCAGGTCATTTCAGCAACTCGACGGCCAGACGGCTTGACACACACCTACATGCTGCTGCGGCTAGGGGAAGGGACCGCCCAACTTGATGCTCTGCCCGTGATGCTCGAGGGCCAGGTAGCGGCGATGAGTTCTTCCCTCACCGGCCCGCACGATGCCATCGCCTTGGTGGAAGCCCTGTTCGAGAGTGAGTTGTACCGGCCCGATCAGCGGTCCTTCCTGCTCTATCCGAACGCTCCCCGCTTGTCGTTTATGCAGAAGAACCAGGTTCCGGACACCCTGCTGCGTCCGGCTGTGAGGGACCTGATCGACAAAGACCACGAGATCCTGCGTCGCGGCCCGGACGGAGTTGTGCGCTTTGCCGGCCACATCCGCCGGGCTCAGGATCTGGAGGAAGCGCTGGACTTGTTGGGTGGCTCATACCAGGCTGGCAGCGTCGGCCGCGCCGAGGTACTGGAAGTGTATGAAGACGTGTTCAGCCACCGATCGTCCGCCGGCCGATCCCAAACCATGTATCGATATGAAGGGCTCGGCTGTGTTTACTGGCACATGGTGATGAAGCTGCTGTTTCGGCTGCAAGAGCGCATCTTCGACGCCTTCGATGCTGGCGTGGACCGGGACGTGGTGGGCGACATGGTCCGGGGCTATCGGAGGATCAGGGCAGGATTGGGGCCTTCCAAGACGGTTGCAGACCACGGTGCCTTTCCCCTGGACCCCCACTCCCACACGCCTGCCCATGCCGGTGCCCAGCAGCCGGGCATGACCGGCGCCGTCAAAGAGGGCATCCTTCTGCGTTGGGGCGAACTCGGTCTAAGGGTCGAGGACGGTTGCCTGCGCTTCGCTCCGATCCTCTTGGATCCCCGAGAGTTCCTCGCGACGCCGCGCTCCTGGCTGCCCCTGGGATCCGGCGGGCGCCTGGATAGGGACACCCTTGGCTTCACATATTGCGGCACGCCGGTCGTTTACCATCTGAGCGCTGATGGCCCGTGGACGCGGGTGACGTTTTCCGACGGAGGCAAGACCATCGGCGCCGATCGGCTCGACCGTACCGACAGCCGCGCCCTGTTCGCCCGGGTAGGCGCGGTCACCCGCATTGATGTCGGGGTGTCCCCGGCGACGCTCTTCATCAGCCAGCCGAGAAGCGGCGGCTGTCCGTGAAACGCCTAGTCTGTCCTACGGCTGAAGGCTGTCCTGGCTTGAGTCTCCTCAGCTGGATAGCTCTCGATAGAGGGGAGTGGGAAAGCGGGGAGTAACCCGAACCCCGGATAGCCACCTGTCGAGTGTTTCTGCGCGTGTGGCTATGGCCGTCTCGCCGTCGGCGCCGACATCGCTGGTCAGCCGGTAGACCACCGATCCGTCGGGTCTCTGGCCCCAAGCGCCCACCACCCGGCCGCACCACCACACGGTTGGTCCGGCGTTGCCGTTCCTATCGAACAGCCCATCCCATCGGTCGCCGAGGTACCAGTGGCGCTCTCGCCATCCCATCACGGTGGAATCGAGGCCGGGAAGCAGCGCCGCCCACCGACCGGGGGAGGCAACCGGTTCGAGGTCGTCCGCCATGACCCATGCCGGGCCGGTGTCGACCTCGACCTCGGTCAGATCCATGGCGCCGAGCGCTGCTCTCAGATTCCGAAGGGTCCAGCCCGTCCACCATCTCAGGTCCGCCTCGGTCCCCGGCCCGTAGGCGCGCAGCCACCGCTCCACGAGTCTCCTGCGGGCAACCGCCGGGTCGAGTCCGGGAATGCCGCCGGGCAGTACCCTTTCCATGGTGGTCCACCGGTACTGACCGCTGCGCCAGGTTCCCCGCGGCCGTCCCCGAAGGATGCGCCCCTCGGTGGCCAGAAGGAACAGGATCCGGGTCGAAACGCCGACTTTTCCTCCCCACTTCTTCCCCCTTCCGAAGGTGAGGGTCTCCTTGAGTTCGGGCACATCCTCGCGCAGTTCGGTGGCCAGAGCCTCTCCGCGGTCCATGATCGCCCTTGCGGTGGCGTCCCCCACCTCTTCGATCCAACCGTATCCCTCGTCGGTGATCCCTTCGGCTTCCAGATAACCTGCCAATCTGCGCTTTTCGGGAACCGCCAGGGGGAGGGCGCACCCATGATGGAGCAGGGGGACCAGGTCGGAAGGGACGGCGAAGAGGGTGCGGCGCATTCCGAGAATGCGGAACAGGGAGGGATCGTCGTACAGACAGGCTTCCATGTCGCCGATCGACAGGCCGTCGACCCTCGCCCAAGCGGAGAGAAAGGGCGTGGCGGGATCGCTGGTGTGAAGTCCGACCTGGTGGCCGGCGGCCTCGACCGGCGACGATGCCCGATGATCGGGGTGAAGATGGTGGCGGGAAGCCAGACGCGCCCGCCTCTCCGCGACGTCGATCCGCCTGCTCACCATGGCAACGGCAGTCTATGAACGGATGGGTTGGGTTCGGCGGGCCGGATGGAGAGCGGTGGTCGTCCCGGCCACACCCGCCGGGACGACCCTGTTGTGCGCGTCGGTTTCCTCTTCCTCAGCCCACCACCGGTATCCGCTGCATGGCCTCGGCGACCTTGTCGTCCGGATACTCGTAGTCGGTCAGGCCGCCGGCCAGATAGTTGTCGTAGGCGGCCATATCGAAGGCGCCATGTCCGCACATGGCGGTGAGGATCACCTTCTCCTCGCCGCTCTCCCGACACTCATTGGCCACTCGGATGGCCGAAGCCAGGGCATGGGTGGGTTCGGGAGCGGGGACGATGCCCTCGGTCCGGGCGAACTGGACGCCGGCCGCGAAGCACTCGTTCTGTCCGATGGCTTCCGCCTCTATCAGCCCCAGGTCATAGATGTGGGAGAGCAGAGGAGACATGCCGTGGTAGCGCAAGCCCCCGGCATGGATCGGATCGGGTATGAACGAGTGGCCGAGGGTGTGCATCTTGATGAGCGGAGTCATCCCGATGGTGTCCCCGAAGTCGTACCGGTACTCGCCCTTGGTGAAGGAGGGGCAGGAGGCAGGCTCCGAGGCCCGGATGACCGGATCGATCCTCCCGGCCAGTTTCTCCCGCAGGAAGGGGAACATCAGTCCCGAGAAGTTGGAACCGCCCCCGGTGCAGCCCACTATCACGTCGGGGGTGTCCCCGGCCATGGCCATCTGATCGAGGGCCTCCTCGCCGATGACGGTCTGGTGGAGCAGGACATGATTGAGAACGCTCCCCAGCGAGTACTTGGCCTCCGGGTTGGTGGCGGCAACCTCGACGGCCTCCGAGATGGCGATCCCCAGGCTCCCCGGCGAATCGGGATCGGATTCGAGGACGGTCCGCCCGGCATTGGTCGCATCGGAAGGCGAGGGATGGACTGTGGCGCCCCACACCTCCATCATCGATTTGCGGTAGGGCTTCTGGTCGAAGGAGGCTCGCACCTGCCAGACTTCACACTCCATTCCGAAGATGGCGCAGGCCAGGGCCAGGGCGGAGCCCCACTGTCCGGCGCCGGTCTCGGTGGTCAGCTTCTTGACGCCTTCCTGGGCGTTGTAAAAGGCTTGGGCCACCGCCGTATTGGGCTTGTGGGAACCGGCCGGGCTTCCTCCCTCGTACTTGTAATAGATGCGAGCGGGCGTGTCGAGCGCCTTCTCCAGTCCGGTCGCCCGGTAAAGAGGAGTGGGCCTCCACATCCGATAGACATCGATGATCTCCCCGGGGATGTCGATCCGGGAGTCCCCCGACACTTCCTGGAGGATGAGGGCCATGGGAAAGAGAGGAGCCAGATCGTCGGGGCCCACCGGCTGATGCGTTCCGGGATGAAGCACCGGAGGTGGCGGCGCCGGCAGATCGGGAATGATGTTGTACCAACTGGTGGGTATCTGGGACTCGGCGAGAGTAAACTTCCTTTGAGCCATCGTCGATCCTCTTTCTGCTCGGTTGCTTTCGATTGTGGCTGATATTAGATAACCCGACAATGCAGTTAGGCAGATGACTGTCAGCCCTCCCGAATCCCTTCCCTGGACCAACAATCCCGACGCCGACCGCCTGTTGGCGGAGGACAGTCTGGCGCTTCTGATCGGGATGCTGCTCGATCAGCAGTTCCCCATGGAGCGTGCTTTCTTCGGTCCCTACCTGCTTCAAGAGCGGCTGGGAGGACCACTGGACCCCGGCGAGATCGCCGATTGGGATCCAGAGGAGTTCGCCGCCATATTCCGGGGCCCTCCGGCCATACATCGCTACCCGGCGTCCATGGCCAAGCGCACCCAGGCTCTCTGCCGGACCTTGGTCGATGAGTATGACGGCGCGGCCGACCGTCTCTGGAACGAAGCCGCAGACGGAAGGGAGTTGTACAAGCGCCTGAAGAGCCTGCCCGGGTACGGGGAGATGAAGTCACGGGTGTTCGTGGGGATCCTGGGCAAGCGCATGGGGATTCAACCACCCGGTTGGCAGGACGAAGCCGCCCAGCGCCCCTCCATCGCCGATGTGGCTCGGTGGGAGGACGTGGCGGAGTTGCGGGCAATGAAGCGGGAGATGAAAAAGGCCGCCCAAGCGAAGAAGAAGGGTTAAAGGGTTGGCGAGGAGGCCTCGCCGGTTCCACGCAGTAACCGAGAATCGGTTCTCTGTGTCGCGAAAAACGGCCCCGTACTAATCGCCACAGGGCCCATCCCCCACCGCCACCACCGCAAGTCCGAACGCGTTCCACCCGTCCCGACCAGGGGACCGCGTTTGGAAGAGATATGACCTCCTGCTCGCCAAGGGGCTCACTTGTACGGTCCGGACGACGTCGGAGCGGACCGGGAGGTGTTCGACCCAGTCAATGTGCATCGGGGCTGTGACAGGAGTCAACCTTCACCGGCAGATTTGCGTCCCCTTTTTTTCACGATCTCTCCTCCCAACCCCTCCTAATCTCTCCGGGTATGAAGATCGATTTCTACTTTGATCCTGTTTGTCCGTGGTGCTGGATCACCAGCCGTTGGCTGACGGAGGTGGAGCCCCACCGGCCGGTGGAGATCACCTGGCGGACCTTCAGCCTGTACATCAAGAACCAGGGCCTCGACCGTTCCGAGGACTACTGGACCGTCAGCGACTGGGGAAGGGGAGCCTTGCGGATCGTGGAAGCTGCCCGCGGACGGGAGGGAGAGGAGTTCGTGGGCGAGTTCTACACCGAACTTGGCGCCCGTTTCCATCATGACCATGAGGAGTTCCCCGACTTTGCAGTCAGCCTCCGGGCTATCGGCCGCTCCCCGGACTGGGCTTCCGCCGCCGATGATCCCCGCTGGGACGAGGCCATCGAGGAGTCCATGTCGGAGGTGCTGGGTCTCCTGGGCGATGACATCGGGGTGCCTGCCATCGTGTTCGACGGCCAGTACGGGTACTTCGGCCCGGTCATCTCCCCGGCGCCAACCGGTGAAGCGGCCCTGACCCTCTTCGACAGCTTCGCCAACTTGGCGGCCCAACCCGGAATCTGGGAGGTCAAGCGGGAGCGCACGGTCGGCCCTGTCTTCGGCCCCCGGCCGTAGGGGAGAGCCACCACTTTAGACTCCACAGCCATGTCTTCTCCTCCCACCATCGCCATACTGGGCGCCGGAGCGATGGGATCTGCTCTTGCAAAGGGCCTTTTGGGCAACGGGTGGAGACCTGAGCATTTGACCCTGGCGGAAGTGGTGCCTGAACGGGCCGCCCAGGTAAGGTCCGAACTCGGATGTGAATGCGTCTCCGATCCGGCGCTGGCCGTCCAGGGAACCGATGTGGTGGTGGTGGCGGTGAAACCCCAGGACATCGGGGTGCTGTTGCAGCAAGTTTCGGGAGCCGTTGCCTCGGATCAGGTGGTGATCACCCTGGCAGCCGGGGTTCGCATAGAGACTCTCGAGAATGTCCTGGGCGATACGCCGGTGGTCAGGGTGATGCCCAACACGCCGGCTCTCCTGGGCAAGGGGATGACCGGACTGGCCGGGGGCACCCATGCCGGTCCGAGCCACATAGCCGCGGCGAGGATGGTCTTGGAGGCTGTGGGCGAGGTGGTGGAGCTGGAAGAGGCCGACCTGGATGCGGTGACCGCGGTCTCCGGCACGGGCCCCGCCTACGTCTTCGCACTTGCCGAGTCGATGACCGAGGCTGCGCTAAAGCTGGGATTGGGAGCCGATGTAGCCCGCCACCTGGTGAATTACACGGTCCTGGGTGCGGGGGAAATGCTGGTGAGGACCGGCCGGAGCGCTGCTCATCTGCGCCGGCAGGTGGCCTCCCCGGGAGGCACTACCGATGCGGCGTTGGTGGTAATGGGCGATGGCGGATTCTCGGAGTTGATGGTGCGAGCTGTGGAAGCCGCGCATCGGCGGTCCGTGGAACTGGGCGGATAGAGACTGGAGGAGTCCGTGGGAGCGTCTCATTTCACCCTGTTGGATCAGGACCGAAACCCGGTGTCCCTGTCGGATTTCTCGGGGCGACGGTTGGTGGTGTTTTTCTATCCGAAGGCCATGACTCCCGGTTGCACCACGGAGGCGTGTGACTTTCGGGACAGCTACCAGGAGCTGTTGGCCGCCGGGGTGGCAGTGGTCGGCGTGAGCCCCGACCCGCCGGAAGCTCTGGCCAGATTCCGGGAGAAGGAGGACCTGCCCTTTCCCCTGCTGTCCGACGAGGACCATGCGGTGGCCGAGGCGTATGGCGCGTGGGGGCCGAAGAAGCTCTACGGGCGGGAGATGGTGGGACTCATTCGGTCAACGTTTGTTATCGGCCCGGAGGGAGATTTGGAGCGAGAATACCGGAATGTTCGGGCCGGAGGACATGTCGATCGTCTCAAGCGGGACTTGCTGGGCGCTTGAGGCCGACAGTACAACCGGGGGAGGCTGCCGAGTATCCTTCGGACGCACAACGGGACGGATTCTGCATGGAGTTTGCCTGTTGACGCCGAGCCCAAGGAGCAGGATCAAAGCATGAATGCCTCGAAGGTGTTGTTTGCCTTGGGGGTGGTTTCGGCGGTTGGGGTGATGGCCCTCTGGTGGCTGGGATCGGTGATGCACTCCGAGCCGCGGGGAGATGTGGGACGGGAGGTCTTCGGGAACATCCCGGTCGGCCTGGAAGCAGCCTTCTATGTCTCGGTGGCGGCCTTCCTCTGGCTGACTTTCTATCTGTTCTCCCTCCGCGCCCGCAACTGGTCGCGCGGCGGGGGCGAGAAGCGCCTCGGGGAGTGGAAAGAACGGGTGCGACATCTCGCCGACGGCCTGCGTATGAAGACACTCTTGCGCGACACCGCCTCCGGTCTCATGCACTCGATGATCTACTACGGGTTCCTGGTGCTCCTGGCCGGGACCATCACCCTCGAGATAGACCATCTCATGCCGGAGTCTCTCAAATTCCTCCATGGCCCTGTGTACCTGGGATACTCCGCGGTGCTCGACTTCTTCGCGCTGGTGTTCCTGGGAGGGTTGGCATGGGCGGTCTTCCGTCGTTATGTCCGTCCCCCCGCCCGCATCGCTTCCAAGACCCGCCCCGAAGACGCCCTGGTGCTGGGCCTCTTGATCCTGGTGGGCGTCACCGGAGTGGTAACCGAAGCGGCCAGGATCGCGGTGGACGGCCAGCCCGACTTCGAGAGGTGGTCCTTCGTGGGCTACCCGCTCTCCTTCTTGATGCCGGCGTCGCCGGAACTGTTCCATCAAGTGGTGTGGGGGATCCACGCCGCCTCCTTCCTGGCGTTTCTGGTGGTGCTTCCCATGACCAAGCTGCGCCACGCCGTCACCTCTCCGGTCAACATGTTCCTGTCGCCCAAGGATCGGGTCAAGGGAGCGATGAAGGCCATGCCCAACCTGATGGAGGCTGAGGACCTGGAGACGATCGGTGCGGCCACGGTGGGCGACTTCTCCTGGAAGCAGTTGTTCGACACCGACGCATGCACGATCTGCGGCCGGTGCACATCGGTGTGTCCGGCCAACATCACCGGCAAGGCGCTCGACCCCCGGGAGATCGTGGTCAAGTCGGGCGAGGTGCTGGCCGCCTCGGGCGATCCGGTGGTGACCGCTCCTGTGGCGCTTCCCTCCACCATCACCATCGACACCGACTCGCTGTTCGAGCGCATCACGTCCGAGGAGGTGTGGTCGTGCACCTCGTGTCGAGCCTGCGATGACATCTGTCCGGTCAACATCGAGATCCTCGACAAGATTCTCGACATGCGCCGCTATCTGACGTTGATGGAGGCTGACTTCCCGCCCGAACTCGCCAAGGCCTTCGTGGCGATGGAGAACCAGGGCAACCCCTGGGGGCTGGGCAAGGAGCAGCGCCTCGAGTGGACGCGGCAGTTGGACTTTCCGGTGAAGGTCCTGGGCGCGGATGGGGTGGATTCGGCCGAGTACCTGTGGTTCGTCGGATGCGCCGGCTCCTTCGATGACCGCAACCGGGCGGTGACCCTTTCGCTGGCCCGCCTCATGCACGCGGCGGGAATCGACTTCGCGGTGCTCGGCCCCAGGGAGATGTGCAACGGGGATCCCGCTCGGAGGGGTGGGAACGAGTTCGTGTACCAGCAGTTGGCCTTCCAGAACATCGAGACGCTCGACTCCCTGGGGGTCGAGAAGGTGATCACCCAGTGTCCGCACTGCTTCAACACCCTGGCCAACGAATACCCTCAACTGGGAGGGAACTACCAGGTGATCCACCATTCGCAACTCCTCGCCGAGTTGTTGCGGCGAGGAACGCTCACCACCGGCGACGGATCGGTGAACGGCGAGGTCGAACCCCGGCGGGTCACCTATCACGATCCCTGCTACCTGGGGCGACACAACGACATCTACCTGGCGCCCAGGGAAGTGGTGGCCGCATCCGGAAGTGTCGAGATGGTCGAAATGCCCCGGCACGGGACCAAGGCCCTGTGCTGTGGGGCGGGCGGCGCACGGTTCTGGATGGAGGAACACGTGGGCAAGAAGATCAACATCGAGCGCACCGAGGAAGCGCTGGCCACGGGTGCGGTGGAGGTGGCCGTTTCCTGTCCCTATTGCTATGTGATGCTGGACGACGGCGTCAAGGAGGTGGGCCGGGAGTCGGACGTGGTGGTGAGGGACCTGGCGGAGATGCTGGCCGAGGTCGCCCTGGAGAGGGAGGGTAGCAAGTGAGGACAGCACTGTCCATCCGTCTGAGATCCCGATGAGGATCGGTTACCAGGGAGAGATCTACTCCTACAGCCATCAGGTGGCCACCGAACTCTTTGCGGACGAAAAGTTGTGCGGCTATTCCAACTTCTCGGGGGCTTTCTCGGCGATGAGGACCGGGGAGGTCGACCGACTGGTGCTCCCTATCGAGAATTCCACCACCGGCAGCGTCCTGCCGGTGCTCAACCGGTTGGTGACGGAGGATGTTCACATCATCGCGGAGTACAAGAAGGTAGCCAGTCACAGCCTGCTGGGCCTACGGGGCGCCACGCTGGACGATATTCGTCGGGTGGTTTCCCACCCCGAGGCGTTGTCACAGGCGGAGATGGCCATCGCCGAGCGGAACTGGGATGTGGTTCCCGTGCATGACACGGCCGGCGCGGTGCGGATCGTTGCCTCCCAGGGAGATCCTCAGCAGGCTGCCTTGGCCCATGCCAGCGCCGCTGTACTGGGGTTGGAGGTGCTGTTGGAGCGGTTGGTGGACCGAGCGGACAACACTACGCGATTCGTGGTGCTGGCGCCCGGGAAACCGAGCGTGCCCGTTGAAGCCGACAAGACGTCAGTGGTCTTCGAGGTCCTTCACCGGCCCGGGTCGCTGGCGCTTGCCCTCACCGAGTTGGCCGCCCGGGGGGCCAACCTCACCCGGATCGAATCCCGCCCTTCCCACCAGGCATGGCGTTACCGGTTCTTCGTCGATCTGATCCACTCCCCGGGGCCCGAGGGGTTGGCCGCGGTGTTCAAGCCGGACCTGGTTACGGTTAGCCGGCTGCGGATGCTGGGAAGCTATCGGGCCGTTCGGTGATCGTCCGCCGACGAGGTCAAGCCGGGCCATAAGCGGCCCCAACGCAGCATGGATAGAACGGGGAGGAGGCGCTCCCCATTCCAGGTCGTCCAACTCCGGAATCAGGGCGGCGGGCGGGGTTCCCGTCAACTCTGTCAGGTGCCGGGAGATCTCCCGACCGAAGGGATCGTCGGATGGGAGCCGATTGATGACCATGTGGGTGGACAGTCCACGACCCAGCCTCGCCAATAGGGAGGCAGTCCGCACGATTCCCGTGGGACTGGCCCTACACACCACGACCCTGTGGCCGGGCCAGTCCTGAAAGGCCGAGATCCCAGGTCCGAGATCCACAACCACGGTCCGGTAGTCCCACATGCGCGACCAACCGCTTCTCAACAATCCGCCCGATGATCCGCCGGGATCCCAGAGCACCAGGTCGATCTTCCCCACGGTCACCACCCGGTGAGGTTCGTTGGGCGGGGGAAGTCCCAGCCGCAGACCCAGAGCGGGAGCGGTGTCGGCTTCTATCAGAAGACAGGAGCCACCCCGGGCGGCCAGCCACGCTATGGCGAGCGCCACTTCCGTCCTGCCGGGGGCGCCGCGGGGGCCTCCGACCGTCACGACTGTTGGCGGGGGCGGATCCGGGCCTGGGTCCTGGGATGGCAATATCGCCGAGAGAAAGGCCGCGGCCCATTCCGGATCCGGCTCTTCCAGGACGGTGTGGCATCCCCAGTCTTCGAGCAGGTGGCGGCTGGCGGGGTGATGGGGATCGCTTATCCCGATGACCACCGCTCCCATTCTCCTCCAAGCCGATACCAGGCCTGGCGACAACCAGGGGATCTCCACACCTACCACCACCACCTGCGCTCTCCCATCTGCGAGAGCCCGGTGGACCGGCGCGGGATGGAATGCCCGCCTGACAATCCGAAGCGTTCCGGCTGTTCTCGCCCTCTCCACCAGTTCCGATTCCCAGACCGGCCCGGCCGTGGTGACCACCCGAGGGATCAAATCAACTCCATCATCTCGATAGCGGAGAAGGGGATTATCAGTTGGCGGGAGTCCCCCAGTTCCACGTGATCCCGACCCACCGTGGTGGGTACGCCCTCGCACAGGTGGCCTCCTCGTACCCAGATCCTTATGGTGAGGTCAGCGTCGTCCGCGTCCAGCAGACGATCCCGGAGGTCGGACATTCGCTGCACCTGCAGCATTGCCGCCTCCTGTTCGTATTCCAGCGCCTCATCGAATCGCCGTCGAGCAAGCCTCTCGAACTGGGCCAGATCCGGGTGTTCGGGTTGGTTCGACTTCATGTTTCCCGCCTCGATTCGTGCCTGTTTGGACAATCTGCATCCCACCCGGCCACCAAGTCAACCCCGACCGGGAGGATTATTTTTTATGATTTGTAAATTCTTCCCACTCTGACTTTCCTTTTGGGCCTCAGGCCTGATACCGTGGGGAATCAACATAAGAAAGGAGGTCTATGCACGTATCACTAACTGTTAACGGTCAGCGTGCGGTTACTGATGTTGAGCCGCGTACGCTGCTGGTGCACCTGTTGAGAGAGGAACTGGGCCTTACCGGCACCCATGTGGGATGTGACACGTCGTACTGTGGCGCCTGTACCGTGATCCTCGACGGGAAGACAGTCAAATCATGCACCATGCTGGCTGTGCAAGCGCAAGGGGCCGATGTGACCACCATCGAGGGGTTGGCCGCCAATGGTGACCTCCATCCTGTCCAGGAAGGTTTTTGGGAGCGGCATGGCCTCCAGTGCGGGTTCTGCACGCCGGGGATGATCATGTCCGCAGTCGGTCTTCTCTCCGACAACGGGTCTCCATCGGAAGATGAGATCCGTCATGGGCTGGAAGGAAACCTGTGCCGTTGCACCGGGTATCACAACATCGTCCGGGCCGTCGAATACGCCGCCGCCAAGATGCGGGGCGAGGAACCGCCTGCCCCTGAATGGGAGGAGGGGTCGGCGTGAGTACCACCAGTGTTCTGGGCGGTGTGGTCAAGCGCAGAGAAGACCCGGCTCTGATCAGAGGTACCGGGCTCTATGTCGACGACCTGCAACTGCCGGGCATGCTGCACGTTGCCTTCGTGCGCAGCCCTTACGCCCACGCTCGGGTGGTGTCTGTGGACGCCTCCGACGCCGAGGCGATGGACGGGGTCCGGGCGGTCTACACCGCCGCGGATGTAGCTCATCTAGGTGATCTGGTCACCCAGGTGGCGGTGGGCAAGCTCCGGCCGCTCCTGGCGGGCGACAAGGTCAACCATCTGGGTGAGGCGGTTGCCATGGTGGTGGCCGACAGCCGCTACGGAGCCCGCGACGCGGCCGACGCGGTCGACGTCGAATACGATCCGCTCGACCCGGTGATCGACCTCAAAGAAGCCGCCTCCGACGCCGCCCTCGTTCATGAAGACATGGAATCCAATGTCCTCCTGGCATGGGAAGGCGGGCCGTGGGGCGACGAGGAAGCCATCGCCGCCACTCAACAGACCATCGCCGACGCCAAAGGGCGCGACGACACGGTCTCCGTCTCGATCGAAGCGGTCAACCAGCGTTTGCTGCCCATGCCGATGGAGCCTCGCTCGGTGGTGGCGGACTGGAACGTCGGCTACGGCCGGTTCACGGTCCACTCCTCCACCCAGATCGCGCATGCACTTGCGGGGGGGATCGCCCAGACCTTCGGGCTTTCCCTTACCGATGTCCGGTGCATTGCTCCCGAGGTGGGCGGAGGCTTCGGATGCAAGCTCAATGTCTACAACGATGAGATCCTGGTCTGCTTCGCTTCCCAGCAGTTGGGTCGTCCGGTGAAGTTCACCGAGACCCGGCGGGACGCGGCAGGCTCCACCATCCATGGTCGGGGCTGGGTGGCGACCGCCACCATAACCGGGACCGGCGACGGACAGATTCTGGGCTACGAGTTGGACGGCATCGCCGATATGGGCGCCTACAGCCAGAACTTCACCGTGGCCATCCCCTTCCTGGGGCTGTTCGTGGGGGCGGGACAATACTCGTTCCCCACCCACTGGAAGGTGGCCTGCGTTCACACTCACACCATGACCACCGACGCCTACCGGGGCGCCGGCCGTCCGGAAGCCGCCTACTACCTGGAACGGGCGATCGACGCCTATGCCCGGGAGATCGGCGTGGATCCGGCAGAGGTGCGGAGAAAGAACTTCATCCCCGCAGACCAGTTCCCCGGCGCCGCCACTCACATCGGGTTCCCCATGGACACCGGCGACTACGAGACCAACCTCGACGCGCTGCTGGAGACGGCCGGCTACGAGGACCTCAAGGCCGAGCGGGATCGACTGCGGGCCGAGGGACGGCTGGTGGGCCTGGGATTGGCCACCTACGTGGAAGTGTGCGGATTCGGACCTTCCGCCCTGGTGGACCTGGGTTTCTCCTGGGCGGCCTACAAGATACCGTCCGGTTTCAGTGGATCCGGCCTGGTCCGGGTGCAGGCCGACGGCACCGCTTCGGTGATCATCGGCACCGGCCCGACCGGACAGGGCCATCAGACCACCTGGGCGCAGATCGTCTCCAATCAGTTGGGGATCCCGGTGGAGAACATCAGGGTGAGCCATGGCGACACCGCCGAGTCACCGTTGGGGATCGGTACCTTCGGGTCCCGCTCCGCGGCCGTGGACGGATCGGCCACCTATGAAGCGGCCAACAAGGTTCGCGCCAAGGCAGCCGACCTGGCCGCCCATCTGCTGGAGGCCTCCGCGGACGACATCGTGTTCGCCGACGGCGGCGCCCACGTGGCCGGTTCTCCCGACCAGCAGGTGTCGTGGTCCGACATCGCCACGCTGGCCTACCAGCCTCACCGCCTGCCCGAGGGCATGGAAGGGGGCTTGGAGGCCCACGCCGTGTTCAGTCCCGGAAACGCCACCTGGCCGTTTGGATCCCATCTGGCCCTGGTGGAAGTGGACGGCGACACGGGCGACGTGAAGTTGCTTCGCTACATCGCTATGGACGACTGCGGCAACGTCATCAATCCGATGATCGTGGACGGACAGATCCACGGGGGTTTGGCGCAAGGCATCGGCCAGGCGATGTTCGAGGACGGCGACTACGAGGCGGACGGAAACCTCCTCAAGTGGTCGTTCGTGGAGTATCCATTGCCCACTTCCGCCGATTTGCCCTCTTTCGAGTTGCATCGCACCGTGACTCCCACCGACATCAACCCGTTGGGAGTGAAAGGGATTGGAGAGGCCGGTACCATCGGCTCGGCGCAGACCGTGGTCAATGCCGTGGTCGATGCTCTGTCGCCTCTCGGGGTGACCCATGTGGACATGCCCCTGCGTCCCAAGCGGGTGTGGGCGGCGATCCAGGCGGCCAAGACGAATGGGAGTGTGAGCTGATGTATCCCAGGTCATTCGAGTATGTATCCCCGGGGTCGCTGGACGAGGCAACGTCAGTCCTGGCCTCCACCGAGGGGGCCAAGGTTCTGGCCGGAGGCATGAGCCTCCTGCCGCTCATGAAGCTGAGGCTCTTCTCTCCGGATGTGCTGGTGGACATCGGCCGGATTCCCGGGCTCTCCTCCATCTCCGACCGGGGTGATCACCTCGCCATAGGAGCGATGGTGAGCCATGCCGCCACGGCCTCCGATTCGGCGATCGCCGAGCACGCCGCGGCGTTGGCGACCGCCGCCTCCTGGACGGGAGATGTCCAGGTGCGCAATCAAGGCACGACCTGCGGTTCGATCGCCCATGCCGACATCGCCGCCGATCAACCATCGGCAGCACTTGCTCTGGGCGCCACCATGGTGGCTGCCTCGGCGGGTGGCGTTCGCGAGATCGCGGCCTCCGACTTCTTCGTGGACACCCTCACCACGGCCTTGGAGCCGGGGGAGATTCTCACCGAGATCCGCATCCCCAAACAGGGCGGAGCATCGGCATACGAGAAGCTGGGTCGACGGGGCGGTCATACCGACTACGCCGTTGCCGGCGCAGCGGTTTGGCTGGACGTCTCCGATGGCGCGGTCTCCAGTGCGCGGGTTGCGCTCACCGGGGTAGGCGCCAAGCCCACCCTGGCTGAAGGAGTCGTGGAAGCCCTGGTCGGGACCGACGGCTCCGATTCGGCGATTGCAGCAGCCTCCGAGCGAGCCTTGGAAGGCGTCACAGTGCTGGACGACCTGTTCGGGACCGTCGAGTACAAGGCCCACCTGGCCAAGGTGATGACCCGTAGGGCTCTCCAACAGGCTGTAGCCGCCGCGACGTAACAAGACCTCTCTGCCGGAAGCGGGCGGAGAATTAGAGAAAGGGTCGGGACTCTCGGGTCCCGACCCTTTTGTTGCCTGTTTGTTCTGGTGTCCGGTTCGGGTTTGCCCTGCTACTGCCTAGATGTCCTGCTCGCAGTATGAGGGCGGCACCCGTCGCAGGTTTTGCCACAGGCTGTGAAAAAAACTGCGGATGGGGGGTTGATCCTGTCCCACCGACATTCCATACTGACACGAGTCAATCACCAAGACCGTCCGCCCAGGCGTCGCCCGGACCGTGTCGAGGGATTAAACGGCCTACTCAACAGGCCCTGTCCCAGGCTGGACAGAGCCTGACGACCCATGGAATGGTGGTGGCGGGGGAGGGTTCCCGAAATAGGGGCCGCGAATTTCGCGACTTGCCCGGCGTGATCAACAAGATCTCCTTCTCAAGACTGCTCAGAACCGGGGGATCCGTTCTTAGGAAGGCTGTTTTTCTCCGCCCATGTCTTTGAGCAACTCTCCGATGGCCGCCACGCTGCCCAGTACCCCGCTGGTGTCGAGGGGGAGGAACACCTTGGTGGCCTGGCCGTCGGCGATTCCCTGCAGCGCCTCCAGGTAGCGGATGGCGATCAGGTCGGGAGTGGGATCCCCTTGGTGGATGGCTGCGAACACCTTCTCGATGGCTTGGGCCTCACCTTCCGCCACGGTTAGCAGCTTGTACCGGTCGGCGTCGGCGACCGTTTTGATGGCCATGGCCTCGCCTTCGGCTTCCAGAATCTGGCTTTCCCGCACTCCTTCGGCCTTCAATATCCGGGAGCGCTTGTCGCCTTCGGCCTCGGTCACCACCGCTCTTCTCTCTCGCTCAGCTTTCATCTGGCGGTGCATGGACTGGGTCACGTCGGCGGGAGGCTCAATCCGTTGGATCTCCACCCGCACCACCCGGGTTCCCCACTTGTCGGTGGCGTCGTCGAGAATCTGGCGCAGTTTGGAGTTGATCACCTCCCGGGAGGTGAGGGCGGCGTCCAGGTCCAGATCGCCGACCACGTTTCTCAGGTTGGTCTGGGCGAGCTTGGTGACCGCCACGATGAACCGGCCCACGTTGTACTTGAGCTTGACGGGGTCGGTGGCCTCGTAGTAGATCACCGCGTCCACGGTCACCACCACGTTGTCCTTGGTGATCACTTCCTGGGGAGGAACGTCCACCACCTGCTCCCGCATGTCCACCTTGATGATCCGCTTCACGAAAGGCATCACCCATCTGAGCCCCGAATCGACCGTGTGCTGGTACCGGCCCAGAAGCTCGATCAATCCCTTCTCATACGGCCTCACCACCTTCAGTCCTGCGGCAGCGAACAGGATCAGTACCAGGGCCACGGCCCCGAACAGTCCGAATACGGCTAGATCCTCCATAACGAGGTCACTTCCTTCCTAGTTCAGATGGTTGTCAAGATCTCCGAACCACGACCAACTTGGTTCCTTCCACACCGATCACCTCTATGGTGTCACCGGTCGGGATGTTCTGCTGTCCGGCTTCGACGGTGGCCCGCCACTCCTCGCCGAAGATACGGACCAGTCCGTCCCCGCTCACATGGTCGATCTCCTCGAGGACCAGTCCGGTGGCGCCCTTCCAACGGTTGGCCCCAACCTGCGGCTGTCCGTCGGAGTCCTGGGTCCTGATGTACCTGTGCAGGACTGCCCACGACAGTAGGGAAACACCGAAGAACACCAGCCATTGGGCCAGAGGGGACAGACCCAGCCAGGCCATGGCAGCGGCCACGCCCCCGCCGATGACGAACGGCAGCAGAAAGAACCCGGCAGTGAGCACCTCCCCGATTCCCAACAGGGCGGCCAGTCCCAGCCAGAGCCATCTCCATAACTCGTTGTCCATGTCTCGCTCCTTGCCCGGTCCTAGGGAGAGAACAGTCCCCTCGGGTCAGGGGTTCAGGTCTCCATTTCTCAGGTGCTTGTCGTCGCCAATTCTAGGCTTCTCCGGTTCCTATCCCCTCCGGATCTGTTCCTCTGGGCGGCTTCTCGACCCACGGGTAGTATCGAAGCAGAACGGATTGCATATGGCCGATAAAGCAGACAAATACGTCTTCAGTTTTGACGAAGCCGATCCGGCGGACAGCGACCTCCTGGGTGGCAAGGGGTCTGGCTTGGCGCGCATGATGAAAATGGGGCTAGCAGTTCCCCACGGGTTTGTCATCACCACGGCTGCCTGCCGGTTCTACCTGGAGGAAGGACGGATGCCTCCGGGCTTTTGGGCCGAGGTGAAGTCGGCGCTGACCGAGATAGAGCATCAGACCGGCCGCAGCCTGGGCGGGGTGGCCGGCCCCCCGCTTCTCCTGTCGGCCCGGTCGGGAGCCAGAATCTCCATGCCGGGAATGATGGACACGGTGCTCAACCTGGGCGCCAACCAGGCAGTGGTCTCGGAATTGGCCCGGTGGTCCGGCGATCAGCGCTTCGCCTGGGACGCCTACCGACGTCTGCTCCAGACCTACGGAGAGGTGGTACTGGGCGCCAACCGGGACGATTTCGAGCATGTCATGACAAGTCTCAGAGAACGCAGAAACGTCACCGAGGACTCCCGGCTCCCCACATCCGACCTGGTGGCCGCGGTGCGCCAGTTCAGGATGCTGCTGGCCGCCCAGGACAGCGAAGTGCCGGTGGATCCGATGGAGCAATTGCGGAGGGCGATCGTTTCGGTGTTCGAGTCCTGGAACTCCCCGCGGGCCTACACCTACCGCCGGCTCCACGACATTCCGCACCATCTCGGAACGGCCTGCAACATCCAGATGATGGTCTTCGGCAACCTGGGCGTCGACTCTGGAACCGGGGTGTACTTCACCCGCGACCCCGCCACCGGTCAGCGGGAGATGTTCGGGGACTACCTGCCCAATGCCCAGGGAGAAGATGTGGTGGCGGGGATCCGCCAGACCCTTCCCATCTCCGTCCTGGCCGATTCCCATCCGGCGATCCACGCCGAGTTGGAGGCGGTGGGTTCATCGTTGGAGACCGCCTACTCCGACATGTGCGACATCGAGTTCACCATTGAGAAGGGGAAACTGTGGATCCTGCAGACCCGCGTGGGTAAGAGGTCCGCGGCCGCGGCCGTCAGAGCGGCGGTGGAGATGGTTGGAGAAGGGCTGATCGACCGCCAGACCGCCCTGATGCGAGTGGAGCCGGGCCAACTGGAACAGTTGCTCGTACACGGGATCGCGGAGGACAAGTCACCGCCTCCGGCCTTCTTCGGGCTGGACGCCTCCCCGGGAGCGGCGATGGGCAAGGCGGTGTTCGACGTCCGACGGGCGGTGGAGATGGCAGGAGAGGGGACTCCCGTGATCCTGGTCCGATGGGAGACCACGCCCGACGACATAGAGGGACTGTTCGCCTCCGAGGGGATCCTGACCAGCCACGGAGGGAAGACCAGCCATGCGGCGGTGGTGGCCCGCGCCATGGGGACGCCGGCGGTCACCGGCGCCGCTGAGATCTCCATCGACGCCGAGCACGGGTACTTCACCGCGCCGGGAGGCTTGAGGGTGCAAGAAGGAGACACCATCGCCATCGACGGCACCACCGGACGGGTCTTCGTCGGGGAGGTGGAGTTGGTGGAGCCGTCCCCGCCCGCCGAGTTGGAGTTGCTGTTGGGTTGGGCGGATGAAATGCGGCGGCTGGGGGTGTGGGCCAACGCCGACACCGGTAAGGACGCGGCCCGCGCCGCGGAACTGGGGGCGGAGGGCATCGGGCTGGCCCGCACCGAGCACATGTTCATGGGGGACCGGTTGCCGGTGGTGCGCCGGATCATCATGGATGAGGAGCCAGAGAAGGCCCTCCTGGAACTGCAGCAGTTGCAGGCCGAAGACTTCACCGCTCTGCTGGAGGCGATGGACGGAAAACCCGTGGTGGTCCGCCTGCTCGACCCTCCCCTTCACGAGTTCCTCCCCGACCGCTGGGACCTTCGCGACCAATACGATCAGCTCCGCGCCGCTGGGGAGCCCACCGCCGAGGTGGAGCGGATAATCGATGTGGTGAGGAGCTGGGAGGAGACCAACCCCATGCTGGGACTGCGGGGAGTACGGCTGGGAATCATCCGGCCTTCGCTGTACCGGGTCCAGATCCGGGCGGCGTTGGAGGCTATTCGCCGCCGGATTGAGGCGGGAGGAGACCCGCGCCTGGAGATAATGGTCCCTCTGGTGGCCGATCCGGCCGAGATGGAACGGGTACGGGACATGCTGGTGGAGGAACAGGCGGCCTACGGGGTGGACAGGGAGGTGAAGCTGGGCAACATGGTGGAGATCCCCCGGGCAGCCCTGATGGCGGGGGATCTCGCCCGCATCTCCGAGTTCTTCTCCTTCGGCACCAACGATCTCACCCAAACCACCTTCGGACTGAGTCGGGACGACGCCGAGGTGCGCTTTCTCAACACCTACCTGGCCGACGGGGTGCTGTCTCACAACCCCTTCCAGTCGCTGGACGAGAGCGGCGTGGGACGGTTGGTGGAATGGGCGACAGCAGATGGGAAGGCTGTCCGTCCCGACTTGTCGGTGGGACTCTGCGGTGAGCATGGGGGAGACCCGGCCAGCATCGACTTCTGTCACCGGGTGGGTCTTGACTATGTGTCCATGAGTCCTCCCCGGATTCCGGGCGCTCGGCTTGCCGCCGCCCAGGCGGCGATCCGGAACGGGGACATTCCCCTTCCCCGATCCTGACGATGGCCGAAATCCGGCTCACTCCGGGAGGGGCGCCCGAGACGGTGTTGCCTGAACCGCCCGCGGAGGTGATGTCCGCATTGACGGCCGCCGGTGGCGACCGGGACCGAGTGGTGGAGACGGCGGCCGCGCACCCGGAGTTGCCCGAGGTCTGGGCCGCCCTGGGAGAGTTGTGCGAGTCGGGGTCCAGGGGGTTGAGCGATCACCTGGAGGCCTACGCCTACTACCGGATCGGCTATCACCGCGGCCTGGACGCTTTGCGACAGAACGGCTGGCGGGGCTCGGGATATGTGCGCGGATCGCATCCATCCAACCGCGGCTTCCTGTCCAGCCTGGACGGTCTCAGGCGGATGGCCGAAGCGATAGGGGAAGCCTCCGAAGCCGAACGTTGCGCTGACTTCCTGGGGATGCTCGACCCTGCTTATCAACCCTCCCCGGGACCGTAGGTCAGGAGAGTTCGCACCAACTGGGCCCGGCGACCCGGTCCAGGTCGGCAAGGCTGATGGGGAATACGGTTGTGGGTGTGCCGGCCGCAGCCCAAACCGGATCATGGCGCCGGAGCGCCCGGTCGGCGAACACCCGGATCGGACGGGCATGACCGAAGGGGGGTGTCCCGCCTGCCGCGAAGCCGGTGGCTTCCCTCACCCGGTCGAGTGAAGCCCGGCGCGCTTTGTGACCTCCTGCCGCCCGAGCCAGGCTGTCGGTGCGCAGTCTGCGATCGCCTGGCACCAGGGCCAGCACCGCTTCCCCATCCACTTCGAACACCAGGGACTTGACGATCTGGCTCGGGCGGCACCCCACCGCCCGGGCGGCGTCGATTGCCGTCTTCGTCCCGTCGGGGAAGACCCTGATCTTCGGGGCGATGTCGAAGTCCCCACAACTCTCCAGCCATCGCCGGGTGGCAGAGGGCAGATTGTCAGCGGTTGGCATTGTCCATACCTTTGGTGGTGTCTATTGTCGCTGCTTGATGGGCCGGCGCCGCCGGTTGCGTTGACGGAGTGCGTGGCGTAGGTGTTTGGGTGGTGGTTTGAGGTGGTACTTCCCGGATGGTTTCTTGCGTACTTGCCATCGGTCGTCGTGGACCCTGTGGTGGCAGCGTGAGCATAGAAGGACCATGTCGTCGATATCGGTGTTGCCATGCACCGCCCAAGGGATTATGTGATGCGCCTGGCACCAATTAGCGGTGGCGCCACATCCCACACAGGCCTTGTCCCTAGCGACAAGGGCGACCCGCTGGGCGGGACTGGCGGTCCGCCGTGACCGTCCCAGGTCCAACGGCACCGAGGCTCCCCGGAAGATGGAGGGCAAGATCTCCGACTGGCACGCCAGGTCCCGGATCTTCTCCACCGGGATGGGAGTCCCATCACCCAAACGCCCGTTCCGAAGGTCCCGGTCGATCACGTCGTAGTCGGCGATCAGCAACAACCTCGGTCCGCGGACCTTGCCGGTGTCCTGGTCGGTTTCTTCTCTGGTGACCAAATACGCCAGGGCGTCGGCCATCCGCTGTCCCGGAGAGCATCTTGCGCGGGGGTCTTCTTCTCGCCACAACTCGTCCATCTTCTGCGAAAGGGCGGTTTCGATGAGAGCACCGGTGATCGGATCGAACCGGCCGTACAGCACGGTCATCCCGTCTGTGTGGTCGGTTTTGATCTTGGCGAACCTCTGCGACCGTTGATGCTCCAACCGGCTCATACCATCATCGGCGGAGCGTTCCTGTTGGTGCTTTCGGACAGTCCCGGCGAACTTGTCAGGAGACTGGGTCTTGGCCGGACCGATCAACTCGTTCTCGTCTATCTCCCCCTCTTGGGAGGCCTTGGCCAGGATCCGCGCGTTCTCATAAGGGATCTCACCATCCCGCAAACCCTCCGACGTTCGGGGCAACTCCTCCAACTCGACCGCGGTTTCTACTTCCGAGCGGGCCCGGCGGCGGGGTCGCAAACCCTTCTCCCTCAGATCGTTCTCCGTCACGTGAACACCTTCTCTCCGGGTCAACTCCGCAAGGGTCTCAGCGCGGACCGCTGCGGCCTGGTTCTCCACCCGGAAGGTGGATTGCAGCCGTTCCTGAAGCTGTTCCAGAGTTGCGTCGCCCACCGCCAGATTGGGTAGAACCACCTCGATCACGTTGATGACCCGACGGCCATTGGCTGTCTTTTCCATGTTCATCATTATACCACGAGAGGTGTGACAAACCAATGCATTATATTGCGAATCTGGGAAAACAAACACAAAATATTCTGTCTCTCTTCCGGTCTCGAAGGCACGGCCAGGCATCATAGACACCGGTTCAAACTCAACCACCACCCATCCCCTATCAGTCGTGGATCATGGGTATTCTCGGGTGATCGCCATAGGCTGGCAGCGGGAAGGAGCACCAAATGAGGCGAACCATCGAGCATGTGAGGGAGTTTGCCGCCGCAGACCAGGGCTTGGCGTTTGTCTCCTTCGCCCGGGCGGACGGGACCGTGCATTCGACGCTGATCAACGCCGGAGTGATGAACCATCCCGTAACGGACGAGGAGGTCGTGGCATTCGTCGTGAGGGGAGACACGGTGAAACTGCGCCACTGGCGGCACACCCGGAGAGCCACAATCACATTCCGGGCGGGCTGGTCATGGATCGGCGTCGAGGGCAGTGTCACCCAGGTGGGCCCCGACGACCCCCTGGATGGGTTTGATCCGGCGGATCTCCCACGACTGCTCAGGGATATCTTCACAGCCGCAGGGGGCATTCATGAGGATTGGAACGAGTACGACCGGGTAATGGCCGCCGAAAAGAGGGCGGGGGTGTTCATCCATCCCACCAAGATCAGGGGCACGAACTTGGGCAGGTAAGCAGGAGCACATTCTCATCATCGGGTGCGGGCTACCGTGCCAAACCTGCTGCCACCGGCAAGCCGAAAGAGAGCCGCCGTGCCGTTAGGAGATGCTCCAGGTTCCTTCTCTTCCAGCAGCAGTCCAGCCGTCCGGTCCTTCGACGACACGGTATGTCAGCCATAGTCCGCAAACACCACCGCACCAGAGGTTGGCTCCGACCGTAGCCCCTTCGTCATCGAATTCCGCAGGAGCCAGCGTGATGATGACGCTGCCAGGTATGACCGGCTCCAGTACATCCTCTCGTACGAATTGGCTCCAGTCATCGATGTATTCAATCGGGCCAAGATGGTCGATGGCGGCGATGATCGCTTGTCGTTGCTCCTCGGTGAGCAACCGGCCGGACTGGCCCCGGTTCATCGCATCTCCGGCAGACGGGTCAAGGCGGTCCAGTATCAGGACGCGGCTGAATCGGTGGTCAGGGCCGAATGTATTGTCGAACTCAACCAGTTGTCGCGCCACAGCGGCGTAGATCGATGGCTCTGCGGAAACACGCTCCGTCTCTGTGAGTGACCCGTTCCCACACGCCGGTAGAAGGAATAAACCGACCAGGACGGCGACTGGCGCCCACACCCGTGGGGATCCCGACCTGCTTCCCGCATTCGTCGAGTCCTGAATAGCGAGGGGCTCGGGGATTGACTCTTGTACGGGAGGGGCTTCACCCATGAGCACGCCCATGTCCGGCCAGTATGGCGGCAAGGAGGAGGTCTGACCCGGGGTTTAGGGCAAGATGCGATTTGTCTTGGGTGGCAGTACCTTCCCGATCCGGTATCTTCAAATTGGATGGCTCTGTTCGTGTCGCAAAGGGAGCGCCGGCTGTGGTTCTGGACGCTCGCCATCGTGGTGGCGATCTTCTCGACGCTAGGGCTGGCAGGCGCACTGGCCAAACAGCTGGCGGACACCGGCTTAACCACCCTGGGCTTCGCCGCCGCGATGCTATTGGTCGGGGTCACGGTGGTCGTCCAGGGGCTGAGGACCAAGCCCACCGGCGCCGAGATCGGGGTGGCGCTGGGGGTGGCGGTGGTCTACCTGATGGTCCTGCTCCGCATGGCGTTGGCGGAACGCAGCCACCTCATCGAATACGGGGTGGTGGCTTCCTTCATCTATGAGGCGCTGAAGGAGCGACGCGGCCACGGTGGCCGGGTCCCCGTGCCCTCCGTTCTGGCGGTCCTGGCCACCGGGGTGGTTGGGGTGTTGGACGAAAGCATCCAACTGTTGCTGCCCAGCCGCCACTTCGATCCGGTCGACATGCTGTTCAATGCGCTGGCCGCCGTCATGGCGGTGCTGGCGCGGGTGGCCCTGGCCCGGGCGAGGCGTCGGAGGGTCACCATCCCGCTGGGATCATCCCAGGTGCCGCCGCACGGACCTGGTGACGGACAGCACCCTGGCTGATACGCTGTCCGGCATGGGTATCAGTTTGGAGACGCGACGGGCGGTGGTGACGGGGGGAGCGGGTGGCCTGGGGCTGGTGGTGGCCGAGGCTTTGGCCGGGGCGGGCGCCACCACCTTTGTATGTGACATCGACTCGGTTGCGGTGGGGACGCTTCCGGCAAGTCTCCATGGTGCCGTCGTGGATGTGGCGGATGCCGAGGCGGTGGCCGCCTGGCTCGACCCGATCGCGGCGGAAGGGGTGGACGTCCTGGTGAACCTGGCGGGTTCGGGGGGACCCACCGCGCCGGTGGAGGAGATCGATCCCGAGGAGTGGCGTAGATGTGTGGAAGTGTCCCTGTCGGGGCAGTTCTATTGCGCCCGCCGGGTGGTTCCGGCCATGAAGGCGAGGGGTGGTGGGGCGATCATCAACATAACCTCCACCACCGGGTTCATGGGGATGCCCAATCGCTCACCCTATGTGGCGGCCAAGTTCGGGGTGGTCGGGCTTACCAAGACCTGGGCGATGGAGTTGGGCCGTGACAACATCCGGGTGAACGCCATCGCGCCCGGAGCCCTCAGGGGCGAGAGAAGGAAACGGCAGATCGCGGCGCGCGCCAAGGCCGAGGGCATCAGTGTGGAGGAGGCCGAATCCATGTCCACCCAAGCCAACTCCATGGGCACCTCGATCGATCCTCAAGAGGTGGCGGACCTGGTGCTCTACCTGGCCAGCCCCTCAGGTCGGCACATCAGCGGCCAGGTGATCGCAGTGGACGGGCATAGCGAGACCCTCTACC
>JAPPFC010000055.1 GCA_028824015.1 bacterium
TCTTAACCCGCAGGTTCGGGGTTCGAGTCCCCGGCGACCCACTCCTGTAGCTCTCAGCCGCGAACCTCGCCGTGCCAAGGGTTCGAACCCTGTCGAACAGCTCTTCCCGAGATCGCCCTGCTGTTGTTTAGCAATATCTATATTGTTTTAGCAATTATAACCTTGGTTTGTCACACCCCCCGCGGTATAATGTTTGGGTATGAAAAGCGGAGTTCAGTCCTCGAATGGTCGGGGTGCCGGCGGTGTGGCTGGCAACCACGTACGGATAGTGCTGCCGTCCGTGCCGGTGAAGAAGGCTTCATTGGCTGGTCTGAAGGAACAGATGCGATCGGCCAGCCGGGCGAAGGCCCAGGCCGAAGCCGTACGAGCCCGGGCGGCCGCCGAGTACAGCCGACGGATGGGGCAGAAAGCCGCTGAAAGGACACTGCGAGAGGAATCGGGCCAATCCTCCAACGGGTCTCGCGTCGAAGTGGAGGTAGCCAAGAAACTGAAAGACCTGCCCCGCACCAGGAAGGCCTTCGAGGACGGGGAGATCACCTTCGGGCACACCAAGATCATCACCGACACCGCCGGAAGAGCAGGAATCGACGAACAGGAGTTGGTGGATCGGGCGAAGAGGGAACCGGTGGACGTGTTCGCCCGCACTGCCCGCCAGCATGAACAGCAGAAGTCGGAAGACGACGGCCTCTCCAAACTGGAGGCACAACGCCGGGCTCGCAAAGCCGGCATCAAAACCGATCCCACCGATGGGATGACAGTGCTATGGGGGCGGTTCGATCCGGTCACCGGGACCCGCATCAAGAATATGCTTACCGCCAAGACCAACCAGTTGTGGCGAGAGGAAAACCCCAAGGAGCGGCCCACCACCGAGCAGCGAATGGCAGACGCCCTGGCGGAACTGGTGTGCCGACCCGGTGGCGACAAGAAGAGCAAGAAGTCCAAGACGCCGAGGACCGACCTGCTGTTGATCGCCCACTACGACACCGGGAACCAGAGGATCCGTGATGCCACCTTGGCGGATGGGACTCCTGTACCGGTCGCCCTGTTCAAGGAACTGGCCTGCCAAGGGAAGGTGGTTCCGGCCATCTTCGACACGAAGGGTCGGCCGTTGTGGGTTGGTCTGGGGAAGCGTCTGGCCACTCCTGCTCAGCGTTTGGCCTTGATCGCTCGCGACCGGCGGTGTGTGGGCTGTGGGGCAGATCCCGCCTGGTGCCAGGCACATCACGTTATACCGTGGGAAGCCGATGGCCCCACCGACATCGACAACCTGGTCCTGCTGTGCAGTCGTTGTCACCATCAGGTACACGACGACAGATGGCAAATCCGGCAGACCCCCACCGGTAAGTATGTGCTACGACCGCCCTCCTCCCGACACCGACCACCTTTGCCTATGAAGACCCCGAAGCGGCACGGGCGGCAACGCAAAAGGTCGCCGGACTGAAGGTTTGGGAAATCAGGTGCAAGGCTGGCAAACAAACCCTGTCCGGGGGGTTGATTCCTACCCGGATGTTCTCACAGGCTGGAGAAGCTGGACACCATTCCAACCCGCCCGGGACCGAGATCTCAACCGGGAGCGGAACAACTCACCATGCGAACCGTCAGGCCTCATCCGGCCGCGGAAACTCGCGAAAAACCACGGAAAGGCGGAGGCGGGGGAGGGTACCCAAAGGGGAAACAAACCACCCGACGATTTTCGCGAATTCAGCCCGTCATCACGGCAAGTCGGCAATCAATGCCTACCGCTCCCGAGTCGGTGGGCGTCGGCTACCGCGTAGGCGGTGAGGTTGACGATCTCGGGCACTGAGGCGTCTCTCTGCAGCACCTGCACCGATCGGGCCAGCCCGGTCAGAATGGGTCCGATCACCTCCGCATCGCCAAGGCGCTCCAGAAGTTTGTAAGCGATATTGGCTGCGGCTAGGTTCGGGAAGACCAGGATGTTGGCGGGATAGTCCAGGGGACCGCCCGGACGACGATTGGCCAGCAGACTGTCCACCACGGCAGTGTCGGCTTGCATCTCCCCGTCCACCGGGACGTCCGGCCAGCGATCGCGGAACAATGCGACGGCCTGGCGCACCCGTTCCGGTTCGTCCCCGCCCGCCGAACCGAAGTCGGAGTAGCTGACGAAGGCCACCCGGGGGGATCTCCCGAAATGGGTTTGGGCCACCTCCACCGCTGAAGCGGCTATCTCGGCCAACTCCCATGCGGATGGCAGGATGTTCACCGCGCAATCCGCAAAGAAGTAGGCCGCGCGTCCGGCTACCACCACATACAGGGCGCTGGCGATGGAACGTCCGTCCCTCACCTTGATTATCTGCAGCGCCGGCCTGACCGTCTCGGGGAAGAAGGTGGTGAGGCCCCCCACCAATACGTCCGCGTCACCCGACTCCACCATCAGGGCCCCGAAGACATTGGGATCGAAGACCATCCGAGCCGCGTGGACCCGGGAAACTCCCCGGTGGCCGCGAAGCTCTAGAAGCCTCTCGGCGTACCGGTCCCGTTCGGCAGCCTCGCTGATGGGATCGACCACCTTGATCCCCTCCAGGGAGATGCCCAACTCCTGTGAGAGTTCGGTGACGACTCCCCGGTCCGCCAGCAAGACCGGATGCCCGATCCCCTCGTCCAGCACGCGGCGAGCGGCCCGGACCAGCCGGAGATCGTCCCCGTACGGGAATACGACTTTCGCCGGGAACTGGCGGGCGCGGATAGTAACCGCTTGGATCAAACCCTGCGACGGTCTGAGCCGGGCGCCCAATTGCTGCCGATACTCCTCGAATACGCAGGGAAGCCGAGCCAGCCCTTCTTCGGTGGCCGCCATGGCCACCGCCGGAGCAACAGTGGTGAGGACCCGGGGATCGAAAGGCTTGGGTATCAGGTAATCGGGCCCGAAGGACAGTCCCTTCAACTGATAGGCCTCCAGCACCGACTCGGCCACCGGCTCGCGGGCCAGACGGGCCAGCGCCTCGGCGGCGGCTACTTTCATTCCCTCGCTGACCCCCTTGGCGCGGGCATCCAGGGCGCCCCGGAATATGAAAGGGAAGCCCAGGACATTGTTCACCTGATTCGGAAAGTCACTCCTTCCGGTGCCCACGAACGCGTCCGGCCGGACCCGCTTCGCCACGTGATAGGGGATCTCGGGATCGGGGTTGGCCAGGGCGAAGATGACGGGTTGTGGTTTCATTCTCCCCAGCATGTCCGGATGGACCAGGCCCGCTTGGGCGACACCGATCAATACGTCGGCGTCCACCAAAGCCTCCGCCAGGGTTCTCGCCTCGGTAGCGCGGGCAAACGCCTTCTTGTAGGGGTTCAGGTCGGTGCGAGACGAATGCAGCACTCCCCGGGAATCCACCATCAGCAACCGTTCGGGATCGAAACCCAGACGGACCAGGAAATGGCCGGTCGCCACTCCGGCGGCGCCGGCGCCCAGAACCACCACCTTCATGTCCTCGAGGCGGCGTCCACTGAGCTCGGCCGCGTTGATGAGTCCCGCTCCCGCGATTATGGCGGTGCCGTGCTGATCGTCGTGGAACACCGGGACGTCCAGCCGTTCCCGCAACGCCTCCTCTATGTAGAAGCAGTCGGGAGCGCGGATGTCCTCCAGGTTGATCCCCCCCACCGTGGGCGCCAACAGTTCGCAGAAGCGGATGAGGTCCTCAGGGTCCTCCGAGTCGACCTCCAGGTCGTAGACGTCGATGTCGGCGAACCTCTTGAAGAGGACCGCCTTCCCCTCCATGACCGGCTTGGCGGCCAGTCCCCCGATGTTCCCCAGTCCCAACACCGCGGTGCCGTTGGTCACCACCGCCACCAGGTTGCCCCGGTTCGTGTACTGGAAGGCCTCGCCGGGGGTCTCGTGGATCACCAGGCAGGGCTCAGCCACTCCCGGGGTGTAGGCGAGACTCAAATCGGCCTGGGTGAGGGTGGACTTCGTAGCCCTTATCTCCACCTTGCCGGGTCGAGGATGGGAGTGATAGTGGAGGGCTTCGCTGAACTGGGCCATGAGGAGACTCCCGGGAAGAGGTCTACAGGTCCTGGTAGGCAGGCAAGGTCAAAAATTCCACGAATTCGTCCTCCAGAGCGACCCGGGAGAAGATCTCCCAGGCGCGCTCGAAGCGGCCCGCCCGGTAGTCATCGTCCCCGGCCTGGGCCCTGATCCGGGCCAACTCCTCGGTGGCGACTTCCCGCACCATAGATGCGGTCACGGGCGCCCCCGTGTCAAGCCGGGCGCCATGCCGCACCCACTGCCAGATCTGGGAGCGGGAGATCTCGGCGGTGGCGGCGTCCTCCATGAGATTGTCGATGGCCGCCGCCCCGGTGCCCGTCAGCCAGGACGCCATGTAGCGAATGCCCACCGACACATTGGTCCTCACCCCGCCCTCGGTTATGGCGCCACCCTCAACTTCAGGTTTTAACAGATCCTGCGCGGTCACCACAACATCATCCCGCTGTCGATCGATCTGGTTGGGACGGTCCCCCAGGACACGGTCGAATTCGGCCATGGCCACCGGGATCAGGTCGGGATGGGCCACCCAGGTGCCGTCGCAGCCCGCCTCGGCTTCCCGCCGCTTGTCGGCCGCCACCGCCGCCAGGGCCCTTTCGGTCACCTCGGGGTCGCGACGATTGGGGATGAAGGCCGCCATTCCTCCCATGGCGTGTGCCCCCCGACGGTGGCAGGTGGCCACCCCCAACTCCGTGTACGCATGCATGAAGGGAGCGGTCATGGTCACCCGGGAACGGTCGGGCAGCACGTAACCGGAGTGGTTGCGGAACTTCTTGATAAAGCTGAATATGTAGTCCCACCGACCCGCGTTCAGACCTGACGAGTGTTTCCGGAGTTCATAGAGGATCTCATCCATCTCGAAAGCGGCCGTGATGGTCTCGATCAGAACCGTTGCCTTGACCGTCCCGATGGGAATGCCCAGACGCTCCGAGACGTAACAGATGACGTCGTTCCACAGCCGGGCCTCGAGATGGGACTCCAGTTTGGGCAGGTAGAAGAATGGACCGGATCCGGCCTCCAGGGCCGCCCGTCCGCCGTGAAACATGTAGAGGGCGAAGTCGAAGAGCGCGCCGGAGATTGGTACGCCGTCCACCAGGAAATGCTTCTCGGGAAGATGCCACCCTCGAGGTCGCACCAGAAGCGTGGCCGTCTCGTCTCGGAGTCGGTAGGACTTGCGGGGGGTGTCCAGTTCGAGGGTGCGAAGTTGCGCTGCCAGCAAATTATGTTGTCCCTCCACGAGATTCTCCCACGTGGGGGACGTGGCGTCCTCGAAGTCGGCCATGAACATCTTTGCGCCCGAGTTGAGGGCGTTGATCACCATCCGGGCATCCACGGGACCGGTGATCTCCACTCTGCGATCCGCCAGCGCCGGAGGCACGGGATCCACTTTCCAGTCTCCTTCCCGGATGGAACGGGTCTCCGCCAGGAAGTCGGGGAGCACCCCCCGGTCGAACTCTCTCTGCCGACCCACCCGCATTTCCAGGAGGTCCCGGCGACGGGAGTCGAACTCGCAGTGGAGGTCCGCAAGGAGGGAAGCGGCTTCGGCGGTAAGGACTTCGGCGGAGTGGGGAGTGGCGTTCCCGGCTATCTCGTAATTCGTCATGATTCGGACTTAGGGTAGGAAAAGAGTCGGATCACAAAGATTCGCGATTACGACATCCATGAAGCGACGGCTCAGAGCCCCGTCTATCACCCGGTGATCGAAGGAGAGCGAGAGTGGCATCACCGGCCTAACCACCACCCTCCCGTCCTCGGCCACCGGGGCGTCGGCGACCCTGCCCACAGCCAGGACGGCGGTGTTCCCGGGAGGGATTATGGGCGTGCCGAAACCTCCTCCCAAGGCGCCGATGTTGGTGACGGTGAAGGTCTGGCCGGTCAGTTCCTCCAAACCGAGGGTGCGGGACTTCCCTCCCTCCGCCAGGCGCCTGGTTGCCTCGGCGATCTGTCCGACCGACATCTCCCCGGCGCCGCGCAGCACCCCAACCAGCAGACCGTCGGGGGCGTTGATGGCCACCCCGATGTGGTAGCCCGAGTGAACCAGGAGGTAATCGCCCTCCAGGGTGGCGTTGAACTCGGGAAAACAACGCAGGGCGGGGATCGTTGCCCCAATGACCAGGGCATCGAAAGGAACGTCGGCCCCGTGGCTCTCCGACAGCGACCTTCGCGCCGCCATCAGCCCGGTGGCCTCCACCTGATCGAAGGTGGTCACATGGGGGATCTCCGACCAGGCTCTCGACATGTTGGCGGCGATGGTCTTCTGGAGTCTGCTGAGCGGCCGGCGCCGGACTCCCTGGGTGGTCGAGGCCGTTTCCGGCGGTGGATCGGCAACCGGACCCGCCGCTCCCGCGGCTGCCAATACATCCTGTCGGGTTATCCGGCCTCCGGGACCGGACCCCCGAACGTTCCTGAGGTCCACTCGGTGTTGGCGGGCCAGGCGGCGCACCACCGGCAACGCCTGCACTGCCGTTGTTGCCCGGGAGCGAGGCTCCTTGGTGGCAGCTGTCTCCTGTTGGGCCGAACCGTCCCGGGAGGCCGACGATCCGGAGGCTGGGGTTGGGGTCTCTTCGGGCGAGCCGATCACGGCCAGCACGGCTCCCACCGCCATCGTCTCCCCCTGCGGGGCGCCGTGCCGGAGCACGGTCCCCTCCACCGGAGAGGGGATGACCACCACTGCCTTGTCGGTCTCCACCTCAACCAGTGGATCGTCCCTGCCAACCTGCGCGCCCTCGTCCACCAGCCAACGCACCACCTCGGCCTCGGTCAGTCCGTCACCAATGTCGGGAAGGAGAAACTCGGTCGCCACGGCCTCTGATTCTATCCGGCGACCCACCCTCGCCGACCGGCGGTTCCGGTCAGGCAGGCCTAGACGTGAACCCCCCTCAGGAGCTTGGCCAGAAGCGCCATACGGACCAGCATCCCGTTCTCCATCTGCTGGAAATACACAGAGCGAGGGTCGGCGTCCAACAACTCGTGGTCGGCGGGCCCTCCCATCTCGTGCTTGCGGGGAAGGGGATGCATCAAGATGGCGTCCCGGCGGGCCCGGCCCATGACGGCGGGGGTCATGATGAAGCCTGCTTTGACCTCCTCGTAATCGCCTTGATCGGCGAACCGCTCCTCCTGAACCCGGGTCCAGTAGATCACGTCCGAGCGGCCCAGGACCTCCTCCAGGTCCGAAGTCTCCGAGACGGTTATGTCCGCTTCCTGGAGGCGCCGGACGATGGAGTCCGGCATGGTCAGGGAGGGGGGCGAGACGAAGTTGACCTTGGTCTGGAGAGCCCCGTGGGTGGCCAGCAGCTTCGCCAGGGAGTGAACGGTGCGGCCGTGTTTCAGGTCCCCCACCATGGTGATGGCCAGCCCGTCCACCGTTCCCTTGGACTCCAGAATGGTGAACAGGTCCAGGAGAGCCTGGGTGGGGTGCTCGCCCACACCATCCCCCGCGCTGATCACCACCGGCCGCCGTCCGATCTTCTCGGCCAGCAGGTCCAGATAGTGGGCCGCCATGTAGGAGGCGCCCACCTGGGGATGCCGAAGGGAGATCACGTCCGCGTAGCATCCCGCCGCCCTGACGGTGTCGGGAAGGTCCTCCCCCTTGTAGACCGAGGAGAACTGGATGCCGTTGGATGCGCCGATCACCTTTCCGCCCAGCCGGAGCATGGCCGCCTGGAAGGACATGTCGGTCCGGGTGCTGGCTTCGAAGAAAAGCAGGGCGAGGACCTGACCGGTGGCGATCTCCACCACTCCCCGGTCGCCCGAGCGAATCCGCTTCTTCAAGGTCGCCGCCGCCTCGAAGAGGATCTTGAGGTCCTCCCTCCCGAATTGCTCGACCGTCACGATATGTTTTCCGCGGAAATCCTGATCGATGGCCGGGGGATGGTATGACTCCACGAAACCTGCCGGGTCGATCTCCACATACCCGTTCTCGTTGTAGCTCGCCTCATCCGGCTCGTCGCGGGCCGTCTCGGTGGGAGGAAGGTCAGCAGGCTCCGGGGCAGCCGGGTCCGCAGGTTGAAGATGAAGATCGTTGGCGGGTTCGTCCGCCACGACGCCGGTGAACAACTGCCTTTGGGAACTGGCGAGCATAACAGTCACAGTGGTAGGCGCCCCGCTTCCCCCGTCATGTGAAGGACCTTAAGGAAAAACCCGGGAACCCTGGCTCGGTGGACAAGTCTGGATGGTGGGCGGTTCCTCAAGTTGTCCCCCTAGGTTATCACCTCCGAGGCGCGGGTGAAGCATCCTCCTACGGCCTGCCGACGTCGTCGAAATCAGGGATTCGCCATAAGCACGGAATCCCCATAGGCTCCCGCAGGTAGGAGACCACAAGACTCCGGCATCGATGGTCGGAAGGAGTCGAGACCCGAATGAAGACCGTCCTCAGAGGGTTCCAGTTCATCGTGTCCAAGGCGCCGTGGGCGGTGGTGCTGGTCACCCTGGTCCTGTTCGGGATCTTCTTCCACCTGTCCGGGCAGATCGTGATGGGGCAGGGCAACGAAGGCCTTTCGCCTGACAACCCGGAGTTGCTGGCTTCCGACAGGATCAGCGACTTGTTCGGTGACGACGAAACCCAGGAAAGCGTCCTCCAGGTGATCGTCAGAAGAGAGGGCGGCGATGTCTTCACCAGGGAAGCCTTCGAGGTGGTGAGCGAAATCAACTCCGTCCTGGCAAGCGACGCTCTCTCCGACAACCTCTCCTTCGCTCCGGGAAGGGGCGCCTCGTTCGGCTACCTCGACCCCGCGATAGCCATGGCGGCCAGGACGGGCGCCTCGATAGCCACCGACCGGGACGTGAAGGACCTTTACCTGGCGGCAATGGCGGGGTCGGAAGCGAACCCCCAGTTGGCCTCGCTGATCAGCCAGAATGGCGACCCGTCGGCGGCCACGGCTGAAGCCGGCCTGGTCCTGGTGTTCACAAAAGTGCCGGTTGGGGTGGAGGAAGAGGATCTCGATGAAGCGATAGACAACGACTCGGAGGTGGCGAGGGCGTTGCGCGCCATACCCACCCCCGACGGGCTGGAAGTCATTCCCTTCAGCTTCAACCTGCTGTTCGAGGACTCCGGAGACGCCGAAAGCGAGATCGGACGGCTGTTCGGGATGGCCGCGCTGATCATTCTGGTCATTCTCTGCTTCGTCTACTGGCTCAAACCGGCCGGGAGGGGCGCGCTTTTGCAATCGGGTCGCCGGACCCTGGCCGACACCCTGCTGACTCTCTTCACCATTTCGGCCGCCATCATCTTCATGCAGGGCATCGGGGTGCTGCTGGAAAGGGCGGGAGTAATCGCCTCCTTCAACAACATAACCCAGATCATCCCCATCCTCCTGATCGGACTGGGCGTGGACTACGGGATCCACCTCACCTCCCGATACCGCGAGGAGGTGGGCCGCGGCCAGGACGTGAACGGCGCAGTCCGCACCGCCATCGGCACCGTCGGAGTAGCCCTGGCGCTGGCCACCGTGACCACCGCCATAGGCTTCCTGACCAACGTCCTGAGCCCGGTGCCGGCATTGGCCGACTTCGGGGTGCTGGCCGCGATCGGAATCGCGGTCTCCTTCATCCTGACCCTCACCTTCTTCCCCGCCGCCCGGACGCTCCTGGATCGGAGGACCGAGAGAGCAGGGAGGTTCTCCTGGGGGCTCCTGCGGGTGCTGATCCTGGCCAGGAGGGTGGACCGACAACTCGAAACCAGGAGTTCTCTGCCGGTGGTGGGCATGAAGGCTTCCTCAAACCGCTTGCTTCCCCGCCTGATAGCCGGCACCTCGGTGCTGGCGGAGAAGGTCCCGGTCCTGGTGGTGCTGGTGGCCATGTTCCTGGGTGGTATGGGAATATGGGGCTTGAGCCAGTTGGAGGTGAGGTTCTCATTCACCGACTTTCTGCCCAGCGACGCTCCCGGCGTCCGGGCGCTGGAGATCCTCCAGGAGGGATTCGGAGGGGGTCTGGGCGAGACGACCCAGGTTCTGATCGAGGGTGAGGACCTCTCCTCTCCGGAGGTGCACAATGCACTGGTCTCAGCCGGGATGGGACTGGCGGAGGTGGAGAAAGTGGTGGTGTTCGAGACGCCTATGGGAGAGGTTCCGTCGGCCAACTCTCCGATATCGGTGCTCAACGCCCTGAGCAACGGCGGTCCCCGGGGTCCGCCCAACGAGTCTGTGGCTTCCGCCGCCCGGGCCGCCAACCTGGGCATGGACATGCGGGTACCCCCCGGCGCCGACGTGACTGCACTGTGGGACACCATGCTGGACTCGGCCCCCGGGCAGGCCGGAAGGGTTCTCCACCGAGGAGAGTCCGGCTACGACGCCTTGCTGTTCGAGATCGGCACCCAAGCCGCGGAGACCGGAGCGCTGCAACTCCGCGAAGACCTCTTGGAGAACTTCGCGGAACTGTCCGATGCGGGGATAAGCGTGATCGCCACCTCCACCGAGATCATCACCAACCTGATCATCGTGGAGTTGGCCGACTCGCAGACCAGGTCGCTCCTCTTCACCCTGGTGGTTGCCACGCTGGTGATGATGATCAGCTTCTGGGTGGAGAACCGGCGACCGTTCTTCGGAGTGATCACAATGATCCCGGTGGCCCTGGTGATGTTCTGGACCTATGGACTGATGTTCGCCACCGGCATTCCCATCGGACCGGTGACCGCCACCCTGTCGGCTCTCTCGATAGGGATAGGGGTTCCCTACACGATCCACATCGCCCGGCGATTCGGGGAGGACCGCGAACGCTTCGAGCACCTCGATGACGCTTTGCGGTCGACGTCTCGCCACACCGGCGGGGCGTTGGCGGGGTCCGCCTTCACAACCATGGCCGGGTTCGGGGTTCTGATCACCTCCAGGCTCACGCCCTTCCAGCAAATGGGCCAGGTCACGGTCTACGCGGTCGGTCTCTCGCTGGTGGCGGCGATACTGGTGTTGCCCTCCATGCTGGCCCTGTGGGAGAGATGGCACCGACGCCGGGCGGCGCCGAGCTAGGACAAGCTAGAACACCGGCGGAATCTTCTGCCCGGGATGAGAAGCCGGCGAAGACCTCCCTTTGGATCAAGTGACCAAAAGGCGGGCAAGCTGTCGGTGACGTTCGAGGTTCGGACCCAACTCCATGCCCACCATCTGGCCGTCCACCACTACGCTGCGACCCCCGACGATCAGCCGATCAACCTGATGGGGACCGGACAACACCAGGCCTGCAACCGGGTCGTGGGCGCCGGCCATGGATACCCCATCGGTGCGGAAGCAGGCGACGTCGGCGGCCTTGCCGGGCTCCAGAGAGCCGATGTCGGTCCGTCCCAGCACCTCGGCGCCCCCTCTGGTGGCCACCCGCAAAGCCAACCTGGCGGTAAGCATGGGCTCATCCGAACGTTCCATGGCGCGGGCCATGCGGGCGGCCAGGAGAGCCTGCCGAGCCTCCGCCAACAGGTGAGAGGAGTCGTTGGAGGCCGACCCGTCCACTCCCAGGCCCACGGGCACGCCGGCTTGCAGATACCGGGTGAGGGGGGCGACACCGGAAGCGAGACGCATGTTGGAGGTCGGACAGTGACCGACCCCCGTTCTGGTGGACGCCATGGCGGCGGTATCCCGCTCGGAGACGTGTACCGCGTGGGCGAACCAGACATCGGGACCAAGCCAGTCCACGCTTTCGGCGTACTCCACCGGCCTGGACCCGAACAGTTCCAGGCAGTAGTCCTCCTCGTCGAGGGTTTCTGCCAGATGGGTGTGGAGCTTCACTCCCACCGACCGGGCCAACGCGGCGGACTGGCGCATGAGATCCGGGCTCACTGTGAAAGGCGAACAGGGGGCGATCACCACTCGGGTCATCGCCCCCGGGGAAGGGTCGTGATACTCCGATACCGCCCTCTGGCAGTCCGCCAGAATGGCGTCTTCATCCTCAACCCACTCATCGGGGGGTAGGCCCCCAGCCGACTGTCCCACGCTCATGGAGCCCCGCGAGGCATGGAAACGGATGCCCACCTTCCGAGCCGCTCGAATCTGGTCGTCTATCGAAGCGCCGTTGATCCAGAAGTAGTGGTGGTCGAAGGCGGTGGTGCATCCGGAAAGGGCCAACTCCGCCAGGGCGGTGGCAGTCGAGACTCGGACATGCTCAGGAGTCAGTCTCGACCACACCGGGTACAACTGCACCAGCCAGCCGAACAACTCCGAGTCTTGGGCCAGAGTGCGGGTGAGGGTCTGGAAGAAGTGGTGGTGGGTGTTGACCAGCCCGGGAATCACCACGCTTCCCCGGCAGTCGATCACCTCATCGGCGGTATCGGGAAGATCGGACGTAGGACCCACCTGCTCGATCCAACCATCCCGGGCAAACAGCCCCCCATCGGGGATCTCGGCGCCTCCGTCATCCATCGTCACCAGCACGTCGGCGTTGCGGAGCAATAGTGACTCTGACGAGGACATCGATCAACGAACCTGCTTTACCCGACCGGAGGAACCCCATGCCCGGTCCGCAGTGAGGACATCCAAGTCTGTGCGCTCAGCAAGGGCAAGGCAAAGGCGGTCCGCCAGGGACAAGCCCTCGCCTCGCCGCCAACGCCTGGCGGCCCACTCGGCGTCCTCAGCCAGTACGGGTTCGACGCGGACACCGTAACTGAGCAGGAGGGCGCGGGCCAGAGACCACTCCCGTCCACCGGCCATTATTTTCTGCGCCACCTCGGACCAGTTCGCCGCACCGCAGACCGAGTTGTCGACCAGAGCCTGCTCTACCGCCTCGGCCCCCCTCTCCCCCTGCAGAAACACCAGGATCGCCGACGCATCGAGGACCACGCTCACCGGGCATCCTCCCGTTCGGCGGCACGGCGTCGATCCGCCAGAAGTTCTGCCACCAGGTCGACGCCGGCCAGTTCTTCCCGAACCCGCGAGCGAAGTTGCTGTCGAGTCATCAGCACCAATCCCCCGGCGGTTTCCAACAGGACCAGCGGAGTTCCCGGAGAAAGCCCGGCGCGTTCGCGCGCCGCGGCAGGAATTACCAGGCGACCTCTATCTCCCATTGCAACTGTGTATGTCCCACTCATACTCTTACTGTACCACTCCCGGAATCGCTATGGGACTCTGGTAAACGAAAGATTGCTCTTGCGGGTCCAACCGAGGCCGGTGTGACGCTTAGCCGTCGGAGAACTCCATGGCGGGCAGGCCGTCCAGGCTGAGAGCGTTGTTTTCCCTCTGGTACTCCCACATCGCATCCGGCCCCTTCTTCTCCGCCCATGCGGGGAGGAAGTCCCGATCAGAGATCATCTCCATCAAGGGCACGCCGCCCCCACAGGAGGTGCCGACCTTCCGCACGTCGACCCTGATAATGGAGCGGGAACCGGGAATCTCGGGGAAGTTATCGGCCAGGATGGAATGCTCTTCGGTTTCCGGGAAGAGTGCTCTGCCCTTGCCCCAGATCCGCAGGATCCGCCGGGGTTGGTCGAACCCGCAGAACATGACCACGATTCTCCCGTTCTGACGCAGGTGGGCAATGGTCTCGGCGCCGCTCCCCACCAGGTCCAGGTAGGCAACGGTGTGAGGGTCGACGATCCGGAAGGTGTCCAGGCCCTTTGGGGAGAGGTTTATGTGTCCTGAGTCGCCTGACGGAGCAGTCGCGACGAAGAACATCGGCTGAGCCTCTATCCAGGAAGCCAGGCGCCGGGGGATGCTGTCGTAGTAGGAGGCCATGGCGTTGGGCGGCCCTCAGGCGGTCAGAAGGAGACCGTACTCGGTGTCCCGCAGGCCTACCTGCCGGTTCATGGCGATTATGGCCCTGCGAAAGTCCTCGGGAGTCAACTCCTGGCCATGGGCGGCCCCGGCGGAACGGGTGATTATCTCTCCCATGAGGGTGCCCCCCAGGTCGTTGCAACCCGCGTCCAGCAACCGTCCGGCACCGTCCAGTCCCAGCTTCACCCAGGACGCCTGGATATTGGGGACCAAGCCGTCAAGGGCAATCCGTCCGATCGCATGGATTAACACCACCTCATCCCAAGTGGGTCCGGGACGAGCCTTGCCGTTCAGCCAGATGGGCGCGCCCATGTGAACGAAGGGAAGGGGGACCAACTCGGTGAACCCTCCGGTGCGCGCCTGGATCTGGCGGATCACATCCAGGTGCCTGGCCCAGGATCGGTGATGATCGATGTGCCCGAACATGATGGTGGCGGTGGCTTTGAGGCCCAGTTCATGGGCGGTCAGCATCACCTGTGCCCACTGGGAGGTCCGGATCTTGTCCGGACACAGATAACGCCGGACATCGTCGTCCAGAATCTCGGCAGCGGTGCCGGGAAGGGTTCCAAGGCCGGCTTCCTTGAGACGAACCAAGAAGTCCCTCACCGGGACTCCCAGGGTCTCGGCCCCCTGCCACACCTCAAGGGGGGTGAACCCGTGTATGTGCATCTCCGGCAACTCGGCCTTGATGGCCTCGGTCACCCGCACGTAGAAGTCCCCCGTGAATTCGGGGTGAATCCCCCCTTGCAGGGTCACCTCGGTGGCTCCCTTCTCCCAGGCCTCCCGAGCCCTTCGCACGATGTCGGCGATGGACATGAGGTAGGGGTCCCCCCGAAGATTGAGACTACGCGGTCCCTTGGAAAAGGCGCAGAAGCCGCACCTGAAATAGCAGAGATTGGTGTAGTTGATGTTGCGGTTGACTACATAGGTGACCAGGTCTCCCACCGTCCTGCGCCGGAGTTGATCGGCGGTCCATGCCACTGCCTCCACCTGGTCCCCCCTCGCTCCGAACAGAGCCTCCGTCTCGGCCACTTCCGGAGGGCTTCCGGAGAGAGACCGCTCCAGGATGGGACGGAGGCTCCCCGCTCCCTCCAGTTCCTCAGGGCCTGCTTCGCCAACCCACATCGAGTCGGGCCATGCAGCCGAGAACCTCCGGGGAGGAACCGGCGCGGCCTCGGCGCGGCCGGGCGCCCAGGTGTAACGAGGGCGGGCGGCGCCCGAGGCGTCCACCTGCTGGAGCCAGGACCTGAAGGCGCTTCGGGAGAGGACCTGGCGGACCTCATCGATCTCCAGGCCCGGAGGCAGGGCGGTCCGCTCCACCAACCGGTGGGGAGCCAGTCTTTGACGCAAATCCCCGATCCGATCCGCGTCCCAGTCCCGGAACAGCAGGTCCCCGGCCCCGTCTAGCACGGCAGTCTCGGCCTGATCCACATCATCTGCGAAGACCGAAACCACGGCCTCGATGGCGGGCAGGGAGCAGAGGGCGGCGGCGGCCTCGACCGTGCTTCGGGTAGCGCGAAGATAGGTCGCTTCACTGCGGGCCAGGGCATCCAGCACCGCCTCGGACGGGCCCGCGTTCCTGACCGTGATCAGCCAACCGGGAGTATTCGCCTTGGCGAGCTTCAGCGCCTGGTCGGGGTCAACGATCAACGCAGCCTCCGACGGATCCGCCTGCAGGGCCGAGATGAAAAGGCCTGCCTGGTGAGCGGCCCGAAAGTCGGTTGCTCCCGGAGAATCCATCTCCAGAGTGGTGGTTCCCTCCCGAAGGCGCGCCTCCGCCACCGCTGCGGTGGCTGCTTCAGCGGGCCTGGTGCGCAGGAACGTGATGGTCCGGGAAGTGGCGTTCATCATCCTGTCAGGCTACTTCTCTCCCATCCAGCTCACGAAACCACCGAGATGGCCGGACGATCGGCCGGCCCGGCCTGAGGAGCCCGTGCATAGCCCCTCGAGTCCACAGCCCCCATCACTTTGGGGAACAGGGCCGGATCGACCCATCGTTCGGAGAGGTGGGAAGGGTAGATCGGCAGGCGGGGAAGCAACTGGAATCCGGCCGCCTCCGTGCGGCGCCGCAGGGCTTCCAGGTGAGGCCATGGCGCTTCCGGATTCACCCAGTCGATGGTGAGCGGAGAGACCCCTCCCCAATCGTTGATGCCGGCCTCCAGATACATCTCGTAACGCTCTGTCAGGTTCGGAGGAACCTGGACGTTCATCTCCGGGCCCATTATCCAGCGGGCAAGGGCGACCACCCGCATGAACCAGGAAGGAATCGGCTCGGCATTGAGCCGCATGGGAGTGTTGTACTTGGCTCGAAAGTTCTGGATGATCACTTCCTGGATGTGACCTCCCGCCTCTGCCAGGTCCCGAAGCGCCAGCAGGGAATCAACGATCTCGGTGGAGTTCTCTCCGATCCCGACCAGAATGCCGGTGGTGAAGGGCACCGACAGCCGTGCGGCATCCTCTATAACCCGCACCCGGACCGAGGGAACCTTGTCCGGGCAGTTGTAATGGGGCATTCCCGGTTCGGTGAGCCGGTCCGAGATGTTCTCCAGCATCAAGCCCATCGAGGGATTGGACGGGCGGAGAGCCTCCATCTGGGTGAACGTCATCACCCCGGGGTTGGCATGAGGGAAGAGGGAGGTCTCCCGGTTGACCATCTCGGTCATTCGCCGGGTGTACTCCAGGGTGTTCTCGCAGCCCTGGGAATCCAGGAAACGCCGGGCGGCGGGCCAGCGGTCCTCGGGCCGGTCGCCCAAGGTGAACAGCGCCTCCGTGCATTGGTGCGCCGCTCCGGCCTCCGCCACCGCCAACACCTGCTCGGGGGGCATGAACATCCCCCCTCCTCCCGGGGGCTGGGCAAAGGTGCAGTAAGTGCAGCTATCGCGGCACAGGGTGGTCAACGGGATGAAGACCTTGCGACTGTAGGTGACAGTCCGCCCTTTCCCCTCGTCGCGGAGCCGGGCGGCTTCGGTGAGCAGGGGCTGTGGGGATCGCCGACCCTCCAGGTAGGAGAGAGCCAGATCGCGGTCGAAGGAGGGGTGGGGCGTCATCCCATCCCCGGGGTTGCGCCCAGCACGCCCCCATCCACCGGAAGCGTCACTCCCGTTATCCAGGAGGCATTCTCCGAACACAGAAACGCGACAGCTCGGGCCACGTCCCGGGGATCTCCGAGCCTTTGCATGGGGTGGAGCCGGGCCGTGCCCATCGGGTCCGACTCCCACAGCATGGCCGACAACCGGGTCTTGATCACGGCCGGCGCCACCGCGTTGACCCGCACCAGGGGCGCCAGTTCCATGGCAAGCTGGCCGGTCATGTGGATCAGGGCCGCCTTGGAGATGTTGTAGGCGCCCAGGAAGGGGGCAGGACGAATTCCTCCCACCGAGGCCACATTCACCACGCAACCGCCGTGGGACCCCATCCATTGCGCCCAGGCCTCCTGGGTCCAGACCAGCGGGGCCCGCTGGTTCACGGCCCAGGTCTTGTCGACTGCGTCCCGAGAAACCTCCATGAGGTTGCCGGCGCCAGGATTGGTGCCGGCGTTGTTCACCAATATGTCACAGCTCCCGAACCGCTCGATCGTCTCCCGGACCGCTCGGGCGGCGTGGCCGTCATCGTCAGCCCTGGCCACGGTCGGCAGAACCCTCTCGGAATCTCTCCCTTCCGCCTTCAACCGGGCAACCGCCTCCTCCAGGTTCCCGGGCCGCCGGGAGGTGATCGCCACCCCGGCCGCCCCCAGATCCAACAACTCGGCGGCGACCGCCAGGCCGATGCCCCTGCTGCCACCGGTGATGACCGCCACCTTGTCCTCGATGCCCCAGCTCAAACTCTCAGTCCTCCGACGGTTGACGCCACCAAGGAAGGCTACGTCTTCTTCCCTCGTGCGATTATCTCCACCCGCTGACGGCGCTCCGTCGCGGAATTCGCATCGGGATTGATCTGCAGCGACCGGAGGCGGTCGGCCTCCGCCTCCCTGGCCGCGGACCGGTCCGCCGCCGCCAAACGCGCCTCCACCCCTTCCTCAACCAGACGCCGGCCCTCGGACACCAGGGCCTCCACCATCTCGGACTCGGGCACCACGGCCACCACTTCGCCCCTGATGAACAGATGCCCCCGGCCCCGACCCGCGGCGATGCCCAGATCGGCCGACCGGGCCTCCCCCGGGCCGTTCACCACGCACCCCATCACCGCCACCTGGATGGGCAGGTCCTCTTTCTCCAGCGCTTCCTGGGCAACCTGAGCCACCTCGATCACATCAACCTCCGCCCGCCCGCAGGAAGGGCAGGCAATCAAATCGAGGCTGCGGCGTTCCCGCAAACCCAGGTACTCCAACAGGCGGCGCCCCGACTCCGCTTCCTCCACCGGGTCGGCGGTCAAGGAGAACCGGATGGTGTCCCCGATGCCCTCCATCAGGAGGGTGGCAATTCCCGCCACCGACTTGATCAGACCCCCCGGAAGGGGACCCGCCTCCGTCACCCCCAGGTGAAGCGGGTAGTCCACCGTGTCCGACAAGAGACGGTAGGACTCGATCATGGTCGGGACGTGGGAATGTTTGACAGAGATCTTGATGTCGGAGAAATCGACCTCCTCCAGGTACCGGATCTCCAGCAGAGCCGACTCCACCAACGCTTCCGGCGTGGCGTCTCCGTGGCGGCTGAGTATGTCCTTGTCAAGTGAACCGGCGTTGACCCCGACGCGGATCGGGACCTGCCGTTCGGCGGCCGCAAGGGCCACTTCCTTGATGTGGCTGGGACGGCGGATGTTGCCCGGGTTGAGCCGCAGGCCGGAAACCCCGCTCTCCAGGGCGGCCAGGGCCAAACGGTATTGGAAGTGGATGTCCGCGATTATCGGAACCGGGCTACGGGGAACGATCTCCGCCAGGCCTTGGGCGGCATCCACGGTGTTGCAGGTGATCCTCACCAGGTCGGCGCCCGCTCCCGCCAAGGCATACACCTGGGCCAGGGTGCCGTCCACGTCATGGGTCTTGGTGGTGGTCATCGACTGCACGGTGATCGGGGCGTCGCCTCCGACCTGCACCGATCCAACCTTGATAGCGCGGGTGCGCCGCCTGGGGCGAACGAAAGAGCGGGCGTCTCTCACAGGCGGATGGGGTCGATCACATCCAGCACCAGGGCCGCCACTCCCAGGAAGATCACCAGCACGGTCACCACTGCCGCGATGGAAATGAGCACTCTCGGCCGAGCGCGGCGTTTCAGGACCTTCTCATAGAGCGCCACCGCCACATGCCCACCGTCCAGCGGGTACGCGGGAATGACATTGAACACACCCAGCACGACGTTCAAATATGCTAACAACCTCACCACATTGGCCACGCCCCGTTCGCCGATCTGCGCTCCGATGTTGGCCAACCCGATCGGACTAACCGGACGGTTGTCCTCCGAGACCTCGCCTCCCAGAATCCCCCCGGCCAACTCCGCCAGGGAGGAGGGGCTCACCAACTGCCCGATCGCCGTGAAGGTGAGGCCCACCGCCTCCGCGATATCACTCGAGGCGGTCGCGATCGCCCCTCCCAAACCCACCGAGCGCGTCTCGAGGGCCGGTCCTACACCCAGAAAACCCCGCTCCACGCCTTCTGAGTCAAGGCGAGTGGCCAATGTCGTCTCCACCGTTCTGATCACGCCATCCCTGCTCAGCATGATGCGCACGGTCTGACCCGGACGCTCCGCCAGTACCCTTGCCGTCTCCTCCCAGCTCTCCGTGGGCAGGCCGTCAAGCATCAGAATCTGGTCCCCGGCTTGGATCCCCGCATCGGCTGCCGGGGTGGCGGACCCGTCGGCCAGTTGGTCCACCACCTGCATGACCTGATTGGTGTAGCCGGTGACGCCCACCACCAGGAACAGACCGACCAGGATCAGAAAGGCCATCAGAAAGTTCATGGCCACACCGCTGAGAGCCACCGTCATCTTCTGCCAGAATTTCTTGTGGTAATAGGAGCGCTCCGGGTCGGTTTCGTCTTCCTGAAAGGGCCCCATGCCTGCGATTTTCACGAATCCCCCGAAGGGCAGGAGACGGAAGCCGTACTCGGTCTCCCCCTTCTTCACCGACCACAACCTCGGGCCGAAGCCGAAGAACATCTCGGTTGCCTTCATTCCGGTGGCGCGGGCCGCCAGGAAATGACCCAGTTCATGTACGGTGACAAAGAACACGATCCCCAGCAGGACCACCAAGGCTCCCACCATCAAAACACCTCCCTTCCGGTCGGGCCGAGGATACCAAACCGGGGAAGAAGCAGGCCCCTAGAGGTAGTCAAACACCGAAAATAGGTAATAGGCGCCCGGGAACACCAACAACAACCCGTCGATCCTGTCCAGTATGCCGCCATGCCCGGGCAGCAGGGAACTCATGTCCTTGAGGCCGATCGACCGCTTCACGGCCGACTCCATGCCGTCTCCGAGAGGGGCGAGCACCGAGACGACCGCCGCCAGGAACAGCGCCTGATAGAGGGTGAGAACCGAAAAGGTGGGCAGGGTGGAGAAGATGGCGGCTATGGCGAAGGTGGCGAACACTCCTCCCAGCAATCCCTCCAGGGTCTTCTTGGACGAAAGGGAGGGAGAGAGAGGCCGGTTCCCCAACCCCCGGCCCACCACGAACGCCGCGGTGTCGAAAACCGAGTTCAAAAGCAACACCCAAACCAGAAGCGCCACTCCGTCCTCGGCGCCGCCAATCACCACCGCGTAGGAGAGAAGGGAGATCCAGATCATCCCGAGCAATGTCAGGGTGGCGTTCTCCAACGCCATTCTGCGGGAGGCCGCGGCATAGAAAAGCAGAACCAATGCCAATGCGCCAACCAGCACTCCTCCCATCGATCCCAGCCCCGACACGTGGGCTGCGACTCCCGCCCCCAAGGTCCCCGCCAGTCCCAACAGGGCCATGGGCCGGTAGCCCACAGAGCGGACGGCCATGTAGAACTCGACCAATCCCAGGCCCATGGTCACCAATATCAAACCGGTCAGCCATGCCCCGCCCAGGTAGAGAACGATTATCAGCACTCCGACCATCACCATTGCGCTGACTATCCGTGTGACAAGGTCCGAAGATTGGGCCTGCTCCGCCGCCTCGACTTCTTCGGTCGCCATCCCGGTTCGTCCGGTCACGTCTTCGAATCCCAACATTCCCGACTCGACGCCAGGTATGGCCGCCGACACAGCTTGCTGGCGGTGCTCCCTGGCTTCGGCCTCCATCACTTCCTCGGCCAAGGCTTGATGCTGGGTCGTGCGGCTGTCAAAGACACTCTCCCCCGTCAAGACCGGATCGGGCTCCTCGGACTCCGTCTGCCGTACCGGCCTGATGGGGGTCGGTTCCTCGTCAGGTTCCCAGTCGGGAACCCAGGTGGTGTCAGGCGGTTTCATTTACCGCTATACCTCCAGCAACTCGGCTTCCTTGCGCTTCAGCAACTCATCCACCTGTTTTACCGTCTGATCGGTCAGATCCTGGAGCTTGCGTTCGGCGCGGTGAAGGTCGTCATCCGAGCATAACCCCTTGAGGGCTTCCAAGTCTGACTTTGCTCCGCGGCGCACGTTCCGGATCGATACCCTGCCATCCTCCGCCTGCCTTCGGACTATGCGAATCAACTCCATCCGGCGTTCCTCGGTCAGGGGGGGAAAGGCCAGCCTGATCAACACCCCGTCGTTGGCCGGGTTGATCCCGAGAGTGGAACTGTGGAGAGCCTTCTCTATCTCGGGAATGGCGCTCTTGTCGTATGGATGGATCACCAACAGCCGCGGGTCAGGAACCGTGAAGTTGGCAAGTTGCTGTAGGGGAAGGGAGGCGCCGTAGTAGTTGACCCGCAGGTTCTGGACGATCTGAGGATTGGCCCGACCGGTTCGCACCACCGCGAATTGCCCGGTCACGAATTCCACGGAGCTCTCCATCAGGAGATTGGCTTCCTCCAGAACCTCGTCGATCATGAGAACTTCCTAGCCCACCCTGGTGCCGAGCGGCTCGCCGATCAGGGCCCGGTGCACATTGCCCGGCCCGGACATGTCAAATACAACGATAGGGAGTCCGTGCTCTCGACACAGCGTAATGGCGGTCATATCCATCACCTTGAGGTTCTGTGAGATGACGTCCATATAGGAAGCAGCCTCCAGGAGCCGGGCGGAGGAGTCGAGATGAGGATCGGCACTGTACACACCGTCCACCTTGGAAGCCTTCAGCACCACTTCCGCCCCGATCTCTATGGCCCGCAGCGCCGCGGTGGTGTCGGTCGTGAAAAACGGGTTGCCGGTTCCGGCCACGAAGATCACGATCCGCCCCTTCTCAAGGTGGCGAATCGCACGGTTGCGGATGTACGGTTCGCTGACCTGCCGCATGGTGATGGCGCTCATAACCCGGGTGGTCATCCCGTGTTTCTCCAAGGCGTCACGCAGGGCCAAGCCGTTCATCACCGTGGCGAGCATCCCCATGTAGTCGGCCGTGGCCGGATCGAGGCCTCGTGCGGCCAGAGCGGTGCCCCGAAAGAAGTTCCCCCCTCCCACGACCACCGAGATCTCGGTTCCGACCGCCCGCGCCTTGCTTATCTCCCCGGCAAGGGACGCCACTGTGGCCGGATCGATCCCGAAACCCCCTTCCTGTTCACAGAATGCCTCCCCTGACAGCTTGAGGAGAACTCGACGGGAGGAGGTCATCAGGACTCCTGCTCGCCCACCGCCAGTCGCGCCACCCGGCGGATCTTGACATTTTCACCCACCCGCGCAGCCAGGGTCTTCACCATGTCTCCCACCGTTCCCTCGTATTTCTGGGAGTTGACGAACTCCTGGTCATTGAGAACGTTTTCAACAAAGAATTTCTCCATGCGGCCGTCCACTATCCGGGGAATGATCGCGTCAGGTTTGCCTTCCGACCGCGCGCTGCGCGCGATGAGGTCGCGCTCATGGGAGATGACATCGCCCGGAACCTCATCCCGCTCGATCCAGCGGGGCGCAGACCACGACACATGCATGGCGATATCGTCGGCAACCTCGTTGAATTCCGGGCTCTTGGCGACAAAGTCCGTCTCACAGGCCAACTCGACCAGGACACCCATCACCGGATGGCCGGACTGATGGTGAAGGTAACTTCCAACCGTCCCCTCATTGGCGTCGCGATCGGCCCGTTTGGCGGCTTGGGCGAGGCCCCGTTCCCGGAGGAGATCATGGGCTTTGTCCATGTCCCCGCCGGCCTCAACGAGCGCCTTCTTGGCGTCCATCATTCCCACTCCGGCCTGTCGGCGTAGACGCTGGACGTCCTTGGCTGTGAACTCGGCCACTATCTGCGGCTCCTTGATCGGGATCCGGGAGTCGAACCCTCCGAGGAGGATCCTTTCTTCTTACTCGCCATCTCTTTTCCCTCCTGGCAGGCGCTTGCCACCAGAGAGCAGAGCAACTCGGCGGAACGGATGGCATCGTCGTTGCCGGGTACAACGTAGGTTATTGGCTCAGGGTTGCAATTCGAGTCAACCAGGGCCACGATGGGAATCCCCAGGCGGACCGCCTCCCGCACCGCGGTCTCCTCGGCGTTGACGTCTATCACGAACACCCCGGCCGGAAGCTCCTGGAGGTCTCTCACTCCTCCCAGGCTTCGGCGGAGCTTCTCGAGGTCTCTCCTGAGACGAAGTCTCTCCTTTTTGGGGCGAGACTGCATCTCTCCGCTGTTCTCCTCGGTTTCCAGTTCCTTCATGTAGGAAATACGCTGTCGAATGGTCTGGAAGTTGGTGAGCATGCCTCCCAGCCATCGGAAATTGACATAGGGCATGCCCGCCGACTCGGCGTGCTGGGCGATGCTGTTTCGGGCCTGCTTCTTCGTTCCGATGAAGAGAATCTTCCCCCCATTGGCCACCGCCTGGCGTACGAAGCCGATCGCATCGTCCAGCAGACGCACCGTCTGCCGGAGGTCGATAATGTGGATGCCGTTGGACTGACCCCACAGATAGGGGGCCATCTTGGGATTCCACCGGCGGGTTTCATGGCCGAAATGGAGACCCGCATCGATCAGGTCTTTCATTGTGGTAGACGTCATATACCACTCCTTCCTGGTTTTTCCTCAGCCCGCTGTCCGGTTTCTCCGGTCGGCGCCCGCTAAGGGCGCCCGCCCCACAGGAAAGACCGTGAAGACCTCTCCCGACCAGTGGACGAAACGAGCCTGTGACGTTGCCCAAGGCATTTTACAACTCCGGTGAAGGAGTAGGAAACCGGCCGCCGACTCCCCGACGGTTCGCTGCTCAGGTATCTCGATGTCCCCGTGTCAGGCGCGGGGATGCGTTCGGTGGTGGGTGGAGCGGAGGTGCCGGTTGCTGACGCTGGTGTAGATCTGGGTGGTGCCCAGACTGGCATGCCCCAGCAGTTCCTGGACACTGCGCAGGTCGGCCCCTCCCTCTATGAGGTGGGTGGCGAAGGAATGGCGGAGGGCGTGGGGGAAACTCCCCAGCCGGGAACGTACCACACGCCTGATCTGACGAGGGTCCATCCGTCCCCCTCTCACGCCCACGAACAGGGCCTCTCCGGCGCGCGCGCCGGCCAGTGCCGGGCGTCCGGTCTCCAGCCAGCGGCGAATGGCCCGTTGAGCGGGAATCCCCACGGGTGTGGCGCGGTCTTTCCCTCCCTTCCCCGATACCACTATCAGGTCTCTTCGGTCAACCTGCGGGACGGTCAGTGCGGCCAGTTCGGAGACCCTGAGTCCCGAGGCATAAGCCAGCTCCAGGATGGCTCGGTCCCTCAAATCGACCGGTGCCGAGCCATCCACAGCCTCGATGGCATCCGACAACTGCCTCTCCGAGAGCGCCACCGGAAGGCGGGATTCCGCCTTCGGAACGGGAAGAGCGCCGGCGGGGTTGGAGGGAATGCCACCCCGACTGTGCAGGTCCCCGAAGAAGGACCGAAGGGACGATCCCTTTCGGACCACCGATGAGCGGGCAAACCCGCGGGTGTTCAGGTAAGCGAAAAACCGCCGGAAGTCATTCCGGTCGATCTCTCCCATAGAACGGCGTCCAACCTTGGCGCACAAGGCAAGGAACTGGGTGATGTCTCCCCGGTATGCGTTCACCGTGTGCCGGGAGAGTCGGCGCTGGCCCGCGAGGCGACGCAGATAGGCATCCACCTCCTCTTTGGCCCAGTCGGGAAGGACAGATACACCAGCCACTCACCCAATGCTACGAAGCCCTCCGGGTCGATGCCAGGGTTTTGAATCACGCAGGATTTCAGCCCATCGCGCCCCCTGTGCAAGGGCAGTCACCGGATCCGGTGGCGTCTGCCTACCCGTTTCTCCCATGTTCCATCCTCAGCCGGATGACTCCGCCATCCCGCGTGACGCGTCCTTCCGACTCCAGTTCGCCGACGCTGACCAGCAGTCGGGTGAGGGGCCATCCCATCCGCTCGGCCAGGACCTCCAGGGTGGCGCCGGCCTCACCGATCGCTTCTTCCAAGCCTCCCTTCGCGTCGGCCGGCCCGGATTCCCGCCGACCAACCCCGGACGGATTGATGATGCCCTCCTGCTCCAGCAGGTCCAGCACGTCAGCGGTTCCCAACACCGGCATGGCCCCGTCCCGGATCAGTTCGTTGCAACCTCTGGAGGTGACCCGGTCGATGTCTCCGGGGACGGCCAGGACCTCCCTTCCCTGTTCAAGGCCCAGCCGGGCGCTGATCAGGGCTCCCCCGTCCGCGGCTGCCTCCACTACCAGCACCACACGGGACAGACCGGTGATAATCCTGTTTCGTACCGGGAATCGCCACGGCTCGGGAACCGTTCCCGGCGGGTATTCGGTCACCACGCCCCCACCGTTCTCCAAGAGCGCCTCTCCCAGCCTCCGATGGGAAACCGGATACCACCGGTCGAGACCGCACCCCAGGACCGCCACTCCCCGTCCTCCCGCCTCCACCACCCCCCAGTGTGCCGCCCCATCGATCCCCCGCGCCAAACCACTGACCACCACCGCGTCGCGGCGTCCCGCGGCTGCGCCTATGGCCTTGGCGAGGTTGATGCCATAGCGGGTGGCTCTTCTCGATCCCACCACCGCTACACCCGGCGCCGTCGGGAGCACGCCCCTGACGAAAAGCAGATCGGGCGGGTCGGGGATGGCGGCCAGCCAGGGAGGATAGGAATCGGCGCCCAGCAGCGTTACCGAGACGCCCGAGGAAGCGAGTTCCTGCATGCGCTGCTCGGCCGCAACACCGACCGCTTCCCGGGCGGCCGCGGAGACCCTGACCCTGCCCGTCTCGATCTTCCGCACCGCCTCCACCGGGTCGGAGGCCTTCACCAGGGTGTGGATCCGTTCGGGATGAAGTCCCGAATACGCCAACCGCAGCCGGTGGAAGAAGTACGGGACCGGGGGCGGCGTCGGGCTCAAACCCCGGTCCGGTAGGAGAGGGCTTCCAGCACGTGGACGTTCTCCACCCGCTCGGATTCGGCAAGATCGGCGAGGGTCCTGGCCACCCGCCGTACCCGGTCATAGCCCCGGCCGGTGAGATTGCCCCGGTCGATGTTGCCCGCCAGTACCCGCTTGGCGTTGGCGCTCCATTCGAGAGCGTCCAGAGCCGCCGGGGACAAATCTCCGTTCAACCCGCCGCGGCGGGCCTGGATTTCCCGCGCCCTCTCGACTCTCTTGCGCACAGCGTCGCTCGGCTCCCCGGGACTCCCGGTCATTTCCCCGGTCTCCACTCGCCCCAGGAACACACGTACGTCAAAGCGGTCCAGCAAGGGTCCCGAGAGGCGACGCCGGTACCGTTCCACCGACGAAGGTGAGCATCGGCACTGGCGCACGGTGTCGTTCGACCACCCGCACGGGCAGGGGTTGGTGGCCGCCACTACCAGCGCCCGGCAGGGGAAGGTCACCGATACGCCCCTGCGGGTGATGGTCACCGATCCCTCCTCCAGGGGCTGGCGAAGCGCGTCGATCAGATGGGCCGGGAACTCCCCCAACTCGTCCAGGAACAACACTCCGTGATGAGCCAGAGAAAGATCTCCCGGCGTCGGGATTCCGCTCCCGCCACCCAGGAGCCCGGCCATCGAGGCCGTGTGATGAGGGGCGCGGAACGGCCTGACCATAATCGGACGCCTGCGGTTTGCCGAGGCCCATACACAAGCCACCTCCATCTCCTCGGTCCCGGTGAAACGGGGAAGAATCCCGGGGAGCCGCTTGGCCAGCATCGTCTTTCCCATTCCGGGAGGACCTGACATGAGGAGGTGATGACGACCGGCTGCGGCCACCTCGAGACCTCTCCGGGCGAACTCCTGACCACGCACGTCCGCCATGTCCGGGGAGGAGAGCGCGGGCGCCTTCGGTGTGCGGGAGGGGGAGGGAGCGGCCCTGCCCTCCAGGGCGCTGACCGCCTCGGCCAACCCGTCCACCGCATAGAGGTCCACGGCCGGAACCAGCGCCGCCTCGGACGCCATCTCCCGGGGCACTATGCAGGGAAGGCCTTGGCGATCCGCCACCAGGGTGGCCGCCAGGACCCCGCGGCAGGACCTGACCCGCCCGTCCAGCGCCAATTCCCCCACCGCCACCACTCCCGGATGCTTGATCGAGACCTTCCCGTCAGCGATCAGCACCCCCAGGGCGATGGGAAGATCGAATGCGGAGCCGGCCTTGGGAAGATCCGCCGGCGCCAGATTCACGGTCACCTCGCTCCGGGGCATCTCATAGCCGGATGAGGCCATGGCCGCCCTGACGCGATAACGGGCCTCCCTCACCGCAGTGTCGGGCAGTCCCACCAGACCGAACTTGGAATTGGTCTTACCCAGATGGACTTCAACGCTGACCGGCCGAGGCGTCACCCCTGTCATCGCCGCCGAATACACCCTCGTGCTCATCCCCCCAGCATGTGCCGGATTCCAGCGCTCCCTTGTCCCTTCTCCTCCGGGATTTACCGCGATACAGCGGTTTAAATCACAAGACGGCGTCGACCGGACTCAAACGGATCAGCGACCGACAAACCGGGGAGGCCGCTTTTGCAAAAAGGAGGCCACTCCCTCGCGATGGTCGTCGGTGCCCAGACATATCGACTGGGACTGTCCCTCCCAGGCCGTCGCCTCCTCTAGAGACAACTCCCAGGAACGGTCAAGGCCCTGCTTGATGAACATCTGCGCCAGGGGCGCCCCCGCCAGAAACCCTTCGGCCACTTCGGCTGCCCTGGCCTCCAGCCGATCAGGATCCACCACTGCCCACACCAGCCCCCTCTCCAGCGCCTCTGCGGCCGAGACCATCCGGCCCGAAAGAGCGATCTCCTTGGCGAACTGGGCGCCGGCCAGCCGGGGGAGCAGCCAACTCAGGCCCATATCCAAGCTCAAGCCCCGGCGAGCGAAGATGGCCGAGAACCGGGTCCGGTGGGTGGCAACCACCACATCACATCCCAGGGCAAGACTCATTCCCGCTCCCACTGCGACTCCGTCCACCGCCGCCACCGTGGGCTTGGTCAGCCTGTGAAGCGCCAGGGCCGTCTCACCGACCACCTTCATGCGTCGCTGCGCATCCACCACTCCAGCCGATGCTGGGCCGGCGGAGGGATCCAGGTCGGCGCCGGCGCAGAAGTCCCCCCCTCGTCCCGATATGACCAGCACCCGTTGGGAGGAGCGTTCACAGGCGGAGAAAGCCTCCTGCAGTTCTCTCCATCCCTCGGGAGGGATGGCGTTCTTGCGGAAGGGGCGGTTCAGCCACAGCCACCGCACCGGCCCGCGGTCCTCGGTCTCCAGCCACATGTTCCCATAGGGTAAGGCGTCGCGCTATTTTGGGTCCCAAGATGGGATTCAATCCATTCCGCCCTCACCGAAAGACCACCGCCGACCTGGTTATGGTGGCCGCCGCCCTGGCGGTCACCCTGGCGGTGGTGCTGTGGGCGATCCTGGCGGGGTGACCCTTCAGCCGGCGCGGGGCAACCAGAGCAGGTCCACCCCGTGCCGATGGAACCGGACCGCGATCAGGTCGACGCGACGCGCCCGGGCGGGCAGGGATGCAGCCAGCTTTCTCACCTGGCGCGCCTTTGCGGCATCAAAGGCATCCAGCGGGTCCGGCGATCCGGCGTCGGAGGCCGCCCACCGGCTCCTGACCTCAACGACCGCCCTCTCCCCATCGATCTCAGCCAGGATGTCGATCTCTCCTCGACCCACTCTCAAATTGCGAGCCAGTACCACGTGACCCTTGCGTTCCAGGAAGCGGGCAGCCAGATCCTCGGCGGCCCGGCCGGTGTCCCGGCGGGAGGGATGGTCGCTTCGGGGATCCACTCTTCATTTGTGGGGGCAGGGGTGTGACACCCCGACCTGATCCTGCTCTTCCGACCCCGCCGCCACGAGTAATCCGCGTTTGAGCTAGATCCCGCCCATGCGGCCCAGTGGCCAGATGCGAAAGACGGCTTTGCCCACCACCGTGTCCTCGTGGACCGTCCCGAACACCCGGCTGTCCGAAGACCTGGAGCGGTGGTCACCCATCAGGAAGATGTGGTCCTCCTCCACCTCCACCGTGAGAGTCTCCTCCTGGGTGGAAGACCCCAGGTACGGTTCATCCAAGAGTTCACCGTTCACCCAGACCTGGTTTCGCCGAATCTCGACTCGATCTCCTCCGGTGGCGATCACCCGCTTGATCAGGTCGGCCTCGGAAATGTCATACCAGCCGAAGGCCTCCCGGACCTCGTGCCACACCACTTCCAGCACATTGCGGTCCGGGTCCGGGCGGCCCGGAGCCGAGAACACCACCACATCTCCCTTGGCCGGATCGCCGAACAGATAGCTCACTTTGGAGACCATGACCCGGTCTCCCACCTGCAGGGTGGGATGCATGGACTGTGAGGGAATCTCGAAAGGCTGGATGAGCAGGGACTTGATTAGCACCGCCAAAATGACCGCTCCCAGCAACAGCACGGCCATCTCCACCACTGCCGACCTGATGCGCCGACCGGGGCGGGGCGGGGTCGCCTGTACGCCGTTGCAGTCGGACGCTTCTTGCTCCTCGGGGTCCGTGACGGGAACCGGGAGGATGCCGTCGGGCTGTCCTTCGGTCAGTCGCGTCTCTCTTTGATGCGGGCCGAACGACCCGACCGGCCCCGCAGGTAGTGCAGTTTCGCCCGACGCACCAGCCCTTTGCGAAGCACTTCGATACGGCTCACAATCGGGGCGTGAAGCGGAAAGATGCGTTCCACCCCCACTCCGAAACTGATCTTGCGAACGGTGAAAGTCTCCTGCAGGCCTCCCCCGCTCCGGCCTATCACCACCCCCTCGAAGGCCTGAGTGCGCTCTCGGCCGGCCTCCATCACCCGAACATGCACGCGAACGGTGTCTCCGGGTCTGAAGTCGGGCAGGTCATCTCGGAGAAAGCCTTGTTCAAGCAACCGAATGTCGTTCATAATCAAACCTGTGGTGTTGATAGAGGGATGGCGGACATACGCCTGCTCACTAGCTTACCACTCCTCAGCATCGCAAAATCCCTCCAAGAGATCAGGACGGCGATCCCGCGTCCGCTCCCTCCGCTGGGCGGTTCTCCAGGCGGCGATGCGTCCATGGTCGCCCGAGAGCAGCACCTCGGGAACCGGCCAGCCCCTGAAGACCGAGGGCCGCGTGTAGACCGGTTCCTCCAACAGGCCCTCGCGGAAGGACTCGAAGACCACGGAACAGGGATTCCCGACCGCCTCGGGCAGCAATCGGACGATCCCCTCGGTCACCAGGAGGGCCGCCACCTCCCCTCCCGCCAGCACGTAGTCGCCCACCGAGACTTCCTCGTCGATGAAATGCTCGGCGATCCGTTCGTCCACGCCTTCATAGCGACCGCACACCAGGGTCAGATGATCGAGGTCCGACCACCGGTCCAGCATGGCCTGGTCGAGACGTCTGCCGACCGGAGTGAACAGCACCCTTTGGGTGCCCTCGAGGGGATCCAGCGCCCTGGCCAGGGGTTCGGGCATCATCACCATGCCCGGACCGCCTCCGAAAGGAGCGTCGTCCACCGCCCGGTGCACACCCTCGGCATAGTCTCGGAGATCGATCAGGTCCACCTCCAGCAATCCGGTCTCGAGGGCCCGGCCCAGGATCCCCACAGACAGAGCTTGGGGGAAGTAGTCGGGGAAGATGGTAATTATCGAGATCTTCATTGCCTCAAAACATTAATCCAACCATTTGATCTCACTAGTGTTGGTTTGCGCTCTTCCTGGTGAGAGCGCGTCCGAAACGCTATCCGCGGTGCCCGTTGGGCGGGGGTGTGGTTCCATCAAGAGAGCAGCTAATCGGGGACCAACGGGGGGTCCCCAAAAGCCGGAGTCCTCGCTTGCGTCATCTGACACCCTCCGGGAGCACGCCGACCTAGAGGCCGTCATGGCCCGGGCCGCCTACGAGAACTTCCCGGTGGCGCTGAGAGCGTTGCCCGACCGTCTGCGCCAACACCTGCAGGCCATTTACGGATTTGCGCGACTCACAGACAACCTGGGCGACGAGTACCCCGGAGACCGCCTGGCAGCCTTGGACTGGCTGGAGGAACAACTGGAGAAGCTGTTCGCGGGAAACGCCTCCCACCCCGTTTTCCGCCAACTACTTCCCACGGTCACGGCCTTCGGGCTCCCTCGTACCCCGTTCGACCAGTTGGTGGCCGCCAACCGGATGGACCAGCACAAGAAGAGCTACGCAGACTGGGACGAATTGATGGGATACTGCCGACTCTCGGCGAACCCCGTGGGACATCTGGTTCTGGCCGTCTTCGAATCGGCCACCGACGACCGCCTGGCCGCCTCGGACGCGGTGTGCAGCGGCCTTCAAGTCTTGGAGCACCTCCAGGACCTGGGCGAGGACGCCAGGGCAGGCCGGATCTACATGCCCGCCGACGACATGGCACGTTTCGGCTGCACGCCCCAGGACCTGCTGGCGCCGGCGACCGGAGAGCGGCTGAGAGGGCTGGTGGCCCACCAGGTCGGGCGCACCCGCGCAATGGTCGAGAAAGGGGGATCGCTGGTGGCTTCCCTGAGGGGATACCCTCGCCTCGCCGTGGCCGGGTTCGTGGCTGGGGGCCTGGCCGGCCTGGACGCCGTCTCGGCGGCGCGCTTCGATGTGCTGGGCGGCAACCGCCAGGCCGGGAACCTGAGGCTCCTCCGCCGCTTCGTCCCGCTGTACCTGGGATCCCTGGCCCGCCGGCGACGGCCTGCCCGATGATCACCCCGGAGTCGGCCTACCGGCGGTGCGAGGAGATCACCTGGGCTGAGGCTCGCAACTTCGCCTACGGTATACGACTGCTTCCAACTCCCAAACGCCATGCCATGGCAGCGCTTTACGCCATGTCCCGGCGCATCGACGACGTCGGTGACGGTGACTGGCCTGAGGACCGCAAGCTGGCCGCCCTGGAGCATCTTCACTCGGTGATCGGAACGTTGGAGGAAGGCGGAGTTTCGGATCCTTCCGATCCTGTCCTGGTTGCCCTGGCCCACGCCGCCCATAGGTATCCCATCCCTGTTGGGGCCCTGCACGAAATCGTGGAGGGTTGCGAGCAGGACGTCAGGGGCGAGACGTACCAGACCATGAACGACACGGTCCGCTACTGCCGCCTTGTGGCCGGTTCGGTCGGCCGCCTGTCCCTGGGTGTCTTCGGAACCAAGGAAAACCAGCAACTTCAGACGGGAGAGGAGGCGCCGCGCCTGGCGGACGACCTGGGGGTGGCCCTGCAGTTGACCAACATTCTGCGCGATCTCCGGGAGGACCACCAGATGGGACGCATCTACCTCCCTGAACGGGAACGGGACCACTTTGGTGTGGTCCCGGGCCAGTGGGCCCCGCCCGAAAGTGTGGGGGCATTGATCCAGCATGTGGCCATCCAGGCGGTCTCCTGGTTCGAGCGCGGCCTGGTGTTGCTGGGCTACCTGGACCACCGAAGCAGGGCCTGCACGGCCGCCATGGCCGGCATCTACCGGCGGCTGCTGGATCGAATTCTCGCCCAGCCCACCCGTCCGCTCACCGAACGCGTCAGTCTCCCTGGTTGGGAGAAGGCGCTGGTGGCGTTGCGCAGTGTGTCCGGTCTTCGCCCGTGAGCGTCAACCGGAACCGGGTCGTGGTGGTGGGGGGCGGATTGGCGGGATTGGCTGCGGCGCTGGAAGCCGTTGACGGGGGAGCCACAGTTACCCTGCTGGAGCGGCGTCCCCGCCTGGGCGGCGCCACCTGGTCGTTCCAGCGCCGGGGGATCTGGTTCGACAACGGCCAACATGTCTTCCTGCGTTGCTGCACCGCCTACCGGGCATTCCTCGAGCGCATCGGAGTAGCGGACCGCGTTTTCCTGCAGCGCCGACTGGACATTCCCGTGCTTCGGCCCGGGGGAGCGACCGGGTCTATCCGGCGCACCGCCGGCCCCGCTCCCCTGCATCTGGCTCCGGCGTTGCTGACCTATCCCCACCTGAAGCCCCGCCAGCGGCTCAGAGTGCTGCGAGCAGGGTGGGCTCTACGCCGCCTCGATCCTGACGATCCGGCGCTTGACGACATCGCCTTCGGCGACTGGCTCTCCGACCACGGCCAGGACGCGGCGGCCGTCGAGACGTTCTGGAACCTGGTGGTGCTGCCCACGGTCAATGTCACGGCCGCCGAGGCTTCCCTCAAGCTGGCCGCCAAGGTATTCGTGACCGGATTGCTGACCGATGCCCCGGCGGCCGACATCGGTTGGTCCAGGATACCCCTGGCGGCCCTGCATGGCGACGCCGCCCGACGGGCCCTGGAGTCCGCCGGCGGCCTGGTCAGGACGCGCGCCGGGGTCACCGGCGTGGGGACCGACTCCTCCGGCGGTCTCACTGTGCAGGTCGACGGGGAGCCTGTGGCAGCAGACTCGGTGGTGGTGGCGGTGCCGCATGATGCGGTGGACTCTCTTCTCCCACCCGGCAGCATTCCTGCCCAGGACCGGCTGGGAGATCTCGGCGTCTCGCCGATCATTAACGTGCACCTCGTGTACGAACGTCCGGTTACCGATCTGGGAATGTTCGCCGCCGTCGACAGCGACGTCGAGTATGTGTTCGACCGGACCGAGGCGGCCGGCCTGGACGACGGCCGCCAGTGTCTGGCCCTGTCTCTGTCGGCCGCCAACTCCTATCTCAGATGGAGCGCAGCGGACCTGATTGCCCACTTCAGCGGCGAGTTGGCCCGCTTGGTTCCCGCCGCTGCCCGCGCAACCCTTACCGAGTCGATCGTCACCCGGGAGCCAACCGCCACATTCAACGGCGTGCCGGGAACCCACCGCCTCCGCACCGGCGCCGAGTGCGCCATACCGGGTGTGTACCTGGCGGGCGCCTGGTGCGATACGGGATGGCCGGCCACGATGGAGGGGGCGGTTCGCAGCGGGACCCGGGCGGGACGCCTCGCCGCCCGGTTCGCAACCACTGCCCCACCCCGGTCCCCCACAACCGGTCGGTCCGCGGCGCCGATCCAAGCATGAAGCGTCGCACGCCCGAAGTGCTGGAGTGGGCCCGCACTCTGGTCGAGCCGGCTTTGGAGGCCGCCACCGACCGTCTCTCAACTGATCTGGGGCTCCCGGCCCGCTATCACTTCGGCTGGGTCGACGCCCGCGGATTGCCGCTCCCCGAAAGTCTCCACGGCAAGGGCGTTCGTCCCACCCTGGCCCTCTTGTCAGCCCAAGCGGCCGGCGGGCCGGCCGACATAGCCCTTCCGGGCGCAGTGGCCGTCGAATTGGTCCACAACTTCTCGCTGGTCCACGACGACATCATCGACGACGACGCCGAACGGCGCCACCGGGCGACCGTCTGGAAGGTCTTCGGCGTGGGGGACGCCATCATCGTGGGGGACGCCATGATGGGGCTGGCTTTCGAATTGCTGCTCGAGGAAGCCACACCTGCCCGCACCGCCGCGGCGACCGATCTGATCCGGGCCACGATGGCCATGATCTCCGGCCAGTACATGGACATGTCGTTCAACCGTCGGGAGACCGTCGGGGTGACCGAATGCTGGGAGATGGTGTCCCGAAAGACCGGCGCCCTGCTGGCGCACGCCAGCGCGGTGGGGGCGATCCTGGCGAATGCACCGTCCCAAACCGTGGAGGCGCTGCGTCGTTTCGGCCAGGAGCTGGGGCTTTGCTTCCAGGCTATCGACGACCTGCTGGGTATCTGGGGTGAACCCTCGGTGACCGGGAAGCCCGCCGGGAACGATCTGAGAGAGCGCAAGAAGTCCATTCCCGTCGCCGTCGCCCTCAGTTCGGGAACCAGGGCCGGCGAGATGCTGGCCGACCTCTACGCCCAGGAGCACTTGGACGAGGACGACATCGCCAGGGCGGCAGCCCTCGTGGAGGAAGCGGGTGGGCGAGCCGCAACCGCCGAGGCCGCCCGGGATTGCATGCACCGCGCCGCCGAAGCCCTGGCCACCGCCGATCTCGAGGAGCAGGCAGCCCAGGAATTGCTGGACCTGGCAAGCTTCGTCGTCAACCGGGAGTTCTGACGGGAACCCGTTCCCTACCGGACGGGCATCAGATGACAACCAATTCCACCCGGTAGTCCCCCAGGCCGGCATCGGCGGTCAGCAACTCGAGGCCTTCAACTTGAGCCTGGGCAACCAGCATCCGATCAAAGGGGTCCCTGTGATGCAACGGCAACTCCCCGACCCTGGCCGCATGCTCGATGGTCACTGCCAGAGGAGCAAACCCGCTCGCCAGGATTGCTTCTCCCACATCGTCAGGCACCGTGAGTTTCCCGATCGAACTCTTAATGGCCATCTCCCACACGCTCACCGCGCTGACGGCTACGTAATGTCCGGGATTGGCGATTAAACGGCGAGCCTCCTGACCGAGCCTCTGATCATCAGACAACCACCACAACACCACATGGGTGTCCAGCAGTAACCGCCTCACGTCCCCGACGCATCGTCTGCGCCTTCAAATGCATCGAACACTTCAGCAGGAGTCTCATCGAAGTCAGGCGCCATCCACACTTTGCCCTTCCACAGACCCGGAACCCGGGAAGCCGGTTGGTAGGGCGTGAGCCGCAGGTAGGGCTTTCCGTGCCGACAGATCACAACCTCCTCTCCCTCCCATACCAACCGACCCAACTTGGACAATTGCGACTTGGCTTCATGCATGTTGACCTGCACAATCCGCTCCTTAGTTTGTTTTATTAGCTAAATCTAAATATAAGCCTAATAACCTCGGCCTTCCAATGAGGCCACTTGTCGGCATGCTATTTTGAGCCAGGTGAAAAACGCGGCCGACGTACCCGGGGCCCGTAAGGGACGGTTCTGGGAGGTCTTCTGGGTTGCGCTCCGCTTGGGCCTTACCTCATTCGGGGGCCCGGTGGCGCATTTCGGATACTTCCATGAGGAGTACGTCGAAAGACGGAGATGGGTGGATGAGGGAACTTTCGCAGATCTCCTCGGCCTCTCCCAGGCGTTCCCCGGGGCGGCGAGTTCCCAACTGGGCTTTGCGATCGGAATGGTGAGGGGAGGGTTGCGGGGAGGATTGGCGGCATGGTTGGGCTTCACCCTTCCCTCGGCCGTGATCCTCACCACCCTGGGTCTGGGCGCTGCTCGAATCGGGGACCAGGCACAGGGGTGGGTACACGGACTGGTGGTGGTTGCCGTGCCGGTTGTGGCCCTGGCAGTGTGGAAGTTGTGGTCCAGCCTGGCCCCGGACCCGTTCCGAAGTTCGATGGCCGTGGCGGCTGCGGTGGTCATGGTGGCATTCCAGTCTTCCGCCAGAGCTACCACGGTGCTGGTGATCGTCCTGGGAGGTCTGCTGGGATGGAGGTTCTGCCGGGATCGCCCAGCCGACTCCGGTCACCGGCGCTTGCCGTCGCTGAGCCGGAAGTCGGGGGTGATCGCCGCCGCCGTCTTCTTCGGCCTTCTGATAGCCCTCCCCATCGCCAGCCGGGTCACCGAAGTCGAGTTCGTGGAGGTGACCGACGCCTTCTACGGATCCGGGGCGCTGGTATTCGGCGGCGGACCGGTGGTGCTGCCCCTGTTGGAACCGGAGGTGGTCGGCACCGGTTGGGTGGACCCCGAACTCTTCATCGCCGGCTACGGCGCCGCTCAGGCCATCCCCGGGCCGGTCTTCACATTCTCCTCGTACCTGGGAGCGGTCATGACTCCCGAGCCAAACGGGATACCCGGGGCGGCGCTGGCCCTGGTGGCCCTGTTCCTGCCGTCCCTCCTGATGGTGATGGCCACCCTGCCTTTCTTCGCGGCGCTGCGCACCCACACCGGGGTCCAGGCAGCGCTGCGGGGAGTGAACGCGGCGGTAATCGGGATCCTCCTGGTGGTCCTATACGACCCCCTGTGGACCAACGCCATCCGTCAGCCTTCGGATCTTGCGCTGGCCCTGGTCGGGTTCGGGCTCCTGGCATTCTGGAAGGTGCCACCCTGGGTGGTGGTACTCCTCACCGCCGCCGCCGGAGGCGTGCTGACTGCTCTCTAAGACTTTCCGGACAGGGCCGACTCCTCGAAGAGGGAAGCCTGTTCCGGGCGAGAAGAACTACCGGAGTTTTCCTCGATATCCTGTCCTCCCACTTCCCATACTGCTTCGAGTTCATCGATGGATCGAATGGGCTGGGCTCCCCTCTCCTCAAGTAAGTTGTTTCCCAGACCTTCCCCTGGTCCTCTCCATACTCCGACTCGCCCAAACCCCTTTTCCAGCGCCTCGGTTGCGCCCGACCAGGTACCTCCCCTGTGGGTCCCACTGGCCACTACCACGGTGATCTCGGACAGAGCGTAGATGAGCTTGTTGCGACCCATGGCGGTCCAGACTTTGAAGGGTGTTTCAGGGCTATAGGGAGTGCACATAACCGTTCGATCCTCATAGATCGCCCTGCGCACATCAGGATTCCTGAGGTTTCGGACGAGAGAATCAGCCAGAACGCCGATCACATTTCCGCCAGCCTGGAACGCCGCGTTCATAGCTAACTGATCAACTCCGCGCGCACCGCCGGAAACGAGGGAGAAACCCAGCTCGACCGCCTTGGCAGCAATGTCCTTTGCCACTTCTGCTCCCTCGGGAGAGACATCGCGGCTACCTACTACTCCAATTCCAGGCTTTTCGAACAATTCGATGGCTCCGGCAGCGTGAACCGTAGCTGGCGCCTTGGATCGAAGCCGGTCTTGTAAGTGCCTCGAATAGTACTCATCAAAGGGTGTCAAGGTCCATATGCCCGAATGTTCAAGTTTCTCCAGTTCGAAAGCTATGGCTCTAACCCGATTGAGCAAGACAACGATCCTGGACGCTAGTTTCCTGCCCAAACCGTGATCACTCACCAGTTGTTCCTCGGTTCGGCCTAACAGGACGCCAGGTCGCGGACAAACTTCCCGAAGTTTCCAGTATTCGGGGGCCGACAGAGGCTGCATTCCCTTGCTGTGCATCCTGCTGACTAGCAAGATCGTGGCTAGAGAATCCTCGTTCCTCACGAGAGCGTCCTCCCAGCCGCATCGGCTAAAGCGAACGGATAGACCAGGCCTGCCCCGGCATCACGAAGCTTGCCACCGACAACCGTAAGGGTCCATTTGGAATCGACTATGTCGTCAACCAGCAAGACTGGTCCGAGAGGAACGGGCGGCTGGATCTCGAAAGCATCTCTCACGTTGCGGTATTGCTGGTGGCTGTTTTGCATAAACTTTTGTTGCTCTGTGTCACGCACCTTCTCAACCACATTCTTGTAGGGAAGGCGGATCGATTCTGCCAGCCGAGCAGCAAAGTCCTGCACAAGATTCGGAATTCTCAGCGAAGGGACGGAGGTGACCCAGGTCGGAGGCGGCTCAGGAGTCCAACGAGCACAGATCAGTTCAGCGGCGGCCGCTACCAACTGTTCGCTGAAGCGTCCCTCCTCCAGCTTGCCTGACCGGACGAGAGTTCCCCAGCCGCTGTCCCCCCAAACCGCAAGAACTCGTCCTTGTTCGAGGCCTAGGTCTTCGGGAATTCTCTTGCGGTCCGGCCATTGTTTGCGAGGTCCAATAGTCAACTCGACTCTACGAAGATGTTCGACAGCCCTTTGGACAATTGCAGGATCGAAACGAGTCACGAGGCTTTGACCTGTGCAGTTGTCACACATGCCACATGGCTCCGGATCCGCATCGTCGAGATATGAACCCAATAGCCGCATGCGGCATCCATTGGCGCGGATGTACTCGAGCATCTGTGTTTGCTCGGTTCTACGCTGGGCAGTTACCGACTCGACGCGGTTACGGTCAAAGGTCCATGGTTGCAGAGTTCTGCGCCACCCGTTTCCTTCACGTTCGATGGCCCCTTCCACCTCCAGGTTCTTGAGAAGGTTCTCGAGTTGTCCGGCTCGGACGTTCACCCATTGGAATAAAACGTCCCGAGGCACCGGTTCCGCCCGCCGCTCAAGCAACGACACCACCCGTTCCGCCAACCGAGCGGGAGGAAAAGCGCTGTGGATGAAATAGTCCTGTATGTCGGCGTCTTCTCTGCCGCTCAATAAGACCCCCCAAGACCGGTCCAACTCCCGCCCCGCTCTGCCTACCTGCTGGTAATACGCAATCGGCGAGCCTGGCGCCTGGTAATGGATCACGAAGGAGAGGTCAGGTTTGTCGAATCCCATACCGAGAGCCGAGGTCGCGACCACCACCTTTATCCCGTTGGACAGCAGAGCCTGCTCCGTCTCTATCCGGTCGTCAGAGTCCAAACCACCCCAGTAGGGAACCGCTTGGGTGCCAACTGATGTCAGCCATTCCGCTACTCGCTGCGCATCTCTGACGGTAAGACAGTAGATCACGCCTGTTCCCTCCACCTTCGAAAGCAAGTCGGCAAGCCACGTGAGACGCTCTGCCTGAGATGGGATCTCCAAGACATGCAGTCGCAGTCCGGCGCGTGCCAGGGGGCCCCTGATAATTCTGAGTCCTGAACCCAGTTGATTGGTTATGTCTTCTATCACACGGTCATTGGCTGTGGCAGTGCAGCACAGGAGCGGCACACCGGGGAGGAAGTCCAGGACGCGGGAGATCCTCCGGTAGTCAGGCCGGAAGTCGTGTCCCCAGTCAGAGATACAATGCGCCTCGTCGATCACCAACAAACCGCTACGGCCAATGATTGTCGGTAATAACTCGTTTCGGAACCTTTGGTTGGCCAGCCGTTCAGGCGAGATCAACAGGATGTCAACCATATCCTCTTCAAGCTTCTTCTCGACCTCCTCCCATTCGGCGCGGTTTGCGCTGTTGATAGTGACGGCGCGCACTTCCATCCGCTCCGCGGCCTCAATTTGATTGCGCATAAGGGCAAGTAGCGGTGAGACCAGCAGAGTTGGACCGGCGTCCCGATCGCGCAACATCCGGGTGGCGATGAAGTACACAGCGCTCTTCCCCCACCCGGTTCGCTGAACAAGAAGCACTCGCTCGCGCAGGGCAACAAGCCTGTGGATGGCGTCAAGCTGGTCAGGCCGGAAATCTGCGGCCGCATCCCCAGTTAGTGCTCGGAGTAGCCCAAGTGCTTCCAACTCAAACTTGTCTTTCATCAATCTTCCTTATCCGCTTGTCTGTCCCGCAAACGTGACATATCAAAGCGTATTTGATGGGTGTGACAACTCATCCTTGGCGAAGACCGGGAGGGCGGCCTCTGGTCGCACTGAACCATCGGATCAATCGGCGGAAGGGCAGGCCTGCTACCAGAGAATCTGGTCGGAGGCTCTTTCCACCGCCTGGTCTACGGGCCCGCTGTAGATGCCGGTGGAGAGGTATTTCCACCCTGCGTCGGGGAAGATGGTCACCACCGTCCCCGAGCGCATCTCCCTGGCCACCCGCAACGCAACCGCCAGCGCCGCTCCGCAGGAAGGTCCGGCGAACAACCCCTCCGCGGTGAGGAGCAGGCGGGTGTGCTCGATGGTGGGTCGGAGGCGTACCAGGACTCGCCGGTCAATGCGATCGGCATCGAAGATGGGCGGGATGTAGCCGGCCTCCATGGAGCGGAGGCCGGTGATCAGTTCTCCCACCGGAGGTTCTGCAGCCACCACCTGCGCCCTGGGGAAGGCCTCTCGCACGGCCGCTCCGGCGCCCATCAGGGTGCCACCGGTCCCCAGCCCGGCGACCAGGACGTCCACCCTGTCAAGGTCGGCAACGATCTCCCGTCCGGTGCCCGCATAATGCGCTTCGACATTGGCCGGATTGGCGTACTGGTGCAACATCAGGTAGTCACCGGTTGCGGCTATCCGCTCGGCCATGCGCACCGCCCCGTTCGCGCCCTCTGACTGCGGAGAGAAGATGACCTCGGTTCCGAACGTCTTCATTATCTCGATCCGCTCGATGCTGGAGCCCTCAGGCATCACCACCGTGAGCGGGACGCCCCACAGCATGGCCAGCCGGGCCATGGCGATTCCCGTGTTCCCCGACGATGGTTCCAGGAGCCTTGTGCCAGGCAAAAACCGGCCCTCGGCCCGAGCCTTCTCCATCATTGCCACCGCCACGCGGTCCTTCAGGGAACCGGTGGGCAGGAACCACTCCAGCTTGGCGTAGACGTCAACCCCCGGAGGGGAAAGCGCCTCCAATCGGACTAAGGGAGTAGGAGCAAGAACCGTTGACGCCTGGGAGGGCATCAACCACCTGCGACCGACGGAAGTACAGTGATCTCCGACGGTTGCGTAATAGGAGTGTCCAAACCCTTGAGATAACGGATGTCCTCGTCGTTGAGGAAGACATTGACGAACACCGGCACCGAGCCGTCCGGATCGAGGAGTTGGGACGCCAGAGCCGGATACCGCCTGCCCATATCGGAGAACGCCTCTCCCACGGTGGATCCACAGGCGGTCACCGAAGAGTCCCCTCCGGCGTGAACCCGAAGAATCGTGGGCAGGCGAATGGTATGCATCATTGTGAGATTCCTCCTAGGAGTGGGCTTCGAAGCTCAATGTCTTCTCGGTGATCCGGCAGTCGCGGATGCGAAATCCCCGCACGGATAGGGTATCGATCCGTTCCATGCCCACCAGCACATAGAGCCAATCCGGCTCCACGGCCAACGCCACATCGGTGGAAGACGGGTAAGCGGGGGAATGGGTGTGGGAATGGAATACTCCAACCAACTCCCAGCCCTTCGATTCCGCATCCCGCAGCGCCCCGAAGTGCTCGCTCGGGTCGATCACATAATTGACCGCCGAGTGGGCGATGTTGGTCAGGGGATAGGCCTTGGTCAGGCGACCATCCGGGTATCCCGCCAACAACCCGCATGCCTCCTCTGGATAGCAGTCCCGGGCGTGCTCGACCATCGTCCTGTGGACTGGTTCGGGAACGCGGATAGATGATTGTTCGTCACACATGAGAGGTTTCCCCGCCAGGGGAGAAGCCGAGTCGGTCAGACGGTCCTGGCAACCGACCCGGCGGGCATACAGTACTGGTCGTATTCCACGATGGCGGGCGGCCGACTCTCGTCGGCGCACGCCAGGCAGTCGGGGTTGCGGCGCAGATTCAAGATCCGGAAGTCCTCGGTCAGGGCATCGTAGGTGAGGAGCTTTCCGACCAGCGGGTCTCCTATCCCGAGAAGCAACTTGATGGCTTCCATGGCCTCGATGGAACCGATGATTCCCGGCAGCACGCCCAGCACACCCGCCTCCGCGCAGGAAGGAGCAAGCTCCGGAGGAGGAGGCTGAGGGAAGAGGCACCGGTAGCAGGGGCCCTGGTAGGGATGGAACACGCTGGCCTGGCCCTCGAAGCGGAAGATGGCGCCGTGCACCACCGGGATCCGGAGGTGTAGGGAAGCATCATTCACCAGGTAGCGGGTTGGGAAGTTGTCTCCCCCGTCGACCACCAGGTCGTACCCCGACATCACCTCCAGCACATTGGCGGCTGACAGCCGCTCCCCGTAGGGCTCCACCTTGACATCCGGATTGAGGGCGGTGAGGGTCTCCCGAGCCGACTCCGCCTTGGAATGCCCAAGCCGATCCATGTTGTGAAGAATCTGTCGCTGGAGGTTGGAGGCGTCCACCACATCGAAGTCAACCACGCCCAGCACTCCCACACCCGCGGCCGCGAGGTAGAGGGCGGCGGGAGAACCCAGTCCCCCGGCTCCCACCAGCAACACCCGAGAGTTCAAAAGCTTGGCCTGGCCCTCTTCTCCGACTTCGGGCAACATGGTGTGCCGGCTGTAGCGCACCTTCTGATCGGAGGAGAGCGTGACCGGCTCGGACCAGGGACGCCCCTCCGCCTTCCACTGGCCGAACCCTCCGGACATGGACACCACGTTCTCGTAACCCAGCTCCTGCAGCGATAGGGCGGCCAGAGCGGACCGGGCCCCTCCCGCGCAGTAGACCACGATCTCCTTGTCGGGATCGGGCACCTGCATGGAGATGGAGGTCTCCAAAAGCCCCCTGGGAATGAGGTGAGCGCCAGGGATAGCGCCCTGCTCGTATTCCTCGTGTTCCCGCACATCCAGCCAGAGCAGGTCTTCGTCTCCCAGCCGGGGCTCGACCTCCGCAGGAGTGACTTCCCTTATCTGGGCTTTGACTTTCCTTAGTAAGTCCTGAAAGGTAACCATTTTCGTGTTCGAATCACTTCTTGGATCAGACTCAAAGAGTATCTCTTCTATCCAACCCCACCCAATCCGGAAATGTTCCCCCGGGCCGCCGAGACGGTGTTGGACATCAGCATCGCCCTGGTCATCAGGCCAACGCCACCGGGCACCGGGGTGATCGCGGAAGCTACCTCCGAGACCTCGGCGAAGTCGACGTCCCCGACCAGTCCCTCAGCTGTGCGGTTGATGCCTACATCAATGACCACCGCCCCCGGCTTCACCCATGAGGCCTTCACCATCTTGGCCCTCCCCACCGCCGCCACCAGGATGTCGGCTTCCCGGCAGAGCGACTCGAGGTCGACGGTGCGGGAGTGGGCGATGGTGACCGTGGCGTCGGCGCCCTTGGTGGCCAACAGCAGTGCCAGGGGCTTTCCCACCAGAAAACTCCGGCCCACCACGACAGCCCGCTTTCCGGAGACGGGAAGGTCATAGTGTGAGAGAATTCGCATGACCCCGGCGGGAGTGCAGGGTCGGGGACCGGGAAGTTCGGCCACCAGGCGACCCAGGTTTTCGTTGTGAAGCCCGTCGACATCCTTGCGGGGGTCGATGCAACCCACCACCCTTCCCTCGTCCAAACCCTCCGGCAGGGGTAGCTGCACCAGGATTCCATCCACGCCGGGATCGGCGCTCAGGCCATTGACCAGGTCCTCCAACTCTTCCTGGGAGGGTATTTCCTCCAGTTGGTGATGGATGGACCGAATCCCCACCTTGGCCGCGTCGCGGCGTTTGGCGCGGACATAGGTGTGCGAAGCGGGATCGTCCCCCACCAGCACCGTCGCCAAACCGGGCACGTAGCCCGACCGGGCCAGGTCAGCTACTCCGGCAGCCACTTCCTTCATCACCGCCGAGGCCGCTTCCCCGCCTTTCAACAGCATGGCGGCCATCAGTGGCGGAAATGCCGACGGCCGGTGAAGACCAGCGCCATCCGATGCTGGTCGGCGGCCGCGATCACTTCCGAGTCGCGAACCGACCCTCCAGGAGAAACAACCGCATTCACACCCATGGATGCTAGGGCATCCAGGCCGTCGGTGAACGGAAAGAACCCATCGGAGGCGGCGACGGCTCCCCTGGCGCGGTCCCCGGCAACCGACATCGCCCTGCGGGCAGCTCCCACCCGGCTCTGATCGCCGGCGCCCACTCCCACCGAGCGGCCGTCCCGGCATATCACCACGGCGTTCGATTTGGCATGCCCCGCCACCACCCAGGCCAGTCTGAGGTCGGGGAGTTGCCCGGCGTCGGGATGCACCCGGGAGACCACCCGCCACTCGGAGGGGATCGGAATGGAGCGGTCGGTCGTTTGGACCAGGAAATCGGCCCCCAGGGACCGGATCTCCAGTTCGCTGGACAGCCTCAGCGGCGTTTCCAGAACCCGCAGGTTGGGCTTCCGGGAGAAGATGGCGACAGCCTCCGGGTCCACCCGGGGTGCGGCGACCACCTCGACAAACACCCTTCTCAGGTCCTCCGCCACAGAGGCGGTGACAGGACAGTTGAACGCCACCACCCCGCCGAAGGCCGACTGGGGGTCTCCCTCCCACGCCCGGGCGAAGGCTTCAGCCGCACCCGTCCCTACGCCAACCCCGCAGGGATTGGCGTGTTTCACGATCACACAGCCGGCTCCCTCAAGGTCTGCTGCCAGGCGCACGGCCGCCTCGACGTCTGCGTAGTTGTTGTAGGACATGGGCTTCCCCTGGATGCGCCGGACTTCCGACGCCCAGTACCCGCCATGCTCGGAGGCGTACAGGGCTCCCTGCTGATGGGGGTTCTCTCCGTAGCGGACCTCTTGGCGACGGCGAAGGGTGATCACCAGGGGATCCGAAAGAACCTCGGGAAGGGAGAACCACCGGGAGATGGCAGCATCGTATTGGGCGGTGTGAGCGAAGGCTTCAGCCGCCAACCGTCGGCGCGACTCCCTGTCCAAACCGCCCGATCGCAGAGCTCCGATGACCTCCGGGTACTGATGCGGAAAGGAGACCGCAGCCACATGCTCATGGTTCTTGGCGGCGGCCCGCAACAGGGCCACCCCGCCGATGTCGATTTGCTCGATCCCCGGTTCATCGGCAAACGGATAGAGGTTGACGGCCACCAACTGGAAGGCCTCGATACCGGACCGGCGCAGATCCTCCTGGTGGGCGGGATCATCGGGATCGGCGAGAATGCCCCCGTGAATCTGTGGGTGAAGGGTCTTGACCCGGCCCCCCAGCATCTCGGACGCGCCGGTCACGTCATCTGTGGCGGTCACCTCCACTCCTGCCTCCCGGATGGCGCGGGCGGTCCCTACCGAAGAGACAATCTCGGCGCCTGACTCTGCCAGTTGGCGGGCAAACTCGACGATCCCGGTCTTATCCGCCACCGACAGGAGGGCTCTCCTCACCTCGAAGCCACTCACCTCCGGGGGGTCCTCGTTCCCGGCCCCATAGGAGTCGGCGTGGACAACCTGGTGAAAGAATCGATGTATCGCGAAGGTTCACCGGCCGGAGAGGCGAGCCGCCCCACAAATGAATGATATGTTGATGTTCTAGCCGGCGTCATAGGAAAGTCCGAATAACACCTGGCGGAGAGAAAGGGGCAGACAATCCGTCAGGTTGGGGGGCTACCGTTCGGCTTCCCGAGACGCCGGCTTTGCCCAACACCTCCGACAGCACCTCCTCGGTGTGCTGACCCATCAGGGGAGCGGGCCGGGGACCAACCCGTCCCGCTCCGAACTGAAGGGGATGGGAGGCGGAGAGGTACTCCCCGATGCCGGGGTGCGTCACGTTTTCGAAGAGCGGGTTCTCCAGTGAACACCGGGGGTCGTCGGTGACCAGTTGGCGAAAGGATTGATAGGGGCTCCAACACAGCCGACGGCGTCCCAGGACGTCACCTGCCTCGGCCAGCGTACGCGCGGCGAACCATGGTTCGAGAACCGTCGATATCTCATCACGGGCCCGGAAGCGATCTCCCTCCTTCCGCAGGTCGAGACCCATCCGCCGCTCGATTCGGCGCATCTGCTCCCTCGATCCGGTGGCGCCCACCAGGTCCTCCCATTGCCGATCTGTTATCACCACCACCATCAGCCTCCTCCCGTCAGAGGTGGCGAAGTCCCGCCCGTAGGCGCCGAACACGTAGTTTTGGTGAGAACCTCGGTCGTGGTCGTTCATCATCACCTCCCCGATGTGCCCCAGGGTGGAGACAGTTGCGAGGGCCACATCGGTCAGGGAGAGGCGCACGAACTGGCCCTCTCCGGTCCGGAAGCGATGGCGCTCGGCTGCCAGCACCCCGGACGCCACCATGTTGCCGGCGATCACGTCCCAGGCCGGCAGAACATGATTGACCGGGCCGGCGTCCGGGGGGCCGGTTATCTCCGGATACCCCATGGCGGCGTTCACCGTGTAGTCCACAGCCACCGACCCGTCGGAACTTCCCTGCAGCGTCACCACGATCAGGTCTGGCCGCCGCTCGGCCAGCCGCTCATAGGACAGCCAGGAAGGAGACAGGTTGGTGATGAAGATGCCCGCATCGGATCCCGGCGCCGTAATCAGGTCCACCAGGGTCGATCTTCCAGACTCGCTTCGCATGTCGAGGGTGACGGACCGCTTCCCCCCATTCAGGCCAGCCCAATAGAGACTCCGACCCTCGGAGGTCACCGGCCAACGGCCGTAATCCAAGCCCCCGCCGGGAGGGTCGACCCGGATCACGTCGGCGCCCAGGGAGGAGAGGGTCAGTCCGGCCAGCGGCACTGCCACGAACGCGGACAGTTCCACCACCCGCATCCCGGCCAGAATGCCTTTTTGTGGGGTTTCCTCATGATCCTTGGATCCCATTGACGCCATCCTAGGATTGCATCCCCGATTCAACCCCGCAGTTCACCCTGGGACCATCCGTCACCGGCCTCTGCAGCCCTCCCGTAGGTCGACTTGACGCGCCGTCACGGCCGGAGGAGGAAACTAGCCTTACCGGCATGGTTGAGATAATTGAAAAGGGCCGGTACCGGACCGAGGACTTTGCCGGCGAGTTGGCCGAGGCCCGTGACGGCAACCGCCAACTCGGCACCCGGCTGCTGTTCCGGAATGACGAGGTGGGAGTCTGGGAGATCCGTCTCCGGCCCGGCGAGAGGGGCGGATTCCACCTTCACGACCGTCACTACTTCTGGACCGTGGTCAAGGGCGGGATCGGCAAGCAGCGCACCGCGGACGGCGTCTATCACATTCGTCGGTACGAGGAGGGTGACACCAGCTTCCTGCCGCACACGCCCTCCGACTCGGTGATCCACGACTTCGAAAACGCCGGGGACAGCGAGATACGCTTCGTCACGGTCGAGCTGTACGACTAGCCCATGACGGCAGGGGTGGCCCGCAAGGTGGTCGAAGGCCTCCGAGCGGGAGGAGCGAGGCGCCTGTTCGGGGTGCCGGGAGGGGGTCCCAACCTGGAGATAGTGGGGGACGCCGCCACACTGGGAATCCCCTTCACCCTCTTCCACACCGAGTCCGCGGCGTGCATCGCCGCTTCCACCTACGGGCTCTTGAGCGAGTCCGTGGGTGCGGCGGTCGTCACTCGCGGTCCGGGAGTGGCCTCCGCCGCCAACGGAGTGGCTCAGGCCACGTTGGACAAACAACCCCTGGTGCTGGTGGGTGACACCGTTCCCCTGACCAACCGTTCCTGGGTGGGACATCAGCAGTTCGATCAACCCGCCATGATGAGACCCGTGACCAAGTGGAGCGGGACCGTGGGTCACTCCCGGACAACCCGGGCGTCGGAAGCGGCGGCCCGTCTGGCCGCTGCTCATCCACAGGGGGCGGTCCACATCGACATGGACAGTTCCGTGGCCGGCGATCTCCCTCCCGATCAGCCTTCCCTCACCCGGAGCGGGGTCTTCCCCGATGAGATGCGGGGGTTGGTCAGGAAGGCGGAGCGTCCCCTACTGATCGTGGGAACAGGCGCCCTTCCCTGGACCGAGGAGGTGCGCCTGGTAGTGGCTGACTCCGGCTGTCCGGTCCTAACCACCTATCACGCCAAGGGTCTGATAGACGAGACCACCCCCGAGTTCGGCGGGCTCTTCACCAGCTCCCTGCTCGAGGAGCCCCTGCTCCGCCGAAGCGACCTGGTACTGGCGGTGGGAGTGGATCCGGCAGAGCCTCTTCCCCGTCCCTTCCGGTACCGGATGCCGGTGATCGAGATAAACCCCTGGGCCAATCCCCGGCGCTTCTTTCCCGGCGAAGCGGAAGTGAGGGGGGAGGTCGGTCCGATCCTGGAGTCCCTCGCCCCCGACCTGGGCCGCCACCGGTGGGCCGCCGGAGCCGGACGAAAAGCCTGGCGGGAGGCCCGAAGCGCTCTTTGGGAGGACGGACCGGGCTTCACTCCCCACCAGGCCGTAAAGGCGGTGGCGGAGTGGAGCGCTGGACAGGGCGGCGCCACGGTGACCCTGGACGCCGGGGCCCACTTTCTGGTGGCTATGCCGCTCCTGCCGGTTACCGAGCCTCGCCGGATCCTGATCTCCAACGGTCTCTCAACCATGGGATACGCCCTCCCTGCCGCCCTGGGGGCCGCTTTGGCGCGCCCCGGGACTCCGGCGGTGTGCCTGACCGGCGACGGCGGTTTGGGCATCCCCCTGGCGGAGTTGGAGACCCTGGCCCGGACCGGCGCCGACGTGGTGGTCGTGGTGTTCAACGACGCGGCGCTGACGCTGATCGAGCTGAAACAGTCTCCCGGCCAGGGAGGACATGGGGCGGTGCGTTATCGCACCATCGATTTCGCGGCCGTCGCCCGCGCCTGCGGGATGGAAGGTGTGGTGGCCGAGAACCAGGCTCAGTTGGCGGCCGCCCTGGACGGATCCCGGCCCCGCCTGGTCGACGCTCGCATAGATCCGACCGCCTACCGGACGGTGATCGAGACTGCCCGCGGGTAGGGTAATCTGACCCCTAACCCCAGAGAGAGGAGCATTGGAAGATGTCTATTACAGTGGCCCAGTTCCTGGATGTTGCCGACGGGCTTCAGGCCAACCAGTTCTCAATAGGCGACCGGGTCCAGATCGGCGGGCTGAACGATGTCGATCCCGACCACAAGCAACTGATGGACGGACAGGTCACCGCGGTGATGGCCGTCATGGGTGGAGACGGACGCCCCAACCTCTCCGCAATGTGGTTCGACTACGACGGCGACACGGACCGGGTGTTGGTGAACGTCGCCGCCCATAGGAAGAAGACCTCCTGGATCAGGGCGAATCCCCAGATCACCGTGATGCTGATGAATCCCGCCAATCCGTACCACTGGATGAGCATGAAGTGCACAGTGGAACGTGAGGTCTCCGAGGACGATCCCGAGGAAGGAGCGATGGTGACCGCCCAGTTGGACAAGATCTGGGACAAGTACACCGGCGCCGGGGGAGCCTATGGCTTGCGGGATCCGTCCATGGATGAACGCCGGGTGCTGTTCATCTGCAAGGTGGATCGGATCGCCACCTTCGGGAGATCTGCTTGACTTGAACGCCATCACCTGGCCTCGGGTGGCGGTAATGGGAGGGTCGATCGGCGGTCTTACCGCAGGTTTGCTGCTGCGCGACCTGGGGTGCCAGGTGGACATCTACGAGCGATCCTCCGAAGCGCTGCAGGATCGGGGGGCCGGGATCATCCTGCTCCCTCATACCTACCGGTATTTCGATGAGCACAGCCCGCTTCGCACCCAGGAGGTCTCCATCGCGCCGTACTGGTGGACATTCGTCGACCGGTACGGCCGGGTGTTGTCCAAGACGCCTCTCGGATCCCTGATCAGCTCCTGGAACACCATTTACAGGGGACTCCTGTCGGATTTCGGGGAGGACCGCTACCACCTGCGAAAGGAGGTGGTCGGGTTCACCCAGACCAGCCACGAGGTGCGGGTCGAATTCTCGGACGGGGAGGAGGCCCGAGCCGATCTGCTGGTGGCGGCGGACGGTATCAATTCCCTGGCGAGATCCACCCTGAGTCCGGGCGTGCATCCCGCCTATGCCGGATACGTGGCCTGGAGGGGGACCATTCCCGAGTCGGAACTCAGCGAGGCCGCCTTCGATGAACTGGTCAACGCCATGGTGTACTGCCTGATGCCGTCAGGGCATTCTCTCGCCTACGCCATTCCCAGCCAGACCGGAAGCCTGGTGGTGGGCGAGCGGTTGATGAACCTGGTCTGGTACTACAACTGCCCGGCCGGCCCACGACTCGACGACCTGCTGACCGATCGGGAGGGCGTGAGACGGGCCGCATCGGTGCCGCCCGGCTTCGTCCGGGCAGACCTCCTGTCCCGCATCCGGCGCGAGGCGGCCGAGACCATGGCGCCGGTGGTGAGAGAGGTTGTGGACGGCGCCGAGGACCTGTTCATCCAGGTGATCTTCGACGTGGCCTCAGACCGGATGGCCGAAGGGAGGGTGTGCGTGATAGGCGACGCGGCGTTCTCGGTGCGTCCCCATGCCGCGGCTGGAACAGCCAAGGCCTGCGACGATGCGTTTGCCCTGCGAGACGCCCTCGCGGAGGCCAGCGGGGATGTGAGAGAGGCGCTCCGGCTTTGGGAGCCCGGGCGCCTGCGGGTGGGACACGACCTGATCGCCCGGTCCCGCTGGATCGGGGAGGCATACCAGACCCGGTTCGACGCCGTCCCCGGAGATCCCCGCCTCAGCTACGGGTTGTACGGTCCGGGCAACTAGGGCTCCCGGCCGGACGGCGCGTCCAACTACCCGGCGGATGCCCCCTTCGCCTCTCCCCCCGCCGGGGCCGGGATCAGCCAGCGGAAGAGGGTGGGAGCCACTGTGGTGGTGACTATCGCCAGAAGGATGATGCTTCCCTCCTGGGATGTGGAGATGAAACCCAGGTGCCTTCCGATCTCCGCCACCACGATGATCAGGGAGAGGCGGGAAGACAACAAAGCGGCCGCGGCGGCGATCGACCGAAGGCCGTGCCCGCGTAACACCAGCACCAGCGCCGAGGCTGTCTTGACGGCGAAGGCGGCGATCACCAGTTTGCCGGTGAACACCAGCGCATCCACATCGGTGACCGCCGCCAGATCGAAGCGGATCCCGACGTCGATGAAGAAAATGGGAATCAAAAACCCGTAGGAAAACCCCGAGAGCTTGCGATCCAGCGCGCCCCGCTCGCGAAACACCAAGGCTATGATCCCCCCGGCCAGGAAGGCTGCCAGCACCGACTCTATGCCCAGTAGGCTGGCCACACCCACAAATACGAACAACAACGCCAGCGTGGCGCGGATACCCATCTCCTCGGTGTCATCGGCGGCGAAGAGCGCTCCGAAGCGATCCGGGTGCCACCAGGCTGCTCTCCTGATCCCCAGCAGCACTGCCGCCACGATCACGAAGAACCCGGGTATCCCCAGAAGACGCCACCCCGCGTCTCCCCCCGCCAGAACCGCGATGACCGTGACGCCCAGCAAGGTAAGGAAATCTGCCAGCAGGGCGCCCAACAGGATGTCCTGGCCGATCGGACGGGAAGCCACACCGGCGGAGCGGAGGCTCGGCACCACCAGTCCCACCGACGTTGTGGCCAGAACCATCACCATGAAGGGATCGGTCTCCAAGACCTGGCTGGCCACCCAGGAAGCCGAGAGAGTGGCGGCGAATCCGAGCAGGCCCACCACGATGGGCCCCGATCCCTGGCGCTGGAAAAACCCCACGTTGATCTCGAAACCGGTAAGCAGCATGAGCATCAAAAAGCCCAGCCGGGCCAGTGACTCGAGAAGAGAAGAGGACGAAGCGATGTGCAACACCGGGCCTACCAGCACTCCGAACAGGATCTCCAATACCACCGGAGGAACGCGGATACGCCGCGCCGCCAAAGGAAGACCCAGAGCCGCCATGCCCACCAGGATCAGGGTGACGGCGTCGGATGCCTCCGCCATCTTCAGCGACGGGAGGGGACCAGGATCACCGAGGAGTCCACGGTGGCGGCCATCAGGCCCACGATGCCCGGACGAAGATAGGAATATGGGTGACCGCCGATGCCCATCACGACCAGCGAAGACGTCGATAGCTCATCGACCACCCGGACCGGGTTTCCCCTGAGGATGCGCCGACGGATGGTGACGCCGTGTACGGAGGCCTCCTCCCTGACCCGGCTGATCTGGCTCCGGACGTCATGGAGAGTCTTCTCTCCCGGCAGGAACTGGGGAGGGAGCACGCCGACTGTCTGGAGCACCGTGCCGGAGTGGGCAGCCATATCGATAGCCTCCCTGGTCCCCTGCCATTCCTCGTCCTCTTCGCCGGTCATCACCACCAACGGGCCCGAGTAGGGGAAACGCCCCGAGGCGATCAGCAGAGGGATTCTCCTCTTGCGGCTCATCTCGATCAGTCCAATCACCTTCCGTCGACCGGGAGGACGGGGAAACACCACCACTCCCACCGACTCGGTGGAGGCGGCTTCGAACGGCGCCTCAATACCCGGAGCGGCGGCGGGCATGAATGAGATGTCTATGTTCTCGTGACGCATCCGCCATCGGTCCATCCGGCGCCGCAGTTCTTCGGCGTCTTCCGGCTCCATCCGCTCCAGGGGAGGATGGAGAGCCAGTATGGAGTCGGCGGCGGTGAACTTCACGAAGTGGGCCGCCTCGGCTAGCACCTCGTCGTCCGTCGGCCCGGCGGTGAGGGACACCGCCACCGAGAGGCCGTAGTCGAGAGGAAAGTTGGCGTGACCGGTGGTGAACGTCTCCACCATGTCCGCATAGTCCTCGGTGGCGCCGACCACCGTGACCAGGTCCCCCTCCTCCAGGACCGTGTTGCCGTGCGGGATGATCAGGCGTTGGTCTCGGAGCACGGTCGCCACCAACCATGAACGCAGCCCCAGCGACCGGACGGATACCCCACGGAGAGGCGAGTCACCGGAGATGCGGAATTCCATGGCCTCGGCCAGGCCGTTGGCGAAGGCCGCCGACTGGGTGCGTCGCCCGTCCAGGTTGATCTCGACATGCCGGGCGGTCAGGTTGTCGGCCGACACCACCGTCACCCCCAGTTCCCGGTAGGAGGGGAGTTGCTCGTAGCGGCTGGCCACCGAGATGATCCGGGGCACCCCCAGTTCCCGGGCGTAGCGACACGCCTCCATGTTGATGTCGTCGTCCCGGCTGGCGGCGATCAGCGCCTCGGCCCCCTCCAACCCGGCCCTGCGCAACACCAGCCGACTCGATCCGTCTCCCTGGACGGTGTCCACCTGGCGAATTTGCCGGGCCATCTCCAGGGAGTCCTCTGCGGGGTCGATAAGGGTGATCTCCCATCTGTCGCCCAGCCGGCCGATGACGTTTCGTGAAACGTTCCCCGCCGACACGATCACCAACCTCACGGTGGCCACTCCCCGTTCTGGACCAGCCCGGATACGGGTTCCATCCGGTCAAGGGTACCCGCGTGCGGGCGGTACCCCTGCGCCGACCGGTCCGTCCGGGTCGGCTACCTCCCGAGCGCGGCAGCCATCGCGGCGCCCATCTCGGACGGGGTGGCGGCTATCTCGATTCCGGCCCGGCGGAAGGCCTCTATTTTGCTCTGGGCCGTCCCCTGACCGCCTGAGATGATCGCCCCGGCATGCCCCATGCGCTTTCCGGGGGGCGCCGTCAACCCGGCGATGAACCCCGCCACCGGCTTGGTCATGTGAGAGCGAACGTAATCGGCGGCCTCCTCTTCGGCCGGCCCGCCTATCTCCCCGATCATCAGCACACCTTCGGTGGCAGGGTCGGCTTGGAACAGTTCCAGGGCATCGACGAAGCTGGTCCCGTTCACCGGATCTCCTCCGATGCCCAGAGCGGTCGTCTGACCAAGGCCCAGGTTGGTGAGTTGATAGACCGCCTCGTAGGTCAGGGTGCCCGAGCGGCTGATCACTCCCACCCTCCCCCGGGCGTGTATGTAGCCGGGCATTATCCCGATCTTGCACTCCCCGGGAGTGATCACGCCCGGGCAGTTGGGCCCGATCAGGCGGCTGGAGCGCGAATCGAGATAGCGTTTGGCCTCCACCATGTCGTTGACCGGGATGCCTTCGGTGATGCAAACGATCAACTCCACCCCGGCCTCGGCCGCCTCCATGATGGAATCGGCCGCCGCGGGGGGAGGGACGAAAATCAGGCTGGCGTTGGCGCCGGTGGCGTCCACCGCCTCCGCCACGCCCGAGAAGATCGGCAGGTCTACGGAGAATGAGTCTTCCCTTCCTGGAACTCCCGAGTGATCGGTCTCTCCCGAGAACCGCTCGGTCTCGCCTGCCCGGCGGGGATGGACCCCAGCAACCACCTCCGTGCCGTAGGCGATGATCTGGTGGCCGTGGAAGCGACCGGCCCGGCCCAGGCCCTGGATCAATAGCCGGGTGTCCCTTCCGCAGAGGATGCTCATCTGCACAGCTCCACGATGCGGCGGGCGCCTTCCGCCATGTTCGTGGCCGAGATCACTCCCAGCCCCGATTCGGCGATGATCCTGCGCCCCAACTCCACGTTGGTGCCCTCCAAGCGCACCACCAGCGGTACCGAAAGACCCACCTGCTCGGTGGCGGCCAGCACGCCCTTGGCTATCACGTCGCAATGGACGATCCCCCCGAATATGTTGACGAAGATCCCTCTCACATTGGGATCGGCGGTGATGATTCGAAAGCCGGTCGCCACCCGCTCCTCGTCGGTATCCCCTCCCACGTCCAGGAAATTGGCGGGACTCCCCCCGTAGTGCTCCACGGTGTCCATGGTCGCCATGGCCAGACCGGCTCCGTTCACCATGCACCCTATCCGGCCATCCAGCTTCACATAGTTGAGCCCGGCTTTGCGGGCCACGGTCTCGGCCGGCTCCTCTTCGCTCTCATCCCTCAACCCGGCGATCTCGGGGTGGCGGTAGAGGGCGTTGTCCTCGAAGGACAGCTTGGCGTCCAAAGCCAGCGCCTCCCCGGAAGCGTTGATCACCAGGGGGTTGATCTCCAGCAGTTCGGTGTCGAGTTCTCCGGCGGCCGCTACCAGCCTTCGGGCCAGATCCACATAGGAGGAGGCGGCTTTGCCGGTCAGGCCCAGACGCCCTGCCAGGCGCCGCAGTTGGAAGGGCCGGATCCCGACCGCGGGATCGATGACCTCGGTGTGGAGCTTCTCGGGTGACTCGGCCGCCACCTGTTCGATCTCGACCCCTCCCTCGGTGGAGGCCAGGAGAACCGGCCGGGCGATTCTCCGGTCCAACTGGATAGCCAGATAGAGCTCCTGTGCGATGTCCACGGCCGCCTCCAGCAGAACACGGTTCACCACCTTCCCCGAGGGTCCGGTCTGAACGGTCACCAGGGTGGATCCCAGCATCTTCTCGGCCAGTTCGGTCATCCGCTCTCCCATGAGACTCGTCTGTCCGGAAGCGACGACGTTCACGCCGGCCAGCCCGGCGTCGGGGTGCTCGCGAAAGCTGCCCTTGCCCCGGCCTCCGGCATGGATCTGAGCCTTGATGATCACCATGTGACCGCCGGTCTTCTCCATTATCGATGCGGCCGCCGCCCCGGCTTCCGCGGGGGTGAAGGCCACGGCGCCGAGGGGAACGGTCACACCGTACGAGGAGAGCAACTCCTTGGCCTGGTGCTCATGAATGTTCACAGCCCACTTATGGTAACCCTCGCCCGGGCCCCTCCTACCTCGACCGACCGCGGCCGGCTACAGGTCGGAGCCGACCCACTCCACTATCTCTTCCAGGGAGGAGCCGGGAGTGAAGACCCGGGAAACCCCTATCGTCCGGAGGCGTTCCACATCCTCCGCGGGGATGACCCCTCCGCCGAAAACCGCTATGTGTCCCGCTCCGGCCGAAGACAGGAGTTCCAGGATGGGAGGGAAAATGGACATGTACGCTCCCGACATCACCGATAGGCCGATGGCGTCCACGTCCTCCTGGATGGCTGCGGCGACCACCTGCTCGGGTGTCTGGTGGAGCCCGGTGTAAATCACCTCGTGCCCCCCGTCTCGCAGGGCTCGGGCCACGACTTTGGCGCCCCGATCATGGCCGTCCAATCCCGCCTTGGCGATCAAAACCCGTTTTCTCATCTTCCCAAGGGTAGAAACCGCCATTACCATCCATCTCATGGCAGTTTCTCCCCTTCAGGCTCTGGCATTGGCCGGACAGAGCATCTGGGCCGACCAGATCTCCAGGTCCATGCTGGACAGCGGGGAACTGGCCCGCCGGGTCAGCCGGCAGCACATAACCGGGGTCACCTCCAATCCCTCCATCTTCGCGGCGGCGATCACGAAGAGCACCGACTACGACGCCGAGATGGCGCGCCTGATTCGGGAAGGCTTGGATCCCGACGAGACCTACGCGGAACTCATCACCCGCGACATCGTGGATGGCTGCGACGTCCTCAAAACCGTGCACAGAGAGAGCGGCGGTACGGATGGCTTTGTTTCGGTGGAGGTGTCACCCGAACTGGCGGCGGACACTCCCGCCACCATCGCCGAAGCCCGGGAGTGGGTGAAGCGGGTGAGCCGTCCCAACCTGCTGGTGAAGGTGCCCGCGACACCCGAGGGGATCCCGGCCATTCGCCGGTTGACCGGAGAGGGGATCTCGGTGAACGTAACCCTGATCTTCTCGCTCCAGCGATACCGGGAGGTGATGGACGCATACCTCAGTGGCTTGGAGGACTATTCCGCGGTGGGAGGAAACCTGCGGGAGGTGGCGTCGGTGGCGTCGTTCTTCGTGTCGAGGGTCGACACCGAGGTGGACGGCCGATTGGAGGAGGCCGGCGGCGCCGAAGCGCTGGCTCTTCGGGGAAGGGCCGCGATTGCCAACGCCCAAGCCGCCTACGGGGACTTTCTCTCGGCTTTCTCCGGCAGCCGGTGGGACCGCCTGGCAGCACAGGGAGCACGCATACAACGGCCGCTGTGGGCTTCCACATCCACCAAGAACCCGGCTTATCCGGACACCTTGTACGTTGATACCCTGGTCTCACCCCACACGGTCAACACCTTGCCGTTGTCCACCATCGAGGCCTATGCGGATCATGGCTCTCCTCGCCCCTCCATCTTCGGGCCCGAAGAGATCGCCCTTGCCCGGAACCTCCTGGAAAAACTGGAGAGCGTCGGAATCGACTACCAGGACGTGGTGGAGACCCTGGAGGCCGAGGGCGTCCAGAAGTTCGCCGAATCGTTCAGAGAACTGCAGAGCCACATCGAGGCAAAATACGCCGAGCTCTCCTGACGCGGCAACCGTCGGCACGGAGTGCACACCCGGGTGATCTTCACCCCGTCTTACTCGGAGACCTCCACGGCCAGGGTGTAGGAACCCTCCCCGTAACCCGACACCTCAACATAGAAGTCCCCTGTCAACGGCGCCCGCCACTCGACACGAGACGCCAGGGAACCCTCATAGTCGTCATCCCAGGCCCACTCGAATCCATCGGAGTCATAGACCGCGAGTACCGAGTCGGAGAGGGTGCCCAATGTCACGGCTATCTCATACAAGGTGCCCTCCAAGGCTCCGAACACGAAAACGTCCACATCATCGGGATAGTCCAGCACCCCCGCCGCCGACCTCCCCACTTCCACCGCGGTGGCGCCCTCCGACAGGTTCGAGTGGTCGTCCGTGATGTCGGACTCCCGGACCGTCAGGGTGTAGGAACCCTCCCCATAGCCCGACACCTCGACATAGAGGTCCCCGCTGACCGGTGCCCTAAACACCAGGCGAGACGCAAACGAACCCTCTCCGCGGTCATCATTAGAACCCAACCACACCCCATCGGCGTCATAAACGGCCACCGCCGAGTCGGAGAGAGAACCCAACTCCACATCCACCTCATACAACACATCCTCAGCAGCCCCGAACACGAAGACGTCCACATCATCGGCGTACTCCAACACCCCTTCCACAGACTCCCCCAACGCCGCCTCGGTTGCGCCATCCACCCCATCGGCATAGTCATCGACGATGTCGGAGACCACTACCGCCAACATGTACGAACCCTCCCCATAACCCGACACCTCCACAAAGAAGTCCCCGGACTGCGGCGCCCTCCACGCCAATCCAGACCCCAAATCCTCATCGCCCCGGTCATCGTTCCACGCCACCTCCCAACCGTGGGAATCCACCACCGCCACCACCGAATCCGAGAGCGTCCCCAGGTCCACATCCACCTCGTACACCTCCCCCTCCACCGCCTCGAACACGAAATAGTCCACATCCCCCTCGTAATCCAACACGCCCTCCACAGATTCGCCCAACACCATCTCGGAGGCCCCATCCACCCCATCCCCATGGTCATCCTCCACATCGAGCGCAACAACCCTCAGCGTGTAGGAGCCCGTCGAACCGAAGCCTCCACCGAAACCCGACACCTCAACGTAGAAATCCCCGGTCATCGACGCCCTCCATACCAGCCGCGACCCGTAGGAATCGTCCCCCCGGTCATCGTTGTAGTCGAGCTGAAACCCGTCGGCGTCGGCAATCGCCACCACCGAATCGCCAAGAGTCCCCAGGTCGACCTCCACCTCGTACACCTCGCCCTCCACCGCCTCGAACACGAAGTAGTCCACGTCTCCCTCGTTCTCCAAGACCCCCTCAGCAGCCTCTCCCACCACCAACCGAACCGCGCTCGCCGCGCCATCTGCAAAGTCGTCCGGCCCTCCGACGCCGGCATCGAACAGTTCGGGTAGGCACCTCAGCAAACCAGCCATCATCTCAAAGAGTTGAGCCGCGTCTTCCGCCTGGGCGGCTTCGTCGGAAGCACCGGAATCCGAAGTCAATACGGCGATGAGGGCGGTCACGTCCATCTCGTCAACGACCTCCCGCAAACAGTCTTCCTGCTCTTCGCCCACCTGGATTCCGTCGTCCTCCATTCCGAACGCCATGCCGGCCAGAAACACGGCTCTGACTACCTGGGGAGGGAGGCATGGGAGTAACGCCAATTGTGGCTGGCTCAATTGATCCTCATCCAGGATCCCCTGCCGCAAGACCCTGTCCAGCTCCGTTCCAGCCGCGTCGCTGACGCAAGCCTGCTCGGCGGGAGTCAGAGCGTCGAACACATCTCTCCAAACCGTGTCGCGGTCGATGTCCAAACCCTCAATGCCAATCGGAGCCTCAGGCACAGTGGTCGGTGGGCTGGTGGTGGTCGGTGGCTGTGGCGTGGTGGTGGTCGGCGAGGCCGTGGTGATCGGCGGCTGGGTTGCGGTGGTGGTCGATTGCAGGGTCGTGGAGGAAGGTTCCGCAGCGGGCTTCTCCTCGTCACCGCAAGCCAGGAGCAACATCGCTGCCGCCAACCACAGCAACGCCACCCTTGGAGGGCGGTGGCTGAATGACGGACAACTCCACATGTCAAACGGATCCGGGGGGTGGTTGGCTGCTTTCCCACTCTAGTTTGCGACGGCTCCCAACCCTGTCACGGGTGTCCAACGCCGCCCGCGGGCATCACACCCTGGCTACACCTGCTGGAACAGTGAAATCGTTAACAGGTGATTCTCCTCACAATTCCGACATACCCTGTTTCCACCATGCCGGTGGTGTTCTCAATCGCCAGGACCGGACGGGAGTCCCTCCCTGTTCTGATCGGTTCGAACACGGTCCTCTATCCGAAACGGGAGGCCGCATCGGGCCCGAATCCCTCCATCTTCTCCACCGCGGAGAGCATCAGTTCCCGCTGAGCCTTCAGACTGGGAAAGAAGATGGTGGCCGAGGCGCGGGCGCCGTGGCCGGAGATGGTCAGCACCCTTCCGACTCCCAGGGTCGAGTGGCGGACCCGATCTCCCACCTCGACCCCCGACTGACTCACGATCTTCCTGAACGACCGCCCTCGGCCGGCCAGAGAGCGAGACTGCCCCCCGGGAGATCCCCGTCGCCCCCCTTTTCCGGAGCGGGAAGAATCGCGGCCTCCGACACGAACCACAAGTCGCTCGGGGATCTCTCGCAAGAAGCGGCTGGGGACCTGCGGATACGGATACCCCCCCACCATGCGGGTGTCGTCCCAACTGAGGTGAAGCCTCTCCATGGAGCGGGTGATCGCCACGTAGAAGAGGCGCCGCTCCTCCTCCAGTTGGTCCGGTTCGGAGATGCTGCGCTCGTGAGGGAACAGCCCATCCTGCATGCCCACCACGAACACCACCGGGAACTCCAGGCCCTTGGCGCTGTGGACCGTCATCAAGGCCACCGCACCAGCGCCCTCATCGAGATTGTCGGGATCCGACACCAGCGAGGCTCCCTCCAGGAATCGACCGAGTTGCTCCAACGGCGCCAGGTCCTCCTCGAGGTTGGATTCAAACTCGTACGCCACCCGGGAGAGTTCAGCCAGATTGTCAGAGCGACTCTCCGCCTCTATGCCCCCCTCGGCGGTGGCCATCTCCGCCATTCCCGTATCGAAAATGGCGCTTTCCGCAGCTCGCCCCACCCCATCGGATTCAAGATGTCCCTTGATCGCGGCCAACACATCCGCCAGTTGCTGCACCCCCTTACGAGCCCGGGTCGATATCCCGGGGATCTCATCGGCCCTTTCCAAACCCTCCCGCAGGCTCACCTCCTCGGTTGAGACGAAACGCTCCAGGTGACCCAGCGAGGTCCGCCCGATTCCCCTCCGAGGAGTGTTGATGATTCTCCGCAGCGCCACCCCGTCGTCGGGGTTGGCCACCACCTGCAGATAGGCCACCACATCCTTGACCTCCCGGCGTTGGTAGAACGCCACCGCTCCCACCACCTGGTATGGCACCTTGGACCGCCGTAGCGTCTCTTCGAAGGCGCGTGACTGTGCGTTGGTCCGGTAAAACACCGCCATGTCTCCCGGGTTGTAGCCCTCCGCCAACAGTTCACGTGCCCGGTTGGACACGAATCGAGCCTCACGGACCGCCCCCGCCCCCTGATGGACGACGATCTGTTCCCCATCGTGCTGATCACACCACAGGTCCTTGGGGTCGGAGCGCAGATTGGCGCTTATGACCTCGTTGGCGGCATCGAGGATGGTGGAGGTCGACCGGTAGTTGCGGTTGAGTATCACCCGGCGGGCTTCGGGAAAATCTTCGTCGAAACGCTCGAAGTTCCGATAGTCGGCCCCTCGAAAGGCATAGATCGACTGATCGCTGTCCCCCACCACGAACAAGCTCCTGTGAAGCTTCGCCAGTTCCCGGACCAGCAGATACTGGGCCTGATTGGTGTCCTGGTATTCGTCAACCAGCACGTGACCGAAGATGCCCTGGTACTTGTTCAGCACCTCGGGAACCGCGCCGAACAATTCCACGGTCACCATGAGCAGATCGTCGAAGTCCATGGCCGACATCTGGAGAAGGCGCTGCTGGTAGAGCCTGTAGACCTCCGCCACCTCGACGGGGACCTCTGTCCGGTCCAGGAAGGTCTCGTAGTCCACCAGACTGTTCTTGGCTTCGCTGATCTTGTTCAAGAGTCCCCGGGGGGAGAGTCGACTGGCGTCCAAACCCAAGTCGTTGAGACAGTTTCTCACGAGACGCACCGAGTCGGAACGGTCGTATATCGAGAAGTTCGACCGGTATCCGAAGGCATGCGCCTCGCGACGCAGGATGCGGGCGCACGCCGAGTGAAAAGTGGAAACCCACATTTCGTTCACCGTCGCCCCCAGGAGTCCCCCAACCCTCTCTCGCATCTCGCGGGCGGCCTTGTTGGTGAAGGTGATGGCCAGGATGGAGTGGGGTCTGACTCCCATCTCCCTGATCAGATAGGCTATGCGATGAGTCAGGACCCGGGTCTTGCCCGATCCGGCTCCCGCCACCACCATCACCGGACCCCCCGCAATGGTCACCGCGCCCTTCTGCTCGGGATTCAAGTCCTCCAGGAGCGGGTGGGCACCGATCATCTCACTCCCATTCGATCGTGGCGGGAGGCTTGGAGGAGACATCGTAGAGCACCCGATTGATGCCCTCCACCTCACCGATCACCCGCCGGGAGATGTTGGACAGAACCTGATAGGGAAGCCGGGCCCAGTCCGCCGTCATAGCCTCGTCGCTTTCCACCGCCCGCACCACCAGGGGATAGGCGTACGTGCGCCCATCCCCTTGGACTCCCACCGACCGGACGGCAGGCAGGACTCCAAACACCTGCCACAGGTCGCGATACAAACCAGCCTTACGGATCTCGTCCAGAACGATCGCGTCGGCCCGGCGCAGCAGGTCGAGCCGCTCGGCAGTGACCTCTCCGATTATGCGAATCGCCAGACCGGGGCCCGGAAAGGGGTGGCGCCAAACTATCTCCTCCGGCAGGCCCAACTGCTCTCCTACCGCACGAACTTCATCCTTGAACAGATCCCGAAGCGGTTCCACCAACTCCAGCCTCATGTGCTCGGGAAGGCCACCCACGTTGTGGTGGCTTTTGATCACCGCCGCGTCCCCGCCTCCCGACTCGATTACATCGGGATAGAGCGTTCCCTGCACCAGATAACCACACCCTGAGAGCCGGTCGGAGACCTCCTCGAACACCTTGATGAAGGTCTCCCCGATGATCTTCCTCTTGGTTTCGGGATCGGTCACTCCTGAAAGAGCAGCCAGAAACCGCTTCTGAGCCTTGACATGGATCAGGTTGGTGGAGAAGTTGTCACCGAACACCTCCTCCACCTGTTCTGGCTCGTCCTGGCGGAGCAGTCCATGATCCACGAACACACAGGTGAGGCGATCTCCGATGGCCCGGTGCACAAGGGCCGCCGCCACCGCAGAGTCCACTCCCCCCGACAGCCCGCAAACTGCCCGGGACGCGCCTATCTGTTGGCGAACGTTCCGGACTTCTCTGTCGATGATCGACTGCGCCGTCCAGGAAGCCTGAACCCCGCAGGCGTCATAGAGGAACCTCTTCAACACATCCATTCCCTTCGGAGTATGGGTCACCTCGGGATGGAACTGCACGCCGTAGAAACCCCGGTCACGGTCCTCCATCGCCGCCACGGAAGCGCCGGGAGTCCGGGCGGTGACGGTGAATCCATCCGGCGCCTTCTCCACCGCATCGCGATGGCTCATCCATACCTCGGAGACCTCCGGAAAGTCCTCCAACAGGACCGATGGGCCTTCCACCTCCATTGCCGTATTCCCGAACTCGCCCCCGCCGGTGGCGGCCACCCGCCCTCCCAGCAACTCGGCGATGAGCTGGTGGCCGTAGCAGATCCCCAGCACCGGAACCCCCAAGTCCAGCAATCCGGGGTCGATGGAGACCGCATCGGGCGAATAGACGGATGCCGGTCCACCCGAGAGAACGATGCCGGACGGGGAACGCTCTCTTGCCTCGGCGGCGGTGATACGGGCGGGCACGATCTCTGAATGGACTCTCGCCTCCCGGATGCGACGGGCGATCAGACGGGCGTACTGAGCCCCAAGATCCACAACCAGTACATTGTCGGCGGAGACGGTCAACCCGTCTCCAACTGATCCGTCAGCGGAAACCCCTTGCCCTCGGTCAAGAAGGTGGGTGCGATCACCACCTCCGCCTTCTGGAATTCGGAGATGTTGGAGTAACCGGTGGTGGACATGGACCTGCGGAGGGCGCCGAACAGGTTGGTGCGGCCATCGCTCTCCACCGCGGGACCGATCATTATCTCCCTGAGCGTCCCACGGGTGGGAACCTGGATTCTGGAGCCGCGGGGCAGGGATGGATGGAAGGACGACATCCCCCAGTGGAATCCCGACCCGGGCGCTTCGCGAGCCGCCGCCAGGGGTGAGCCCAGCATCACCGCGTCCGCTCCGCAGGCGATCGCCTTGGCTATCTCCCCTCCGGTCCGCATCCCTCCATCGGCGATGACATGCACGTACCTACCGGTCTCCAGGAGGTATTGAACCCGGGCTCCGGCCGCGTCCGCTATGGCCGTGGCCTGGGATACGCCCACTCCCAGGGACCCGCGGGTTGCGCTTGCCGCCCCCGGGCCCACTCCCACCAGTATCCCCACCGCGCCGGTGCGCATGAGATGACTGGCCATCGAGTACGAAGAGCAGCCTCCCACCACCACCGGCACCGGTGACTCGGCGATGAATTTCTTGAGATTCAAGGGCTCTGTACGGGTCGAGACGTGTTCGGCCGACACAACCGTTCCCTGTATCACCAGCAGGTCCAGCCCCGCTTCCACGGCGGTGGGAGCGTACTGCAGCGTGTTCTGGGGCGTGAGGCTGGCTGCCGAGATCAGACCTGCATCCCGTATTTGCTGGATGCGCTCGCCGACCAAGTCCCTCTTGATCGGCTCCCGGTAGACCTCCTGTAGGACCGCGGTGGCGCGATCGGACGGGGTGGAGATTATCTCGTCGTAGATGGGGCCCGGATCCCGGTAGCGAGTCCAAAGTCCCTGCAGGTTCAGGACCCCCAAACCGCCCAGCCTGCCAACTTCGATGACCGTGGCGGGGCTCATGGTGGAATCCATGGGCGCTCCCATCACGGGCGCGGAGAAGCGATAGGCGTCCAGTTGCCAACCGAGATCCACGTCATCGGGATCCCGCGTGCGGCGCGTGGGAACGATGGCTATTTCATCGAGCCCATACACCCGCCGGGCACTCTTGCCTATGCCGATGTCGATTTGCATCCGAGACTCCGCAACCCCTGAACCACCACAAGGCTACCAACCGCCAGCCTCGTTTCTCGACTCAAGGATGGAGACCCCCAGTGACAGATCTCACCCTTTCCCCGGGACAGTCCCGGTCGTCTTGATTGTGGCGATGCGCCAACGAACCATATCCTGTTCTGTATCGATCGTCGCTGGGTATCGGGACCGGAGTATCATGGTCCGTGGCGACTTTCGCGAGGGTCAGGAGCAGGCCGGCGTGCCGAAATATGGACACCTGCACCTGCAATTCCCTATGGCGCCGTCGGTAGCCACATTGGAGCAGCCATGCGCCGATTGATCGTTGCAGTCGCCCTGATCCTGGCGTCATGCGGTGGCGAGACGGCATCTGAAACCCCCGTGGAGCCTGCCGAAACCGCCACCACATCCCCGGCCACAACCGAGTCCCCGGCCGAGCCCGCCGTGGAAACCACGTCAACCGCGCCCTCCCCCGACGAAACCACCTCCACCACCTCGGCCGTCACCACTACCGCCGCGGCGGAAGCCCCCACCGACGCGGCACCGGCAGACTCAGGCGACTCCGTCTCTCTGGTTTCGAGCGACGGATACACCTTCCCACCTCCCCCCGAGTTCCCCGAGGGCGGTATCTCGGTTGAACTGCGCCATGACCTCAATGCCTTCTTCGAGATTCTCGAACGTGACCGCAGATTCGGCCACATGGAGTTGATGTCTTTCACCAACCACGACGACATCCGTATCGCCTGGGTCCTCACCGATCTACTGCGCTTCGCCAACAGTCTCGAACTCATTGAGGTGATACAGGACCGACTCCAGAGAATGTTGGGAGACGAAGGGATAGCCGGGGACCCCAACTACCTGTGGAAACGGGCCACCGACCTTCTCATCGCCTGGGACCTCCCCGCATTCCCCGATTACCCGAAATTCAAAAAGCGCCTGTTCGTACTGGTGGAGCCGCTCTGGGAGCCGTTCTTCAACGACCCGGACGCAACCATCGACTGGCGCTGGGTGAGTTGGGGCGGAGTCTTCATCGATGACCGGCCCCTCGGCGCCACCTTCCCCTGCTCGCGGGGATGCATCCCTTCCCTGGACGACCCCGCGGTAACCCCGGCTTCTGAAGGAGACTGGTACCCCGACGACCGGGTGGTCTTCGGCGTGACCATCAACGGAGAGTCCCGCGCCTATCCCAAACACCAGATGGAAATCCACGAGATGGTCAATGACACCCTGGGGGGACGGCGGATCGGGATGCCCTATTGCACTCTTTGCGGCTCGGCGCAGGCGTACCTCACCGACGGGGTCCCCGAGGGGACCGAGGTCCCGGTTCTCCGCACTTCGGGGCTCCTGAACAGGTCGAACAAGGTCATGTACGACCTCAACACGTCGTCGGTGTTCGACACCTTCACCGGTGAAGCCGTGTCGGGCCCGCTGCGGGAATCCGGCATCCGGTTGAAACAGGCCACGGTGGTTTCATCCACTTGGGGTGCATGGAAGGAAGCCCACCCTGACACCACCATCCTGGCCGAAGACGGCGGACTGGGTCGGTTCTATCCACTCGACCCCCTGGGGGGCAGAGACGACCATGGCCCGATCTTCCCGGTGGGAGACGTGGACACCCGCCTCGGTGTTCAAGACCTGGTGGTGGGCGTGGAACTGGAGGACGGAAGAACCATTGCCTTCTCCCGAGAAGCCGCCCTGGCCGTCATCGACTCGGGGGGAGAGGTGACCGCGGAGGGTGTGCGGCTGATCAAGGACGGCGACGGGCTTCGGGCCATCTCGGTCTCGGACGGATCCGAGATCCCCTCCCACCAGGCCTTCTGGTTCGCTTGGAGCCAGTTCCGGCCCGACACCCGGCTATGGTCGTCCTCCGGTTGAACCCCCCTCCCATGGGAGCAATCGCCCGGGCCCTAGGTTGACAACCCCACCGCTTCCCAGACGGTAGCCATGGAGACCGCGGCCCGGCGGCGGGCCTCGGCGGCGCCTTCGGACATCAGGCGTGACACCTCGGCGTCCTCCATACCCTCATATCGCTCCCGCACCGGCGCCATGTACTCACAGAGCGCCTCGGCCACCGCGCCCTTGAACCGACCGTAGCCCTGGTCCCGGTACTCGGAGGCCAGGTCCTCGGCCGAGCGGCCGGAGGCCACCGAGAACAACTCCAGCAGGTTCGAGATACCCGGCTTCGTCTCCCAGTCGTAGTCCACCGTGCGTCCCGAGTCGGTCACCGCGGCGCGCACCTTGCGGCGGATCTGGTCGGCCGAGTCGGTCAACAGCAGCCGGGAACGCACGTCGGGATCGCTCTTGGACATCTTGGAGGTGGGATCCTGGAGCGACATCACCCGCGCTCCCACCTCGGGAGTGATCCGGTCAGGAACAGGGAACACCTCTCCGAATCGGTGGTTGAATCGCTCCACCAGATCCCGCGTCAACTCCAAGTGCTGGCGCTGGTCGTCGCCCACCGGCACAGCGTGCACCTTGTGGATCAGGATGTCGGCCGCCATCAAGACCGGATAGGACAGGAGTCCCAGATTCTGGCCGGTGCGATCCGCCTTCTCCTTGTACTGGGTCATCCGGTTGAGCTGCCCGATCCCCGTGATGGTCGACAGCACCCAGGCCAGTTCGGCGTGCTGGGGAACCTGGGACTGGAAGTAGAACACCGAGCGCCCGGGATCTATCCCCGATGCCATCACCAGCTTGGCGGTCTCGAGACGGGCGGTCCCGAAAGCGACCGGATCGTAGGGGACGGTCATGGCATGGAGGTCCACCACGCAGTAGTACGTCTCGTAGTCCTGCTGCATCTGCGCCCAGTTGCGCAACGCTCCCACCAGATTGCCCAGGTGGAGCTCACCGGTGGGTTGGATACCCGAGAAAACCCTCTTCTTGCCTTCGACCATTGGAACAGCGCTCATCCTAGCCAGTTGACATCCTCCCTTGACTCTGCCATAATGGCCGCCATGCAAGAGTTCGACTCCCTTTCCATCATTATCGACCCATAGGCGCCGGCCAGCCCACAGCCCGCGCCAAGCCCTCTGCTGAGCAGAGGGCTTTTTGATTGCCCACCGGAGAAAACCATGGCCCCCACAGTCCATCCGGAACTCGAGATCTACGACACGACCTTACGCGACGGCGCCCAGCAGGAGGGGATCTCTCTCACCGTCTCCGACAAGCTGCGGATCGCCTCCCTCCTGGACTCCCTGGGAGTCCACTTCATCGAGGGCGGGTGGCCCGGCGCCTTGCCCAAGGATGACGAGTTCTTCGCCCGGGCGAAGACCGAGTTGTCCCTGTCCAACAGCCAACTCACCGCTTTCGGATCCACACGTCGCCCCTCCCGACGAGTGGAGAGCGATCCCCAGATACGAGCCCTCCTGGCGGCAGAGACCGAGATCATCTGCATCGTGGGCAAGTCCTGGGACTACCACGTCCGAGAGGCCCTTCGCACCGACCTGGACGAGGGAATCCGCATGGCCGCCGAGTCGGTGGAGTATCTGAAGTCACACGGCAGACGGGTGTTCTTCGACGCCGAGCACTTCTTCGACGGCTATCGCACCAATCCCCGGTACGCGGTGGCGGTGTTGCGGGCCGCATGGGAGGCGGGCGCTGAGCGGTTGGTGCTGTGCGACACCAATGGCGGGGCTCTGCCCATCCAGATAAACAGGATCATCGATGAGATAGGACTGGCCCTGCCCGGAGCCGAACTGGGAGTCCATTTTCACGACGACGCCGGATGCGCGGTGGCTTCGTCGCTGGTAGCCGCCTCGCAGGGGGTGAGGCAGGTCCAGGGATGTATAAACGGCTATGGAGAGCGGACCGGAAACGCAAACCTCTCCACGGTCATCCCCGACCTGGTGCTGAAGATGGGGGTTCCGGTGGTGGACCAGGAGCGCCTCTCCCAGATTTCTCCCATCTCCCATCACATCGCCGAGGTGGTGAACATCACCCTGGAACCTCATCGCCCGTATGTTGGCGGTTCGGCGTTCACGCACAAGGCCGGTCTGCACACCTCTGCTCTGGCCCGCCGCCCCGACGCCTACGAGCACACCCGTCCCGACCTGGTTGGCAACCACACCCGGATGGTCATCTCCGAGCAGGCCGGGCGGGCGGCGGTGATCCGGAGAGCCGCCTCCCTGGGGCTCACGATCTCCCAGGACCTGGCCGGGGAGGTCCTCGGGCACATCAAGGAGATGGAACACCGCGGATACCAGTTCGAAGCGGCCGACGGGACCTTCGAGTTGTTGGTGAGACGCACGCTCGGCTGGAGCCAGAACCTATTCTCGGCCCACAGCTTCTCGGTCTCCATCCAACATGACGGCGCCGATGGCGAGATCGTCTCCCAGGCCGAGGTCGTGGTGGAAGTCGGAGGGATCCGTCACCGCACCGCGGGCACCGGAGTGGGACCTGTCCACGCCTTGGACCAGGCACTGCGCGCCTCTCTGATCTCGGCCTTCCCGCAACTCGATCGTCTCCGGTTGATCGACTTCCGGGTGAGGGTGCTGGACTCCTCCGACGGCACCAGCGCCACCGTCCGGGTGTTGATCGAGACCTCCGACGGCGTCACCTCCTGGGGGACGGTGGGGGTTCATCCCAACATCATCGAAGCCTCATGGGAGGCGCTCTCGGACGGGCTGACCGTGGGTTTGTTGCGGCTCGGCGCCGCCCAGCAACCACCCCCTGCAGGTCTTCTAGGTTTGGGAACTGCATCCGACCCTAAATGACGGTAGTTTCAACCAGTGTGACGTCCGGGGTGAGTCGTTGATGAACCAAAAGTCTCAACCTCGGGTCGTCGTCTACGTTGACGGATTCAACTTCTATTACGGTGCTCTCAAGAAGACCCACCTGAAGTGGGTAGATCATCGAGCCCTTGCGGAAGCTCTCTTGCGAGGCTACAGCATCGAGAGAGTGAAGTATTTCACAGCACGAGTGAAGAATCGGCCTGATGATCCAGGCCTGTCACAACGCCAGAATGACTACATCCGAGCCCTGGTTGCCCATGCCGACGTGGAGGTACATTTCGGACAGTTCAAGCTGCGTCCCAAACGACTGCCTTTGGCTGGAAACCTGCAGAAATTCACCAGAGTGATCTCCACTGAGGAGAAGGGATCAGATGTGTCATTAGGTGCCCATCTAGTGTGGGACGCATGTCATGATCTGATGGACACTGCCCTTGTCATTTCCAACGACAGCGACCTTCAAACTCCAGTCGATATGGCTGACAAGAAGGGCATAACGGTAATAACACTCAACCCTCACCGCCGATCAGGGCAACCCCGGCGTCTCTTCGGTTCGGAGGAACGAACCTTGCGGCTGAGGCACCTGCGACGTTCTCAGTTGCCAGACCCGGTTATCGATGAACGGGGCGGACGCATCCCGAAACCTAGGGAGTGGAAGTGATGCACAAAGGCCCGCCGAGGCGGGCCTTTGTTGGGCCTAGTCACCGTAAGGAGATCTAGGTGGGTTCTAAACCACATTATACGGTATAACAGGCTGGCGTAGCCGATTTTCCACTTTGGAATTGCCACTGTTGCATCTCTTTTCCGACTCTTGGACGGCCAGGCAAGGACATCTTGTCCCTCTAGGCGGTCAGATCAGCAGGCCGTGGCGCTACAGACAATCCCAACATGACCCGCACCAGATAAGCCGTGGCTCCCCATAGCCACTCTCCCGAGACCTCCATGAACCAGAGCGGCACGCCGGACCAAGTCCGGACCACCCAGTTCTCGGGGGCCGCCAGCGCCTCGAGGGAAGGAGTCAAAACCTTTTCCACCTCCTCCGGCGAAGCACGAAAGGCGGACTCACCCCCGATGCGGGCCACGATCCCCACCATGGGCAGGGCGAAACGCACCGTGCGGATCACCGGCAGGAAACCCAGCACCTCCACCTCTGACGGATGGATGCCCACCTCCTCATGGGTCTCACGGAGGGCCGTCTCCACCGGACCGGCATCCTCGGTATGGGGTTTTCCTCCCGGAAACGCGATCTGTCCGGCGTGGCTGTTGAGATTTCGGGACCGTTTGGTGAGCACCAGTCGCAGAATTCCGTCCCGGTCTGCGAAAATGGGGGCCAAGACCGCCGCCAAGCCCTCCTGGGGTACGCTCGGCGCCTCGGAGGAGAAATGAAGGCGGTCCCACATAATCCCCATCATGGCAGGAAAGCCATCCACAACCGAAACCCCGTATGAATAACGTCTTCCATTCCATCCCTCCCGCAGTTTCTACTGAACGGCTCTGGCTGCGCCGGTTCCGGTCCGGAGACGCCCGACCTCTGATGGAAGCGGTGACCGAGTCGATGCCGGAGTTGAGCCTGTGGCTCCCTTGGGCACGGGGGCTGTACGGACTCTCGCAGGCGCGGCTGTTCATCAAGAGTTCCAGCCGCTCCTGGCGGCGGGGACGAGCCTTCGACTTCTCGGTCACGTTGAAGGACACTCCTGGCCGGGTGGTGGGAGGAGTGGGAATCTGGTACACATCCCGCCTGCAGCGGACCGGAGAAATCGGCTATTGGGTGAGGACCGACCTCACCGGCAGGGGTGTGGCTACCGAAGCGGCCAGGGCGTTGGTAAGCGTGGGCTTCGAGACCATGGGGCTACATCGCATTCTCATGAGGATCGGAGTGGGAAACCATCCCAGCCGACGGGTCGCCGAAAAGCTAGGGTTTTCCTATGAGGGGATTGCCCGGGAAGAGATCATGGTGAGAGGAAGATGGATGGATCACGAGGTGTACTCCCTCCTGGAGCAGGAGTGGCGGCGGGGCAATCCGGTATGAGCATCGACCTTCCTCCAGCCTCGGTGGCCGTGGTGCTCGGCACCCGCCCCGAGATAATCAAGCTGGCTCACATCATCCGGCTGCTGGGCCCCGCCGCCCGGGTGATCCACACCGGCCAGCACTATGACGCCAACCTGTCAGAGGTGTTCTTCGGAGCCTTCGGGTTGTCGCCCCCCGCCCACTACCTGGGTGTGGGGGGAGAGCCTCGGGGAATCCAGATTGGAGAGGCGACCACCCGGCTGACCCGTCTGTTGGAGGATGACCCTGCCCGGGCGGTGGTGGTGCAGGGCGACACCAATGCTGTTCTGGCCGGCGCCCTTGCCGCCAACGCCACCGAGACTCCCCTGGTGCATGTCGAGGCGGGGCTCCGCAGCCATGATCGGGCAATGCCCGAGGAGCACAACCGGGTGGTGTGCGATCATCTCTCCGACCTGTGCCTGGCGCCCACGGAGACGGCGGCCAACAAGCTGGCGAGGGAGGGGATCACAGGCGAGCGAGTGGCAATCACCGGAAACACAGTGGTGGAGGCCGTGGGGACACTCCTGCCCGGAGCCGACCGGCGAGCCGAAGTGATGGGCCGCCACGGCCTGGCGCCCAACGGCTTCATCCTCTCCACCTTCCACCGACCCGAGAACGTCGATCACCCCCGAACCTGGAAGGCCATCCTCTCCGATCTGGCCCGGCTTCCCCTGCCCGTGGTTCTGGCCCTCCATCCGCGCAGCCGCCGCCGGGCCGTCTCTTTCGGCTTGGAGCCGCTCCTCGACCGGCTACAGGTGATCGATCCTCTCCCCTACGCGGAGTTTCTTTCCCTTCTCGCCGAATGCGCCCTGGCCGTCTCCGACTCAGGCGGATTGCAAGAGGAGGTCTCGGTGCTGAAACGGCCCATGGTGGTGGTGCGCAACTCCACCGAACGCCCCGAGGTGATCGGCACTTTCGCCGTCCTCCGCAGACCGGGCGACTACATAGACGAAGCCGTCATCCAGATAATCGAGACGCTGGAGTACACCCACAGCCGCCTGGCCGAAACCCCCACCCCCTACGGAGACGGCACCGCGTCGGTCCGCTCGGTCACCCTAATAGAGAAGCTGGTAGGAGGGTAGGACGCCCTTCTTGCAAGAGGCCGGGGGTCGGATACGCCACGGCAATCGTTTATCTGCGGGAGATGCTCGACTCCAGGCGGACCAAAACAATGGAGTCTGCGACTCCAGTCTTGCTCGCTAACACAGTCGCCGCATGTCACAATCTGCATGTAAAGTTCACGCTATATGTATACCGTTGGCGATACGTTCACGATACAGGCATGGCTCTACTGCTTCGCTAGGCGTGGGAAGCGATCATGACCTATTTCGACTCTCTTCCAAAAGCAACCCGCAACGATCCGCATCCCTCAGCTAAGAGACTGCGCGGTCCGATCGCAGTGCTGGTAGCAGTGACCCTGGCGCTCATGTCGGCCATGGCGACCCGCGCCCTTCTGGCGCCCGCCCCCGCAGCCGCGTTGCAGACGACATCGATCACGTCTATCGCATTCACCAACGCGCCCGCCGGGGGCTTGTTCAACATCGTCGACCACTACTACAGCATCGGGAGCGACGTCGAGGTGACGGCTACCTTCGGCGGGGACGTGACGGTGACGGGCACCCCGCGCGTCCTGCTGACGTTCGGAACGGAGGGAACCCGGGATGCGACCTATGTCTCGGACGCCAGCACCGCCACCGAACTGGTGTTCCGCTACACCCTGGTGGACGGGGACAGCACAGGACAATCCAGCCTGTCGCTGGCCGCCAACGCGTTGGACGCCGACGGTGCCGACGGCTCAGCCAGCATCCAGGCGGGTGGCGCGGATGTGGACGCTACCCACGACGAAGTGCCGACCACAATACTGGTCTCCGCTCACCGGCCGATCATCTTCGGGGCGTATGTCGCCCAGGCGCCCGGCGTCGACGCGGATCTGGACGGCACCGCGGAGACCTACGTTGAAGGCGACACGCTCAACGTCTTGGTGAGATTCAACCTGCTGATGAAGGTGGACACCAAGGGCGATGACGCCAACGTGCAGATCGTGGTGGACGTCGGCGGCACCGAGTACACGCTGGACTTCGCGGGCAGGTACCTGAACAAGATTGGGTTCGGATCGCACACCGTAAAGGCCTCCGACGCGGACAGCAACGGGATAACCATCAAGCGGGATGGATCGAACAATCTGGTGCGCCTGTCGAACGACGCCACGCTGACGAGCTGGCTCGGCGATAACGAACCGGTCATCACCGCCGCCGCAGACTTGTCGGTCACGACGGCCTTGGCGCTGGACGGACAGGCCACCCCCAAGGTCAAGGTGCGCGGCACGAACGCGACGCCCACCGGAGCGGACTTCAGCAAGTCCACCGCCGCCGACACGGACCTGACCTTCACGCTGGCGGACTTCGCGATAACCGACAGTGACGGTGACCCGCTCAAGGAGATCCGGCTCACCAGCCTGCCGACGAGTTCGCAGGGCGTGCTCCGAGTGGACGGGACTGCGGTCGCGTCGGGCGACCTGCCCAGAGTCGTTGCCCGCTCCGAGTTGGTCGCGGCCGGACTGGTGCTCGACCCCGCCTCGGGCTTCACCGGAGACACCAGCTTCATGTTCAAGGTGGTGGACTCGTTCGGCGCAGCCGCCGCGACCGCCAACACCGCCACCGTCAGTGTGGCGGCCTCAGGAGGCAGCGGCAGCGGCGGCGGTGACGCCCCGCCAGTTGGCGGGCTGTGATTTGAACCCCGGTGGTTGGTGGCCGGCTGTGAGGCTCGTGGGTCGTCGGTGGTGGTAGGTTCTGTCCGCTACACCATCAGGTGATTGAGAAACACCACCCCGGCTATCGTCACGACACCCAAATAGGAGAGTCCGGTGGCCGCCATCACTCCCGAGTAGCCGGTTTCCCCCAAGGCGAACCAGGCGCCGGCCACCAGAGCGGCGCCTACCATTGCAAGCCCCGCCAAGGTCCAGCCCAAGGCGCCACCCTCGTAGGGCACCGCTCCGTTCAGCCACCCGGCCACCACACTTAGGACCAGACCCGCACCGGACAGGAGATCCAGACGGCGCACAGCCCAGCGGGGCAGGGTCGGATCAACCAGGAACCAGTGACCCAGGAGCATGGTGGCGGTGATTCCCCCTAGGGCCGCCCCGCTGGCGATGGTCGACAACCATCCGGCGGAAAGCACCGAGGAGACCAATGTAAAGACTGCACCGACCGCCACCAACCCTGAATACCCACGCCGGCCCGAACGCCCCACCCCGAACAGCACCAGGACCAGCCCGGCGGCGGCCCACCAGGAACGCAGGGCGGGATAGATCATCAACAGCACGGCGGTCCCGGCTCCCAGCATCTGGTACCCCCGCTTGGCGACCTGCCAGCGGACCGCCAGCGGCAGGGTGAGCGCCAGACCCCCCGCCCAGGCGGCCATGAAGGCGGCCGGTCCGAAAGTGGCGCCGGTCGGTATCACCGCTGCTAGGCGGAGATTTGGGAAAGCACCCGCTCGGCCACGGCCTCGGCTACGAAGCCGAACTCTCGGGCCAGTACCTCATAGGGCGCCGAGGCGCCGAAACTGTCAATCCCGATCGCTAGCCCTTCGGCCCCCACCATTCTCTCCCACCCGAAAGTGGCGCCGGCCTCCACGGAGACCCTCGGAATGCCCGCCCCCAGCACCTCTCGCCGATAGGAGGAGTCCTGCTCTGCGAACGCTTCCCAGCAGGTAAGGCTGACCACCCGCGCCGAGATCCCGCGGCTCTCCAGGAGGTCGGCGGCTTCCAGCGCCAGAGACACCTCCGACCCGCCGGCGATCAGGACCACGTCTTCCCCGGGACGCAGCATGTACCCGCCCCGGGCGGCCCCGCCTCGCGCCCGGGAGCGATCCAGAACCGGGAGGTTCTGGCGGCTGAGGACCAGGACCGTGGGCCCATCGGTGCGATTGAGGGCCATCTCCCAAGCCTCCACGGTCTCGGTGGCGTCGGCCGGACGGATCACCCACAGGCCGGGCATGGCTCGAAGCCCGGCGAGGTGCTCGACGGGTTGGTGAGTGGGACCGTCCTCTCCCAACATGATGGAGTCGTGAGTCATCACCCATATACAGGGGAGTTCCATCAAAGCGGACAGCCGGATGGAGGGCCGCATGTAGTCGGTGAACACGAAAAAGGTGGAACCGTAGGGACGGACCCCTCCATGCAGCGCCATCCCGTTCACTATCCCTCCCATCCCGTGCTCCCTTACCCCGAAGTGAATGTTCCGACCGGTGCGGGCCGAACGGGAAAAGCCCGGATCGCCGGGCAGCACCGTTTTGGTGGACTCCGCCAGGTCGGCCGCGCCTCCGATGAATCCCGGGACCTTCTCCCCGATCTGGCCGAAGAGCTTCCCCGATGCCGAACGGGTGGCGATGCTATCTCCGGGCTCGAATCCCGGAGACTCCAGTTGCACCGGCCGGTGGGCATGGAGAACTCGCCACTCTGCGCTACGTTCCCGGCTCTCCCAGTCTCGGCGCGCCGCCCTTCCCCGCTCCATAGCCTCCGACATGAAGTCGTAGACCTCCGGCGGCGCCCAGAAGTCCTCCTCCGGCGGGATACCGATGTTCATCTTGGCCAGTCTCACTTCCGCTGCTCCGAGCGGCGCCCCGTGGGCGCCGGGGGTGTCCACCTTGTTGGGGGAACCGTGAGCGATATGGGTACGGCAGATGACCAGGGACGGCTGGTCCCCGGCGTCAAGAGCCTCCCGGGTGGCTTCCGCCACCGCCGACCGGTCGTGGCCGTCCACCGAGACGGTGTGCCATCCCAACGAGCGGAACCGCGCCCCGACGTCCTCGGAGAACGTGATCTCCGTTCCGCCGTCGATGGAGATGCGGTTGTCGTCGTAGAAGTAGATCAACCTCCCCAGGCCCAGATGTCCGGCCAGGGAAGCCGCCTCGGCTGCCACGCCCTCCATCAGGTCTCCGTCGGACACGAACCCGTAGGTGTGGTGATCGACCTGGTCGGCGCCCAGCCGCGCCCGGAGATGCTCCTCGGCGATGGCCATTCCCACCCCGTTGGCGAAGCCCTGGCCGAGGGGACCGGTGGTTGTCTCGATTCCCAGCGCCGGTTCTCTCTCGGGGTGACCGGCCGTGGGATAACCCCACTGGCGGAAATTCTTCAAGTCCTCCATGGTGACCGGGAACCCGCACAGATGCAACATGGCGTAGAGCAGCATCGAGCCGTGCCCGTTGGAGAGCACGAAGCGATCCCGATCGGCCCAGGTGGGACATCCCGGGTCCACCCTCATAAAGCGGGTCCAGAGGGTCACGGCGATGTCTGCCATGCCCATGGGCATCCCCGGATGGCCGGAGTTGGCTCGCTGGACGGCGTCCATGGCCAGTCCCTTGACAACCGCTACGGCGAGTTCTTCATTCCTCATCACCGAACATACGGTACCAAGACGTCTCGGTGACCCTGCCATCGGCGGCGATACCCTGAGTGCGCTGCCAATACTTGGTGTCCGCCACGGTGTTCTCATCGAACACGCCCGTCACCTCGATCCCCAGCGCTCCCTGCCACTTCTCCACCAACGCACCCCTGTCGCCCTCTTCGATGACCACCGAGGAGGGCCGGGTGGTGGAACTCCCCGCGGAGGACGAGCCGCCCGGCACGCTCGCTCCCGGGAACATCTTGACCCATGAGTTGACGCCTACTATCCCGTCGACCTCGAGGCCGTTGGCGCGCTGCCACTCCCGGGTGGCCCGGGCGGTCTGGGAGCCGAAGTGCCCGTCGGCGGGGATCCCCAATGCCCGCTGCCAGATAATCACATGCGTCCCCCGGGACCCGGTCCGCAGAGGCCGGCCCGGGTAGGGCGGAGCTTCTCCATCGAAGTCGTTATCCCCCGGATCCGGCGAAGATGTCTCCGTCGCTTCGGCCCCGGGGAACATCTTGAGCCAGGAACTGACTCCCACCACACCGTCTGCGGTGAGACCGTTGCGGTACTGCCAAGCCTTGGTCGCCGACAGGGTGGCCGAACCGAAATACCCATCGGCCTGTATGCCCAGGGCGCGTTGCCAGATAATGACACTTGAACCGCTGTCCCCCATTTCAAGGGGTCGGCCCGGGTAGGGGGGGACGCCAGGTGTGGTACCCGTGCTTCCCGATCCCTGGCTGTCGTCACCCTCCTTGTCGGGGGGAGGTTCCGGCGCCTCCACCCCCGCGCCGGGGAACATGGTTTGCCAGCTTTGCATGCCCACCACACCGTCAACCGTCAGGCCGTTGGCCTGCTGCCACTCCCGGGTGGCCTGGGCCGTGCCGGTTCCGAAGTACCCGTCGGCCGCAACCCCCAGTGCGGACTGCCAGGTCCGCACCCACTTCCCTCGGCTGCCCAGTCGCAGGACGAAGCCGGGGTAGCTGGGAGCCTGGGGATCGGTTGCCTCCGGTTGAGGCGCCTCTTCAGGGTCAGGCTCGGTCTCGGTCTCCGGATCAGGCTCCGGTTGGGGAGGGGCGGGTTGGGAGAACATCCTGTCCCAGGATTGGCTCCCGACTATTCCGTCGGGAGCCAGACCATTGGCCTGCTGCCACTCCCGGGTGGCGGCGGTGGTGGCCGGTCCGAAATCTCCATCGGCGGTGACGCCCAACGCCTCCTGCCACAGTCGCACATCGCTCCCCCGGCTCCCCTCGCGCAGCGGCTGGCCGGGATAGGGGTGCTCGATGATCAGCGCGCTGGGAGGGGTGGGTTCAGAGGGAGGACTCGAACCTATCTGGTTGCCGGCAGTGACCGTGAAGCTGTACGCCACCCCTGCTTGAAGACCGCTGATGACCGCGGTGGTCTGGGACGCCGCCACCGTGACCGGATCGGAATGGGCCGGATCGACGCTGACCGTGTAGCGCTCGGGCGCAAAGCGGGAGGAAACCGGGCTCCAACTCACCGTCGCCACGCGCCCCCCGCTGACCGTCACGCCGGTGGGAGCGGGCGGCGGCGCCCACCAGTCCGCCAGGTAGTCGATCGTGAAGTACCGGGACCGAAGGCGGAGTGCGGACCTCAGCGTCGGAGCCGAAACCCTTTCGGTGACTCTGTCGCCTCCCCGGATCCCGGCGATGTTGAGAAACTGGGCGCTCCCCCACGGATAGGAAACCGTGTCAACCGAGATTACGTCGTCGAATCGATCGGACAACTCATAGATGTCGAGCAGTTGGGACAGAGAGAGGGTCTTTGCCCAGAAGGCGTTGGGATTGACGGCGGGATCGATCGACCAAGGATCCTGGACCGAGACCAGGTAAGGCCGCCCCGCCGTCCCCCAGATCGTCGAGGAGTCCTCGGTCGCCCCTCCACTGGAGGACGAGTAGAAAGCCTGAACCACTCCTACGGATTCCTCGGGATGGGTCAGCACTCTTCCCGCGGTGGCCCGGGCTCCCACCAGTTCCCAGCGGCCCCCGTTCTGTATCTCCCTGTTCCAACCTCCATATACCTGGTCACGGGCGTCGCTGACCACATGACACCAGCAGGCCGACTTGCGGGAACTGCTCAGGGAAGGCTCCGCTCCCCGCCGAAGCATTGCATATATCGCGTACGATCGGGCTGCGATGGCCTGGGCCTCCAACGCGGCGTCCGGCCAGGTGGGAGGGATCTCCGCTATGCCTGCCACGTAGTCCTCGATGTCCATCTCCATCGAGAAGTGGATCCTCCCTCCGCTGGGACGGACCCGCACATTGCCGTGGATGAACTGTGTCATCTCTCCCCCGTAGTTGAGGCCTCTCAGGCCCACCCGGTTGGAGTGGGAGAGATCCTGGATGCTCAGCCGGCATCCCGCGGCCACCCCCAGCGGTGCGGCGGTACAGGATCCGTCCCCCGCCGCGGTCACCACCAGGTCCTCTCCCGCATCGAGGTAGTAGGCCCCGGCGCAGTCGGGCAAGCCGCTTCCCGCCACCAGCGCCTGCCAGGTTTGGCTCCCCACCGTCCCGTCAGCGCCCAGGCCCTGGGACGTCTGGAAGGAGACCACCGCATCCTTTACCGCTTGGTTGAAGGAACCGGGCGTCTCCTGCAGGTACCCCCGTTCCACCAACCTGCTGATCAAGAGATCGGTGAAGGTGTTGTCACGTCCGGGAGTCGTCCCTTCGGCCAGCACCGGATAGGAGGAATACTCCCCGTCGAAGCAGACCCTCACCCGGCCGGTTACCACCGCGAAGGTCAACTCCGACCGGTTTTGCCTTATCCCCACCCAGATGGGCAGTGGTTCGGTGATCACCCAAGAACCGGGTACTGCGTCGGCAAGATTCTCGACGGATGAGCCCTGGTAGAAGTGCTGAAGAATCTGGGTGGCGGTGTAACCCTCCTCCGCCATGCCCTTGGCGCCGTACTGGGTGAGACCCACTCCATGCCCATGTCCGGACCCCTCGATAATCAACTGCACCCTGTCCGGGCTGGTGGTCGCGGTGCCCGACCCGGGAAACATCGCCCGCCAGGAAGCGGCGCCCACTATCCCATCCGCCTCCAAGCCACGCTCGTTCTGCCAGGCGATAGTGGCTGCTTCGGTTTGTCGGCCGAACACCCCGTCAGCCGGAATCCCGAGAGCCTCCTGCCAGATCCTGACCGACTCGCCGCGGCTGCCCAGCCGCAGGGGCTCCCCCGGGTAATCGGCCGCCGCGACCGGAACGACCGTTCCCAGTAGCAAGATCATCGCGGCCAGAAACGCCGCCACCCGCTTGGACGAGTGTCGTCCCATTGAATTCCTGATGCCTTCCAAGGTCAAGCCCTCAGTCTTGAACAGATACCCAAAGACCCCACCCGCGCCGCCTCGCCAAGTTTAGGGGCCGGACCGAGGCTAAATGTACGACCTGGCCACCGGTCGGCGGCCGATCACCACCGGAGTCCTCCCCGGTGACTGAGGGGTGGCTGCCTGCTTGGAACTCTTGGCGTGATAACTGGAGCGCACCAGCGGCCCCGATTCCACATGCGGGATGCCCAAAGCCTCGCCGTAGGAGCGGTATTCCTGGAACTCGTCGGGGTGAACGTAGCGATGCACGGGTCGGTGGCGGGGGCTGGGACGCAGATATTGGCCGATCGTGACAATGTCCACTCCCACCGCCCGCAGGTCGGCCAGCGCCCCCAGCACCTCGTCGCGGGTCTCGCCCATCCCCACTATCAGCCCCGATTTGACGAGTCCCTCGGCATAGAGCCGCTTGGCTCGGGCCAGGAGCGCCAACGAGCGCCCGTAGTTGGCGGAGGTGCGGATCTCCCGCTGCAGCCTGACGACGGTCTCGGTGTTGTGATTGAGCACGTCGGGACGCTCGGCCATCACCGTCTCCAGTGCTTCCGGATCACCCTTGAAGTCGGGAATCAGCACCTCGATGTCGGTGTGGGGGGACCGGGCGCGGGTCTCCCTGATGGTGGCGGCAAAGACCGCCGAGCCGCCATCTGGCAGGTCGTCACGGTTCACGGAGGTGATCACCGCGTGGTTCAGGCCCATCCGATGGATCGCCTCGGCCGCCCGGTGGGGCTCCTCGAGGTCTAGCCCCAGGGGCCGGGCGGTCGTCACGTTGCAGAACCCGCAGGCGCGGGTGCAACGGTCGCCCAGAATCATCAGGGTGGCGGTCCCCATCCCCCAGCACTCGTAGATGTTGGGACATCCCGCCTCTTCGCAAACCGTATTGAGGTCCAGGGATCGCATCAGTTTCTTCAGTTCCAGGTACTCGGCGTCCATCCGGGCCGTCACCCGCATCCAGGGGGGACGCTCCGGCTCGCCCGGCAGCCTCCGGGTTCTCCCCGAGAGGCTCACCGCCACGCGGTCGGGTGAAAAGGTTCCCTCCCTGAGCAACCTGTCCACCTCGAAGTCTCTGTCCCGTCCCTGACCCCGGACAAAAGCTGCCATCTGCGTCTCCATCGTGGTCTTTCCGAATGTCTCGGCGAAACGCGGCACAAAGGCTTCCACCGCCTCCTCGAGCGATACACGCCGACCCACCAGTTCGCTCACGGAAGTAACCGGGCGATCGGTGATCCCACAGGGGTTTATGTGCCCGAAATACTCCATGCTGGGGTGCAGGTTGAGAGCGAAGCCGTGCATCGACACCCGCCGGGAGACCCGTACGCCGATGGCCGCCACCTTTCCGCCCCGGGTCCACACCCCGGTGAGCCCGGGTTCGGGCCAGGCTTCTACTCCCAGATCGGAGAGGGTTGCCACCAACGCCTGTTCCAGGGAGCGCACGTAGTCGGTTATCCGGGAGGGTTTAACGGCGATGAGCGGATACCCGACCAGTTGGCCGGGGCCGTGATAGGTAACGTCCCCTCCCCGGTCGACCCGGAAGAACTCCGCTCCCACCTCCGAGAGCCGGTCGGGGCCGATCAGAAGATGAGAGCCGTCCCCTCTTCGTCCCACCGTGTAAACGTGGGGATGTTCCAGCAACAACAGGTAGTCGTCCGCTATGGCCCCTCCGGCCCGGCGCTCCCAGATGGCTCGCTGGAGGTCCCAGGCCTCTGCATAAGGAAGCCGCCCCAGCCATCGCACGCGAAGGGTGGGGCTCACCCCGGGGGGGGTCACCTCAATTCCTGCTCCCAGTCCCATGTCTCCAGGTTGTTCTTGACACGTTGCAGGAATAGCACCGCGGTCGATCCGTCGAAGGCGCGATGATCCCAGGAAAAGCCCAGGTAACCGATGTGGCGGATGGCCAGGGCATCCCGGCCGTCAGCCGTGGTCACCACCACCGGCCGTTTGGCAACCGTGTCGGTGGAGAGAATGGCGACGTTGGGGACGTTGATGATCGGCGCCGACAGGAAGGAATCGAAAGGCCCGGGGTTGGTGATGGTGAAGGTCGAACCGGTCATCTGGTCGGGGCCCAACTGGCGGTTGCGGGCCGCGGTGGACAGATGCCGGATGCGGCGCGCCAACCCGACCAGACGAAGATTGTCGGCATCGCGGATGGTCACCACCACCAGACCCTGCTGGTCAAGGTCCACGGCGATTCCCAGGTCGATCCGGCTGTGGTAGACAGCCTTGCGATCCTCGAGATAGAAGGAGCTATTCACCACCGGGTGAGCCCGGAGAGCGTCCATGACGGCCCGGCACACGAACGGCAGATAGGTGAGAGAGAAGCCCTCTTCCCTTCTGAAGCGGGCCTTGTGAGCGGAGCGCACCTCGGCTATCGGCTCAAAATCCACCTCGACCGAGGTCCAGACGTGGGCGGCGGTCTGGCGGGAGCGGATCATGTTCTCCCCTATCCGGACTCGGAGGCGGCTCAAGTCCACCCGCTCCTCTTCGCCCGGGGGTGCGACCGGCGCCGGAGCGGCCGGGGGAGTTTCTTCGGAAGGCTCCGCAGCGACGGGCTGGGCTCCGCCCTCCAAATAGGCTTCCACATCCCGGCGGGTCACCCTCCCCCCTTCTCCGGTGCCTGCAATCAGGTCCAAGTCGATCCCGTGCTGGCGGACCAGTCGGCGAACCACAGGGGACAGACGCCGGGACCGCCCGGGCCGTCCTGCTGCCACCGCCGTCGGCGGGAGATGGGGTTGCTCTCCCCGGGGAGCCGAGGGCTCGGCTTCGGCGTCGGGAGGCGAGACATCGGGAGGAGACTCCGCCATCTCGGGTGCGGGGGTTTCCTCCTGCACGGAGCCGCCGTGGTCTCCAACCACGCAGAGGTCCCTGCCCACTTCCACCGTCTCGCCCTCGGGCACCAGTATCTCCAGCATCACTCCCGACACCGGTGAGGGGATCTCGGTGTCCACCTTGTCGGTGGAGATCTCCAGCACCACCTCGCCCTGGGATATGGCGTCACCCACCTGCTTTGCCCACCGCAGGATGGTCCCCTCGGTGACCGTCTCGCCCAGTTGCGGCATGGAGATGGTGGTTGTCATCGGGAACTCCTAATCCAGTGCATGCTTGTCTCAGTGCAGACTACGGCCCGTTGCCGACAGGAGCGTCTCCCCAACCGCCTCCGACAGGGTGGGATGAGCATGGATGAAGGCTGCGGCTTCCTCGGGGAGGGCCTCCCAGCCCACAGCGAACATCAGTTCGTGGATCATCTCACCTGCCTGAGGTCCGACAACGGCCGCGCCCACCAGAGGGCCGTCCTTCTCCGCAACCACCTTCACCATCCCCTGGCTCTGCCCGATGATGAGCGCCCTGCCCACGCCGCCGAACGGGTGCTTGGTGATCTGCACTTCCATTCCCATGGCCTGAGCGTCGGCCGCGCTGATCCCCACCTCCGCCACCTCCGGATGGGTGTAGGTAACCCTGGGAATGGCTCGATAGTCCACCGGAGCAGGTTCGCCGGTGGCGATGTAGGTGGCCGCCGCGATCCCCTCGGCGAAAGCTGCATGGGCCAGTTGGGGCGTGCCGGCCACTATGTCCCCCACCGCGTACACCCCCGGCTCGGCGGTCTCCATCGTCACCGAATCCACCTTGATGTAGCCTCCCTCCACCTCGGCCCGGACCGTTTCCAAACCTATTCCGTCAGTGTTGGGGCCCCTGCCCACCGCCACCAAGGCGACATCCACCTCCAGGGCCCTGTCCCGGAATGAGACCTTCACGCCGTTGTCGGTGACCTCGGCAGGACCCACCCCCGTCTTCAGGAAGAACTTCACGCCCCTACGGCCGAGTTGTCGCTGCAACTGACGGGACGCGTCGGCGTCTCCACCGGGGATCAGCTGCCTCTCCAGTTCGAAGACCGAGACCTCCGCCCCCAGGTCCACCAGGAGCGAGGCGAACTCACACCCTATGACCCCTCCGCCGATGATCGCCACCCGGTCGGGACGGGACGACCAGTTCACGGCGTGATCAGAGGTGACAATCCGGTCTCCGTCGATCTCCCAGCCGGGAATGGTCCTGGCGTGGGATCCCGTGGCCACCACCACCGCTCTCCCCTCCAGCGTCTCTCCTCCCTCCATCACGATCCTGCCCGGTCCCCCCAGGCGGCCCCGTCCTGGTACGACCTCCACCCCTCGCTTCCGGAGCAGACCGGAGAGACCGGTCACCAGTTGGTTGACCACCCGGTCCTTCCGGGCCAGGGCCGCTGACCAGTCCAGTTCCGGTTCGGACGTCAAGACTCCAAACGCCTCCGCATTCCTCACTGTCGAGAACACCTCGGCCACCTGCAGCCACTGCTTGGCCGGTATACAGCCGCGCAACAGGCAGGTCCCACCGGGCCGTTCCTCCTCCACCAGGGCAACCGAGAGCCCGAAGTTCCGGGCGTACAGGGCCGTGGCGTATCCTCCCGGTCCCCCTCCCAAAATCACGATGTCGAACGGGGACTCACTCATAGACAAAGCGGGTGTCAGTCATAGATGGGAATGTTAACTCTCCTGCGGATATCATCGGACGGATGCCCACTCGCTACCTGATCATCGCCTCCGCCGCCGTCGGGTTGCTGATTCTGGTGGCCGGGGTGATCTGGTTCTTGCGACTGTACGTCTAAGCCGGGGCCATCGCTTCCACCGCCGGCTCGAGACCTTCCTTTCCCACCGGGACCGGTCGAACCACCAACTCGTCCAGTCCTGAGGAACGGTAGGAATCCAACTGAGCCCGGCATTCCTCCGGGGTCCCCGCGATCCCCAGGTGGGCTGCCGCCCCCCGAAGATCATCGGGATCCAGTCCCTGCTTATCGACATGCTTGCGGTAGAAACCGAGCCGCAGGTAGTGGCCCAGTTCCTTGGCCAGCGCACGGCGAGCCTCATCCGGGTCCGAGGAGACCGCCACCCGCACATAGGCTGCGATGTGGAAGAAGGCCGCCCCCCTGTCAAGACCGCGAAGCCGCTCCGTGGTGGCGCGGAGGTGCGCCGCGCTGCACCAGTTGAGCAGCACTCCGTCGGCCTCTCGCACAGCCAACTCCAGCATGCGAGGTCCCATGGCTCCCACCACCGTCCACACGGGACCGGAGGGAAGCAGTCCCAGTCGAGCCCCTTCCACAGAGAAGAACCGGCCGTGGTGGGTCACCTTTCTCCCATGTCGAAGTTCGCCCACGATCTTCAGGTAGTCGGAGACCGCATCGAGGGGAGAGGAAAGATCGAAGTTGAAGAACCGCCGGGCCGCCACCGGGTGCCCTGATCCGATTCCCAGCACCATGCGCCCGGGGCCGGCTATGGCCGAAATAGTGGCTGCGCCCATCGCGGCAGCCACTGGCGAGCGAACGTAGACCGGCAGCACTCCGGTGGCGAGCCGGATCCTGGAAGTGGCGGTCGCCCACGCCGCCAGGGTGGAGAAAGCCTCCCTCGCGGTGGACTCGTTGGTCCACGCCGCGCTGTAGCCGAGCTGTTCCGCCCGGGCTGCAACCTCTGTGAGCCGTCGGGCGGAGAGGCCCGGATCCACCAGCGACACCCCCAACTCCATCAAACACCCAGGCCGGGGAGGGAGACCTCCGCGCGGCAGTTTGGACAGATGGCCGTCTGGATCGGTCCCACAATGAAACTGAAGGAGCACTCCGGGCAGGAGACCCGCGGAGACGGCGGATCCGGCGGAGGGGCCGGCGGGCCGGGAGGACCCGATGATGGCGCTCCCGGGTATCCGCCCGGTCCGGGTACCGGGGCGTGCTGGGAGGGATCGGGGCCGGATGGGGGGACGCCCCCCGGACCCGGAGCGGGCCCCTTGACCTGGTTGACGGCTCCGCACCTCGGACACGAGAACCGGCCCGGGCGGGAAATGTTAACGCTGGAGCGACAGGCGCCGCATCTGACTCTCATGGATTTTGCTACTCCTCTCCGGACAGCTCGGCCACCTATTCCACCCGCTCCCCCACCGCGCCGATGGACTGCAGGTATTGGGCCTCTAACGCCAGCACCGCCCGGATGTCATCAGAGGTTATCCCCGCGGGGTGGCGCTCAGAAATCTTTTGGCGGATAAAACTCACTGCGGAATCCGAGCCCCCCGCTACCGTCTCGACCGGTCGGCGGCGGTCCTTTTGAGCCAGCCCCTGCAAATAGAAGATCTCCCACTCGATTACACGTTGGATCCCTGCTTCCCCCAATCGCTCATACGCCTCCCGCGCCAGGTTCTCCCGGATGTGGCCCACAGCATCGGAGACCACGTAGGTGACTCCCTCGCCTGCTCCTCTCCGTCTCGCCTCCTGCCACAGCAGGATTGCCACCAAAGCGAGGAAGAGGGCGGCCAGCAACCCGCCGAGTGCAACCGAAGTGAAGCCTGACATTGCCTGGACCGCAATGACTAGAGCCCGAGCCGTCCCGCGATCTTTTCCCGGTGGAAAGAAGGGTCGCCGAACAGCAACTCGGAGCTCTTGGCCCTCTTGAAGTAGAGGTGGGCGTTGTGTTCCCAGGTGAAGCCGATCCCGCCATGGATCTGGATATTCTCCGCTGCGGAGAAGAAGTATGCCTCTGAGCAGTACGACTTGGCGAGACTGGCCATCAGCGGACGCTCTTCGTTGTCCTCGCTGACCGCCCAGCCTGCGTAATAGGCGGCCGAGCGAGCCGACTCCACCTGGGCCAGAACGTCGGCGCACTTGTGCTTGATGGCCTGGAAGGAGCCGATCGGCCGCCCGAACTGCTTTCTGACCTTGGCATAGGAGACCGCCATCTCCAGGCAGGCCTGGGCACCCCCCACCTGCTCGGCGGAGAGCGCCACGACCGCTCTCTCCATCATCCTCTCGAGTACCGGCCATCCTCGACCTTCCGTCCCCAGCAGAGCGTCAGCGCCCAAACTCACGTCGTCGAGGGTTATCTCGGCTTGCTTGCGCGTCTGGTCCATGGTCTCCAATCTGATGGCGTCCACTCCACCGGTCCCGGTGGGGACCAGGAACAGCGACACTCCGAGGTCGGTGCGAGCCGCCACCACCAGCAGGTCCGCAACATGCCCGTCCAGGACAAAACTCTTGGTCCCGTTCAAGATCCATCCTCCTCCCGGGCGGGGACGGGCCTCGGTGGTGATTCCCTCGGCTTCCCACCGTCCGTTCGGCTCGGCGAAAGCCACGGAGGCAATCAGATCGCCGCCTGCGATGGATGACAGCAATTCCTGTTTCTGCCGGTCATCTCCCGCTTCCTCGATCATTCCCGCCGCCATCACAACAGTGGAGAGGAACGGCCCGCAAAAGAGGGACCTCCCCTGCTCCTCCAACACCACGAACAACTCCAGGAAGGTGAACCCCGCTCCACCCCACTCCACCGGAATGGCCATCCCCAACCATCCCAACTCGGCCAACGCCGCCCAATGGCGCGGGTCGTATCCCCGCTCGGTGTCCATGAGTTGACGCACGGTCTCCATCGGACAGTTCTCATCCAGCCACTGTCGCGTGTAGCGGCGCAGTTCCTCCTGCTCGGTGGTGAAAGAAAAATTCATTGCTCTTCTATTATCCCCGACTTGCCTTCCCGAAGGTAGCTCACCGCTTCGGAGATCGATTCGACCGCCACGATCTCAACCTCCACGGGGGCGGTGCTGGCCTCATCGTAGTTGTCCCTAGGCACCAGCACCACATCCGCGCCGGCCGCCTCAGCCGCCACCAGTTTCTGGCGGATCCCCCCGATTGCCCCGACCGTTCCGTCCATGCTTATGGTCCCCGTTCCCGCCACAATCCTCCCGTCAGTCAATTCTCCCTGCTCGAGTAGATCGATTATCGCCAGCGTATAGATCATCCCCGCCGACGGCCCGCCGTAGTTCGCCGAGTCGATCTCGATCGGATAGGCGGTGGATGCCGTGATCCCCACCATGGCTCGTTCAGGTGTCTCTGGGTTCTCATGCAGCGCAAAGCTGAGGACTGTCGGCTCGGCGTCCCGGATGACGGTTACCTGCACCTGATCTCCGGGCCGGCGGTCCTCCAGTATGCGGCGGATGTCCTCCACGGTCCGAACCGGCTGCGCCTCCATCTCCACGACCAGGTCGCCATCGATGAGCGCATCGGAGGCCGGCGCCTCGTGGAAGACCCCCACCACCTCCACCCCTTCAGCAAGGGTCTCCTCCAGGCCGAGTTCGGAGAGGGCCACCGCGATGGCTATGTCCTTGGACCTGTCCATGGCGCGAAGATTCCGTTGGCGGGCCTCGTCGTCGGTCTCCCCCCCGGGACGGAGCAACTCCCTCTCGATCAAGTCGATCCTCTGGTCGAAGAGAGCGATCGCCGCCTCGTAGAGATTGACCGGCTGGAGGCTGACGGTAAGGAGGATCAATTCTCCCTCCGGCTGGAAGACCGCCAGGTCCTCCTCCACGATCACCGCGTCAACCGCGTCATCGGTAGGTCCGGCCGAGGCGGCGAAATAGGGGAGGTTGATCAGCCAGGCCAGGGGGGTCAGGAGGGCCAGGACGACCGCGGTCCACCAGAATGATCGACGCCGCGCACGGGCGGTAGGGGGCACGTAACGGTGGGGGGCAGCCAATGTTTCCATCAAGCGTAGATGCTTTTTTCTCCATATGGAGAGTGCGTTCCTCCACCTGAGGAGGGGCCCCCGGTCCGGTAACCTGGATGGAGCAACCGCGGTCATACCAGCAACCCCAGAGATCCAACCGGCAACCCAAAGGAGCGGCCATGGCGTTTTTCACCCCCCATCACGAAGTTCTGGCGGCTCGGGTTCTCCGGCCGGCGCGGGCCGTTCCCACAGCAGCAGTCTGGGTGGCGCAGGTAGTGGGATTCGCCCTGCTGACCGCTCTCTTCGCCCAGATCCGCATCACGCTTCCATTCACGCCGGTGCCCATTACCGGCCAGACCTTCGCGGTACTGCTGTCCGGGGCTGCCCTGGGCATGTGGGCCGGGGGCGCCAGCCAATTCCTTTACATAGTGCTGGGCATCTTCTTCCCGTTCTACGCGGGCGGAACATCGGGGACCGAGGTGCTGTTCGGCGCCACCGGCGGGTACCTGTTCGGATTCGTGATCGCAGCCGCCCTGGTGGGAAAGTTGGCCGAACGTCACCACGACCGCCGGGTGATCTCGGCGGTCACCGCCTTTTTGACCGGAAGTCTGATCATCTATGTGTTCGGCGTGATCGGGCTGATGGCAGCCTCAGCGACCCAATTCGACTTGGTCACCGCTTTGGAGAAAGGCGTGGTGCCCTTCATCGTGGGAGACGTGATCAAGGCATACGCCGCCGGCCTGCTGCTTCCTGCCGCCTGGAATCTCACCAACCGCGACACTTAGGACCCGGGAGTCCGCGGTAGAGGACGGTTGAGCGGCCCACGCCAAACTGACGATCGCTGGACCCGGGACCCGGTCCCAGAGCGCCTCCACCTCCTTGCGTGACGCCAGACTTCCTGGTGCTCCCCCTTACCATTTACTACCGGAGGACGCCACTCAAAGCCGAAGGTCCTGACCAATGCGAATAGGTGCGCCATGTTGAAGATGAGCGGAGGCCAAGCCCTCGTGAGATCCCTTGTCCGGGAGGGTGTCGAAGTGGTGTTTGGGGTACCCGGCATACAGTTGTACGGGATAGTTTCAGCTCTGCGTGATGAACCCGCGGTCCGGATGATCACCACCCGGCACGAGCAGGCTACCACCTACATGGCAGATGGCTACGCCCGGACAACAGGAAAACCGGGAGTGGCGTTGGTGGTTCCAGGAGTAGGCCTCTACAACGCTGCCGCGGGGATAGCCACCGCTTATGCCCGCTGTTCCCCGGTGTTGGTGATCGCCGGTCAAGTCCCCAGGGACCAGATAGGTAAGAACCGCGGGGCTGTTCACGAGATCGCCGATCAACCCTCGGTGGTGCGCCCCGTCACGAAGTGGCGAACGAGGGTCCTGACCGTGAGCGAGATACCGTCTGCGGTCAACGAAGCCTTCCGGCAGATGCGCACCGGGTGCCCCCGTCCCGTCCTTATCGAGATCCCGCCCGATGTTGGCGTGGAACGAGGGGAAGTCAGTCTCCGGCGACCCACTCCCGTGTCGCCGCTGGTGCCCAGCCAGGAACGACTTCGGGAAGCGGCGTCCGTGATAGCAAGATCCCGGCTTCCCCTGATCTATGCGGGCGGCGGCGTGGCGAGATCCAACGCAGAAGCAGCCCTCGTCAGGTTGGCCGAAGCGACCAGAATCCCCGTCATCACATCCGGCGGTGGGAAGGGAACCATACCGGACAGTCACCCCCTGGCTTACGGCTCATGTGTCAGCCCGAGGGGGGAGAGACACGAGATGAACCAACTGTACGAGGTGATGGAATCGGCCGATGTCGTGATCGGGATCGGCACGCGTTTCTCCCTGGGGAACCCCGCCGGCGAGTCATCCACTCTTATCAACATCAATGTCGATGACAACGAACTGATGAGTGTGCAGTCCAACACGATCCCCTTGCATGGCGACGCCCGGGCAACCATCGGAGCACTCCTCCCTCTCCTTCACCAGGTCGGGGCGGGAGACCGGCCGTCACCTGCTGAAGCGGTCATCGCCGCGCGCCGGTTGATTGCCTATTACGACATCCAGGACCGGGAACCACAGTACCCCATTCTGCAGGTGCTACGGGACAGCATCCCCGATGACGGCATCGTGGTTTGGGACGTGTCACAGTTCGGCTTCTACGCCCGGACCCACTTCCAGGTGAATCATCCCAAGACCTACATTGATTCGGGATACTCGTTCAATCTGGGATACTCGTTCCCCACCGCCCTGGGTGCTAAGGTGGCCCAGCCTGATCGTCCCGTGTTGTGCGTCGTCGGCGATGGCGGGTTTCTGTTCAACTCCTCTGAGCTGTCCACCGCCGTCAGGTACGGGATAAACGTGACGACCATCATCTTCAGGAACGACTCATATGGCAATGTGGCCCGCGACCTCGACGATCTGTTCGGCGGAACCTACGAAACCGATCTGCACAATCCTGACTTTGTCGACTTCGCCCGATCGTTCGGGGCAGTCGGCATGAGAGCCGACCAGCCCGGAGACCTGAGCAGGCTGATACCGCGCGCACTGGAACATTCGATGCCGGTCGTCATTGACGTACCGGTGCGGAGCATGCCGCTCCCGAGGCCCAGGGTGCTCCAGCACGTACCCTCCCTGTCATGGGCGATTCCCGAAGAAGATTCCAACTCCTCCGCCATGAGCAACCAAGCCAACTAAAGAGCGGTTCAGGCTCCGCCCCCAGCCGGAGTCTTCCAACCCGGAACCCGGCCGGGTTCGTTCCTCGCAAGGGTTGTTGGTTGGTGGCGGCATTCGACGCCGCTCCTCGACCAGGGAACTCCTACCCGCGTGTTCTCCTCCGCCAATCGTCGAGAAGCACCCGCACGGCCGTCACAACCATGCTGTTGACCATGAACTTCCAAGTCGTCAGATACGGCTCTCGATCAGGGCAATCAACGCTTCGGCGTCACCGTTCCACCGGTCGAGTTCACCGGCGTCAACCACCACCCGCCACACATCGTCTGCTCCAGCCAGGACGGCCGGCAAGGCGCCGGCGGCACTTCTTTGGGCGGGTGACGCCCGATCGCGGTGGATCAATTGCAGCTTGAAGGGTGCGTCCGCGCAGGCTCTCTTCCAATCTCGGCGACCCAGGGGATTCCAACCGTGAGTGATGTCGCACAGGGAGCAGTGTTGCCCTCCCGAGATCAGTCCCAGGGCATAACGCAACTCCCCCTTCCAACCCCCGTCGGCGTTGTAAATGCCGACTATCTGCTCCTCCTTCATGCCGGAACCTTCCTTCGGGCGAGGCAGACGTGAGGAACAACGCGTCCGGCGTCAACCGGACTCCGGTACGGGGGAGTCACCCGTCGTGCCAAGATAGGCGCCGATCACGTCCACGTCGGTCTGGACTTCCTCGGGCAATCCTTCCGCGATCTTTTGACCGAAGTCAAGCACCATCACGCGGTCGGCGATATCCATCACCAGGCTCATGTCGTGCTCCACCAGGATCATGGTGATACCCAACTCATCCTGGATGTCGAGGATGAACCGGGCCATGTCCTCGGTTTCCTCCACGTTCATACCCGCCACCGGCTCGTCCAGCAACAGGAGTTCGGGCTCCATGGCCAGGGCCCGACCCAACTCCACCCGCTTCTGGATCCCGTAGGGGAGCAGCCCCACCGGGTGTTTTCGCCAGCGCTCGATCTCCAGGAAGTGGATTATTTCCTCCACCTTGAAGCGGTTCTCCAGTTCCTCCCGCTTGGCCCTGCCCCACCACAGCATCCCGGCCAACCAGCCGTGGTTCATCCGGATATGACGACCGGAGAAGATGTTGTCCATCACGGTCATGTGAGCGAAGAGCGCTATGTTCTGAAAGGTGCGGGCGATGCCCCGCTCGGCCGTCTGGTTGGGCTTCATACCCATCAGGGAATCTCCCTTCCAGAGAATGGTTCCCTCCTGGGGTCGATAGACCTGGTTGATGCAGTTGAAGATCGAAGTCTTTCCCGCGCCGTTAGGGCCGATGATCGAGAATAATTCCCCCTCGTTCACATGGAAGGACACACCCTTCAAAGCCACCAATCCCCTGAACGAAAGGCTTATGTCGCGGACCTCCAGAAGGGCGGGTGGGCCGGCGTCGGGGCTCATGACAGCCATCGCTTGCGACGCTTGTAGTGCTTGACTTCTCGGAACGATTTGCGTTCCCCGGCGCGGAGACCCAGATAAAACTCCTGGACGTCCTCGTCGGCCAGGAGCTTTTCGGCAACCCCCTCCATGACCACCTTGCCGTTCTCCATCACATATCCATGATTGGCGATGGAAAGGGCCATGTGGGCGTTCTGTTCGATCAGCAAGACAGCCGTTCCCTGCCGGTTGATCTCCACGATGACCTCGGCGATGAGTTCCACCAAGCGGGGCGCCAAGCCAAGAGACGGCTCGTCGAGAATCACCAGTTTGGGAGACTGCATTAGCGCCCGGGCGATGGCCAGCACCTGCTGCTCTCCCCCCGACATGTATCCCGCCACCTGGGTACGCCGGTCGGCGAGGGTGGGGAACAGGGCCATCACCCGGTCATAGGATTTCCGAGAAGCGTTTCGATCGCGGTTTATATAGGCGCCGGCCGCCAGATTCTCATCCACCGTCATCTCGGCGAAAATCCGGCGGCCTTCCATAACCTGACTGATCCCCATCCTCACCCGCTCGGAAGGGAGCATCCGGGTTATGTCCCTCCCCGCAAACCGGATCGAGCCTTTGGTGACGTCCCCCTCATGTACATCCAGCAAACCCGTTATCGCTCGGGCCGTCGTCGTCTTTCCTGCCCCGTTGGCGCCCAGCAACGCCACGATCGACCTCTCCGGAGCTTCCAGGGAGACTCCTCGCAGCACGAGAACGACATCTTTGTAGACGACTTCCAGGTTGGACACTTCCAGCATGGGCAATCCTTTTCGACTTGAAACACCCGGGGGCCGGCCCACCCGGGAGATGGGAGGGCCGGCCCCGCGGTCAACCACTCAGGAGAGCTTGTAGCAAGCCTCTTCGAAGTAGTAGTCAGCAGCTATCGGGTGGGTGTAATAGGACTCGATCACCCTGGTTCCGATCGCGGTGGTGCCTGCAGCCAGTCCCTCCGGATCGGGACGATTTATCCAGGTCTGGCGTTGGAGACGCTCGTTGGGGCTGCCCACGTAGCTCTCGTTGGGAGCGATGCCGCCGAAGTCGACCTCCTCCATGCTCTTGGCAGCGGCCAACACCCCGCGCTGGGTCATATCGCCGTTCTCATAGGCCACCTTCAGAGCTTCGAACAGGATCATTCCCTCGACGAAACCTTCGATGACGTAGTCGATCGGAGGCACCTCCGGCGCGTATTGGGCCATAAGATCACGCAGATTCTGCATACCGGGAGAATCATCCGTGTAGGGCGGGAAGTAGGAAGCCCCATAGAAGTCCCGGGTCATGGCGTCCTTTATAGGGGAGTCGGGGGCCACGAAAGCGGGGCTCCAATTGGCGACGGTGCCCGACCACAACGCCACAAGCCCCTGGGCGAGGGCTGCGCCATAAACCTCGGCGAGGGTGGTGGGGTTGGCCGCCACCCACACAATGTCGGCGCCGCTCTGGGCGATGGCGTTACCGATAGGGGCGTTGTCCTGGGAAGGAATAATCTGTCCCGAACCGTCATAGACGATCTCCAAGCCCAGCGTCTCGGCTGCTATCTTGGCGCCCGCAGCAGAGTCCAGCCCGTAGTCGCCCGGGAAGGTGGCGATCGCAAGAGTGGGATCGGCGACTCCGTTTTCCCCGGAGACATCGGACAGATACCCGATCATGTTCATCGCCTCTATGCAGTAGGACGTGCCGTGGGAGAGAAGGTTGGCGTTCAGATCGGGATCCGACCAGCCCGAATACCAGGTGAGCGGAATGGCCAGAATGCCATCTTCCGCCAGTTCCGGAAGGATTGCAATAGTGTGTGGCGACCCGGTGGAATGCCCGAACGCCACGACTTCGTCCCTGAGTTCCTCGAAGAACTGGACATGGTTGTCAACCGAATACGCCGTGTCCCGGTAAAGCAGTTCCACCATTAGCCCGTGCACTCCGCCTCTGGCGTTGACGTCCGCCCAGAAGGTGTTGACGCCCGCCACCAGCAAGTTCACAGCAGGTCCGAAGGGTCCGGTCAGGTCAGAGAGCATTCCCACCTTGATTACCCCCGCTTCAAGATCCACACCTTTGTCGGTGGCAATCATCATGGGCTCTTCCTCGGCCATGGTTTCTCCCGTCGCCTCCTCCGTGGCCTCCTCGGGAGCGGCAGTGGTGCCGGGAGCCGCAGTGGTGGCAGGAGCAGCAGTGGTAACGGGAGCCGCAGTGGTGGCGGGAGCCTCGGCCTCGTCATCTCCCCCGCATGCTGCCGCGATCAGGCTCAACGCCATGATCATGGCCAGCCATTTGAATCGGGTCTTCATATCCTTTCCCCTTCTTGATAGTTCGCTTCAGTCATCGTCCCTTGGGGACTTGCCCTTTAGACCATCATAAGTCGGGGAGAAACCTACTCAATAGGTAAACGGCCATCCTTTCCAGTAATTACGAATCCGTAGCCAGATCCCGTACAGACCCAATGGCTCGAAGATCATGAACAGGATCACCAGGAGACCGAACAAAACCTGGTTGAGTTGGAATACCGACAGTCCGGGACCTGCTCCGGGGAGGATGTTCACGACCCCGAAGTCATCGGGGGAGACGGAGATCACCGCGTCGGCGACCGAGGCCAGCAAGCCCTCTCCATCTGCGATCACGTTACTCAGCCATTCCGTGAAGTCCTGGACCAAACGGGGCAGCAGGATCACGAACGCCGACCCCATCAAGGCGCCCGAGACGGTGCCCGCCCCTCCGATGAGGATGATGGCGATGAACTCCACCGACAGGAAGAGGTCCCAGGTCTCAGGAATCTGCCTCCCGACGAAAGATGCGAACAGAGCGCCGGCCACCCCGGCGTATGCCGAGGAAATCCCGAAGGCCATCAGTTTGTACTTGAACTCGTTCACACCCATTATCTCTGCGGCGATATCGCGGTCGCGAATAGCCTGGAAAGCGCGACCCGCCCTGGTGCGCTGCAGGTTCTTGGCCAGCACCGTCGCCACCACCAGGAGACCCAGCATCAAGAGATAGACCTTGGCCTCCTCGCTGATCTCGAATCCCAACCAGACTCCGTCTGAGGCGAAGTCAACCAAGGGCTCCTCCTCCTTCCACATCCGAAGCTGGAACTCCGGAAACCTTCGTCCCGCGAAGGACCCGCCGGTAATGAACTTGAGGTTGCGCCAAGCCCACTCGCCGATGAACACCAGTCCCAGGGTGGCGAATGCCAGGTACAGGCCCCGCACCCGCACCGCGGCCGGCCCAACCAGCAGCCCGATCGCGGCCGGGATGATTCCCGCCATGGGAAGCCAGATCCACATGGGCAGACCCCAACCCCACAAGTCGCCGGATGGGGCGCCGAAGACCACCCCCACATAGGCGCCGAGTCCCATGAAAAAGGCGTGCCCCAGAGAGACCTGGCCCGCCACCCCGGTGAGCAGGTTGATCCCCAGAGCCCCGATACCGAAGATGGCCACGTGCGACAAGAGCTTCATCCAGTCGTTGTTCCCGAGAAAATCGGGGTAGAAGGGAATGCTGGATGCGATGGGAGCGAGGGCCGCCAGGATCAGGAAAGTCGCCAGCGCCACCTTCTTGGTGGCGGTGGGCATCAGCGCCTGATCGGCAGAGTAGGAGGTGTGGAGGTGGGGACGGCTTCTCAAACCCGCCTGACCTCCGCGGTCCCGAAGATGCCGTAGGGACGGATGAACAACACGATCATCATCACAAGATAAGGCACGATCCCGCTGAAGCCCGTCCCGAACAGCGGATGGTTCAAATAGCTGCCGGCCGCAGCCTCGGCCAATCCCACCGACAACCCTCCGACCACCGCTCCCTTGACGGAATCCAACCCTCCCAGAATGATGGCGGGAAAGGCGCGGAAGACAAGGAATGCGGTATCGGGAAATACCCCTATCCGCCGTGGATAGACGGATCCGAAGATCCCCCCCACCGTGGCCAAGACGGCGCCGATCGCCCAGGCAATGGCGAAGATGGCGCCAACATTGACTCCCTGGGCGCGGGCCGCCTCCTGATCGAAGGCGGTGGCCCGCATGGCGATTCCGGTGCGGCTCCGGAAGAAGACCCCTACCAGCACCACCAGGGCCGCAGCCACCAGGAACTGAGCGATTTCGGTGTGGGCGATGATCACAAACCCCAGGTCGACAGAGGCGTCCCCCCAGGGATCGGCCATGGATCGGGGATCGGGCCCGATGTAGTCGGTGACGATGGTCATCAGGATGACGTTCATGCCCAGAGTGACGATCGCCACCGAGAACAGGTCCTCTCCCACCATGGGCCGCAGGAAAACCCTTTCCAGCAGGATGCCCATCAGCGCCGAGAGCACCAAGGCCGTCACCACCGAGATAGACCACCCCAAGAGGGGAGGCAAATCGAGAAAACGACCGGGAAAATTGAGTTCCACGGCCACCCCGGCGGTGATAAAGGCCCCGAGGGTGGCCAGAGCGCCATGGGCGAAGTTCACCACCTGGGTGGCTTTGAATATGATGACGAATCCCATCGCCAGCAGGGCGTAGATGGTTCCCAGCGAGAGTCCGCTGACGATGGTGCCCGCCAGTTGACTGTATTCGGCTTGGGCCAGGATCTCCATGGTCAGAAGCCGAGCCCCGTCGGGGCATCCCTAACCCGGTCCTCCGAATCCAGCGCCATTCAGGACCTCGAGGAGTACATGTCAATGATCAACTCCTCGAACATCTCTTCCATCGATTCTCTTTTCAGCTTCTGGGTGGCGGTCAACTCTCCATCCTCGTGGTCGAGCTCTTTGGGAAGCATGCGGAATTTGCGGATGTTCTCCACCCGTGAGAACCTGGAGTTCGTCCGGGTGATGACCCCCTGTATCAACTCCAGCACCTCAGGCTTCTCTCCCAGGTCCCGATAGGTCGTGTAGGGAATGTTACGACGCGTGGCCCAGTCCCCCACTGTGTCGAACTCGATACCGACCAACGCGGTTAGGTAGTTTCTCCGGTCGCCGATCACCATCGCCTCCTTCACGAAGGGTGAGGTCTTGAGACTGTTCTCGATCTCCGAAGGGGAGACGTTCTTGCCGCCGGAGGTGATGATTATGTGTTTGATCCGGTCCACGATCTTGACGTGGGTGCCGTCCACCCATTCCCCCACATCCCCGGTACGCAGCCAACCGTCGGGGGTGAAAGCCTCGGCGGTCTCTTCCGGCTTGTTCCAGTATCCGCGGAAGACCCCCGGGTGTCTGGTCTGGATCTCCCCGGTCTCCGGATCAATCCGGAAGCCTATTCCCGGGTATGGTTCCCCCACCGTCCCCAGCTTCATCCGCCCATAGAAATTGTTGGTGGCAAACCCCGCGTTCTCGGTCATTCCGTACAACTCGTAGAGATTCACCCCCAGCCCGTGGAAGAATTCAATGACCTCCGGAGCGATGGGCGCCGCCCCGGTTGCCGCCCACCTGCAGCGTCGTAGGCCGATCCTTTCCCGTAGCGCCCGGAATACCAATGGATAGCCAATCATGAAGAGAATGCCGCTCCGCAAGGTGTGCCGGCCCCCGTTGTTCGCCCGCTGCCGTCCGATGACCCTGGCCAGTGCGCTGCACAAGGACATGAGAAGCCGTTTGAACCGCGTGGCGTCCCTGCTCTTGAGGATCACCGATGCATGGAGCTTTTCCCAGATGCGCGGAACCGCGAAGAAGAGGGTGGGTTGCACCTCCCGCAGGTTCTCCTGCACGGTCTCGATGGACTCGGCGAAATTCAAGGTCGTCCCGGTGACCGCGGACGTCCAGGTGGAGAAGATTCGTTCGGCTACATGGCAAAGAGGCAGGTATGTGAGTATCTCGTCGGAGGGATTGGGTCCGATGTTGTCCGGCATGCGGCTATCGGCGTTGATCAGCTCATCGAAGCAGTACTCGGCATTGGCGTTGTCCAGCATCGCTCCCTTGGGTGGACCGGTGGTGCCTGATGTGTAGACCAGGGTCATCACATCATCGGGGTCGGCCTCCCGCATCCGCTCTTCAACCGCACCGGGGTTCTCGGCCCGATGCGAACGACCCATCTCGAGGAATTCGTCCCAGAATACGAACCTGGGGTCATTCCGATAGGTGCGGAAGCCGCGCGGTTCCACATGAATGACCCTCTCCAGATCGGGGAGGGCGTCGATCACCTCCATCAGCTTGTCGGCCTGTTCTTGGTCCTCTGCCAGATGGACACGCGATCCCGAGTCGGAGAGGAGGTACCGAACCTCGGCCGCAGGGTTGGTCGGGTAGAGCCCGACGGTTATCCCTCGTACAGCCACGGTGGCCACATCCAGGATGACCCACTCGGGACGATCCTCGGAGTGGATTGAGACCCGATCTCCAGTGTCCACTCCCAGTGACAGGAGGCCATGGGCGGCCAGCAGCACTTGCTCCCAGTATCTGCTCCAAGTGGTCTCCCGCCATATGCCCAAGTCCTTGTGGCGCAGCGCCACCTGGTTGGGACTGCTCATAGCCCGCTCCCTGATCAGTCGGGCGATTGTCCTTGTCCTCACCGCGGCTGCCGCCGGGGACTCGCTGCTCTCCATGATGACCGCCACCGGATGCTCCCTTCAAACCTGTGCGGCAGGCGTCTTAACAGGATATAGAGACCTGATCAGGACTTCCCTCCGGTCCGGGTGTAGCACCTCAGGACCCCAGCGACCACTCCGCGCCGCCATCCCAATGCTCCTTCTTCCAGATGGGCGCCCTCTCCTTCAACTCGTCTATCAGGTAGCGAGCCGCGGCGAAGGCTTCCGCTCGATGGCCGCTGGATACCGCCACGGCCACTGCCACCTCGCCCACTTCCACCCTGCCCATGCGGTGCTCCACTGCAATCGCGACAACCGACCAGCGCTGGGCCGCCTCGGTGACGATTTCAGCGATCTTTCCGCACGCCTGGGCTCTGTACACCTCATACTCGAGATGTGTTACACCGTCCCGGCGCGGGGAGTGGTTCCGGACGGTCCCCAAGAACAGGGCTACCGCCCCCGCCTCGGGATGGCCCACTTCCTCCAGCAAACCGCCCACATCGATGGCATCTTCCACTACCGCAACGCGCGAACGCGGGAAAGGGGTGCTCATACACAGAGAAGTTAGCCCCAAGCCGCCGTAAAATCAGCGCGGTGAGCGAAGATCTCTTCACCCGGTTGATGCGAATGTTCAACCAGCCCGGCCCGGTGAACCTGGACCTGGCCCGCGAGATTTCCCGCCATCTGGCCGGAGAGGCCCAGTTGCTCAATCCATGGACCTCCGAAGAACTCATCGAATTGGTGAGATTGGCCGAGTACCAGGTTTCCGAGGTCGCTCCCTTCAGCTTCCCACCCGCCTCGACCGTGATCCCGCTCGGTCCCCGGGAGTGGGGGGACGCCATGGTGGAGGAATTCGCCCCTGTGGTGGAGCCGTTCGCGGCCCAGGTGGGAGAGGGCGCAGCAGGCCAGCCTTGGGGGATGCTGATCCCGTTGGGCCCGGTCATAGCCGGCGCGCAACTCGGGGCCATGGCGGGGCTGATGGCCGGCCGGGTGATCGGAGCCTGCGAGACCGGCCTTCCCACCGGGCTCTCCAACCGGACCCTCCTGGTGGCTACGGTGATAGAAGACCTGGCCGACCAACTGCCCGTGGACGGGCGCCAGGTGCGCATGTGGGCGGCTCTCTATGAGACGGCCCACCGGGCGGTGTTCTCCCTTCCGCATGTGGCGGACCTCTTCCGCACATTCAATGAGGACTATGCCTCAAGGCTGAAACTGGCGCCGGACTCGCTGATGGAGCAACTCGGGTCGATAGGAAACGACCCATCGGCGATCTTCCAGTTGGATCTGGAAGACGAGGGAACAGACCTCTTCGACTCCTCGGCGGCCGGGCCGGCCCGCGAGAACCTGAGCGCTTTTCTGGGCATGACCGGCGGAATGGCGCGGTGGCTGGTCGCCGAAGCGGGAGCCCGGCTGCTTCCCGACCTCGACACGATCGCTTCGGAACGTGAAGGCACCCTGGACCTCTCGGATCCGGCCGCGCAGACCGGAGCGATGGTCACCGCCTCTCCGGAAGCCATTGCCGCCGGGGAAGTCTTCCTTGCCGAAGTCGAGGAACGTTTCGGGCCTGCCGCCGCCCAGCGCATCTGGCAGCCCGACGGATTCCCAACCCCCGAGGAGATCTACGACCCCGTGGGTTGGGCGGCCAGGGTGTTGCTGAACGATCCGCTCTGGTAGTCCTGTAAGCTTCGGCAACTACTGTCCCCGACCCGGGAGAACCCAAAATGCCTGCAGAAGTCGGCGCACCCGCCCCCTCCTTCTCTTTGCACGACCAAGACGGCAACACTGTAACGCTGGACGATCTGACCAACCGCAAGACCCTCCTGGTGTTCATTCCCTTCCCCTTTACCGGTATCTGCGAAGGAGAACTGTGTGAGATCCGGGACAACTCCGACGATCTCTCGGGTCTCGACGCGAACGTGGTGGTCATCACTTGCGACACCCGATTCTCCAACAAGAAGTGGGCGGATGAACAAGGTTTTGACTTTCCCATCCTCTCCGACTTCTGGCCACACGGCCAGACAGCCCGGGAGTATGGGTGCTTCAATGACGAAATGGGCGTGGCGTCACGGGCCACTTACGTACTCGACCAGAGCGGAGTGGTCAGGGAGGTAATCGCGACCGACGCGTTGAAGACTCCTCGCGAATTCCAGAGGTACGGCGAGGCGCTGCAACGTCTCTGATCAGCTGTCCCCCTCCCCGGGACCCCCGCCTCTGACGAACTCCTAGGAGTCCTCGGCGCCGTCCGCGGCAGCGGTGGCGTCAGTTGCGGCGGCGGCTTCTTCGGCCTTGCCTTCTTCAACCCCCTTGCGGAATTCGCGGGCAGACGATCCCAATGATCGTGCCAGCTTGGGAAGCTTGGAGGCGCCGAACAGGAGCAGCAGTATCAGAACAATTATCCCAAGTTCCAAGGGTTTCAGCCCGAACAACGTCTTCTCCTTTGTGGTCTCTTGCACCGCCCGGGTGCGGAGCAGTTAACCCAAGGCTAGCGCATCGATGGCTTTCTGGAGTCGCTCCCTGGTGACAAACCGGATCCGGGGGTCTCGGCGCTCCCACTCGTAGACCGAGAAGGGCCCGTACTTCTCGGTTACCAACATCCCGCGGGCCATACGGGAACCGGCCATATCCATAACGAAGCGGCGCATATCCGTCTCCGTGAGTTCCGGGTGCCCATCCGCCAGGTGCGGGACCTCTCTCACCATCACGGTTGCGGCGCCTTTCCGAGCATGGAAGGTCTCCGAATCCGGGCCCGGAGAGACCGTGTAACCTCGCAGGGCCAGGATGGCCCGCACCAACGCGCCGGCGCTCATGTTCCCGGGATCGACGCCCTGGAGGCGGAGGGCGGCCTCCACCTTGGCCGGGATGGTCAGAAACACAGCCAGAGGCGCCAACGCCTCTCCCTCCGTGGTCGGGGTGGGCGTAACCGAGCCTCCGGTCGCCCCGAAGTCGCTGTCCAGTGGATCTCGGGTCGCCTCCGAAAGCCCCACGATCTCGGGAACGGGAAAGTTCTCGGGAAGCCTGCCCGGCTCCTCGAAGTCCACACTCCCCACCTGTTTCGAGTCGTCCCGGTGGAGAACGAAGACCTCCACCCTGCCCAGGCCCTCCAAGGGGAGGGTCTGGCGGGCATGCCGCACGGCCTCCAGGGCGTAGTAGCACAGCAGGTCGGTGAGGATCGGGTCGTCCTCGACCATCGGCACGCTGAATGTGACCTGGATCGCATCCCCGGAAACCGATAGGTCATGGAGGTTGGGGACCGGCGCCAGGGGATCCGGCTCAGGTTGTGCGGAGGAACCAGGACGGACGCGACGAACCAGGCGAACCGACAAGATGATGAGGCCTGCCAACGCCAGCAGGAGCACGGCATAACCGAACAGTCCCAGAATTACTCCCTAGTTCTCGGCATCTCCATTGTAGGGAGATCTCAGGAGGCTACCGCCGTCCTCCTCGAACGCTCGTGCCGAACCCTGCGACGCTCTCGCTCCGACAAACCACCCCAGATTCCAAAACGCTCTCCGTTGTCCAGCGCGAAGTCAAGACATTCGAGTTTCACCTGGCACTCCCCACAGATCGCCTTGGCCTTGCGGGTGGAGGAACCCCGCTCCGGAAAGAACAAGTCGGTGTCCGCTCCCAGGCAGTTGGCATAGTTCTGCCAACCCAACTGATCGTTTGCCATCGCATCTATCAAGCTCCGTCGCATCTTCAGTCCTATCTCCAACCCAGACTGCCCGCCGCCTGGTTTCTTACATTGATGTAATTACAATCCCGTGACTATAGGCAGGGACCGGGACATTTGTCAAATGAAGAAGAGGCTGAGACTCACTGTCTCGGAGGCGTTTACAATCTTTGGGCAGTCCATGCCTACGAGTCCCGCGACACCCGCCCCCGTTTCAGTATCTCGACGCCGTCCCTGGCCGGTGGAGTTCTACCGGTCGGCTGTCGGGAAGAAGTGGGTGATGGGCATCACCGGCATCGCGCTCCTGGGGTTCGTGCTGGCTCACATGATCGGCAACCTCAAGGTCTACCTGGGTGACGGTCAGCTCGATTCCTACGCCCACTTCCTCAGGGAACTGCTCTATCCCCTCCTCCCCAAGACCGTCACCCTCTGGCTGATGCGGACCGGGCTGGTGATCGCCTTTTTGCTTCACATCCATGCAGCAGCCAGCCTCACCTTGCTGAATCGACGGGCCAACACCGCCTATCGGGGCCCCCGCGACCTGGCGGTAGCCAGCTACGCCTCCCGCACCATGCGATGGAGCGGCGTGATCGTGGCCGTCTTCCTGCTATGGCATCTCGCCGACCTGACCTGGGGAGTGACTCCCATGGCGGCGGAAGGATGGACGCCCGGGGCGGTGGAGGCCAACCTGGTCGCCTCTCTCTCGCGGGGAGGGGTGGCAGTCCTGTACGTAGTGGCCAACCTGCTGCTGGGCATCCACATCTACCACGGCGCCTGGTCTCTCTTCCAGAGTCTGGGATTCGCCCACCCCTCCTACAAACGGTGGCGGCGTTGGTTCGCCCAGGCCTTTTCCGCGGCGATCGTGATCGGCAACGTCAGCATTCCGATCGCCGTCTGGACCGGGATGGTGGGATGAGCGCGGTCCGGCTGGATGCAAAGACCCCACCGGGGCCCCTCGCCGACGCCTGGGATAATCACCGGTTCTCCCTGAAGCTGGTCAACCCCGCCAACAAGCGGCATTTCAAGATCATCGTGATCGGATCCGGCCTGGCGGGGGCCTCGGCCGCCGCGACACTGGCCGAACTCGGATATCAGGTTGACGTCTTTACCTTCCATGACACCCCCCGCCGGGCCCACTCCATCGCCGCCCAGGGCGGCATCAACGCCGCCAAGAACTATCGAAACGACGGAGACTCGGTGGATCGGCTGTTCTACGACACCATCAAGGGCGGAGACTTCCGCTCCCGGGAAGCCAATGTCTACCGGTTGGCGCAACTCTCCCTCAACATCATCGACCAGGCCACGGCTCAGGGTGTTCCGTTCGCCCGCGAGTACGGGGGGCTCCTGGACAACCGCTCCTTCGGTGGCGCGCAGGTGGCCCGTACCTTCTACTCCCGGGGTCAGACCGGTCAGCAACTGCTGCTTGGGGCCTACCAGGCCATGGCGCGGCAGGTGGGACTGGGGAAGGTGAAATTGTGGGTACGGACCGAATTCATGGACGTGGTCCTCAAGGAGGGTCGAGCCGTCGGTGTAGTGGTGAGGGACCTCCTCACCGGGGAGATCACCTCTCACTCGGCCCATGCGGTGGTTCTGTGCACCGGCGGTTACTCCAATGTCTATTACCTGTCCACCAATGCAATGACCTGCAACGTCACAGCAATATGGCGGGCCCACCGTCGGGGAGCAGCCTTCGCCAATCCGTGCTTCACCCAGATCCATCCCACCTGCATACCGGCTGCTGAGGACTTCCAGTCCAAGCTGACCTTGATGTCGGAGTCGCTGCGCAACGACGGACGCGTCTGGGTGCCCGCCTCCCCCGATGACGATCGGCCGCCCCGGCGGATCCCGGAGAATGATCGGGACTACTACCTGGAGAGGATCTATCCGGCATTCGGAAACCTGGTTCCCAGAGACGTCGCGTCCCGGGCCGCCAAGCGCATGGTGGACGCAGGCCATGGCGTGGGAGCAAGAAAAAACGGCGTTTACCTGGACTTTCAGGATGCGATCGCACGGCTCGGCCGTGAGGCCATCGCCGCTCGCTATGACAACCTGATGGAGATGTACAACCGGATCACCGACGAGGACCCCTATCAGGACCCGATGCGGATCTATCCCGCTCCCCACTACACCATGGGTGGTTTGTGGGTGGACTACAACCTCATGACCACCATCCCGGGACTGTACGCCCTGGGTGAGGCCAACTTCTCGGACCACGGCGCAAACCGGTTGGGGGCCTCGGCCCTCATGCAGGGACTGGCCGACGGCTACTTCGTGCTCCCCTACACCATCGGCGATTACGTGGCGAAATTCCTGAATGAAGCCCCTGTTCCCACCTCGGACGAGGCCTTCGCCCGCACCGAAACCGAACTCCGGGAACGGATCTCCGGATTGCTCTCGATGAGGGGCGCCCGCACGGTGGACGACTTCCACCGTCAACTGGGCAGGGTGGTTTGGGACGAGTGCGGAATGTCCCGAAGCGAGGAGGGTTTGGACCGGGCGTTGTCCTACCTGCCGGACCTCTACGAGCAGTTCCGGAATGAAGCCCGGGTCCCCGGGGATGGGGAGAGCCTCAACCAGACGCTCGAGAAGGCCGCCCGTCTGGAGGACTTCTTCGAGTTGGCTATGGCTATGTGCGTTGATGCGCGGCACCGGGAAGAGTCGTGCGGCGGGCATTTCCGGGAGGAGCACCAGACTCCCCAGGGCGAAGCGGTTCGCGACGACGAGCGGTTCACGACGGTCTCTGCTTGGTTCTGGACAGGCGATCCCACCCGGCCCTCTTTGCGGGAAGAGCCTCTGTCGTTCGACAACGTGCAGTTGACCACCCGGAGCTACAAATGAACATCACCCTGAGAGCATGGCGCCAGGAAGGGCCGTCGGACGAAGGCAGGTTCGAGACCTACCAGGTCTCCGACGTGTCCGCGGACATGTCTTTCCTGGAGATGCTGGACGTGTTGAACGAACGACTCACCCTGGAGGGGCTGGAACCCATCGCCTTCGATTCGGACTGCAGGGAGGGGATTTGCGGCACCTGCGGGGTGATGATCAACGGTCGGGCTCACGGCCCGCAGGCGGCCACGGCAACCTGCCAACTCCACATGAGGAGCTTTCGGGACGGCGACACCATCACCGTCGAACCCTGGCGGGCGGCCGCCTTCGAAGTAATCCGCGACCTGGTGGTCGACCGGTCCGCCTTTGACCGGATCATCGAAGCGGGGGGCTTCATCACGGTCGCCACCGGCTCCGCCCCGGAGGCCAACCTGACCCCCGTGCCCAAAGAGATTGCCGAGACAGCCTTCGACGCGGCTGCATGCATCGGATGCGGCGCCTGCGTGGCGGCCTGTCCCAACTCAGCCGCGCAACTGTTCACCGCCTCCAAGGTCTCCCACCTGAACCTCCTCCCCCAGGGGAGTTCGGAGCGGTACATCCGGACCGAGCGCATGGTGGACACCATGGAGCAGTTCTTCGGATCCTGCACCAACCACGGAGAATGCGAAGCGGCCTGCCCCAAGCAGATCTCCATCGACTTCATCGCAATGATGAACCGCGATTACGTGAAAGCCAAGCTCAACAACCGCGGAAGAGCCTGACGAAGACCTTGACTGCTCAGGAAGCCATCTGGGAGATTCCCGAACCCTCCGCCATACGGCAGGCGGTCATGGGAGACGGCACCAGGATCGTGTTGCGCCGTCATGGGAACCCGGATGGACCCAGACTGGTCCTCACTCACGGCAATGGCTTGGCCATAGATCTCTATTACCCATTCTGGTCCCTGTTGGCTGACGATTACGACCTGATTGTCTACGACCTCAGAGACCATGGTTGGAACGAGATCAGCCCCCTCGAAGAGCACAACATGCCTTCATTCGTGAATGACCATGATCGCACAATGGAGGCCATCGACCAGCACTTCGGAGACAAGCCGAAGATCGGCGTGTTCCATTCGATCTCGGCCTTGATCTCGCTGCTGTCGCCCAACAGGGGAAGCGGGTTCGCGGGGCGCTTCCTGTTCGATCCCCCCCTATGCAAGCCGGGGAGAAGTTACCAGGAGATGGAGGAGGCCGCCAACCGCACCGCTACGCTCACCCGGCGGCGCGCGGAGCGGTTTTCCACCCGAGAGGACTTTTCGTTCCTCCTCGGATTCGTTCCGTTGTTCTCTCGCGTCGTCCCCGGCGTGCTCGACCTGATGGCCAGGACGACCCTCCGGAGAAGCGAAGATCATCAGGGCTATGAATTGAGGTGTCCCAAGGAATACGAGGCCCGGATCGTCGAGTACGCCGGCGTCTTCTCGGTGATGGTCGACTTCGACACCTTGGTGTCGCCCACCAAAGTCATGGGCGCAGATCCCACGCTTCCCTTCTCCTACCTCCCCACTCTCGATCTGAGCGACATCCTGACAGTCGACTATGACTTCCTGCCCGAAGCCACCCACTTCCTCCAACTCGAAGAACCCGAGGAGTGCGCCGCCGCAGTGCGGGAGTTCGTCGACGACGTCCTGGAAGGCTGACGCCTCGCCCAACCGAAGAACAAGGGGGCCGGTTCTGCGGTCTCAGGAACTCTCCACCCTTACCGTGATGATGTCCATCCCGTGATACTTCTGATGCCGCACGTCGGAGGCGTAGTGCCGCAGGAGGCGGAATGAGATTTCTCTCTCGTCCCATGTCTGAAGCTCGTCATCCAGATACGCCAGCCTGTCCTGGAGGCTCTCCTCCTCCACGACCGTAAGGAATTCCATTTCAATGACATCCGCTGCGGGGTAGGCCAATAAGATCAGCCGCACCGTCTCATCGTCCGGGTACCGGTTGGTTGGCGCCAACAGGCTGGACAAGGTCTCCTCCCCCGCCGATCGCAAACGCTGGGTTGAAGGGTCGTCCCAACCCTCCTCTCGGGCCAAGTCCCGAAGAAACCCGTCGATCCGGGGGAAAGAGGAGTTGTCCAGAGCGATCCGCAGGCGCTTCGGCCGGGCACGGCTGAGCCTCAGAAACAGGGACAGTCCCACCGCGGTGACCGCGCCCAGAGTCAGGCCGTCCCCCAACAGCAGGTCCCAGGGTTCTTCCAAGACTCCCTCCAAGACGTTCCGCTGCATCATGCCGACTCCCACGGCATAAGCCAGTCCGACCATCACGATGTTCTGCGGATTGAGACCGGACTGAGCGACAGTACGCAGACCTTCCATGAAGAGGGTGCCGGTCACGAACAGAACCACGGCTCCCATCACCGGACTGGGTATGGCCACCAGAACGGCCGTCGCCTTCGGAAGTAAGGCCAAGGCAACCAGGATCGTCCCCATCGCATACCCGACCCGGCGAGCCGCCACCCCGGTGATGTGCACGAGCGAGACAGTGGACGACGAATAGGCGGCGGTGGGAGGCGTCCCGGCGACGCCCGACAGCAGTATCCCCAACCCGTTGGCGTAGATCGCGCCCTGGATGGAGCGGAAGTCAATCGTCCTGCGCCTCCGGTAGGACACCTGCTGTGCCGCCATGTTGTCGCCGATGCTCTTGATGGCCTGCACGAGCGTGACTATCAGGAACATGGGCAGGAGCGCCCACGCCCCGGGGCTCAGGGCGAGATCCACCCCGGGCAGTCCACCGTCGGGGATACCGAACCAGGGCGCGGCGAGCACCCTTTCATGCTCATAAAGCCCCAACGGAACGGCAACCGCGCAGCCGGCCGCGATCCCGAACAACAAGGACCACAATCTCCAAGTCCCCCTGGCGCGCAGGAACAAGACCGTTATCACCCCCACCGTCACCGCCGCCGCAGCCAGTCCGCCGGCTCTGTTTGCGTTCTCCGGCGCTTCTGCCAGGCGATCCACCGAGAAAGGGAGAATCATGGTGGCGATCAGCATCAGCACCGTCCCTGAGACCACCGGGGTGATGACCTTTCGCAGCAGCGGCAGCCACCTGGCGATTATCACGTAGAAGAGGCCGGACAGAACAACCAGGCCGGCCAAAACGGCCGGCCCCCCAGCCTCCAGCGCCAGGGCCGAGACCGCGATGTAGTTGGGGGTGACGCCCGTGATCAGGATGTGACCTCCTCCCAGGCGTCCCCACCGGGTCGCCTGCAAGCCGCAAACCATCCCGCAGACGATCAGAGCGGCGAAGACCGACCATTCCAGCGTGTCCCGGCTCTGACCGGTAGCCAGGACCGAGGTGGCCGTTATCAACACGATGATGGCCAGGACGGTCATCACGCCCTGGATCCCCACCACCGCCGCCAGCCAGGGAGAGCAGCGCTCCTCCGGCTCGTACCGGATGCCTTCGTTCACTTGGGCTGACAAGAGTCACCACCTGTGTCTGAGCGTCATATTTCCCGCGCCGGTCACCACGCCTCCTCCCGGGGCCGAGAGCAGGGACAACCAAAGATAATCGGCGAGGTTTTCAACCACACCGGAGCAAAGCCTGTCAAAATTCCCGGCCGGCTTCCCGGTCCTCCTCATAGGCCACGGCCGCAGCCAAATCGTCACACCCGATGTCTTCCAACCTCCATGTGGCGTTCGATATGCGTGGGCACCGGAAAAGGCCGGTCCGCTCCCCGCGGAGCATCTCGGAAGGCACCTGAAATGTCGAGAAGTCCGTCCGAAGGCCCATGCCCCAGGCTTTGGCCAAGGCTTCCTTGGCAGTCCAGAGAGCGAGAAACGTATCCAGCCATCTCTTGCCCTGCAGTCTGGCAAGTAGCGCCCGTTCTTCGGGGCCGAAGACCGTTTCCACCAGATCTTCCAGGTTCTTCCGAGGTCTTCGCTCCTCCACGTCGACGCCCACCCTCCCCCGATGGGAGAGCGCAACCAACCCATGGCTGCCGCTGTGGCTGATGTTGCAATGCAGGGCCACACGATCGCCGCCCACCAGGGGAATCGGCTTGCCGTACCTGGAAAACTCGAATGTGAGTTCTCCATTGTCGCAACCCAGGGCCACACAAAGCACGGCCCGCAGCGCGGCCCGGCTCAGAACAAACTGACGGCGCGGGGCCGGGTAAAGAAACCTGCGGCAACGTCGCCGCTCCTCGGTGTCGAGCAGGGTCCAAGCGGCTGCTTCCCGCCCCGAATGGGGGACAAGGGCAACGTGAAAAACCTCAACCGGGCCTGGGCTGCAGTATGGACGCCACCATCGGAGATCGTCTCCCGGCATGCCACGATCACCCTGCAAACCGGCGGTCATCGGACCGTCAGCGGCGCAAAGGGCCGACCGAAATAGGTTGTGTCGGAGTTAAAGGGTCAGGCGGCCTTGGCGTCCAGGAACTCTATGAGTTCCCCCACCGAATTTATGCTCGCGCACTCCTCCATGCTCACTTCAACGCCGAACTCCTGGGCCACCAACTTGGCGAACGCCACAAAATCCAGCGACGACACCCCGGAATCCCGGAGGCTTGAATCCAGATCCAGCGGGCGACCGGGGGGGCGTCCATCGATCTCCAGATTCTCGTCGACCAGTGCCCTGATCCTCTCTTCGGTGGAAGACATGCGTTTCTCCTGTCTCGATTTCTACATCCGTTCTCGACGTCATCACACAGACCGCGTCAAAACACAGTTCATCCTAATAGAGAGCCGGAGGTTCCCAAAGAGCCTTGCAGGTAGACCGGGTCCAGCAGTCGGTAGCCCCGGTTATGAGGCCTTGGCGCCGTCGCCCGGAGGCCGTATCCAGTGCCGCCGCCGTTGGAAGGGATAGCCGGGAAGGGCCACTCGACGCCGGACCTCACCTGCAAACAAACCGCCGAATGAAATGTCCAGCCCTGCCTGGTAAGCGCCTGCCACCGCTTCGACAATTCCCGGACCCGAATCCGGCGCCTCCCCGTTGGCGGATAAAGAGACAAGGGTGGGGAGTACGACCGGGGTCTCTCGAGGATCGCGCCCGCGGATGCCAAGCCCCTCTCCCAGCGAAGACTCCGGACCCGTAACCACTATCGCATCCATCCCGAGGCCCGCCAGCGTTCCCTTCCAACCCCGGACGTCGGGAGAACCCCGGGCCTGGGACAGCCAGTAGTCGAGATCCAGGTCCTCCGAAGACTCCACCACCCGGCCGGTGACATTGCTCAGCAGGGACACCGACGGGGCCACCGGCGCAAGGCCGTCGAGCGCAGCCTCCAGCACAACCCGATCATCATGATCGGACGGGGAGTTCCGCAAAGCCCCCAGGGCGACCGCCAGCCCTAAACCTTCCTCCAGGCCGAACACCCCTGCCGCCTGCGCCGCCGCTATTGCGCCCGGACCACCCCCTAACACGACGTTGGGACGAATCCCCACGCTCGCCCACTGGGCGGCCAAAGCGCACTGCAACGCATAGAGGGTCGGGTAAGCGACTGCGGGATCATCTGGATCGCCGGCCCCGGAACGACGGAACATCACGTCCAGCAGCGACGTCCCCCGCTCACGGCGCATCACGTCTTCGCAGCGGTCCAACACCGCCCGCGCCACAGGCTCGCTGCTATGCACCGCCTCGCCGGTTGCGCATGAAAAGCCCTCAGCTCCCGGGTAGACGAATGCCACCCTGGTCGCTCCCTCAGGCGTTTCCCAATCGGGGAACTCATAGGTCTCAGCAACCACCCTCAGTTCGCGGCGCAACTGGCTGACGTTGCGGAACAGAAGCCCGGCGCGGTGAGGGAAGTGGCTCCGGCCCACTCCCGCAGTCCAGGCCAGATCGGACGTGTATTCATCGGAGGGCTCGCCATCTTCGCCGTCGAGCCAGGAGAAATAACGCCTCGCCAGACCCCGGAGCGCCCCCGCCGACTTTCCCGAAAGGGGTAGGAGACGGACCCTGCGCTCCGGGGACTCCTCCGACGTCGAAGAGCCGTCGATCCCCGGAGGAAGCGTCACGGGCACCGCCTGGGCGCCGCCTGCCACCGGATCGGCTCCGTTGCCGGCCATCGCACCATTCCCCACCGGCCGGTAGCCTTCGATCAGAACGTGGGCGTTGGCGCCGGAGAGCCCAAACGCATTGATCCCCGCCAAGGGAAGACGGCCGGGATCAGACGGCCAGTTCGTTCCCTCGGACGTCACCCGCACCGGGGTCCGATCCCACTCGACATGCGGGTTGGGATCCCGGAAGTGCAGGTGGCTGGGGATCCTGCCCTCATTCATGGCGAGCACCGTCTTGATGAAGGCCGCGATCCCGGCCGCCCACTCGATGTGCCCAATGTTGGACTTGACCGATCCGACCAGCAGCGGACGCTCCTCCGAACGCCCGTCGCCGTAGACCGCCGCGGCTGCGTTCAACTCGATGGGGTCGCCCAACTGCGAGCCGGTGGCGTGCGCTTCGAGATAATCGACCCGGGACCCCGCCACACCGGCTTGCCGCAGGGCTTCCCTCATCACCCGTTCCTGGGCCGGCCCGTTAGGCACGGTCAGTCCGGCGCTGGCCCCGTTCTGGTTGACCGCAGACCCTCGTATAACAGCCCATATCCGGTCGCCGTCAGCCTCGGCTTCCCTCAATCGCTTCAAAACCACCATGCCGCAACCTTCGCCTCGCACGTATCCATCGGCGGAAGCGTCGAAAGGACTGCAATGTCCGGTCGGTGACAGCATGCCGATGTCCATCATGAATCTGGACACCGAAGGAGAAAGCACCACATTCACTCCCCCCGCCAGAGCCAGGTCCACTTCGCCGCGCTGCAAGCCCACCGCGGCCTGGTGGACCGCAGCCAACGAAGAAGCGCAGGCCAGGTCGATCGGCATCGCGGGTCCTTCCAGGCCCAAGGCGAAGGCCACCCGGCCGACCGCAACGCTTCCGGTCGTACCCAGGTAACTGTCGGCCCGGTTGGCGGCCTCGATCAAGTCCCGGTATTCGGCGCTTCCCACACCCGCATACACCCCGGTGCGACTGCCTCTCAAACTGTCGGGATCAAACCCCGCGTCTTCCAGGGCATGCCAACTCGTCTCGAGCAATATCCGCTGCTGGGGATCCATCAACTGCGCCTCGATCGGGGAAATCCGGAAGAACCTGGAATCGAACCGGTCAATCCCGTCCAAAAAGGCTCCCCGCCGGTACGCGACATCGGCAGCTTCGGGATCCCCGACCACCCCAGCCCAAACTCCCGCGTCAGGCCGGCCATCGGTGACGGCGTCGGCGCCGGAGTCCAAAAGCTCCCAGAATGCCTCCAGGTTGTCCCCTCCGGGGAATCTGCAGGCCATACCGACCACCGCTATGCCATCATCTTCGTCGACCTTCGGAGGGGGTTCCTCGGCGACGGGTGGCTCGGGCGATGTCCGGACCTCACCAGGTTGACCGAGTTCCGAGGCCAGATGCCCCGCCAGGGCGGCGATGTCGGGATAGTCGAAGACAACGGTGTTGGAAGCCACGTATTCGCCGGCAAAGGCGCGGTTCAAGCGGTTGCGCAACTCCACGGCCATCAGCGAATCCATTCCCAGGTCGAAGAAACCAACTGTCGGCGAAGGCGCCTTGGGCAACCTGAGCACCGCTTGCACCTCCTGCTGCAGGAAGGACACGAACACTTCTTCGGGCTCTATGGTCGGCGCGCTTCTCAGCAGGGTCAGCAGATCCTCCGACGAGACGCCGTCATCGGACGCGTCGTCGGGGTCTGAAGACAGCACGTCCTCCAGCAAGGGAGGACGATCCTCGACAGCCTCCTCGAAAACCGACCAGTCCATGGACATCACCACCGACCCGGTGTTGTCCTGACGCACCAGCCTCTCGAGGGCCCGGATTCCTTGCTGCGGTGTAAACCAGCGGCCTCCGAGGGCCGCTCGGCGCTGCTCGATACGGTCTCGTTGTTCGGCGGCTTCCCCGATTTCCGACCATGCGCCCCAAGCTATGGCTTGGCCGGGGAGACCGAGCGCCCGCCGATGAGCGGCAAGCTGATCCAAGAAGGCGTTGGCGGCGGCATGATTGGCCTGGCCGGGATTGCCCATAACACCGACTCGGCTGGAGAAGAGACAGAAAAGGTCCAGGTCCCGACCCTCAGTAGCCCGGTGCAAGTGCCAGGCGCCCACGATCTTGGGCCACAGCACCTGTTCGAAGCTCTCCCACGTCTGGTTGGTGAGGGCAGCGTCCGACAGCACGCCGACACTGTGAATGACGCCACCCAGGGGCGGAAGGCAGTCGTCGACCCGCGCCAGCATGGCGTCGACCGCCTCGGGGTCCGTGACGTCCGCCAACTCAACTGCTACGCGGACGCCGCGCCTGCGCAGCGCCTCGATGGTTTCTGTTGCCGCGGCATCAGGATCCCGGCGGCCGTTCAGAACGATCGCCCCGGCGCCCCGATCCGCCAGCCAACCGGCGACCGCACACCCGATTCCTCCCAGCCCTCCAGTCACCAGGTAGGTGCGATCCCCCCGCAAGTGGCCCGGCGCCAGTGGATTGGCGGTCACGACGATCTTCCCCAAGTGGCGGGCCGCCCGCATGAATCCCAGTGCGGCGCCCGCTTCGGCCAGCGGCCACCTGCTGTGGACCAACGGTTCGAGATCTCCTGACGAGAGTCCGTCCATCACCTCCCTCAGCACTTCTCCGACCCAGGCCGGGTCGGTCTTCTTCAGGACATCCAACTCCAAGATGTCATAGGACACATCCGGTCGCACCTCCGCCATCTCCTCCGGGCTGAGAATGTCCCTCCTGGCCAGTTCGACGAACCGACCACCGTGGGCCAGACAGGACAGGCTGGCGTCTATGAATCCCTCGCTGGTGAGGCTGTTCAACACCACGTCTACGCCCTCCCCTCCGGTGGCCGCCAGGATCTCCTCGCCGAATCTGGTCTGACGGCTGTCGAATATGTGCTCGACGCCCACCGATCGCAGATAAGCCCGCTTCGGCGCACTGCAGGTGGCGAACACCTCGGCCCCCCGGGCTTGCGCAAGCTGGATCGCCGCCAACCCCACTCCTCCCGCCCCGGCGTGTACCAGCACCCGGTCACCGGCCTCCAACCCGGAGTATTTGTAGGAGAGAGCGGCCGAGACGAAGGCGCTGGGGACGGTGGCCAGTCCCGAGACGGACACTCCTTCCGGCGCCGGCGCCACCAACTCCTCATGGGTGACCATCTCCGGGGCGAAGGCGCCGAACCCCAGTCCAACCACATGGTCGCCGACCGAGACGGTCGAGACTTCGGAACCCGTATCGACAACGTAACCGCACAACTCCCGGCCGAGATCCCCCTCCTCGATGAATCCCAGGGAACGGAACACATCCCAGAAGTTGAGGCCGGCGGCCTCCACCGCCACCCGGACTTCCCTCGGTTCCAGGGGCCGGGCACCTATGGTCTTGATCCGTGGCCGGTCGAAGACGCCTCCCCGGTCCGGGGCCAGGACCCAGCCCGCCTCCTCAGGCAATGCCAGTCGCCCTTCCACAGATTCGGGGCGAACCAGGCGGGCCGCTCTCCGAGTTCCGAAGCGGTAGGCAACGTGGTTCTCCCGGTCGGGATAAAGCAACTCGTTCACCAGATCGACCATGGGTCCGGGGACGCCGGGATCAAGATCGATCATCCGGGTTTGCAGGTGCGGCGCCTCCAGCGTCATTACCTTTCCAAGACCCCAAAGGGTGGCCCCCGCCAGTCCTTCGGCTCGCTCCCTCTCCAACACCTGCGCTCCGCTGGTGACGAACCACACCCCCTTGGCCGGTACGAGATCCGAGTCGGCCAAACCCTGCACCAGCGCCAGTGCGCCGGCTCCGGCGGCTTTGACGTCCGCAGCCATCTCGGCGGTGGTTGCCCGACCTCCATGACCGTCCAGCGCCCCCAGGTGCACCACACCGTTGAGCGGCAGGTCCCGGGGCAGGTCCTCGATCAGCGATCGCCATGACTCCCGGCACTCCGTGTCCAAGGCGGTCTTGACCACCATCGGCCCATCACCGGCCGGCGTTGTCCTGCACGGATCTCCCCTGCTCGCCAGCACCACCGTCTGATTCCGGGTCGCCAACTCGGAGGCCAAGGTGTCTGCCACGCCGCTCCGATCGGCAGCCAGCACCCACACGCCGGGAGGCTCGGTCACCTGCGCCGGCCCCTGCGCCACGATCACTCCCTTGTCCAACATCTCGAATGTGAAGGAGTCGTCCACCCCCAGGACTTCAACCCCCTCGAAACCGGCGTCGCCCAGCGCCTGCCGCCACACCTCGGGGGTGGCCAGAGCGTGGTGCGGACGGTAATGGTCGGCGAATCTCCACCATCCGTCCAGTTGTCCGAAGGTGAGGTCCATCCAACCCAGGCCGCGTAGGTTCTCGAGGGCCACCAACTGGGCGGACGGCGCCATCAGGGTCCTGCAGTGCCCCAGGGTCTCCTGCAGAAAGCGAGTGGCGTGCAACACGTTGGAGGCGATCACCAGGTCATAGCCATGCCGGTCATAGCCCTGTTCAACAGGGTCCTTCTCTATATCCAGCGGCCGGTATTCGATGCAGCCGTCACCATCGCCGAACCTCGCTTCGGCCTCGGCGAAGAAACCGGCGGAGATGTCGGTGTAGGTGTAATCGAAACGTCCCGCGGGAAGCTCCGGTAGCACGGAGGCGGTGGCAGACCCCGTCCCCGCTCCCACCTCGATCACTCGAAGCCGCCGACCTTCCGGCAAACGCGCCAGGAGCGCCCTGACCGCGTCCCGCAACAAGGCGTTGGCGGCGCGGGCCACCGGCGCTTTCAGGTACAGATCGGCGGCGGTCGGTTCACCGCTGCTGAACAGGAGGGTCAGCGGGTCCGCCCCGCCGCGCAGTACGTCGGCCAAGGCGGCGCCCGACCGCCTGAACAGGCCGATCTCGATCAGGCCCTGGGAATAACGCCCTACCATCTCCTCGGCAAACCCCTCCGGGTCGGGGGGAAGATCGTCGGGTAACGGATCATCGGGCCCCAGCAACACCACGAAGGCGCCGTCCTTCTCCTCCACAACTCCGGAGCGGGCCAGCATCTCGAACATGCGGCGGAATAGGCGCTGATGCTCGGGAATGACTCCCAAGGCTTGTCTCAGCTCATCAGGATCGACAACCCGGCCTTCCACACGACTCCAACCCAGCTTCTCCAGGGTGAAGAGGGCATAGGAACGCGACCATCGCTCCAGGTCCGCCAACAGGGCGTTGCGTTTCTGGGGATCGACCCCGGCGGCAACCAGGTAATCGGGGAACAGTTCCGACGTGGCCGCCACCCTGCCGGGGGACGGGAAGAAGTCGGCAGGAACCAATCCCGATTCAAGGGGACGTTCTCGCCAAACTACCTCGTACAGCAAGTCATCCACCCCTTCGAAGGCCGAGAGGAGAGCGGCGCGCGTGGCGCGTTTCACGGTGTATCCGTTCAGCCCCCCGATCAGAGCCCCGTTCAGGTCGTAGATGCGAATCTCCCCGCTCAGCACCTCCGGCGGGTCATCGGACTCCGACTCGGCTATCTGGGAGGCTTCACTCATCCGTACATGGCACAGCACCCGGTCCGGTAACCGCCTCGCCAGCCACAAACCATCCCAGCCGAACGGCAGGTAAGTCGCCTCTTCGGGACCGCCCCCCATATTGCGCGCCACGCCCACCACCTGAAAGCACCCGTCCAGTACCAGGGGATGGATAACCAACTCGTTGCGTCCCAGGGCTTGGGGAAGAGCAACCTCCGCCAAAGCCTCCCCGGGACCGGACCAGGCCGCTTCCAGGGTGCGGAACGACCGGCCCAGATCGATTCCGGTGTCGGCCTTGGCCCGGTAGTAGGTGGCCACATCGGATGGCGCCAAGCGGGCCTTGAGTTCTTCCAGGTCGACCCGTGTCCCCGCTTCGGCCGGTGCGGAGCCCGCCAACAGACGTCCTTCCACGTGGAGCGTCCACTCTCTCTCGGTCCCCCTGCTGTATACCTGAACGAGTCGCGAGGCGGCTTGCCCGGAGTTCTCCAGCACCACCTGCACCCGCCGTCCGTCTGCATCCCTCCCGTCCTCTGATCCCTTCTCCGAGAAGACCAGCGGGTTGTGCAGTTGCAGGTCCTCCATCACCACCGGACCGCTGCCCTCCACCAGGGAGGCCGTGGCCGCCATGGCTCCGTACAGAGCCCCCGGGGCAACGAGCCGGTCGAATACCCGGTGATCCTCCAACCAAGCCGGATCCGACCCGAACACCTCGGTCTCGAAGGTGACCTCCCCGCGAGCCGACTCGTGCCTGACCCCCAGGAGCGGATGACCGGAGGCCGGACGGCGGCGCTTGGGCGGATCCAGCCAATGGCGTTCCCGCTGGAACGGGTATCCCGGCAATGGGATCCGACGGCGGCTCTCCCCTGCGAATAACCCCTCAAAGGAGACCTCCAGCCCCCCCCTCGTATGCTTCGGCCACCGCATCGAGAAAGCCTGCCTCCGGTTCTGCCGAAGCCCCGTCCCTGGGTGGTCGGCGCATGCTGGACAACACCACCGGAACTGCTGCCACATCGCCTCCCGGCCCTGCTTCGGGCCAGGCCAGGGTCGCCATCGGGCCCAGGACCGCATGCGGGCCTATCTCCACCACCAGGTCCACACCCAGGTCCGCCATCGTCCTTACCCCGGAGCCGAACGCCACCGGTTGACGGGCATGGCGCCTCCAGTACGTTCCGTCCAGCGCAGTACCGGCTTCCACCGCTCCGCCCGTCAGGTTGCTGATCACGGTCACGGTGGGAGACCTGATCTCCACGCCGTCCATGAACTCCTCCAGCCTCGCCAGGGCCGGCTCAACCAACGCGCTGTGAAATGCACGGGTCGTATTAAGCCTTCTGGCCCGGATGCCCGCCGATTCGAGGTCTGCCAGGAGGGTCTCAATCTCTTCGATCGGGCCACTGACCACCTGGTGGGCGCCGTTGTCTGCAGATACGCTCAGCCCCACACCCGCCGAATCTGCGTTCTGCCTCTCCACCGCCTCCGCCACCCGCTCCGGGGACGCGAAGACCGCCGCCATGGCGCCCGGCTCCGTTGCCGACAACATCGCACCCCGCGCCTCGGCGAACCGCATCCCGTCTTCCAGGCTGAACACCCCCGCGGCCTGCGCGGCCGCCAACTCCCCGACGCTGTGCCCCAATACCACGCTGGGCCGTATTCCGACACTCGACCAGAGGGCGGTCAAGGCACACTCCAGCGCATAGAGGGCAGGCTGCTCCCAGGCCGTGTCGCCCAGTTCTCCCTCCGCTCCCTCCCGACCGAACATGACGTCCAGCAGGGATACGCCCCTCTCCTCCACGAACACCTCATCGCAGCGATCGAGTACCGCTCTTGCCACCGGTTCGGTCTCGTAGAGGTCCCGTCCCATGCCCACCCACTGGCTTCCCTGCCCGGTGTAGACAAACGCAACCTTGGTCGGCTTCGGCGCCTCGGTTTCCCTGCCCGTCTGCAATAGCCCACCCAACCCCTCCCGCAGCGAACCGATGTCCCCGAACACAACGCCTGCCCTGTGGGCGAAGTGACTCCGCCCGACGCCCGCCGTCCAAGACATGTCCGAGAGCACCGGGCCGCAGGCGGCGTCCGGGAAGTCAAACTCGGAGGCCCGATCGTCGAGCCATGCCAGGTAACGCTCGGCAAGTTCTCTGAGAGCGCCCTCTGACTTCGCGGACAACGGCAGAAGACGGGTCCGGCGGGGCAGGGGGACCCCCGCAGTCCCGGAAGCGCCTGCCGTCGAATGCTCTCCGGTGGGATCATCCTCGGTGGAGGGATACTCCTCCACCACGATGTGGGCGTTGGTGCCGGATATCCCGAAGGAGTTCACACCCGCCAATCGAGGGCGCCTGGTGCGGGACGGCCAGTCCATCATGGTCGAGGTCACATGAAGAGGCAGTCGATCCCAGTCGATGCTCGGGTTGGGATCGTGGAAATGCAGATGCTTAGGGATCACCCCCTGCCTCACCACCAGGGCCGCCTTGATCAACCCTGCGATTCCCGCAGCCGATTCCAGATGTCCGATATTGGTCTTCACCGAACCGATGAGAAGCGGGCGGTCGGCCCGGCGGCCGGGACCGAAGACATTCCCCACGGCATTGATCTCGATGGGATCGCCCACCGCGGTCCCGGTTCCGTGCGCCTCCAGATAGTCGATCTCCGACGGCCTCACTCCCGCTTCGGAGAGGGCGGTCTCCATCACCTGCTCGAGCGCCGGCGTGTTCGGGACGGTCAACCCGGTGCTGGCTCCACCGTGGTTCACCGCCGCGCCCCGGATGACGGCCCAGATCCGATCCCCGTCGGCCTCGGCCTCCCTCAACCGCTTCAGAACGACCACCCCGCACCCCTCACCCCGCACATATCCGTTGGCGGAGGCATCGAATGTCTTGCACTGCCCATCGGGGGAGAGCATCATGGCGTCGGCGCGCAACTCATAGATCCTCGTATTCAAGATGGCCTGGACCCCGCCCACAATGGCCAGATCCGCCTTGCCCTGCTGGAGGTCCGCCACCGCGTCATGAACCGCCACCAGGGATGAGGCGCAGGCGGCGTCGATGGCTTTCGCAGGCCCGACCAGACCCAGGACGAACGAGACCCTTCCGCTGGCGCCGTTGAGGTTCGTGCCGCTCAGGGCGTAGAGGGAACCGGCCGCCTCGGCGGGTTTGTCCGATTCGACAACCAGCATCCGGTACTCGTCATTGCTGATACCCGTGTAGACGCCCGTCCGCGTGCCTCTCAGACCCTCCGGATCGATGCAGGCATCCTCCAGAGCCTGCCAGCCCACCTCCAGCATCATTCTCTGCTGTGGATCAAGGAGTTGTGCCTCCACCGGGGAAATGCGGAAGAAGGCGGCGTCGAACAGCTCGATCCCGTCCACGAATGCGCCGAACCGGCATGCCTCGTTCTGACCGGTGGGATTGTCGAACAGGTCGCGCAATCGTTCCCCACCGGAACCGGGAAGCCCCTCCGTCACGGTGTTCCTGCCCTCCATCAGCAGTTGCCAGAAGGCGTTCAGGTCGTTGGCGCCGGGAAACTTGCAAGCCATTCCGACAATGGCAATGGGCTCCGCGCCTCGTTCCCTCATCGCTTCTCCTCCCCCGGCCTCCCCATGGATCTGTCCCGGAACCTCGGAGTCGGGGAATGCACTCATCACATACGCATTTTAGATATTTGGCTGTCCGGCCACAGGAGACGGATTCGCTCCCATCTCGTTGTTTGGCTACGGAGTGACGAGGGCGCGGAGTTCGGGCAGGACCTCCTTCTCCACCATTTCCAGGGTGCGGTCGGGGTTGGTGGAGGCGATCTGGATGGCCACGTAGTCGGCGCTTATCTCGGTGACGAGCGGCCGGTAGACCTCGATAACGTCCTCCACGGTGGCGGCAAGGGTGTACTTGCCGAGGATCTCGGCCCGGTCCATGGAGTCGGCCCGCTCCCGAAGCACCTTCGGGTCGACGGCCTCCAGCCGTCCGGGAGCCCGCAGGCCTCGCATGCTTCCCAGAGCTTCCCATGCCTCGGACTCGTCCGCGGCCAGAACGCACCAGCGGGTGGTCATCAGGGTTCCCGAACGTCCCCACTTCTCGGCGGAGGCGCGGAACGGTCCGATCACCCTCTCGATGGTGTCTGCCGGGTCCTTCACACTGGTGATCAGCCCATCGGACCGCCTCCCAGCAAACGTGGCCGACTGCGGACCTCCGGCCGCCATCCAGATGGGTGTCTTGCGAGGCGGGGGGCTATAGAGCTTGGCCTTGTCAGTTGTGTACCAGTCACCTGAGAAGTCGAGCTTCTCCCCTTCCAGCAGACGGTGCATGATCTCCAAGGCCTCCCGCATCCTCCTGATGCGTTCCCGGTAGTCACCGAAGCGGAAGCCCATGGGCCCCTCGTTGATGTTCTCGCCGGTGCCCACGCCCAACACGAACTTCCCTCCGGACAATCGATCCACGGTCGCCGCCGCCTGGGCCACCAGGGCGGGGTGGTAGTGGTAGAGAGGACATGTTACGGAAGTGGCCAGTTCGGCGTCGGTTCGAGCCGCCACCGCTCCCAGCCAGGACCAGACGAAACCCGACGCGCAATTGTCGTCGACCCAGGGATGGAAGTGATCGGACCCCAGAATCATGTCGAAACCGGCTTCCTCCGCCCGTACCGCCTGGTCAACCAGGACCTCGGGCTGATAGGACTCGTGGCTACACAACCAGGCGAACTTCAATCTCTTACTCCTTGTATCGACACCGGCCCAAGGCTAGCGGCGACGGAGAAGGCTATCATCCAACCCAAATGAATTCACTACCGCGGGCCATGCCGGCCATCATCACTCCCTTCAACGACCAGCAGGAACTCGATCTTGACGCTCACCGGCACAACCTGTCCTTCCTGGGCGGACTGGGATACCAGGGCTTCGTTCTGGCCGGATCCACCGGCGAAGGGCCCCTCCTCGAGCCAGGAGAGCGACGCCGGCTGACGGCCGCCTCCCGGGACAGCGTCGGGGACGACACCTTCCTCCTGTGCGGCATAAACGCCGAGACCAATCGCGAGGCCAGGCGCCAGATCACCGAAGCGGCGCAGGGTGGAGCCGACGCCGCCCTGGTGTTGACCCCCACCACGCTGTCTCGCAACCGCACCAATTTCGTGAGTGCCTTCTTCTCGGAAGTGGCCGATGAGTCACCCCTGCCCGTCTTCATCTATTCGGTGCCGCTGGTAACCGCCTACTCGATCCCAATGGAGGCGGTGTGGGAACTGGCCCAACACCCCAACGTGGTGGGCATGAAGGATTCCAGTGGAGACGCCATCCGTATCCAGCGGACGCTGGCGGGACTTCCGGATAACTTCGCGCTCTACAACGGGTCGGCCCACTCGGTCACCCTGACGCTCGCCGCCGGAGCCCATGGCGTCATATTGGCGGCCGCCAATTACGTGCCGCGCCTGGGCCTGGAGGTGGTGGCCGCTGCACTAGAGACGCCTCCGGGGGACATGAAGAAGCAGCATCGCCTGACGGCCGCCAATGACGGGGTGGCGCGCTACGGGATTCCGGGAGTCAAGGCGGCAGCGGAGATGGTGGGACTGCGGGCCGGCCGGTGCCGGGCTCCCCTGCTGCCGGTCCCCGAGGACGCCCCGGCCGGGTTCGCCCACCTGCTCTAGGCCAAGCCGCCGGCTGCGATCTCCTCTTCCAGAACACCCTGGAGCAAACGGAGTCATTTGGTAATTGCCCCCTGATACACAGACATCGTGGGAGATACCAGAGCCCCATGCTGTTCGTACCGCCCGGATGGACGATGGAACGAATATCTTCATCCGGCGGCACGGGAACCCCGGGGGTCCCCGACTCGTGGTGTGCCATGGCAACGGTTTGGCCTCCGACGTTTACTACCCGTTCTGGTCACTGTTGACCGGAGAGTGCGACCTGATCGTCTATGACCTCAGGAATCATGGTTGGAACGAGGTCACAGCCATCGGCAACCACACCGTACCGCATCTTGTCAGGGATCATGACCTCATCATGGAGGCCGTTGACCGCTACTTCGGGGACAAGCCGAAGGTAGGAGCCTTCCATTCCGTCTCGGCGCTGATCTCACTCCTGTCTCCGACCAAGGGGAGTGCCTTCGCGGGACGCATCCTGTTTGACGCTCCGCTGTGCAGACCCGGCCAGACCCGCGAGCAGATGGAAGCAGCCACCACCCGCAACGCGGCGGCCGCCAGGAAACGCAGAGAGCGCTTCGCCAGCACCGAAGAACTCTCACATCGCCTCCGAGCCGTTCCGGCTTTCTCCCGGGTGGTCCCCGGCGTCCTGGACCTGATGGCGAGGACAACCCTACGCAAGAGTCCCGGCCGCGACCACTACGAACTGCGCTGCCCCCGGGAATACGAGGCGCGCCTTGCCGAATACGGGGAGATCTACTCCGAGATGGTCGACCTCGGGGAGTTGGCGTCACCGACGAAGGTGCTCGGCGCCGACCCGTCCGTCCCTTTCTCCTACCTGCCCTCGCTCGACCTGTCTGACATCGTTGCGGTCGATTACGACTACCTCCCCGATGCAACCCACCTCCTTCAACTGGAGGAGCCCCAGGCGTGCGCCGAAGTGGCGCGGGACTTCATGGACACAGTTCTTCACGCATAGGTCCCCGGCGGTCCAGAGTCACCAATGATCCAAGCCGGCGTTCGGCCGCCCGGACCTGCCCCACCCCGCGCCTACACCGGTCCTCCTGTGTAGGCCTGTATCACTTCTTCGGGAGATCCCTCTCTCCGGACACGTCCTTTGTCCAGCCAGATGGCTCGGGAGGCCAGGTCCTGCACCAACTCCATATCGTGGGAGACCAGAATCGTGGCTGCTCCCCGCGCCATCACGCTTCGCACCCGCTCTCGGGACTTCTCCCGGAAACTCTGGTCTCCCACGCTGAGGATCTCGTCAACCAGGAGGACATCAGGATCGATATCGGTGACGATCGAGAAGCCCAACCGGGCCAACATCCCCGAAGAAAAGGCCCGGACGGCCACATCCGCAAACTCCGACAGCCCCGCCCAATCGATTATCGGCCCGGCCCGCTCGGCCATCTCCCGCGGGGACCGGCCCAGGATGGCGCCGTACAGGATGACGTTCTCCGTGGCGGTCAGCTCGGGATTGAAGCCCGCCCCCAACTCGATCAGCGGCGCCACCAGCCCTCTGACGATCATCCGTCCCCGGGTGGGTGGCAGCACCCGCGCCACCATCTTCATTAGCGTGGACTTGCCGGCTCCGTTGTCTCCGACGACGCCCAGCACCTCCCCGTACTCGATCCGGAGGGACAAGTCGCGGATGGCGTGGAGTTCATCGACCTCGGTCTTCCGTCGAAGAGAGCGGATCACCTGCTCTTTGAAGGTGCCGGGACGGTCCCTGACCAGGGGATACACCAGAGAAACGTCTCGACAGTCGACAGCCGGCGAACTCACACCAGCACCGCCAGCCTTCGCCAAGACCGCGAAAAGGTCCAGGCGCCCCCGAGGAGAGCGACGAGAGACGTCAGGACCATCACCGCCCACATCCACCCTGGAGCGAAGCTTCCCCCGTAGACCAGTCCCCGGAACACCTCCAGGTAGGAATAGAGCGGGTTGATGTAGATGAACGGGAGAATCCGTTCAGGAACGATGGTCACCGGGTAGAAGCCGGGAGTGGCGTACATGGCGAGGGTGAGCAGCACTCCCACTATGTCCAACACATCCCGGTAGGCGACTGCCAGGGAGGCAACCACCATTCCCAGTCCCGCCACGAACATGGCGAGGAACAGCAGTGGCACCGGCGCCAGGAGGACCGTGACCGGAATCCCCACCCCGGCGATCAACTGCACCACCAACAGAAGCACGATGTTTATGGCAAAGTTCACCAGCGCGGCCAGGGCAGGGGCCACCGCAAACACCTCCGCCGGCACATACACCTTTGACAGCGTCCCCGCCGAGCCGACTATCGAGGACCCCGAGGCCACCACCCCCTGGGAGAAGAAGGTGATGAGCATCACCCCCGACAGCACGTACACCACGTACGGAACGTCGCCGGGGATCTCGAACCGGAAGATGGTGCTGAAGACCGCCCACATGACGGCCACAGTCAGCAAGGGGTTGAGAAGAGTCCACCACACTCCCAGCATGGACCTTTTGTAGCGCACCGTCAGGTCCCGCTGCACCAGGAGTCGCAACAGCCCCCGGTACCGGCGCAGGTTCGTGACCTCGGAGACAATCACCCTCCGAGGCTGGTCCGAGTCGTAATAGGTGTTGTGGGTCAGGTTCTCCAGAGCCCTCTCCTTTCGAACACCTCCCGCAACAGATCGGGCCGGTCGGTCATGATCCCGTCCACTCCCCGGTTCAACAGCCTTTCCATCAGCACCGGGCGGTCGACCGTCCATACATGCACCACGAGTCCCATGCGATGGTAGGCCCGGACGGTTCGTCGGGTGACGAGTGGAACCAGGCCCGATCGGACCGGAATCTGCAAAGCTGTGTTTTCGGGACGCGCTCTGCGTCCCAGCCAGGCGGCCTTGACCAGTTGCGCGGCCTCCTGTTCCCCGGTGGATGTGGCCAGGGCGCCCGCCGAGAGCTCGCGCACCCTGGCCAGACGGGCATCGGAAAAGGAGCCGATGATCACCCGGTCGGCCAACTTGAGTCGGCGGATCAGCTTTAGGAGAGGTTCCTCGGTGTGGTCCGCCTTGAGTTCCAGCACCATGGACAAATCGGGAAACGACCGAGCCACCTCCTCCAAGGTGGGGATTCGCACTCCCCGTCCCCGGAATGGGAAGTCACGGCGCGGCTGGTGGTTGTACCCGGCGTCCACTCTCTTCACCTCGCTCCAGGACAGATGCGCAATCTCTCCCCGACCGTCGGATGTCCTCTCCAGGGTCGGGTCGTGGAAACACACCACCGTCCCATCGGACGTCATGCGAAGATCGGTCTCGATCCACTCATACCCCATCTCCACCGTTCCAGAAAAGGCCTCCATGGTGTTCTCCGGCCACAGCCCTGCCCCTCCCCGATGTGAGATCGCCAGGGGGAGTGTCTGCAACGCCGGGTGGCTCATCCAGACTGGCCCACCGCAGTCAGGTCTCCCTCCCGGATCAACTCCCACACCATCGGGAGGTCGGGATGGTACGCCAACTCGTAGAAGTGGGCGACGTCCATGATCACCAAATCTCCGATCGCGCCTCTGCCCAGCCATCCCCTGGTCGTGTCGCCCAGCGCCTGGGCGCCTCCGAAGGTGGCGCACCACAACGCCGTCTCGATCGGGACTTCGCCTGCCTCCGACGCAGCCCAGGCCATAAAGGGCATGGAGGTCACGGACCTCTCGCCGGGCAGGCAGTCGCTGCCCAGCGCCACCGGTATGCCCAACTCCATGAGGCTGCGAATCGGAAGCCGGGTCCGGAGACTGGCCACCGGCAACACCACCACCGCTCCTCCCTGCAGACGCAGCGCCTCCAGGGTCGACTCGTCCAACTCCGTCATGTCCTGGACCGCCAGGGGACGGACCGACCGCACCAGGTCGGAGGGGATCCCGGGTCGGCCGTGCAGCCTGACCCGCTTGCGCAGACTTCCCATGGAAGCGCACAGCTTCCTCACATCGGCTGAGGAGAACCCTCCCGAACCCACCGTAACGGAGAGCCCGGAGGCGTACTGGGAGACCTCGCGCAGGATGCTGCGGGCGGCGGGATCGTAGGGAGAGGGAAAACCGGCTTCGGGCCCCACGGTCCAGCTTGTCACGACTTTGACGGGGAGTTGCTCCCCCAGCATGGCGGCGACCGAGAGACGCTGTCGATCCTCCTGGGGATCGCCCCGGCTCTTCACCGAGACCGATAGACAGGTTGCCCCACCGGCAAGCAGGCGACCGGCCCATTCGGCAGCCGTCTCGGGCTCCGTCGCCCCGTTGGACGCCCCCGGACCCCCGGTTCCTCCCGCCACCTGGGAATAGGAGTCCACAAAACCAGGCACCGCCACCCGACCCCCGCAATCAAGTCGAGGCAGACCCTCCAGTTGAGGGGGAAGCTCCTTTTCCGCCCCCACCCATGCCACCTTGCCCTTGCGGATCGCCACCGCTGCGTCCTCGATGATGCCGAAGAAGTTCCCCCAGGAGGGATCGTTGGTCATCAAACGGCCGATGCCGGTCACCAACCGGTCCATTCCATGCGGTCGGAGGGCCTCCTGGGCAACCGTGTGGGCGGTGGCGGCGCATTCGTCGCAGATCCCCACCCCTTTGGGACCGGCCACCACGTAAGAACCGGGGCCGGGAAGCCGGCTGCAGAACGAGCATCTGGCAGACATCTAAAGGATGAGCGTAGACAACCCGGACAAGGACCGGGGGTTACCGCGAGGCTACCGCGACGGACCAACCGGGTTTGCGCTTTGTTACCGTGGAGATCACCCCGAGCCGAAAGGTCCACTTCATGGAGTGCGGATACGAGTTGGTCGGCGAAGTGGCGGTGTTGACCCTTCGCCGTCCCTCCCGTTACAACGCGATCACCCTGCCGATGGCCCGGGAACTCACCCGGGCGATAAGACGAGCGGGAACCGAAGCCCGGGCGGCGGTGATCACCGGTGAGGGCCGGGCGTTTTGCGCCGGTGCGGACCTCATGAGACTCACCAAGGAAATCGAGGGGGACGAGGATCTCGAGACCATCCTTCACAGCCATTTTCATCCCCTTATAAACGCCCTTTGGGAGTCGGATATCCCCACTCTGGCGGCGATCAACGGGCCGGCCGCCGGAGCGGGAATGGGTATCGCCCTGTGCTGCGATCTACGAGTGATGGATCCGGAGTCCTATTTCATGAGCGCTTTCATCCACCTGGGTCTCACTCCCGACTCGGGCACGGCTTGGGTGCTGCCGCGGATGGTGGGACTGGGAAGGGCGATGGAGATCGTCATGTCCGGGAGAAAGGTGTCCGCACAGGAATCCTTCGACATCGGGCTCTGCAACAAGGTGTCCGCCTCCGGCCAGGCCCTCGCCCAAGCCTTGGAGTGGGCGGAACGGCTCTGCGACGGGCCAACCTCCGCCTATGGCGCCAATCGACGGCTCCTCTATGAGACCGCGGCGCTGGGGTTTGCAGAAGGGCTGGCCGCCGAAGCCGTCAGCCAGGGTCGCCTGGGCGAAACGGCGCTCTTCGGTAAGGGTGTGGCGGCTTTCAGGGAGAAGCGAAAGGCCGATTTCCGCTCCCTGTAGGGGACTTGGTCCGGGCTATCTTTGCGGTGGCCCCCTTAAAATAGGTTCGATGTGTGGCAGGTTCGGCCAGGCCCGGGGCCCCGATTACTACGGGGAGTACCTGGAAGCCGACGAGATGGTCCCGGAACCTCTGCCTCCCAACTGGAATGTGGCCCCCACCGATCCCGTCTATGCCTTCCGCCACCGCAAGGGAAGCTTGCGCCTCGAGACCATGCGCTGGGGACTGGTCCCCCATTGGGCCCCGGATCTGAAGACCTTCCACATCAATGCTCGGTCGGAAACCCTGCGTGATAAACCCCTGTTCCGGGTCGGTCTGACCCGGCGTCGATGCCTGATCCCCGCTGACGGCTTCTACGAGTGGACTTCCCGTTCGAGAGGTCACGTTCCCTACTGGTTCTTCCGCGCCGACGGAGATCCCCTCCTCTTCGCCGGCCTCTGGGGGGTGCGACGCCATCCGGTGGACGGGGAATGGCTGGTGTCCTGTTCGATAATCACTGCCCAATCGGAAGGCCCCATCGCCGCCGTCCATCACCGAATGCCGGTGGCGCTGCCCCCGGACCGCTGGGGGCCCTGGCTGGATCCCGACCTGGACGACGGGGTCGCCGCCCAGGACCTTCTGGTGGGGCCCGAGACCGGAGGATGGGCCACCCACCCGGTTACGCGTCGGGTCAACAAGGTGAGCAACAACGACCCCACCCTCATCCAGCCGGTCTCCTACCCGGCCGCGCCCACACTGGAAATGTAGAGCAGGCCGCAGTCACGATGACTGGAGCGATGATCGGTGACGCGATCTGGCTGTTCGTGGAACTGCTGGCCCTGTTCATTGGGGTCTCCTTCGCCCTGAACCTGCTACAGCGCCGGCTGGGGAACGCCCGTCTCAAGACGCTGATGGGCGCCAGTCCCCTGAAGGCGGCCCTGAGAGGAATCGCGGTGGGGTTCATTACACCATTCTGCACGTATTCGGCAATCCCGGTTCTGGTCGCCCTCCGGCAGGCGGGCGTAACAGCCGCCGGGTACGTGGCCTTCGTCGTTGCGGCGCCGGTGCTCGATCCGATTCTCTTCGGAGCGCTGCTGATCATCGTGGGGTGGAAAGCTGCTCTCATCTACCTGGGGGTGGCATTTGCGGCCGCGCTCGGCTTGGCGCTGGCGGCGGAGAGAGTGCATCTGGAACGCTTCATGAAGCCGCTTCCGGTGGCCGCCGGATCGGCCGACTCGACGCCCTGGGCGGGCATCGGTCTCGAGTGGCGTCCGGCCTGGAAGGCCTCCCGGGCCTTGCTCCGAACCATGTTGCCCCTGCTGGTGGTTGGGGTGGGGATCGGCCTGGCGATCACCGTCTTCCTTCCCGCGGAGACCGTCGCCCGCATCCCGGTGCTGGCCGGCGATAGCGCCATCCTCGCCGCGGCCGCGGTCGGGACCTTCTTCTATGTCAACACCGAGATATTCGTGCCGATCGCCGACGCCCTCCGGGCGGCGGGAATCGGGATGGGCGCCATAGTCGCCCTCACCATCGCCGGCGCCGGGTTCAACATCCCCGAATTCGTAATCCTGAGCAAACTGGCCGGCAAGGGAATTCTGGCCGCATTCGGTCTGTACGTGTTCGGGGTGGCGGTGGTGGGCGGGCTGATCGCCCAGATGCTCGTTGGTTAGCTCAGGGCTGTCTTCCCACCAGCGCCAGGTAACGATCGACGATCGAGGCGTCCTCGGGGACCTGGACCGGGGGGCCAATCCGCCCGGTCCTGCGGAACATCTCGGCTCTTCCGCCGATCAGGTCATAGCTGATCCGGCACAACTCGGGGGGCAGATTCACCTCCACACCGGTCGCGGTCGCGATATCCCAGGCGTGAGTCAAGGGGTCCCATTGAACGAAGGAGACGAACGTGGCCATGTCCATCCTCCCGAACCAGTACTTGTCCTCCCGTTCCAGCACGCCCGGTTGACCAAGTGCCGCAACCAAGGGACCCCTGGTCTCCTCCCACCGGGCCAAGGGATCCTCGACAGGCGCGGGCTTCCCCGGCCTGGCCCACTCCCCCGTCCGGGCTATGGAAGCCAAGGCATCCAGCACCGCGCATTGATGCGCCAGCACATCCCGCGCCGTCCAACCCTCGCACACCGAGTCGTTGTCCCAGGCATCGGACGGCACCTTCCGGCAAACCGCGTCGAATAGGTCCACGGCTGCCAGGAAGTTCTCGAGCTTCTGGTTCATGCCGAGATTGATGGTACCCCGGGCGTAGAGGCCCATTGGAGCCCTTTGGGCCCGGCGCCTGAAAGCAGACCGGGACAGCCGCCATCCCCCGGATCCCTGGTTGCCAGGTCTCAACCCCGGCTCCGGAGCGGGTTATGCTCCGGGACGGGAGAACCGCAAGCCGGGTACTGAAGGCATCCCGGGCTACGAAACCCGCCATCCAAACCGAGCCGACAGATGTCCAACCACGAGACCAACGAACCGACCTCCGGCGGACCATTCCCGGGGCCGCGGACGAGCCGTCCGGTCATCTCCGGGACCCGCGGGATCATCTCGAGCGGCCACTACCTGACGTCCATGGCGGGGATGCGCATGATGGTGTCGGGAGGCAACGCCTTCGATGCGGTGGCGGCGGGCGTATTCGCGGGTGTGGTGGTCGAACCGACCGCCGCCTGTTCCCTCGCCGCCGAGAGCGTCTTCATGCTCTACGACGCCCGCTCGGGGGACCTCAAGTCACTGAGCGGCCAAGGGGTGGCCCCGGGCAGGGCCACGGCCGAGTTCTACCGCTCCAACGGACTTGACGTAATCCCCACCGGTCCCGGTCCTTTGGCTCCCCTGTCGTTCACCGTGCCCGGCGTCGTACACGCCACGATCTCGATGCTCTCCAGGTACGGGACCAAGAGCCTCAGCGAGGTGATGGCGCCGGCCATCCAATACGCGGAGGAAGGGGTCCCCCATTACCGGCAGATGATCGACTTCCTGGGGCTGGAACCCACCATCCGCCAATTCCGGCTCTTCCCCCCCGGCGGGTCGGAGGTCTTCTATGACGGGGGCAGGTTGCCGGAGGAGGGGTCGCTGTTCTTCCAACCCGGCCTGGCCGAGACATTGAGATCGTTGGCGGCCGCAGAGGCGGCGTCCAAGGGCTCCCGGTCGGATCGACTGCGCGCCGGGATCGACGAGTTCTACCGCGGGAGGGTCGCCAGGCAGATCGCCGACGCGTCGGCGAGTGTCGGCGGGGTCCTCGGGTACGAGGATCTCACCGCCTACCGGTCGCAGTTCGAAGAACCCCTCCGCACCACCTTCTCGGGCTACGAGATCTGCGGGCAGAGGACCTGGTCGCAGGCAGGCATTCTCCTCCAGACCCTGAACATGCTCGAACACTTCGACCTGCGCGCCATGGGCCACAACACCCCGGCTTACATCCATACCGTCATCGAGGCCCTGAAGCTTTCCATGGCGGACCGCCAGACCTTTTACGGCGATCCTGACTTCGCCGACGTGCCGACGGACCAACTCCTGTCCAAGGATTACGCGGCGGCCCGGGCCGCCCTGATCGACCCCAACGGGGCCGTCCCCGAGTTGCCGCCGCCGGGTAATCCCCGGGGTGGGGGCCCCCTAACGGAGAGGCCGGTGACCGGAGGCATCCCGGCCGGCGGATCAAGCGGCAAGCTCGGCCAGGCCGGGGGCACCACCCATGTCGCCGCCATCGATCGGGCCGGGAACATGGCCTGCGCCACGCCCAGCGGCGGCTCATTCGAGAAGTCGGTCTTCTTCCCGGAGTTGGGATGCGCCCTCAGCACCCGTTCGGAGGTATTCAACCTGTCGTCAGGCCACCCGAACGTCGTCGAGCCCGGTAAGCGGCCCAGGACCACGCTGGTCAATTACATCGCCGTCAAGGATGGCGTGCCACAGATGACCTTCGGTTGTCCGGGTGGAGACCACCAGACCCAGGCCAACCTCCAACTGATGCTGAACACGTTCATCTTCGGCATGAACCCCCAAGAAGCCATCGAGGCGCCGCGCTTCGCCACCGACAGTGTCCCCGACTCCTTCTACCCCCACAACTACTATCCCGGCAGGCTGTCGCTGGAAGCAGGTATTCCGAGCGGTACGGCCGGGACCCTGGAGCGGTTGGGTCACAGAGTGGTGAGAGCGGAGGTGTGCGGGGTGGGCGCCACCGTTACCCACCGCGATCCGGAGTCGGGTGTCCTCAGTACCGGGGGAGACCCCAGGCGGCCCTGCTACGCGTTGAGCTGGTAGACGTCAAGGTGGTCACCAGGGACCAAGCCCTGGTTCAGCCCCTCCCCTCCCCGGTGCCCGGACTGCCGGCGGTCACGACCACCTGGCGGTCCGGTGGGAATCAGCTCCCCAGTTTTGTCCTTATCAGCGCGGCTGCCTCGCCCACGGTGGTGATCTGTTCGGCTTCCTCGTCCGGGATCTCCACCCCGAACTCGTCCTCCAGCGCCATCAGCAACTCCACCACGCCGAGCGAATCGACATCCAGGTCTTCCTCGAAATTGGCGTCAGGGTGCAGCTTGTCCTCTTCGAGATCCAATTCCTCAACCAGAATCCTCTTTAACCTGCCGTCGATGTCCGCGCTCATAGCTTCCCTTTCCTTCGTTTGGCTACCAGACTTGTTCCAGCCGACCTATTGGACGGCGCGGGCGGGGTGTGGGTTACCTTTCCAACGCAATAGGGTACGAAACTCCTCTCAGAGCGCCAAGCCCCCGTCCACCTGCCAAACCTGGCCGGTCACGTACGAGGCGGCTTCAGACCCCAGGAAGCCCACCACATTGGCCACCTCGGCAGGGTCTCCCACCCTGCCCAGGGCCGCCCCGGACGCGGTGGCCTCCGCAGCCGTGGCGCCCAGGGGAGCGGTCATGTCGGTGGCAATGAACCCCGGCGCCACCACATTGACCGTGATACCCCGGGATCCGACCTCACGCGCCACCGATTTGGCGAATCCGATCAACCCCGCCTTCGAGGCGGCGTAATTGGACTGACCGGGGTTGCCGCTCACCCCGGCCACGGAACTGATGCATATCACCCTCCCCCACCTGGCGCGCAGCATCCCCCGCAGGGCCGCCTTCGTGCACAGATAGGCCGAGCGAAGATTGACCGCCAGGACCTCATCGAACTGCTCGGGGCTCATGCGAGCCAACAATCCATCCCTGGTTATCCCGGCGTTGTTGACCAGGATCCCCACCGGACCCAGGGCCTGCTTCGCCTCGTCGAACATCCGCTTCACCTGGTCGGCATCCGAGACGTCGGCGCCGATCGCCACAGCTTCCCCCCCTGCCCCCCGGATAGCCCGCACCACCTCAGCGGCGGCATCGGAGCGTCGGGCGTAGTTGACCGCCACCCGATAGCCTCGGTCGGCCATCTCCATGCAGACCGCCCTGCCGATCCCCCGTGATCCTCCGGTGACCAGGGCGACCCGGCTCACTTCATCTTCTCCGGATACCCGTACACCCGGAAATTCGCCTCCAGCAACTCCATGAGGCTGCGGTCGGTTGGAGGAAGGGAGGCCTCGCTCCGCTCCAGGGGATCGGTGCGCTCTCCCCAGCGAAGCACGGCCGCCCCGGCGGTCAGCCCACCCCCGAACGCGGCAAACACCACGTTGGCGCCGGGTGAGATGTACCCCTGTTCCAAGGCCTCGACCAGCGCCACCGGGATGGTGGCCGCCGAGGTGTTCCCGTAGGCGTGGATATTGGTGTAGACCTTCTCGGAAGGAAGCTTCAATCGTTTGGCGGTAGCGTCGATGATCCTCATGTTGGCCTGATGAGGTATGAGCAAGTCCACGTCCTCCAGTCCCAGGCCGGCCTCGGCAACCGCCCGGACCGACAGATCCCCCATCGCCACCACCGCGCGGCGGAACACCTCACGCCCGTTCATGGTGATCCCGCCATGGGGGGCCTCCAGGGAACGGGCCGGCATCCCGCTGAGCCCGTCGTTGGGCACCTCCAGGTAGCCCAGGGCGGAAGAATCCATCTGGACTAATCCCGAGAGCAGGCCGTGATCTTCCTCGGTCGGTTCCACGACCACCGCGCCGGCGGCGTCGCCGAACAGGACCGCGGTCGACCGGTCGGTGAAATCGAGCAGGGCGCTGAGCCGTTCCGTGGCGGCGACCAGCACCCTCGAATGCATGCCTGACTCGATCATCTTGGCGGCGTTTATCAGCGAATAGACGAATCCCGAGCAGTTGGCGTTGAGGTCGAAGGCCGCGGTGGGGACCGGCGCGTCCAGCAAACGGTGCACATGAGCCGCCGTCGCGGGAATCACCGAGTCAGTAGTGCAAGAGGCGACGATGATCAGATCGATCTCCCCGATCTCCCGGCCGGCAGCCGCCAGGGCATGTTCTGACGCCACGGCCGCCATCTCGGACGGCTCCACGTGGCTGATCCGCCTCTCCTTGATCCCCGAGCGAACCGTAATCCACTCATCGGAGGTGTCGATCATCCGCTCCAGGTCGGCGTTGCTCAACACGGTGGGGGGGACGCACTTTCCCCATCCGGTTATTGCAGCCCTGGTCATGTTCACTCTCCTCGCGAAAACTCCATGCTAGATATGGACTCCGCGGCCTTGGCCGCTCCGGCCAGGTCATTTACAGTCAGCACCTTGGCCGAGGGAACCGTCCGCCTGGCCAGACCGGCGGTCACCTTGCCCGGGCCGACATGCACAAAGGCCTCGACTCCGCGCCCCGCCATGGCCGAAAGGCTCTCGGCGAACCTGACCGGAGAGGAAACCTGGGTCACCAGGGTCTCGGAAATGCGAGCGCTCTCCATCGGCTCGGCGCTGACGTTCGCGTACACCGGGAAGCGGGCCGGGCGCGACCCCAGACCAACCAGGGCTTCTTCCACCCTGCGGGCGGCCGGCGCCATGAATCCGGAGTGAAAGGCTCCCGCCACCGGCAGTCGGACCATCCTGCGGATTCCAAGGCTGCGACCCCGGGCTTCGAGCCAGTCGAGATCGGAGGCCCCTCCGGCCATCACCACCTGGCCCGGTGCGTTCAGGTTGGCCACCACCAGCCGCCCTCCCTCCCGGCGGCGGACTTCGGCCACCTCCTCGGCAACATCGTCATCCACCCCCATCAGCGCCATCATTCCCGAGTCCTCGGCGTCGGCGGCCTCGGCCATCGCCCGGCCTCTTGCCGACACCACGGACAGGGTCTCTTCGTACCCGAACACCCCGGCGGCGGCCAGCGCGGTGTACTCGCCGAGGGAGTGGCCGGCGGCGGCGAACGGGAGAGAGCAGAGCCGGTCCGAGAGTTCGACCCACAGGGCATAGGAGAGACAGAAAAGGGCGGGCTGGGCGCGCTCGGTGCGGACCAGTAGCTCCTTGGGGCCCTCCAGGCATAGTTCGCGAAGGGACCACCCCAATAATTCGTTCACACGGTCACCCAGAAGATCGGGCCGGGCCTCGAACAGATCGGCGCCCATTCCCACGAACTGGCTGCCCTGGCCGGGAAAGAGGACTGCGTATTTCACTGGTGCTGAGATATGACCCTGCGAGGAAAGCTGCGGTTACCCGGTCAACCCGGGGTGAATGCCGCCAGCAGCCGCTCCACATCGGCGTCATTGACGTCACGATGGGTCACCAGCCGCACAGTTCCGGCAAGAGGATCCCTGACGATCACCCCCGACTCCTTCAATCGGGCGCGGACCGGCGCCCATCCTCCCCGCAGTCTTCCCACATCCACCCGCACCATGTTCGTCTCGGTCGTCTCCGGATCCACGGCTCCCGGATGACGGTCGGCCAGGCCCCAGGCCATGCGCGACGCCAGTTCATGGTCGGCAGAGAGCCGGGACCAGTCCCGGAGGGCGATACGCGCCGGGGCTGCGATTATGCCGGCCTGCCTCATCGCTCCTCCCAGCCTCTTTCGGAGGTAACGCGCCTCGGCCACCAGGTCAGCCGAACCGCACAGAATGGACCCCACCGGCGCCCCCAGGCCCTTGGAGAAGCAGAACTGCACCGTGTCCACCCCCTCGGCGAGCCGGGCAGGCGGATCTCCTGAGGCCACCGCCGCGTTGAACACCCGCGCCCCGTCGAGGTGGATGGAAAGGCCGTGCCGGCGGGCCGCCCGATTGCTGTCCGCCATCACGTCGGCTGGTATCACCCTTCCTCCGGACATGTTGTGGGTGTTCTCCCACACCATCAGTCCGATACGTGGGAAGAGGCTGCCCGCCAACTGCATGGCATTGTCGATGTGTTCAGGGGTGATGCGTCCGGCGTCCACGTCCATCGTTCGAAAGGCCACGCCCGACAGGGCGGCGCCCGCGCCCGCTTCGATATTGCGCAGATGGGTCCCGGCGTCGCAGAGCACGTCTTCCCCCCTCCGGGTCTGGAGCATTATCCCCAGTTGGTTGCCCATCGTGCCGGTGGGGGTGAGCACCGCCGCCTCCTGGCCGATGATGGAAGCCGCCTCTTCCTCCAGGGCGTTGACCGTTGGATCGTCGCGGTAGACATCGTCTCCCACCATCGCTTCCGCCATGGCGCGCCGCATCTCCGGGGTGGGCCTGGTGACGGTGTCGGAGCGAAAGTCGGCGGTTCCGTCGGGAAATGCCACTGATCAGAGCAGCTCGAGCGTTCGGCGCAAACCGGTGACCGCCTGGCCAATCCTCTGGCGGTTCTCGACCAGGGCGAAACGGACGTGCCCGTCGCCGCTGGGGCCGAATCCGATTCCCGGACTGACCGCCACCTTCGCCTCCCGCAGGAGGTGCAGGGCAAACTCCACCGATCCCATCTCCGCGTAGGGCTCGGGTATCGGCGCCCAAACGAACATCGTGCCGTGGGGCTTCAGTACTTTCCAGCCGGAGTTGTTCAGGCCATCCACCAGGGCATCGCGCCTGTCGCCGTAGATCGCTCTCACCTCCTCGACATACCCGTCCCCGGAGTTGAGAGCGACGATGGTGGCGATCTGGATCGGCTGGAAGGTCCCGTAGTCGAGGTAGGACTTGAGCTTGGTCAGGGCCGCCACCGCAGGAGCGTTGCCCAGTACGAATCCCATCCGCCATCCCGCCATGGAATGGCCCTTGGTCATGCTGTACAACTCAACCCCCACCTCCGCGGCGCCCTCCACCTGCAGGAGCGAGGGCGGCTGATAACCGTCATAGTGCATGTCGGCGTACGCGAAGTCATGGACAATGAACACGCCGTGGTGATGGGCGAACGCCACCAAACGCTCGAAGAAGGACAGTTCGATGCAGGTGGTGGTGGGATTGTGGGGAAAGGAGACGATGATCACCCTCGGCTTTGGCCAGGTGGAGCGATAAAGCACTTCCAGTCGTTCGAAGTACTCCGACTCCGAAACCACCGGAAGGCGAACGATGTCGGAACCGGCCAGAATCGGTGCGTAGATGTGGATGGGATAGGAGGGTTCCGGCACCACCGTGGTGTCCCCCGAGTCGACCAGGGTCCACAAGAGGTGGGACAGTCCCTCTTTGGCGCCGATCGTGGCCACCGCCTGCGTCTCCGGATCGAGCGAGACCCCGAAGCGTCGTTGGTACCGATCGGTGATGGCCTGGCGGAGATTCGGCAGCCCACGCGAGGCGGAGTAACGGTGGTTCTTACCCTTGTTGGCGGCCTCGATCAACTTGTCCACCACAAAAGGCGGCGATGGCAGGTCGGGGTTGCCGAAGCCGAGGTCCACAACGTCCTCCCCGGCGCGGCGGGCAGCCACCTTTGCCTGGTCCACCTGAGCGAAAACGTAAGGTGGAAGATTGTGAATGCGCCTGAATTCCATACTCGCCAGGGTACTAGTGATCGGCGCCGTTTTGGAGGCTACGTTGGCAAAATATGGCAGGCGCCCACCGACGAAGTGTGGCGACTCGCGGAGGAGTGAGGGCCAAGACCAGCGCCTCCGCGCCGGCTTCCACCCTCCTCAACAGGGTGCGCCGGAGAGTACCGACTGAACAGGCGGTGTCCAGCAGACCTCCCCAACTAATCGATACCGAGGGATTCAACTTCTTCATCTGGTCCACGGCAGCCTCGAAGTTCGCAGGTTTGCCGCCCCAGGCGTTCCAACCGTCGGCCAGTTCGGCCGCCACCTCTCGCACCTCGCGGCTCCATCCCCCCACCCACACCTCGATGCCCGGGGTCCGCGCCCGTACGGCGGCGATGGTTTCTCTCAGAAGCGTTATGCGTTCGGGAAAGGCGGGTTGAGAAATCCCCAGCCGGTCGCCTTCGTTGCGTGACCTGGAGTCGCCCACCCCCAAACCGATCAGGGGAGGCGCCCGGCAGATGGCGGCCAGAGTACCTGCCACATCGGCCGTGTAGGAGGGGGAGCGGAGCGCCGCCTGCAACACCAGCGAACCGACGCGGCGCTCGGCCACGGCCGCCACCATGCCGAGTGCTGCCGTGGCTTCCAGCACCGGAGATGTCGGACGGCGCCAGCCGGCCAGATGATCTGTGGCCACCACCCCGGTCAGACCGAGCGCCTCCGACTCTCTCACCATCCCGACGAGTTCCCGGGGAGACGACTGAAAGAGAGGCAGCACCGTCCAGACGGGAAGGTTCATTGCCTCGGATTCACTCTCCCACCAGCCACCGGATCATCCACCGCACCCTCCTGGGCATGAATTCAATCAGCAGCTCCACGCCTAGGAGTATCCGTCCCAGTGCCTCCGGTTCGCCGTCCCAGTGCTCGGCGACCACCTCTTCGGGCGCGGCCTTGATGAGCACCGCCAAGGCCACAACCACCGCCAACATGTCATCAACCAGTCCCACCACCGGAATCACGTCCGGAATCAGATCCAGGGGGATCACCGCATAGGCGGCCAGGGCCGCCGCCACGCGCTTGGCGCGCACCGGAACCCTCGGGTCTCGAGAGAGCCGGGCCACCAGCTTGGCGAACTGCGGCAGGGCGGAAACCAACCCGGCTACGGTCCTCACCACCAGGTACCGACCTACCGCGGAGTCTCTATGGGAGGCGCTCATCCGATCTCCGCCCGAAGACCGTCCGACACTCCGTCCGCCGACAGCCTCACCGGCCGGCGCGTGGCGCGGAAATACCCGACGTTGCGACACAGGGTGTCTCCCACCCGCCACTGGTGGGCCTGTGGCTGGTGGACATCCCCGAAGAAGTGGTACCGGGGGCGCACCTCCAGCAGGTAGTCGAGAATCGGACGGGATGCCCGCTCGAACTTTCCCGTCACCACATCGAAGTGCAGGGCCGGCACCGCCGGAGCAAGATGGGTGCAGAGAATGTCCACCTCCCCCAGGGCGGCCAGCTTGTCCGCCATCTCTTGGTCCGAAACCTCCCCGGAGGCATTCATGGGAGTGGTCAACCCTCCGCCGGCAAAGCCCACCCTGTGACCTTCGATCACCACCACCTCGCCATCCACGAACCTGGATCCCTCCGGGAGGCTCCGGCGTAGCATCTCCGGGCGGTCGACGTTCCCGTAGGTCACGTACGACTCCGACGCCTCCAGGGCCTGCGCCATCAGCCGGTACTGCTTCTTGACCTCCTCGGTCAACGCACCGCGGAACCACTCGCGGCGGTCACCGACCTTCTCCGCCCACAGCGATCGCATCTCCTCGAATCGCGATCCTCCCCGTGAGGCTGCGATTCTCCGGGCGAAGTCGATTCCGAGGACTTCGGCGAAGATGCCTTCCCCGGTCCGGTAATCCACCAGGTTGATCAGGTCCCCCAAGACGAGGAGGGGTTCCCCCCTCGAAGCCACCTCCGCCAGGGCGGAGAAGCGGCCGTGGATGTCCGACACCAGCAACACGACGAATCAGAAGTGGTTGGTGACCGCCCCGTTCTCCGCGCCGCCCACCAGGTTGGCGTACTTGGCGAGGGCGCCGGAGGGGTAGCGGACCGGGGCCGGCTCCCACCCCGCCCTTCTCTGTTCCAGCACATCGTCGGCCACCAGGAGGTCCAGCCGGCGGGCCGCCACATCCACTTTGATGCGGTCCCCCTCCTCCACCAGGCCGATCGGCCCTCCCACCTCGGACTCGGGGGCGACGTGGCCGATGCACAGGCCGGTGGTGCCGCCGGAGAAGCGCCCGTCGGTTATCAGCAGGACGTCCGATCCCAGTCCCGCTCCCTTGATGGCGGCGGTGATGGCAAGCATCTCCCGCATGCCCGGGCCGCCGCGCGGGCCCTCGGTCCGGATCACCAACACCTCCCCGGGATGAATGTTCCCCGAGAAGAGCGCCGCCAGGGCGCCCTGTTCCCCGTCGAAGACCCGGGCCGGACCCTCGAATATCTCGAGGGCTACCCCGGCCACTTTGACCACGGCTCCGTTCGGCGCCAGGGAACCTCGCAGGATGGCGATGCCGCCCTCGGCGGCGATAGGATCGGAGGCTGGACGCAGCACGTCCTGGTCGGTTGGGGCCCTTACATCCCTGAGGTTTTCGGCCATGGTCCTTCCGGTGGCCGTCAGGCAGTCGCCGTGCAGCAACCCTTCTTCCCAGAGGACCTTCAGCACCACGGGGACCCCTCCGAGATGGTCGACGTCCACCATGTGATACCTGCCGAACGGCTTCAGGTCGCCGATGTGGGGAGTCCGCCGGCTGATGCGGTCGAAGTCCTCCAGTTCCAACTCCACTCCGGCCTCATGCGCCAGGGCCATGAGATGAAGCACCGCATTGGTGGAACCGCCCAACGCCATCACGGTGGTGATGGCGTTCTCGAAGGCCGGCCGGGTCATGATCTGGCGGGGCCGTATTCCCTCTCTGAGGAGATTCATCACCGCTTCGCCGCTCTGGCGCGCATACACCCCCAAGCGGGTGTCGACCGCGGGGACCGAAGCGGACCCGGGGAGGGACATCCCGATCGCTTCCCCAACCGAAGCCATGGTGTTGGCTGTGAACATCCCCGCGCAGGAACCGGCGCCCGGACAGGCGTTGCGTTCGATTTCGTCAAGGTCCTCGGCGCTGATACGCCCCTGAGACTCGGCTCCGATCCCCTCGAAAACGTCGACGATGGAGATGTCCCGGCCCCGATAGCGGCCGGGTAGGCTCGATCCACCATACAGAAACACCGCCGGCAGGTTGGAGCGGGCCGCCGCCATGAGCATGCCCGGCAGGGACTTATCGCATCCGGCGATGGTCACCAGGGCGTCGAATCGCTCGGCGTGCACCATCAATTCCACCGAGTCGGCGATCACTTCCCGGGAGACGAGCGAGGCTCGCATCCCCTCGTGGCCCATCGAGATGCCGTCCGAGACCGCAATCGTGGCGAATGAAAGCCCGACGCCGCCCCCAACCCGTACCCCTTCCTTGGCCCGCTCGGCGAGTACCGGGCCGGTTATGTTGCAGGGCGTGACCTCGTTCCCCGCCGACACCACGCCTACCTGTGGCTTGGTGAAGTCCTCATCGGAGAGGCCGACCGCCCGGAGCATGGCCCGCGCCCCGGCGCGGGCGGGACCCTCTGTTACGTCCTGGGAGTGAATCTTGAGCGACATATCCCGATAATAAGCCGTGGCCCATAATTCAACCCAGCTTCCGACGGTTGCCATAAGGAGGCGCTGGAGAATAGCCACCGCCATCTGCGGCCACTCGCATTGCAGATTGTTCTTGTCACACCTACCTGCGAAAATGATGATTACGTGAAGGTACCCAACTGTGTCAGTTCCGCAACCATTGAGGCATCGTCCTTGCCTATGCCGTCGGACCACCCTTGGGAGGGGTTGATCTTCATTGTTGGCGGTCCCCCTACGACACCTGGCAGTACCGCAAGGGCAAGAAACCCCGCTGTCACAATCACAGAATTCTCTGTCTTTCCTGTAGTGCATGAAGTCCCCGTCCGCTTTTGCTGTTGGGAAGGCTCCAGGTTGTGACAAGGGATGGTCCTAGCCAAGGGCCTTGGCGTAGCCCTAGATCTCTCGAAGGTGAACTCAGACCTTTGTTGCGGGATGTTGGCCTCATAGCAGAACTAGATCTTTCGCAGTCGGGCAATGTCTACGAAAGTGCCCGAAGGGCCTTTGGGAGGTTGATATCCCGGGGGATGATCGACTCTCTTGCCAGGGTCTGCCCGGCGGCGACCGCGATCTTCTTGGTAGCTGAAGGGGTCCACCGCTACAAGGGAGGAACATTCTGGCCGAACCTTTCCGTCAAGGGCATCAGCACCAACCAGCAGAATGCTGTTGGGGAGCAGTTCCTAAGGTCGCTCATGCGATTGCGACTCAACACCTTTGAGGATGTTGTGCACCGCGAGAACGCGTTGCCATTCTTGACTCCGATTCTGCTTCATGGAGGAATTCCCGCCGACTCGGCGAGTGCCGTCTGGGCGTGCCTGATTGAGGAGATGCGATGGGGTCAGGACGATGCTGGCCGCATCATGGCTCGGTGGCGGCGCTACCCCTACTTTCTTCAGGGGGTGGGCAAACCGGCCGAGCGGTTCATTCTTCACGGTGGCGACTTCGCAGTAGACCTCATTCAGCGGATGATCCAATTGGCGGACGACGTAGCCGCCCTGGGCAAGACTGAGGCCCTTCAAATAGGCGCAGCCGCACTTGCTGCTGACGCCGCTTTACCCCGATACTTGGCTGAGAGGCTCCTTGAGGGATCAAGTGAACCACACCTCTTGGGGCCCCGTCCCCCCAGACCGCGGGTGGTTCTTGATCCATATAGTGGGGAGGGTCCCCGCTTGTTGCTACCACCGTCGCTAGCTATGTCAGGCAATTGGCGAGTCTTCTGGAACGGGCGGCAAGAGGCTTACCCAACATCCTTTTACGACGAGCGCCAAGTTCCTCTCGACCCAGCAGCAGTCTGGGAAGTCACCTTTCTCAACAACTACGCGGAACGGACAACCACCCTTGGTCCCATGGAAGACGTACCTGTTTACGTTTTCGACCACACCGATGAACTCTCGCAAAACCAGACCACCTTCCGAGGCGAATCCGTTCTTATCCTCGCGTCCAGGAGCGTGTCCTTCTTCACAAACAGGGACCTAAGCGCAACGGTGCCAGAGGTAGAGGAACTGCCCGGGTTGACCGGTACCTGGTCCGGATGGCAGGCACGCCGCCTCAACATCACTGGCCTGACAGAGATAGTGATTTCCGGCGTGTCTCGCACTGGAGAAACCCTTCGAGAGACGGTGGGTGTGGTGGGGTCCACCGGCAGACCCCGCCTTCTCGACAACCATCTCCCGGGTGTGAGTGATGCCAATGGAGGTTTGGTTTTCAGCCAGCCCCCGCGGGTGAGGGTCGACTTAGGAACGACGTCCCGACAAGCATGGCGGATCCGCTTCCGCGCATCGAGGTCCTCACCGGTAGTCACCCTGGCAGACCTAGAAGCCGACTCATCGGACCCCTGCGTCTTTGATCTCTCTCCCTTAGTCGACTTTCAGGGAGTTGCCAGTGGATACATTGAGGTCCTCGGACCCCTTGGATCCGACCTGCGCACTCCGGTCACGATCGTGCCGGGTCTCAAGATCAGCATGCCGGATCACATCGTTGGCCCGGATGAGTCTCTACCCATTCGTATATCAGCAGATGTTCCTCTAGATGGCCACACATTGACACAGATTGAGATCGCATTTCCCCCGGGCGAGTACACATCCCGTATATCGGCAGGCGTGGAGAATGTTGAGCTTCTGGTGTCGGTACCACGCCTGGTCTGGGCATTTCGGCATCGGGAAGGCCTACTGCCCTCCTACGGGACAAGAGCTAGGAGCATCACCCTTGATGAGTTTGTAAACGGAAACGTCGAGGCTGTTCTCGTCCGGGTCGGAAGGCCTTCGGCGGTGCGTCTTGAACTCCATGCGGCAGATCTAATCCAGACGTCGCAGGAGAAGGCCAGTGGAGTTGAGGGGCGCTGGGCTTTCCCTCTTGCGGAGTTCAAGACATCGGCAGCTCACGCCCAAGCAGCTCGGCTTTATCTGAGGGTCCTGTGCCAAGACGTCAAAGCCGACCTAGCCGTGATAGAGGCAGCCCACGAGGTCTCCGATATCAGCATTCGAAGCGGCGTCAACGTCGGTGGCGACGCCACTATCCAGGTCCGTTGGAGGGAGAACATTGCTTACAAAGACCGGGAAGTCCGGTTGTGGTCAGACCATCGCCCTTGGGAACCCCCAACCACGATTCCGGTGCCTGATGCCAACCGTGGGTACTGCGAGTTCGAGAAGCTTATTCCACCTGGACCTTACCTGCTGGAGGTCGGAATCAAAGACCCGTGGACCTCTCCAACGAGGCCATTGGCGCCAGTCCCATACGCCACCCAGGTAACTATTGGAACGACAGACGACCTCCGGCGTCACTTAACGACTCTGAATACCTGTGACCGTTTATCGGCACTCGAACTGGAGCTTGCAGGGCGAGGCCCTATCAGAGACCTTGACGAGGGACAGGTGGAGAGCATCCTCCAAGAACTCCAAGTGGCTTTGTTTAGTCGCCATCGCTTGGCCGGACCAAGCTGTGCCTCTGATCAGGTCTTCGGGAGACTAAGTGAACTGGCCCTCTACGAAACTAGCCACCTGGCAGAAATGATCTCCAGGATTGAAGACATCTCGGCTGCCGATTTAGCTCGCCTTCTTGTCACTCTGGTTCAGGGCATCATTGATTGTGCTCCTCAAGGAATCGCAGAGCCTGTTCTAGAACGGCTCTGGAGGATGAGTCCGGTAGCTGGTGCGGCGTTTGACACTTATCGAAGTGGGGATGAGCGATGTGCAGGTCGGTGGCTGTCTTTTACCGGCTGGAATCCGACGGTCCGTTCCAGTAGCGAAACCAACATTGATGACTCAAGACAACTCCCATTTGGAGGAGGGCCGATCCAGACCCCCTTCCACACCTACAATCCTGGGCAACTCCGGGACCACGCTTCAGAATTGAGGCCTAGCGAAGTCCGAGTGCTGAAATGGAGTGGGCACTTCCAAGCAACGCTGGACTTCCTGAGCCGCACATACGATAACCGGGCGCAGGTCGAGCGATGGCAGGTCCAATACGGGGGCCTAACCACGGACACCCGCTGTTTCCAGCCTTTGCACGTTTCCTACCTACGGAATCTAAATCTCAAGAGCCGCATGCCGGGTTGGTGCCGGTTTCCCCAAGATCTGATGGCATGCGCGTTTCACCTTTTGATCTTTGGCGGCAAGAGCGAGCGCGCAACTAGAGGTCTGTGGGACGCTTTGGAGTTCGCGCCCGAACTCGCCAACCGGAGTCTGCTCGTAGCCATCATCCTTCACCTATCCTGACCGCGAGACAGTGGACACCTACTTCCTCAATCCCCTAACTGCCTCAACTCGGATCAGCGATTCCTATAAGCGATACCTGCGATCACGCCACGCTCCACAAGATCCACAGTTGCGAAGGGACTTCTATCACGCACTCGACAACGGTTTCCCGCTTTCTCGGGGACCCCTACTTCAGGCCTCCGCTCCTTTCGAGACCGTTAGCACAATCAAAGAGCTGATTGACGAAGGGATCCTCAACGAAGGTTTAAGCCAATTGCCGTCATCAGCTTTTCCGATCGACAGGCCTCTTTACCATCACCAGAATCAGGCGATACGCAAACTTGCAGCAGGTCGCAACCTGATCATCGCCACCGGCACGGGATCCGGCAAGACGGAGTGCTTCTTGTTTCCGATCCTGCACCACCTTCTTGACGAGCGAGATGCGGGCACCATTCACACGGCAGGTGTTCGCTCGCTCCTGCTCTATCCAATGAATGCCTTGGCGAATGATCAAATGAAACGTCTGCGGCAAATCCTGCAGGCTTTTCCCGACATCACATTCGGCCGGTTCATCGGCGACACCCGTGATTCGTACCGGAAAGCCCTAGATATCTATCAAGACCGATTCGACTGCGACCCGATGCCAAATGAGCTGATCAGTCGTGACCAGATGAGAGAGAGACCGCCGCACATTCTGCTCACCAACTATGCCATGCTCGAGTACCTGCTTCTAAGGCCGGCTGACACCAGGCTTTTCGATGGCGCGACCGGTCAACACTGGCGGTTCATAGTGCTTGACGAGGTTCATGTCTACAACGGCGCCCAAGGAGCGGAGATCGCAATGCTGCTCCGGCGCCTTCGCGATCGTGTGAACGGGAGCAAGCGGGGGCTCATCCAGTACGTTGGCACGTCGGCAACCCTGGGCAGTGAATACGAATACCCGGCTCTCGCTGAATATGGGCAGGATCTCTTCGATGAGCGCCTTGAGTATCAGCCCGGCGCGGCGATGAGACAGGACATCATCGGCCCTGTCAAGAGGCCGCTCGTGCAAGGGCAAGCCATGTGGACAGCCAACCCAGAAACCTTCGAGGACATGTCCCGTCAACTTGCCGCAGGTGACACCGTCTCTGCGTCGCTCCTATCGCGGATAGCCTCGATGGGAGCCCCTCAACCGGCAGCGGGACAAGACCCGCTTGCCTATCTTGGTGAGGCTCTAACCACGGAGCGCCATGTGGTACAACTCCAGGGTTTGCTCGAAACAAGGTCCATCGACCTCACCGAAGCCGCGGATAACCTGTTTGGTGAGGGATCGGAAGCGGCGCTGATCCACCTTCTGGAAGCGTCCTCCCGCATCGAAACCCCCCGTGCTGAAGGTCCCGTCATCCCTTCTCGCTACCACTTCCTCTTGCGCGCCCTCGAAGGCGCATTCATCTGCCAGTCTCCAGAACATCCATCCGACCGACCACGACTTCGCCTCAATCGCCACAGAACCTGTCCCGACTGCTCGGAGGGAGGAGTCACGTCGCAAATGTTCGAATCCGGTGTCTGCGCCAAGTGCGGAGCAGCGTACCTAGTTGGCATACGCCGACCCCGGGGCAGAAGCACCTTCCTGGAATCGGCTAGGCCCTTTACAACCAACCTCACCTATTTGCTGTTGGAAGAGGAAGTCTTAACAGACGATGAAGACGAAGCGGCTTCAGTCCACGACGACCTCATAGCGGCCAACGTCGACAAGAGGGTGCTCTGCGCTGCATGCGGTTCGCTGACTGAGGGTCCTGAGTCTTCTTGCGATTGCGGCGTCTATCAAGAGGTTCGAGTAACCGTTGCTCATCCGTCAAAACCCGGAGAGCCACTGCGGAGATGCCTCGCCTGCTCAGGACGCAGCAACGCTCCGATAGTTCTCCGCTTCCTAACGGGCCAAGACGCCCCCGTCTCCGTGATAGCCACCGCTCTGTACCAATCGATTCCACCCAGCTCAGAGTCCGGCAAAAAGGTCAAGATCGGTGAAGGGCGCAAACTCCTTTCCTTCTCAGACTCTCGGCAGGACGCCGCTTTCTTCGCGCCCTACCTCGACCGCACCTATTCCCGAGCCATAGAGCGTCGCCTCATTTGGCAAGTAGCCCAGCGATTACACGAATTGTCCCCCCGCTTCGAGGACTTAGTCACTCCAATCCGAAGAGATGCCGAATCAGCGCTTGTTCTCGATGAGGATGATGGGCCCTTACGGAACACCACTCGAGTCCGGACCTGGCTGATGAGAGAAGTCTTGGCAGTTGACCGTCGGCAGAGCCTCGACGGCGTCGGATTAGCTGAGATCACCTTCGCACTGCCAAGGGGCCTTAGCGAGGTACCGGCACTAACCGAACTCGGATTCACACGTGATGAAACATTCGACCTCGCGCGAGTGCTCTTCGACACACTCCGTATGCAGGGTGCAGTTCACCTACCGGAAGGCGTTGATATCACCGATCCGATCTTCGCTCCCCGAAACGTCGTCACGACAGTTCGTCTAGAGAAGAGGGGCCCCAGAATCCTCTCCTGGTTGCCGGGCGCTGGCTTGAACCGACGGCTTGACTACCTCCGCAAGGTGTTGACACGCCGAGGCATCGAGAGAGATGCACGGGAACTTCTGGAGCAGATGTGGACTCGATGGATAGCCAAACCGAACGGGCCTTGGAGCAAGGTCCTAACTCGGGTCGACAGCAAACGGCACGGGATAACCCTTGCCATGAACCCGGAGTGGGTGACTATGCGTCTACCCACGGACGAAGCACCGGCATTCCGCTGTGGCTTGTGCCGACAGATCTGGTGGCGGTCAATCAGCAACGTGTGTCCGACCTATACATGTGAAGGCGTTCTCGAACCATTCACTACACCCACGGCCCAAAGAGATGAGCACTACCGACATCTGTACACCACACTCGATCCAATTGGGTTACGCGTCGAAGAGCACACCGGTCAGCTTGATGCCACCTACGCAGGCCGGCTTCAGCAGCAATTCCTAGACGGAGACATCAACGCCCTGAGTTGTTCCACGACTTTCGAGTTGGGAGTTGACGTGGGAGAGGTCCAGGCAGTCCTCATGCGAAATGTCCCGCCATCGCCAGCAAACTACGTCCAACGTTCCGGCCGAGCTGGCAGACGGACGGGAACTCCGGCGCTGGCCGTTACCTTTGCACAGAGACGCAGTCACGACCTCCACTATTTTGATCGCCCTAACGCGTTAGTGGATGGCCATGTCACAACACCAATCGTTTCGCTCCGCAACCCCCAGATCGTGAGACGTCACATCCACGCTTTGGCGTTAGCAGCATTCGAACGTGCACATGTTAACTCCGGTGGTGAATGGCACAGGACCGTGGCTTCCTTTTTCACCAGCACTACCGATGACCAGTTAGCGCCCGTCGATCAGTTTGCCGCCTGGCTGCGGTCGCATCCCGAAGAGGTCGGTGAGGCGGTAGGTCGAATCACTCCGCGGGACCTGTCCGATGAACTCGGAATCATGCATTGGTCCTGGGTCGAAGCCCTCACGGAGGAGGGCGAGATCGAGAACTTCGGCTGGCTCGAAAGAGCCAAAAAGGAAGTACAGTCGGACTTGGATCAAATCAATGCCGAACTGGACAAAGTCTCCGAGCGGATAGCTGACCTTCGCCGACAAAACCTGAACAGCCAGGCATCCAAACAGGCTGGCCTGCAAACTGCACTGTTCCGGATGAAAGCAACGCTCGAGCAGCGGCAACTAATCCAGTTTCTCGCACAGCGGGTGATCATCCCCAAATACGGATTCCCAGTTGATGTTGTATCCCTCGACATATGGAAACCGGGCGACGTCACCGCGCCACGGGTCGACCTATCCCGCGATCTCCGCCTCGGCATCACCGACTATGCGCCTGGCTCCCAGGTAGTAGCGGATAAGAGATTGTGGGAGCCCGTCGGGCTCCGCATCCCTGTAGGTAAAGCACTACTTGATCACGTTTGGGCCATCTGTAAAACCTGCGAAGCGTTTCGAGCCCACAGAGGCAAGGAGACGGGCAGATGCAACGTGTGTTCCAGTCCGGACATCAGCCAGATGAGACCCTTCGTAATACCAATGTTCGGCTTCATCGGCGAACCTAGCAGTCAGAAGCCTGGGGAGACTCGTCCCCCTAAGGCTGGGTACTCCCATTTCTATTTCACCGATTACGCCACCGCCCCGCCCCACTACAAACCCATCCGAGTAGGGCAGAAGGAGGTATTGATCCGGTCCAGCCGCCAGGGCCAGATCACTGTGATCAACAAAGGGCCGGGTGGTAGCGGATTCCAGGTCTGCGGATCATGTGGACACACCGAGCCCGTTCCGAGCACCTCCACCAGAAGGAAGAAGAAACCGGTACCCCACTCTCGACCGGGTCGCAGCACTAAATGCTCCTCGCTGCTAGGTAACCGACACCTCGGACATCAGTATCTGACCGATGTTGTAGAAGTCATCCTCCCGGTGTCTATGCAATGGACCGATGCCCTGAGCACGCTATATGCACTGCTGGCCGCCACCCACTCAATCGGCATCATAAGAAGTGATGTGGACGGCACCCTCCGCCCTTCCGGGCCCGACCAAACGCTATCGATCATTCTCTTTGACGCGGTACCGGGTGGAGCGGGACACACCAAAAGGATCGTCGACCGGTTTCCAGAACTACTCAATGCGGCCTACGACGTGGTGGCGAACTGTGAGTGTGGCAGGGACTCAAGTTGCTACGGCTGTCTCCGAACATATTCCAACACCCTGTACCACGATGAACTGGTCAGGGGTCGTGCACTATCGGCCATCGGTCAAGTTCTGACGCTGGACCGCCCCGGTCTTATCGGCGAGTAAGGTGTGCACCCACTTTCGTGGAGTCGGGATTGTTGAATGAGTTTGCCCTTCCAGACATACTTCCATATGATGGGCGGACCCTCACCTCAAGACCGAGTACCCACTGACACTGGCTGACCACCGCGCCACGGTGGAGAGCAGTATGTCGTACTGGTCCATCAATACCAGGACCCCCATAGCCGCCAAGACCGTCTTGGCCGCCAATGCCACCCACCGCCCGTCCATCCACCGGCGAATGGCAGGAACATAGGACAGCAAGGCCATCACCGCCACCAGGGGAATCATCACCCCCACCAGGTACACGGCCAATAACAGGAGCGCCACGCCCGGCTCATCCCGCGCCTGGGTGAGTACCGTTCCCAGTTCCTCTCCCACACATGGAAACCAAGTGGCGCCTGCGAACGTCCCAAGGAGAGCCGATCCGGCCAGGCCGGCGATCCGGCGGTTCACCATCAACGCGAGCGCCAGACCCCCGATGACGAGCAGGACGGTCGCCGCCCGACCGGCCAGGAGATTGGAGATACCCGCTGCCCTGATCCAGGCCGAGAGGATGGTGAACCCGGCAAACACGCCCAGCGCCCCCATGCGGTCCTTTCTTCTCAGCACCACCAGCGCCAGGCCCACCAGCAGGACGGAGTAGGAACAAGCTACAACGCTCGAGCGGATCCCCTCCGCGAAGAGGCTCACATCTCCTCCGAGAGCAGGAAAGCCACGGTCTGCTCCAACTCGCGGTACTTGCCCTCCCCGATGTGGTCGAAGCGGACCCGGCCTTCCCGGTCCAGCACGTAGGTACGGGGCCAATAGGCCGTGCCGCCCGCCTGCCACTCCCAGAAGGTCCGGCGTCTGGTGTCCAGCACCACCGGCCAGGTGACCCCCAGGTCAATCAATGCTTTCTTGATGTTGTCCACGTCTTCTTCGTACTTGAACTCCGGGGAATGGATGCCGACGATCTCCAAACCCTGATCGCGGTACTTGGCGTACATCTCCTGGGTGTAGGGGATGCGGTTCTTGCAGTTGTAGCAGCCGAAGGTCCAGAACTCCACCACGACCACCTTGCCGCGCAACTCCTCGAGTGTCTCGACCTGCGACTGCAGCCAGCCATCGATGTCCACCAGCCGGGGGTGGACCTCTCCCAGCACCTCCGGGGTTGGGAAAGTGGTGGTGGTTGTTGTAGGAGCGGCAGTGGTGGTAGTGGGGACAGTGGTAGCCGGGACGGTCGTCGCGGCGGTTACCGCAGCAGTGTCCTGCTCTTCGGCGACCGGGGCGACGTCCTGTTCCTCGTCCGCAGCCGTGGTTGACGCCGGCGAGGCGGCGGTCGTCGCCGGCGCCGCCTCCTGAGGGTCTTCACCGACCAGCCAGGTCCACCCCAGGGCGATCACCCCCGCGGCGAGGACGGCCAGCAGAACAAGGCGCGAATCGATCCTCATCACCGCAGAAACTAGCGAGACCTGAGCGCCAACTCTCCTCCGAAACAACCCCTGTTCACGGGTCCAGGCCTGCCAGGGCCATTTCCTCCCTTACCTCGGGGGATCTTTCCCGAGAAGCAGCGTGGCGGATGAACATCTCCGCTCGGCGCGTGGACAGCCTCACTCCCAAGCGATGGACCGCCCACACCGCATGCAGTCGAAGCATCCAGTCGGGACTGCCCAGATAGCCGGCGACAAGATCGAGGTGTTCTGCCGTCCCGGTGTTGCCCAGGGCCACCAGCGCGTTGCGGCGCAGCACGCGGGGTCGGCGGGAGGGGAGATAGAAGTGCCCGAACCGGTTGATCAGATCCCGATCCGGGGTCCGCAGGAGCTCCACCAGGTCCACCGATCCCCGGTGGGAAGCAGCTCGATCCAGCAGACGAGAGCCGGGCGGGCAGGCCGTCAGACACTCGTCACACCCGTACAGGCGGTCCTCCAGAAAGGGGCGCAGATCGCGGGGTATGACTCCCGGACTCTGAGCCAGCGCCGCCAGGCACAGCCGGGCATCCAGTACGCCGGGCGCCACCAGGGCCCCGGTCGGGCAGGCGGGAAGGCATGCCGTGCAACTCCCGCAGTTCCGCTCCATCAGCCCCGAGACCGGCAATGGGGCGTCGGTGACTACCGATCCGATCAGAAACCAGGGTCCCACTCCCGGCGCCAGGACCATGGTGCTCTTGCCCCACCACCCCACGCCGGCTCTCACCGCCGCCGCGCGGTCCACCAGGCGCGAATCGTCAACCAGCACCTCGGAGAGGAACCCGGCCTCCCCCAGTTCGAGGGCCAGTCTCTCCAGGCCCGACCGGAGGGGCTGGTAGGCGTCGGTGACCGCGAAACGGGCTACCCGCCCCCGACCGGGCAGGACCGCGCCCGGATCGCCTGCATCGGGAAGGTAGGACCGGATCCCCACCACCAGTCGTTCTGCCCAGGGGAAAGAACGGCGGATGTCGGTGGAGACGTCCGGGTCGGTGAAGGTGAAACCCAGCCGCGCCGACATCCCCGCGGCTTTGCGGGAACGGATGGTGATCCGGGTCGAGGAGAAGGGGTCGGCGGTGCAAACCCCGACCCGGTCCAGTCCTGCCTCGGCGGCCAGGGCGATCAGACGGGCCGTCAGACCGGCGAGTTCGCCATCCACTCCGCCAACGCCTCCGAAGCCAGAATGAGCGCACCGTACGTCCGGCACCGTTCCGCCAGACCGTTGTCGCTGGTTATCACCGCCACCCGCTCCCCGGCCCGACCGGCGGCTTCCCTGGCGATGGCGTCATCGGCGTCCTCCACATAGAAACCGGTGAGGCGCCGGCTTTTGAATCGGTTGTCCCAGTCGGGGTCCAGCCCGCTCACATGCCGGGAGTCCAGGTAGAAGAGCACCTGGTGGCGGCCGACCGAGTACTCGGCCAGATTGTCCAGTTTGTTGGTGATGAACCCGATCGTCCGCAAGTCCGGTTTGCCGGGGATGAGCCGGTGAGAGTTCCAGTAGTGGGCGGCGTTCCACCCGTCCACCACCAGGATGAGCCGGGGAGCCTCGTAATAGATCCACTGCAACGCCCCGGGAGACTTGGGATCCAATCCCGGTGGAAGCTCAAGCAGCGGGGGGCGGAACTCGTCCTGGTCTGACAGGGAATCCGCGCCCACCTCCCAGTAGCTCACCATCTGATCCAGCATCCGAGCCGCTTCCAGGGGATCCCGGCTGAATCCGACCTCCGCTCCGGAGCCGACGCTCGACCGAGCAGGGATTTGCTTCGTCTTCAAGCTGTATCGCTTACGCAGTTCCTCGTATCGACGGTCGGCCTCGGTCAGTTCATCCCAGGCTGCATTGGTCTCCCTCTCCCATCTGGCTGACTTTCTGCTCTCTTCTGAGACCTGTCTCTCCAGTTGGCAGTTTCGCTCTCTGGCGCGGCTCAGGTCCCTTCTCAACTGATTGGTGCGCTGTCGAGTGCTCTTCTCAGCCAACCGCCGCTGTTCAGCCAACTGGTTCTTGAGCGATCTCAACTCCGACTGAGCCTCCTCAAGGCTCGCCCTGAGCCCGTCGGCGTCCATTCGGGCCTCCCGCCGCTCGATCTCGGCCAGATGGCCTCGGGCACGGAACTCCCACCCCTCCGACCTCTCCAGAAACAGGACCGAGGCGGCGGTGCGGGGGTCGGTGCTGTTCTCTCTTGCAGCGTCCCAACCACTGAGGGTGGTTTCGCGAAAGTCCGGATCTCTGTCGAGTTCCCGGTAAATGGTCTGGGCCTCGATGGGCGTAAGCCTCCGCGACGAAGAACTGCGGGTCCTGCGGAGAGTGTGAGGAACCTCGTCAGGTCGCATCGCTCTTATAACCCTTCGAGCCTCCTCCAAAGCCAACCGGAAGTCTTCAGGCCGAAATTTCATTGATCAACGGGCTTCCTTCATGCTCCTTAAAGATAAGGCCGCGGCCGCTGCTAGCACTTCCGCAGTGGTCGAAGGAGCATCAATTCCCCCTATTCGAGTTGCAAGGTTGCGAACGAGAGACCATAATGTCCAATCAATGAGAAATATCCACCTGTTGCTGGTACTCGAATAGCGTACGCGCAAAGACCGCGTGTGCGCTGAATCCCTCCCCCAAAAGGAGGGATTTCTCTTTATAAGCCTCACGAAAGCCACACCATGACAACCATCACCGGATCGCATTCGGTCATCTCCTCGCTGGAGCACGAGGGCGTCGATCTGATATTCGGCATTCCCGGTGGAGCAATCCTCCCCGCTTACGACCCTCTTTACTCCAGCCCTATCCGCCACATCCTGGCCCGCCACGAACAAGGCGCCGGCCACATGGCAGCCGGTTACGCGTGGGCCACCGGGCGCGTGGGCGTGTGCGTAGCCACATCGGGACCGGGGGCGACCAACTTGGTGACTCCCCTGGCGGACGCCCTGATGGACTCCGTGCCCATGGTCGCCATCACCGGCCAGGTCCCCACCCACGCGGTCGGCAACGACGCCTTCCAGGAGGCTTACACGGTCGGGATCACCATGCCTGCCACCAAACACAACTACTTCGTCACCGATCCCGATGAGATCCCAACGGTCATCCACCAAGCCTTTCACCTTGCCTCCTCCGGTCGGCCGGGGCCGGTGTTGATCGATCTGCCCAAGGATGTGCTGAATCAGGAGACCGAGTGGCATCCACCCCAGGACCTGGAACTTCCCGGCTACAAACCCACCTTGGACGGCCATCCGCGGCGGGTGAAGGAGGCCGTCGAGATGCTGGCGGCCAGCCGGCGACCGGTGCTGTACGTGGGGGGAGGCATCATCAAGTCGGAGGCCTCCGAGGCGCTGACCCGGTTCGCGGAGATCTCCAATATCCCGGTGGTGACCACCCTGATGGGAAGGGGCGCCATCCCCGACAGCCATCCGCTGTGTCTGGGGATGCCGGGGATGCATGGCAACTACACAGCCATCACCTCCATGCAGAAGTGCGACGTTCTGGCCGCCTTCGGGGTCCGCTTCGATGACCGGGTGACCGGCGATCCCGACCACTTCGCGGTCGACGCCAAAATCATCCACGCCGACATCGACCCGGCCGAGATAGGAAAGGTGCGAGCCCCGGACGTACCGATCGTGGCAGATGCCCGCCGGGTGCTGACCCAGATGATCAAAGCCTGGGGGGACCGCCCTCCGGTGGCCAATCAGGAGTGGCTGGACACCCTCAGGGAATGGCAGACCGAGTATCCGCTCTCCTACGACCAGCAACCGGACGGCCCGATCAAGCCCCAGTTCGTAATAGAGGAGTTGGCCAGGGTGACCGGAGGGGACGCCATCCTGGTGGCGGGAGTGGGCCAACATCAGATGTGGGCTTCGCAATTCTGGGGTTTCGATCAGCCGCGGCGCTGGATCAACTCCGGGGGCCTGGGAACCATGGGTTTCGCCGTGCCGGCAGCGATCGGCGCCAAGGCGGGGATGCCGGACGAACTCGTCTATGCAGTGGACGGAGACGGGTGCTTTCAGATGACCTTCCAGGAATTGATCGCCGCCGCCGCCCACCAGATCCCCGTCAAGGTGGCTGTCTTCAACAACGGCGCCCACGGCATGGTCAAGCAGTGGCAGAAGCTCTTCTACGGGGGACGGCTCTCGGCAAGCCTGCTCAATTCCGAGGTCGTGGACTACGTGAAACTGGCTGAGGGAATGGGCTGCATCGGGTTGAGGGCGGAGGCGCCGGAGGAAGTGGGCCCCATCCTCGAGAAGTCCCTGACCATCGACGACCGCCCGGTGGTGGTGGAGATGGTGGTCGACCCCGACGAGATGGTGTTCCCGATGGTCCCAGCCGGAGGCTCCAACGACAACGTGATCCTGGGACCGGAGCGGGGGGACTGACAGTGAGAACACTTTCACATCCTCCCCGCCATACGTTGAGCCTGGTTGTTGAGAATCGCCCCGGAGTGTTGGCCCGGGTGTCCTCCTGCCTGGCCCGCCGAGGGTTCAACATCCATTCGCTGGCCGTGGGTCCAACCATCGATCCGGGCCTCTCCCGCATTACTGTGGTCGTGGAGTCCGAGAACATCGAACAGGTGAAAAAGCAGCTCCACAAGCTGATCAATGTGATCAGGATTTTCGAACTCGAGCCGTCCATGGCCGTGGAGCGAGAGACCATGCTGATCCGTGTTGCGGTCACCGGTACCGCTCGTACCGAGGCAATCGAGGTAGCCAATATCTTCAAAGCGACCGTGGTGGACGTGGGCTACAGCAGTCTCACCTTCGAAGTAACGGGTCGACCTGCGAAACTGAACGACCTCATCGAGTTGCTGCGACCGTTCGGTGTGGTGGAACTGGTCAAGTCGGGGCGGATTGCCATCGGGCGGGCCGCCAAGAGCAAGCCCTCCCGGATGAGGGCGGTGGGATAGGCGGTGAGAGCATAAATGGCCGAGATCTTCTATGACAAGGACGCGGATCCCGAGGTAATCAAGGGCCGCAAGGTAGCCGTTATCGGTTATGGGAGCCAGGGCCACGCCCACGCTCTCAACCTGTCCGAGTCCGGAGTGGAAGTGGTGGTTGGCCTCCGACCGGATTCGGCCCGGCGCACCCAGGTCCTGGACGACGGGCTGGCGGTGATGGATCCCCCCGACGCCGCCGAGTGGGCCGACGTCGTCACGATGCTGGTCCCGGACCAACTCATGGCGGACTTCTACAACGCCCGGATCGCCGACCGGATGGAGCCCGGCAACGCCTTGCTGTTCGCCCACGGTTTCAACATCCACTTCGGGGAGATAACGCCCGCCGCCGACCTCGATGTGCTGATGGTCGCGCCCAAGGGCCCCGGTCATCTGGTGCGGCGCACCTACACGGAGGGGTCCGGGGTTCCCTGCCTGCTTGCCATCCACCAGGACGCCACCGGGTCCGCATTCGAGTTGGGTATGTCCTATTCCTGGGGAATAGGCGGGGCCCGGGCCGGCGTGCTGCAGACCACCTTCCGGGAGGAGACCGAGACCGATCTCTTCGGCGAGCAGGTAATCCTGTGCGGCGGCGTCTCCCAGTTGATCAAAGCCTCCTACGAAACGCTGGTGGAGGCGGGTTACGAACCCGAGTCCGCTTACTTCGAGACCCTTCACGAGTTGAAGCTGATCGTGGATCTCCTTTACGAGGGAGGGCTGTCCTGGATGCGCTACTCGGTCTCGGACACCGCCGAATATGGCGACTACACCCGGGGGGCGCGGATTATCACCGAGGAGAGCCGCGCCGAGATGAAGAGGGTGCTGGCGGAGATACAATCCGGCGCCTTTGCCCGCGAGTGGATGGCCCAGGCCCGGGAAGGAGCCCCCTACCTCCTGGAGCAGCGAGCCGCAAACCAGTCCCATCCCATCGAACAGGTGGGACGGGAACTCCGTCAAATGATGCCCTTCCTCGATCCCAAGGCCCCCGAGTGAATCACGCCGGGGCACTGACATTGGACAGAACGCCCGTCCAGGGTTGTCTGGCGCTGACTCGGCCGGGCGGCGGCCTTCGCCGGCTCGGCCTTCACACCCTCTAGAGCTCAGCCCTCGACCCAAACCAGGAGCCCTCCATGTCAGACAAATTGATCATCTTCGACACGACCCTGCGAGACGGGGAGCAAGCCCCCGGCATCGCCTTGACGCCGGACGAGAAACTCGTGATCGCTCACCAGTTGGCCCGGCTGCGGGTTGATGTCCTGGAAGCCGGGTTCGCAGCCTCCTCCTCCGGCGATTTCCGAGCGGTCTCACAGATAGCCGCGGAGGTAAAGGGACCGGTTATCGCCAGCCTGGCCCGCGCCCATCCCGACGACATCGACCAAGCCTGGGACGCTCTCCGCCATGCCGCTCGGGCCCGTATCCATGTATTCATGTCAACATCCCCGATCCACATGGAGAGGATGTTGCGCATGACCCCCTCGGAGGTGTTGAAAGCCTCCGTTGAAGGGGTCCGGCGGGCGCGCCGCTACACCGATGACGTGGAATTCTCCCCCCAGGACGCCACCCGCTCCGACCACCAGTTCCTGGTGGATGTGTGCCGGGCGGCCGTAGAGGCCGGCGCCACCACCATCAACATCCCCGACACGGTGGGATACGCCACCCCCGCCGAGTTCACGGAGTTGATGAAGCGTATCTACGCGGAGGTGCGAGGTGACCGGAGTGATGTCACCATCTCGGTCCACTGTCACGATGATCTGGGGCTGGCGGTGGCGAACTCGCTGTCGGCCATTTCCGCAGGGGCCCGGCAGATCGAAGGGGCGGTGAACGGCATCGGCGAGCGGGCCGGCAACACCTCCATCGAGGAGATCATCATGGCAATCAAGACCCGACAGGACATCTTCGGGGTGGAAATAGGAGCGGACACGACCCAGATCTTTGACACCTCCCGGCTGGTTTCCCAGCTGACCGGTTATCCGGTGCAGTTCAACAAGGCGGTGGTGGGCCGGAATGCCTTCGCCCACGAGTCGGGGATCCACCAGCACGGCGTTCTCCGTGACCGGGAAACCTACGAGATAATGAACGCCGAGTCCATCGGCCAGAGAGGCGCCCAGATCATTCTCGGCAAGCACTCCGGCCGGGCGGGCTTTGCCGACGCCCTGGCAAACCTGGACCTATCACTGGAGGAGGACGAGTTCAACCTGGCCTTCGAGAAGTTCAAGGCCATGGCCGACCGGAAGCTGGAGATCGGCGAACGCGAGCTGCGGGCCATAGCCGCCACCGGCCTGTCCCAATCGTCCGGCGCCGAGGTGACGATCGCCGGCATCAGCGTGTCGGGAGGCCATGACACCACCCCCACTGCAGTGGTAACCCTGGAGAAGGGAGGCGTCACCTCCGAATACACCGGTTACGGGGACGGGATGGTTCACGCTGCCTTCTCCGCCATCAAGCAGTGCTTCGGCATCGAAGCCCGGTTGGTCGACTACCGGGTCGTTCCGGTCACGTCGGGGGCCGACGCCATGGCGGAGGTGAACGTGGTGGTCAGGGTCGTTGACAACACCTATTCGGGAAAGGCGGTCTCAACCGACGTGGTGGAGGGCTCGGCGGAGGCGTTCGTAGACGCTCTGAACCGCGCCGTAGGCGCCAAGTGACGACGTAGCGGCTCACCCCCCTCTGTGTGCTGAAAATATCTGTATGTAGAGAGGGATATTCGGCCGATCACCCAACAGCAGGAAGGGGATGCATGCTACCTTGTATTCCCATGAGTCGCGGAGATTCCCGCATAGCAAGAATCCTCCGGGAAGCCCGCACCAGCCAAGGACTCAGTCAGCGGGAACTGGGTCAGAGATCGGGGCTTACGCAGGCACAGATTTCGCGGACCGAGAACGGTGAGGTTGACTTGCGGCTTTCCAGCCTGGTTGCGCTTGTCAACGTGCTGGGACTCGATCTGACCTTCACCCCCCGGCCTCCCGCCGCGGCGCCTTGCTCCTGTCCCGAGGAGAAACCCTAAGACCCGGCCCAAGACTGCGCAAGAACGGACCGGTTCAGGATTCGGGGGAAGCGGCCGGGCATCTCCCGAGCCCCGTAGACGAGTTTTCTGTGAACCAGGACCGGTCGATTAATATGTCTCGCAGTGAGCGCCTATCGATTGGCAGTGATCCCCGGCGACGGGATCGGTCCGGAAGTGACCACCTGTGCCGTGCAGGCATTGCAAGCGGCGGGTCGGGAGTTCGGGTTCAGGATCGATCTGACCGACTATGACCTGGGGAGTAGGCGTTACCTGGCCACCGGAGAGGTCCTGCCCGACTCGGTGGTGGCCGAGTTGGCCGAGCATGACGCCATCCTTCACGGGGCGGTGGGCACCCCGGAGGTCCCTCCGGGTGTTCTGGAACGAGGCCTCTTGCTGCGGCTCCGGTTCGAGTTCGATATGTATGTGAATTTCCGCCCCATCAAGCTCTACCCGGGTGTCTCCAGCGCCATCGCCGGACTCACGCCTGAGCGGTGCGACATGGAGATGATAAGAGAGAACACCGAGGGCTTGTACTCGGGCAGCGGAGGGTTTCTCCACAAGGGAACCCCAGAGGAGATTGCCAACCAGCACTCGGTCAACACGCGGGCGGGAACCGAGCGAATCGTACGGTACGCCTTCGAGCGGGCGATGAGGAGAGACCGTCGGTTGACCCTTTGCCACAAGACCAACGTGCTCACCATCGCGGGCGACCTCTGGCAGCGGACCACCGACGAGGTAGCGGCAGAGTATCCGCAAGTCGAGGTCGACTACGTGCATGTGGACGCGGCCTGCATTCACCTGATCGACAGTCCCGAGCGCTTCGACGTGATAGTGACCGACAATATGTTCGGCGACATCCTCACCGACCTGGGAGGAGCGATAGCAGGGGGAATCGGCTTGGCGGCCAGCGGCAACCTCAATCCGACCGGCGAGTTTCCCTCCCTCTTCGAGCCGGTGCACGGGACCGCCCCCGACATCGTGGGCACCGGCTGGGCGAATCCGGTGGCGGCGGTTTTCTCCGCCGCTCTGTGCCTGGAACACCTGGGAGAAGGGGAGGCGGCGGCCATGGTGGAGAAGGCCGCTGCCGATGTTCTCCTCGGGCTGGGCGCCATGGCAGGACCCCGAATGGGCGCCTCCACCTCCGAGATAGGCAACCGGATAGTCGAGGCGATCGGAGTCTAGGCGATCTCTCTGACCCCGTTCTCGGTGATGAGATGGGTCATGGACACATCGTGGGACTCGACGGGCACGACCTCGGCCATCATCCTTTCCAAGGTGACTCCCACCCGCAGAGCATTGGCGGAGAGCCCGTCCAGAAGCCGGTCGTAATAGCTCTTGCCCCGCCCCAACCTTCGCCCCCGGGTGTCGAACGTCAGCCCCGGCACCAGCGCCACCTCGATCCGGGAGGGCGGCACTTCGGGGACCGAAGCCACAGGTTGGTGGAAGCCGAAGCGATGAAGCTCCAACGGGGAGTGATAGGGATGGACCGTGAGGGGACCGACCTGAGGGGTTCGGGTGGTGAGCCACTCGATCATCGGCAAGCGGGCCACCACCGGACCGAGATCCAGTTCACCCGGGATAGCCATCCACACCAGGGTGGGTACGGGACGCCTCGGCGCCAGCCACCGGAGAACCTGGTGGCTGACCTTTGTGGACTCCTCGGGCGTGGCAGGAGGTCTGGTGCGGGCCTCAGCCCTGAGCCTTGCCTTCATCTCCGATGTGCTCCTACTCACACCGTGCAAGCTACCAGTCACTCAGAAGGTTTAGCCTTAAGTTCCGTGAAAAGGACCTTCCTGTTCCTTCGCAGCGGGATCACCTATCTGGTCGCCGGACTCTCCACGGTGTGGGTGGCGCTATCGATCGTGATCGCGTCGGCGCTCGGTCTCCTGGAGTATTACGGCGAGTGGATTCTGAAGCGTTTCGGCAGAGTCTGGGTGTTTGCCTCCGGCATGCGGATGGAGGTGAGCGGCCTGGAGAACATCGAAGAGGGGACCCCCTACATAGTGGTGGCCAACCATCGATCCAACATCGACATAATGGTCCTGACTGCCGCCCTTCCGATCCCCATCAGGTTCCTGTCCAAGGTCGAGGTGTTCAAATTCCCGCTGCTGGGAAGCGCGATGCGGCGGATGAAGATGATCCCATTGGACCGCGAGATGGGCCGCCGGGAACTCGCTTTCATAATTCGCAGTACCCGATCGCTGGTGGCCGAAGGGAAGACCCTGGTGGTCTTCCCGGAAGGGACCCGCAGCATCACCGGCGAGATGCTTCCCTTCAAGACCGGCGCCATACACATCGCGGCCCGAACGGGCTGCCCGATATTGCCGGTGGCCATTCGGGGCACGGGCAATATCTGGCCTCCCCAGTCGTCATTGATAAGGGGAGGGCCGGTAAGCGTGATAGTGATGCCCCCCATCACCCTCACCAAGAGTGCCTCCCGTCAGAGCAAGGCCACCATCGGCGAGATCCGACGCTCTCTCATGGAGGCGCTGGCCCAGGTTTGAGCGTATGGAGGGCGCCCCTCGCCCGGCCTGTTCAACCGGCCGCCTTTCTCATCGTGGGGACGGAGAGGCGAATGCCGCCCACTCCCAGGTCCCGGCGACGCACAGCCAGCAAACCGATCCCGAGAAACACCACCGCCAGGCCTCCCAGGACGAGAGCGTGATCGGCGTCCAGGCCATAACGAAGCGGGTTGGAGGCATCGTAGTAATAGAAGGGTGAGATGGGCTGCAAGGCATCCAGTATCTCCACCAAACCCCCCAGTGAATTGAGCAGATACGTGCCGGCCGCCACGAAGGTCACGACTCCCACCGTCAGACCCCTGAGACCGGTGCCGGTGCCCACGGCCAGCGCCAGCGATCCGAAGAACACTCCCAGCAACACCGCCATCAGGACTCCGGCGGCGACGTTTCCTACCGGGATCTCGACGTCGAACAGAACGCTGTCGACGGCCAGGGAGACAAACACGGCCAGACCCAGCACCAACTCTGCCAACACCAGAGCCAGCCACTTCTGCCAGACCAGGCCGAACCTCGTGAGTGAAGTGGCCATCACCAGGTCGATGGTGCCATCCTCTTCCTCCCCGGCCACCGCTCGGGCCCCCTGGACAGTCCCGTATATCGCGAACACCAGGGGGACGACCCACCCGAAGGCCTCCGCCTGCATGAAACCGATGGGGTCAAACAGGTTCTCTTCGCTCCCTACCCCCATGATCGCCAGAATTTCCTCCGGGTAGGTGTCGAGCAGCGCTTCGAACTGCTCCTGGTTCTCCCTCACAATCGGATAGAAGGCGCCGATGCCCAGCAAATACCCGAATATCCCCACCACCCACCAGAAAAGCGAGCGGCGGCGGTCCCGCAGAGTCTTCAGCGCCACGTTGTTCAGCATTCCTCAGTCCTCCTCTCCTCGGTAATAGTCCAGGAACAGCGCCTCCAGGTCCGCGCCGTGACTGACCAGGTTGCGGACCCTGTGTTTCGCGACCGCCTTCAGCAATTCATCGATGCTGCCGATCACCTGGCAGTGCAGGACGTTGCCATGCAGGTCGGCGAACCGGACACCGTCCAGGTGCTCGAACTCTGCGATGTGTGGGACATCTTCGAAGACGACCTCAAAGGTGCGTACGGCCTTCTGGCGAAGGGTCTCCAGTTCTTCCACTTCCACCAGGCGACCCTCCCGGATGATCCCCACCCGGTCGGCGACCCTCTCCACCTCCGACAGGACGTGGGATGAGAAGAAGACCGTCACCCCGTCGGCCTTGAGTTCATCCAAGAGCCGGTACACCTCCTGCTGCACCAATGGATCGAGCCCGGACGTGGGCTCATCGAGCACCACAAGTTCCGGTCTGTGCATGAGGGCCTGCACCAAGCCGAGTTTCTGACGGTTTCCCTTGGAAAGATCACCGATCCGGCGGGACAGATCGAGGTCGATCCTCTCCGAGAGTTGCTCCGCGATGGCGTCTCCTCCCCTCCCGCGCAGATTCCCGATGTAGGTGAGGAAGTCACGAGCGGACATCCGGGAGTAGAACTCCACCTCCCCCGGCAGGTACCCGACCCGCCGCCTTATGGCGGGATCGCGAGGCGAGCCTCCCAGCACCTCCACCGTTCCCTGTTGCGGTCGGATCAGGTCCACCAGCATGCGGATGGTGGTGGTCTTGCCCGCTCCGTTGGGGCCCAGATATCCGAAGACCTCCCCGGGCCGGACCTCAAGATCGAGGTCCAAGACTCCCCGGGCCTTTCCGTAGCTCTTGGTCACCCCCGCCAATCGGACGGGCACCGTCAGTTTTTCACCTCCAACTTGTGCTGACATTTAGATTCTATTTGTCCCGGCTTCGTTACTTCCTTCAGGGACCGCTTCTCAGTTCCTCCAGTTCCTCAAGCGTCTTGGGCCAGTCCTGTTTGAGCAAACGCGACAGGGACCGGTCAGCCAGGAGCTTTCCCCCTGTCTGGCAGGCCGCGCAATAGTTGGTCTCGTTGCTGGAATACACGATCCTTTGCACGGGCGCGCAGCAGCGGGGACAGGGCGCTCCGTACTTGCCGTGGACCGCCATCTCCGGCCGGAAGGCCGTGACCCTGGTGGGCCATCGGTCCCCGGTCTCGGCGGCCAACCGCTCGATCCAGGAGGTGAGGACCCCGATAACTGCTTGGTGCAGGCGCTCCGACTCCTCGTCGGTGAGCCGGGAAGTCATCTTCACGGGTGACAGCCGGGCCTCCCACAATATCTCGTCCGAGTAGGCGTGGCCGATGCCCGAGAGGATGGCGGGGCTGGTCAGGGCTCGCTTCAGGGTGTGGTTTCTCCGGCGGATCGCCTCGGAGAACTTACTGGAGGAGATCTCGAGCGGTTCCAAGCCTCCGCGGTCCTGTGCCGCCAGGTCCTCTTCTCCCGATACCACCCATATCCCGGCCCGCCGTTTGGATCCCTGCTCGGTTAGCACCAGGGTCGACCCCGGAAAGTCCCAGGCCGCCAGGCCCACTTTTGCGGGTGGCTTCACGCCCGGCCGGTCATGCCAGCGGAGCCGCCCGGCCACCATCAGATGGATCACCAGGAACAGTTGGTCCTCGTCGAGTTCCCACACTATGCGCTTTCCGATCCGTCGCAGTCCCACCACGGTCCTCCCCACCACCTCGGTGTGAGGAGGCTGGTAAGTTCGCAGGACCGACATGGACCGGACGTGGAATCCCTCCACCCTCTGTCCCACGATGCGCCGGTCCAATGCCCTCAGGTATAGAGCTACGTCAGGCAGTTCGGGCATGGGCAGTGACGCTAGCGGATCGGCTACAATTGAGGCATCTGAGGATTGATTAGAGAGGAGGAGCATCGTGGTCAACACTGCGTCAACCATGCTTCCGTTGGGAACTCCCGCGCCGGGGTTCTCACTAACCGACACGGTGAGCGGGGATACCGTTTCACTGGAGGACTGCAACGGGAAGGTGCTGGTGGTCATGTTCATCTGCAACCACTGTCCCTTCGTGGTCCACATCATGGACGGCCTGGTGAGCTTCGGGTCCGACTACCAGGACACCAACGTCTCCGTGGTGGCCATCAGCTCCAACGATGTCGAGAACTATCCCGGCGACGCTCCCGACAAGCTGGCCACCATGGCCCGCGAAAAAGGTTATGCCTTCCCCTATCTCTTCGACGAGACCCAGGAAGTGGCAAAGTCCTACACCGCTGCCTGCACGCCCGATTTCTACGTGTTCGGCCAGGACCGGACATTGGTCTACCGGGGTCAATTCGACGACTCACGGCCTTCGAACTCCATTCCGGTGACCGGAGAGGACCTGCGGGCTGCCGTGGAGGCCGTGCGGGCCGACCAGGAGGTGGCGTCGGACCAGAAGCCCTCCATAGGGTGCAACATCAAGTGGATTCCCGGCCAGGAGCCTGACTACTTCGGCTAGGCCCTCTCGTACTAAACCTCCTCTTTAAGCCCTCTGTGCCGGTTAGGCTCGGAATGGTGAAGAGGATCCGGTCCCAGTTCAAGCGGAGGGTCCTTCTCGCCGCACTGACCACACTGTTGCTGGCGGCGGCCTGCGGGGGAGACGACGACGGTCAACCTGAACCCGCCGCGCTGGAGACGACGGCCCCGCCCACCACAGCCGCGCCTACCACCGCCGCCCCGCAGACCACGCGCGCGCCCGAAACAACCACCACCGCTTCGCAAGCGACCACGGTCCCCGAAACCACGACCACCACCGAAGCCCCCGGATTCGAGCCGGTTCGCCTCTCCTACAACTACCCTTCCGACGGCGAACTCGAATACTCCATCACCATCGAACAACAGGCCGAGGTTGAGCTGGAGGGGGGACCGGCCGAGGGAATGCCTCCCGGCCCCATCGCAATGAACACCATCCTGGCCGGAGCCATCAGCTACACGATCAGCCCCGGCCCGGATGAGGACACTGTCAGCATTCGGATCGTCTCCGATATCCAAATGGTCGAGAACGAGGCCACCATGGGCGGCTTCTCCATACCCGCATCCGAACTGGGTGAAGCTCCCGGCTTCGAGACGCCGATTGACATAACGGTCATCACGGACCTGCAGGGCAACGTCCTTGACATGTCCGGTGAAGCCTTCGATGATCTCCTCGGTGGCATGAACTTCCAGTCCGCCAGTTCGGTGGGAAACCAGCATTTGAGCCGACCGTTCGGTCCTGCCTTCCCCGATACCCCGTTGGGCGTCGGGGACTCGTGGACGGAGCAGATCGAGCAAGAGGGTCCATTCGGCTCGATAATCACCAACGCCGAACATCTCGTGGTGGCCGTGGAGGGGACCGAAGAGCGCCCAATCCTGGTGGTGGAAAGCGAATACCTGACCGATGCCTTCGAGTGGGACATGAGCGAGATGATGCGGGGGATGTTCGGCGCCTTTGCCGAGGAGTTGCCATCCGAAGAAGCCCAGGAAGGTCAGGACATCTTCTCAGACCTCCAGCTGCTGGTAACCGCCGCCCCGGGTGTGGTACATTCCACCGTGCATTTCGACCCCGGAGCCGGCCTGGTCATCGAAGGCGGACAGCAAGCCCGGGGAGAGGTGACCACGGCGATGACCATGCCCGGCGACGCCGGTGAACCTTTCACGATCATCACCGGGGTCAAGTTCGACCAGCAGATCTCCTTCAACCTGATCAGCCCGACCACCTGACGTCCTCCCCACTTAGCCGGATCCGGAAGGATGAGTTGGAATGGGCCGCTTCCCGGCGGCTGTTAGATTGCGCCTGACGAACAGTCAGCCGGGGTAGTTCAGACGAACATGCGGACCGAAGAGTTCGAAGCAGTGATAGACCGGGTCCTCTCGGACCTTCCCCCATGGGTCGCCTCTCTCATGGACAACGTGCTGATCGTGGCTATGGACTCTCCGCCTCCAGAGGACCATAAGGAGGGAGCCCGGGAAGAACTGTTGGGAGAATACGTCGGCGTCTCCCTTCCGGACAGGGCCGCCGACTACTGGGGAGTCCTCCCCGACGAGATCCGCCTGTACCGCCTGGCTCACCTGCACTTGGGCCTTTCCCGCCCCGAGACCGAAGAGGAGATCCGTCGCACCCTGTTGCACGAATTGGGCCACTACCTGGGGTTCTCCGAACGACGCCTACACCAACTGGGCTGGGACTAGCCGTCCTATCCACAGAAACCGTTACTTGGCGTCATAGATGAAGTAACCCTCGGGCAGATCAACCACGGTGTTCCATTCACCGGTTTCGATGTCTATCACGACTATCGACTCCTCCCCTATGACTCCCGTGCTAGCTATCAACAGGCCATCCACGATTCCCAACGGCGTTCCACGCCGGCCCTCCTCGAATTCGTGCACCAATTGCACCGTTTGCTCTGATAGATCGGCCAAATACACGGCCTTCCGCACGGTGTATCCCGGCCTGGTCACATCGGGAACCTCTAGGGAAAGCAGCACCTGATCACTGTGATACTCAGTGGTGTTGGATGCCGGGATTTGGGGCAGAAAAGGCCTTGACCACCTACCCGACTCGAAGGCTGTCACAACGCTCACGCGGCCATCCGTCTCGCTATGGAACACCAAATGCTTCTCGTCTTCGAGGGTTAGACAAGCGAAGTGCTCTCCGTACACCCCCACGATGTGGAGATCGCCATATTCGTCGGAGAAGTCTCGGCAGGGAACAACCTCGCTGACGGTCCCACCGGGGCTGACGACCCGGTCATCGTCACCCGTCACCACATAGAGTTCATCTTTGAACAATCCAGAAATGAAGTAGGACCCGTCGAGTTCGAGCGTCAACTCGGCGGTGTTGTCCTCGATGTTGACCAGGTCCACCAGGGTCGTATCCGAATTGGTCCACTGCAACATCCACACCTTCTCTCCCGACCGATCTGCCAAGGCTTGGATATCTGCGTAGTTGTCGGGAGTTCCATATTCGGTCTCGATGACTCGTCTCGAGGGCCCGATGACCGACGGTGCTGCGGAGAAATCCCCATCGGGCACCACGTACAGTCCTTGTCCACCGGACGGGTGCACCAACACATCGCCCGACCTGGTGAACGCTGCCACATTAACTGAGCGAATTGGCAGGCCACGATGCTCCAGCCGTTCGACTCGCATCACACCCTCTTCCAGGTCGACCACCGCAAATCTACCCTGATGATCAAAAGCCAGAACTCGGAACTCCACCGGTTCACCCTCCCACTCGAGATCCACGATCCGGGAATCAAAGAACCCGGTTTCCCACCCAACTAACACCCCGACCGCGACGATCAGCAGCAACCACCATCGCCAGGCTCTCAACATTCCTTAGCCCACCCGCCCATCTAAGGCACCGACAGTGTGAGGAGGGACGACCGAGCGCGGCAAAGGGACCTGGTCATTTGGCGTCATAGATAAAGTAGCCCTCGGGAAGATCAGCCAAGGTCTTCCACTCACCGGTTTCGATGTCTATCACGACTATCGACTCCTCCCCTATGGTTCCCGTGCTGGCTATCAACAGGCCATCCACGATTCCCAACGGCGTTCCGCGCCGGCCCTCCTCGAATTCGTGCACCAATTGCACCGTTTGCTCTGACAGATCGGCCAAATACACCGCCTTCCGCACGGTGTATCCCGGCCTGGTCACATCGGGCACCCGTAGCGAAAGCAGCACCTGATCACTGTGATACCCAGTGGTATTGACTGCCGGAATTTCGGGCAGGACAGCCTTAGACCATCTACCCGACTCAAAGGCTGTTACAGCCTCTACCTGGCCCGTCGTCCCGCTATAGAACACCAGCTGTTTGTCGTCTTCGGAGGTGAGACAAGCGAAATGCTGTCCGTACACCCCCACGGTGCTGAGATCGCCATATTCGTCGGAGAAGTCTCGGCAAGATACAACCTCTCTCACGATCCCGCTAGGGCTGACTACCCGGTCTTGGTCGCCGCCCACCATATAGAGATTGGCCTCTAACAACCCAGATATGTAATAGGTGCCGTCGAGTTCAACCGTCAACTCGGCGGTGTTGTCTTCAATGGTGACGAGGTCCACCAGGGTGGTGTCTGAACGGGTCCGTTGCAATAACCACACCCTCCCTCCCGACCGGTCCGCCAAAGCATCTAGATCCGCGTAGTCGTTGTAATCGCCGTATGCGTTGTCGATGGCCCGCCTCGATGGGCTGATGACCGAAGGTGTTGCGGAGAAGTCCCCACCGGGCACAACATGCGTGTCCCGCTCTCCAGATTGGTAGTACAGGACATCGCCCCGTGGCGTGAACGCCGCCACATCCACAGAACCGAACGCCAGGTTATGGTGTCCCGGCAGGTACACCCTCATGGTACGGTCGGCCAGATCCACGACCACAAAGCCACCTTGCAGAGGGTTCACAGCCAGCACTCTGAACTCGAAGGGCTCGCCATCCCAATCCAGCGGAACTTCAGTTGGAGGCACTTGGGGAAACGTCAATTCGGGCGTAGAAGGCCACGTCTCGGATCCGCTAGACGTTTCGGCTGGATCGTCTGTCGTTTCTGGCCCTCCTTCTACCGCATTCGAAAGATCCCCACCCGTGGTAGAAGTCCGTTCTTGTTGAGCCGAACGGTCGGCGGTAGAGGTAACAGTCGTAACTGTATTTGATGTCGTTGGTATCTCAGAGACTGTCGTTGCTGTGGCGCCTGCAGTCTCAGGCGTTGCCGGCTGGTTGAAACCGGAAACAACTAACAGTCCAACACCCACCCCCGCGGCGCCAATCGCTATGGCGACCACGAGCCGCTTGGGCCGGGGCATCGTACCTCCTCACATCCCCTACTAACAGGAACCAACGTTACACAATGGAAGGGCACACCGCAAGCGCCAGCCCGGTTTATGTGGCGATCAGGAACCCAACTCCCGGCCCTGTGGGACAGGCGACCAACTGGCGAAGACGCCGTTGCCCACCGTGATCGGCTGGGACTCGTCGAGATGCTGGACGAAGATCTGGTCCTCGCCGTTGCGGGAAGACGTCCCCGGGTAGGTGAACGCCTCTCCGGTGGGTGACCAGAGGGTGAGGCTCCGGGAGTATTGATCCCAAAACGGCAGGTACTGGACAACCCACACGCGGGACGGTAGGAACGAGGGGAAGACCAGGGTGTCTCTCCCGTCCCACACCCTCGGCTTCAGGGCCCGGGCCTGGCGATCCACCTCCATGAACAGGAGCCTGTCCCCCGCCGGGCTCCACTCGAAGGCGGCGACCTCGCTCTCGGTAACCAGGGTTTCGCCCCCGCCGGCGAGATCCAGCACCCGCAGGGGGCCGGAGTAGTCATACACCGCCACCCACTTGCCGGTGGGGTCCGGCTCGAAGATGGCGGCTCCCTCCAACTCCGCCAAGGTGAGAACGGAACCGGCCTGCAGATCGCTCAGGATCAGCCGCTGCGAAACAGAGTTGTCGTCTTGGGTGTCATGCAGCATCCCCAGACTCACCTGGACAGAACCCGGCGAGTCCGTCGTGACGGTAAGAATGCGATCCCCCGAGAGCCATGCCGGGGCCTGGAACATTCCCGCCCTGATAGGAATGTCCTCCGATGACCATTTATCGCCGGTAAGGGTCAACAAGGACAGGGCTTCGTCCACATGGGTGACGATTGCCCGGGAATCGGGCCGCCAGTCGAAATAGAACGGCTGGCCTGTGGCGACGATCTCCAGCGAGTCCCTCCGGTAGTCCAGCACACCCATCTCCAAGGGGGAGAAAGCCGCCTGGCCCAGGAACGCCAGCAGCGTGGCGTCGGGACTCCAGTAGTAATAGAAGGGCGCCACCGGTGACGGGTATCTGGTGACCTCGCCGGTGTCCACATTCCCCAGCGCGATACTGAAGGACCCGTCATCGCCGAGTTCCGTCCACGCCACCAGACGACGGCCGTCCACGGAGACCGGCGCCCAAGTGGGTTGCAAGCTCGGGTGGCCGGAGACCGTCGGGCCTCGTAGTTCCCGCACCAGCGTGCCGTCGGGATTGATGACCGTCACCTTCCCGTCCGAGCCGGTGACCAGCAGGAGATCGAGTATCTCCGGGTCCGCCGCAGGTGGTGCTTCCGCCGCCGGTTGTGGGGTGATCTCCCCGGGTTCGCCCGTTACCCCGCAGGCGACCAGCATCATCGCCGCGGAAAAGCCTGCAGCCAACCTGCGGATCAAACCCGATCCCGGCCTCACCGGGCCTCGATGGCCATGCTCTGGTGGTGACCCCTCCACTGGAGACCGGGCGATGCTCACCCGCACGGCGTCAGCAGGAGGACACCACGACGCCTGGTGGTTGGAGCTGCCTATCGAATCTCGCCGGCCGGGACCATCGATGCCCCGGAGATTCCCGCCTCCCTCAACGACCGGGCCATGCCTAGCCGGTAGTACTTGGATCCCAGGTCCCGGAGATGGCTCTCCAAGGTGTCGCTCCTCCAAATTCGAAACACACGAGAGGCGACGCGACTGCGTTGCGAGTCGTTCTCAGCCGACCCCACCATGTCGATGGCTTCGGTCACGTCAGCGACCAGGAGATGGGCAAACCCTCTTTCCGGCTCGCCCTCGAACGCGGGCCTGGCAATGTCCCGTCCTGCCATCCGCTCAGCCGCGCTGTGACCAGCCTGCCAGCTTTGTTCCATCAACATCTCCAGATGGGACCGGAGGCGGCCGTCCACCTCCTCGGCGTTCCACACCAGGTCTCCGACGCGAATACCCTCCAGCACCCGATTCTGCTCCTCCGCCAAGAGCCTCTTGAACTGGCGGAGAAACTGGTTGGCCACCGGCAGCAACATCTCTTCTTGCAGCCTCTCCGCCTCCGCGTCTCCCATCCGGGGACTCTCCCGCCGGGACTCTCTGGCCGAAGGTGTGGTGTCCGCGGAACCGTTCGGACCAACCGGCTGCTTCGAGGAAGATCGGGAGGCGGCCGGGGTCACCTGCCTCAGGGAGGCGAACAGGTCCTCGAAGCCTCCGAGAGCGTCCTGGGGCTTGGCTCCCTCCTCGGAGGCCGTCTGCTCCATCTCCCCGGCCGGCGTCGGGGAAGCGCCGTCCTCAGAGAGAATGCCGGGCGCCGGATCGTCCGTGGATCTCTCGCTCGCAGGGTCGGAAGCAGCCTCTTCCGGCTGCTGAAGATCGGCCGGGGAGGATTCCTCCGCTTCATCCTGGGGAATCACCCTGACCAGTCCCGACATCTCATGTCGGGGGGTTACATGGGCAGTCTCCTCAACCTCGGGAGCAGGCCGGTAAATCAAGGCGCCTGTCTGGTCGACCAGCTTCACGCCGATGGGCGCCGCCCCTGAGCGGATGCCTCCTATCTCCTCGAGCAACTGGTCGCGATGGCGCTCCAAGGCCAGGACCCTCTCCTGGATGGCGGAGACTCGTTGCTGGGCGGAGTCGATCATCTGGTCGCACAGGGTTCGGGTCCGCTCTTCCACCTCCAACGAGGCGACATTGGCGTCGCTCCGGATCGACTCGCCTCTCCGGCGGGCATCCTCCCTGATACGGTGAGACTCGTTCTCTGCCTCCGCGATCATCTCCTGTGAATGTTTCTCGATGTTGCGATAGGACTCGACCTCCACTTCCTGCAACTGGGCGATCATCTCGGTGGATACCTCCCAGGCTGAAGCCCGGAGTTCCTCCGCGGCCGCCTGCGCTTCGGCGATTCTCTTCTCCACCTCCATCGTGGCCTCCCCCCGCCAACGACCAGCATCCTCCTCAGCCTGTCTCCTGATCCTGGCAGCCGTATCCTGGACTGATCGCAGGAGGTCTCCTATCTCCCGTCCCAGTTCACGGTACCGGTCAACCTGGACGTCGGCGGCTGCCGAATCCGGGTATAGCGAGAGTTGCTCGGCGCTCGCCAGCTTGGATTGGAGGAGTTCCTGCAGGTACTGATCGACCGCTTTACGGTGATAACCGAAGAAGGCGGGGGGAAAGTCAGGGGAGTTGAGTTCGTCTTCCCCCGACTCTCTGCCGGACAAGTGGGCCATGAGCGTTGACAATACTGCCAAACTGCCGGTTTTGAATTATCAAACGGGTTTTTATCCTCTCTCCCTCCTCATTAGTGTCATGGCTCGTGACCTCCCCACCCCTCCTGCGCGTCGAAAACCTGCACGTGGCGGCTGCCGGCGCCAAGATACTCCACGGCATCGACCTCACCATCCGCAACAACGAGATCCATGCCGTTATGGGACCGAACGGATCGGGGAAGACCACGCTGGCCTCGGTGTTGATGGGCCATCCCGGGTTGGAGATAACCGAGGGAGCCATCTACTTCGAAGGCGAGGACATAACCGGGGACCTTCCCGACAAGCGGGCCACCAAGGGCATCTTCATGGCCTTCCAGCATCCCACCGAGATCCCCGGGGTGCCGGTGGTGCAGTTCTTGCGCCAGGCTCTCTCCAACCGCACCGGAATCGACTACTCGATCATAGAGTTGCGGCTCAAGGTGATGGACGCCATGGCGGATTTGGGCATCCCTGGACATTTCGCCGACCGCTATCTCAATGAGGGGTTCTCGGGTGGGGAACGCAAGAGAAACGAGATCCTGCAGATGGCGGTCCTCGAGCCCAAGCTGGCCATCCTGGATGAGACCGACTCCGGACTCGACATCGACGCGCTACGCACCGTGTCCGACGGAGTCCAGCGAATGGTCGGCCCCGACCGGGGGTTCCTGATCATCACCCATTTCCAGCGACTGCTGGACTACGTCACTCCCCATTACGTGCACGTGCTGGTGGGGGGGAAGCTGGTGAAGACCGGGGGCGCCGAACTCACCGCCAGGCTGGAGTCGGAAGGCTACGAGTCTTTCCGGCGCCCGGCCTAGCCCCGTATCCCCGGCAACCGGCTTCTAACCTAGGCCACAGATGTCCCTACAAGAGTTGTACCGGCAGGTGATCCTGGATCACTATCGCAACCCTCGCCACCGGGCGCCGATCTCCAATCCTGATGTCTCCTCGGAAGGCGCAAACCCTCTTTGCGGAGATGAGGTCAAAGTCGATCTTCGATTGAGCGACGACCGGATCAGCGGGATCGCGGTAACCGGGAAAGGGTGCTCCATCAGCCAATCCAGTGCTTCCCTGATGAGCGAAGCAGTATCGGGCAACGCCGTATCGGAAGCCCTGGGCCTGTCAAGACGCTTCCAGGAACTCATGAATGTCCCCGCCGACTCCAGCGAGAACGGCTTCTCCGATCTCGGCGACCTGTTGGCCCTGGCGGGAGTGAGACGCTACCCGGTCAGGATAAAGTGCGCCACCCTGTCATGGGTCACGCTGGAGCAGGCCCTTGGGGAACCGATGCCCCATTCCGGCGCGACCGAACCCGGGTAGACGGTCTTCCCCGAAACCCTCGATTCCGGGGATCAGCCAGGGAGGCCCCCTTCGGTCATCTTGTGAAGGTCCAGCACCCTGTCCAGTTCCTCAGGCGTGAGGAGGCCCCGTTCCAACACCACCTCCCGCACGGTGCGACCACTTCGGAACGCCTCCTTGGCGACCGAGGCCCCCGCGTCGTATCCGATGTGCGGATTGAGGGCAGTCACCACAATGACGTTGCGCTCAACCAACCTACGGGCCCGTTCGGCGTTCGCCTCTATCCCGTCCACGCACTTTCCGGCCAGGACGCGGCAAGCGCCGGCCAGGAGACGTATGGACTCCAACAGGTTTCGGGCGATGACCGGCATCATCACGTTCAATTCGAAGTTGCCGTTGGCCCCCGCCCAGGTGATCGCGGCGTCATTTCCGATGACCTGTGCCGACACCTGCATGACCACCTCGGGAATCACCGGGTTGACCTTGGCCGGCATGATCGATGAACCGGGCTGGAGTGCAGGCAGTCGTATCTCGGCGATGCCGGTGACCGGGCCCGAGGACAGCCAGCGCAGGTCGTTGGCGATCTTGAACAGCGAGACCGCCACGGTCTTCAGGGTCCCCGAGGCGTTTACGGTTGCATCCTTCCCGGCTTGGGCCTCGAAGTGGTCCACCGCTTCGGTGAAGGGAATTCCCGACCTCTCGGCCATGACCGCGATTGCCGCCGACGCCAAACCCTCGGGACAGTTGATGCCGGTCCCCACCGCCGTGCCCCCCAATGCCAACTCCTCGATTTCCACCAGGATCCTTGAAATCCTCTCGACTCCCTTGCGGACAGCCGCCGCGTAGCCCGAGAACTCCTGTCCCAAGGTGACCGGGGTGGCGTCCATCAGATGAGTCCTCCCCGACTTGACCACCCCGGCGAATTCGGACGCCTTGGCCGAGAGTGAACCCTCCAATGCCTCCAGAGCCGGCAAAAGCGCTTCCCGGATGGCAGCGACCGCCGCCACGTGGATGGCGGTGGGGATGACGTCGTTGGACGACTGGCCGAAGTTGACGTGATCATTCGGGTGCACCGGCCGTCCACTCCACTCGGCGCCCAGCAGTTCAGATGCCCGTTTGGCTATCACCTCATTGGCGTTGGTGTTGGTGGAGGTACCCGAGCCGGTCTGGAAGACGTCAACCGGAAAATGGCGATCCCAGCGGCCCTCCATCACTTCCGAGGCGGCCCGGCCGACCGCGTCGGCGATCCGGGCGTCAAGATGCCCTGCCCTCCCGGCCGCTTCGGCCACCGAACCCTTGATCAAACCGATGGCCCAGATGAACCGTCGCTCGAACCCCGCTCCCGAAATCGGGAAGTTCTCAACCGCCCGCTGGGTCGAGGCCCCGTAATAGGCATGGGTCGGCACCAGCACCTCGCCCATGGAGTCTCTCTCGGTCCGGTACTCCATCACCGCCCCCGCCCAAGCGTTGCCCCATCGTGCTCCGCTCTTCGGATCTCACACCTCACTGTCACTCCTAGGGTATCTCCGATCGGTCAGGCTACCCATCCCATTGCGGCGCCCCAGCCATCTCCCGGCCGTCCCCCGGCATAAATCCCCCCGACTCTCCCACACATCGATTCCCCGATCACACGTATGATCGAACCACCGGGCATTGCGACCAAGTGCAAAGTCCTTTCAAGGGTGCCAGGATGCCTGTACCGAAATTGTTCCGTCCTCTCCGAGCGATCTCCTTCGCGGCGCTGGTCGTTATCGTTTCTGTGCCCGGCGGGTTGTCGGGTGACGAAACGGAGCCCCCCGGCGTCCTCGGTGACACCGCCAACTCCGCCAACCCGGACCCTCCCTCTGCCCCCACGGTCCCAGTCACCGTACCCGACAGGAACGCTCCGCGGGTCGCAGAGTTGGCTTTCACCGGCGACATCATCCCTCACAGGCCGGTAAGCATGTTCGCCAGGGGTTTCGCCCGGAATTCCGACGCCGATTACGACTTCACGCCCATTTTCGAACATGTGGCGCAGGAGTTGCAAGCTGTCGACCTTGCGATCTGCCACCTCGAAACGACCATTTCAGACGGTCCCGTCACCGGTTACCCGCGGTTCGGAGCCCCCTTGGAACTGGTCGAGGCAATTGCGGAGGCAGGCTGGGATGGATGCTCCCTCGCCTCCAACCACTCCTTCGACTTCGGCGCCGACGGCGTCGTAAGAACGATCCGAGCGATGCGGGAAGCCAACCTCGCCTTCACCGGTACGGCCGTAGACAGAGAATCGCGACGGGACGCCCGCTACGAAGTCAACGGAATCCAGGTGTCCCACCTGTCCTACACCTACGGGCTCAACGGCGGGAAGTTGCCCGAGGACGAGACTTGGTGGGTCAACCTGATAGATGTCGAGGCCATACGGGACGACAGCAACAAATCCCGCTCCGAAGGGGCGGAGTTCATCGTCGTCTCCCTGCACTGGGGAGTGGAATACAGTCCTGTGCCCTCCGCCTCCCAAGAGCGACTGGCCCGGGAGATCGCGGCGTTGGGAACAGTTGATCTGTTGATCGGGCATCATGCACATGTCCTCCAACCGATAGACCGGATCGATGACATGTGGGTGGCCTACGGCCTGGGCAACTTTCTATCCAACCAGAGCCCTGCATGCTGTACGCCTTCAAGCGGAGACGGGGCCATCCTCTATGTCCGAATCGGCGACAGCCCGGAAGGCCTTGCCGTAGGGACCATAACTTTTGGGAATTACATACTTGGGTAGACGAGTCGGTTAGGTGGTGGGGTTGATGAACCGCTTTGACCGCATGTCGGGTTGGGAGCGGTAGCGCAGGACGGCTTCGGCGGCTTTGCGCAGTTCTGGGGGTGGTTGGGGCTTCCGCTTTGGTGGTGGTTTCTTCTTCTTCGGCATCAGAACAGGGCTCCTTGGGCTAGGGGTTTGCCGGTGTAGGGGTTGTTCATCGGCGGCAGGTGAGGGTGGCGTTGGTCGAAGTAGTCGTGAATGGACCAGAGGTTCATCCGGTCGTAGGGCGCGCCGGACACGTGAATGCGCCCTAGGTAGGCGTCGGCCTTGGCCTTAGGGCTGCGGATGGGATCCAGGGTGATGTAGCAGCCCACCGCTGCCTTCTGTCGGTTGGTGACGTTGCAGAAGGCTCGGAGGCCGTCCACTGGTGGTTTCTGTCCGCCCTTCACTTGGGCGATAGCCAGTCGGGATGTCCAGTCGTCCGGTTTGAGGGTGAGGGTGCCCCTGCCGTCAATGCCGCCGTCTCCGACCTGGCGGACGTTGGGAGCGAACCCCGGCGCCCTTTGGATGGCCCACGTCTCGAACCCGAACGGGTCATCACGAGACAACAGTTTGGCTGATCTGTAGTCGGCTGGGATGCCGTAGGTGGGGATGGTTCTGTCTCCGAGGCGTTGCAGCATCACTTCGATGGCGTGGGAGTCGATGTCGATACCAAGCCACCGGCGGCCCAGCGCATCGGCAGCCGCCACGGTAGTGCCGCATCCACAGAAGGGATCAAGTACTAGGTCGCCGGGGTTGGATGAGGCTTTGATGATGCGCTCCAGGAGAGCTTGGGGCTTCTGCGTCGGATAGCCCAGTTTCTCTTTGGCGTGACCGCTCAAGTGGCCAATGTCCGCTATCAGGTCGGAGACGGCGACGCCTTTGGTGGATGCCAGATATCGCTTGAGTCGTGGCATAGAACCCTTTGGCGGCCAGTAGATCAGTCCGGCCTTGTCCAAAGCTTCTAAGCGGCTTTGGACAGTGGGGAAGGCGTCTGGCCAGCCGAAGATCAGCTCGCGGCTAATGATGAAGTCGTTCATCCCCCCCCCGGTGGGTGTCCGCCAGTGATTCCCCATCGCGGTCGGGTCGATACCGCGCCAGGGCTTCCCCGACGATCCTGTACGGACGCCGCTGGCTGTTAGATTGTCCGGTTGCCAGCGGCCCAGAGCGTCCTCGTTGCGATAAAACCTGTCCACGTAGCCCGCGTCGTGGGCCGTGTATGTGTGGTTCCACTTGCGATCCGGTGGGCCGTAGTAGAGGATCACATCATGCACCCGCCCGTACCGTTTGGCGTCTGACCGGCCCCCGGTCAGGCGTTTCCAGACGATCTCATTGACAAAGTAGCGGTGTCCGAATATGCCGTCCATCAACGCCTTCAAATAGTGGCTGGCGGTCGGGTCACAGTGAAGATAAATACTGCCGGTGGGTTTCAGGAGGCGGTGGCATTCCTCCAGCCGTTCGGCCATGTAGGTGAGATAGGCCAGCATCCCAGAGGCCCCGAGAAGGCGATACAAACCCGCTATTCCGTTGTGTGCTGGTTTCATCACCGCACCGAGGTATGTCTCTAGCCGCTCCGCAGCGGCGGTGTCCCAAACCCAAGTGTCAGCGAACGCCCGATACTGGGCATCCCCTCCGCCCTCCGGCGAAAACAGCATGTTGAAGTCCTGGTTGCTGTTGAACGGCGGATCGAGATAGATCAGGTCAACGATGCCGTTTGGCCATTGGCGCATCCAGTCGAGACAGTCACCGTAGTAGAGAGCGTTGTCGGTCGGGTGACCGAGGGTCACGTGGCGATGCCGCGTTCTCCCCCCACCAAATCCTGATACATGACCCTGCGCCCTGCCATCCCCCAAGCCACCAGTCCCATTTGCATGGCAGTGTCCAACTCGCGGATGTTGTGACGCCCACAAAACTCCACCACATACCGTTGGAGGTGTTTGGCGGAGAGACGGTGAAACGTGCCCTTATGCGCCCGCTTCAACATGGCCCAAAACGACTCGACACCGTTCACGTGAGCCTTGCCGCTCACGTACTCCCCTATCGAGTGGTGGACGGCTTGGCGGTTAGCCAGCCCGTCGTATGCGCTGCTCCCGTCCGTGTAGATCGGGTTGCCCCCAGGTGCTACCCGCTGGACAAACCCCTGGAGCGTGTTGGCGTTGGCCGCATCGACCACTCTGGCGGTGACCATCCCCGAATCCCGCTCACGCATCCCCACCACGGCGACTTTCCCCACCGTGCCCCGTCCGGCGTGGAGCTTCATGCGGGAGTGTTTGTTCTTCTCGATGCCGCCCATGTACGTCTCGTCCACCTCCACCGGCCCCGACAGAAGGCTGGGAATGAACGCCGCGAACGCCTCTCGGATGCGCTGCTGCATGAACCACGCCGTCTTCTGCGTAACGCCCAAATCGCGGTGTAGTTTCATCGAGCTAACCCCTTTGAGGTTGGTCAGGTTCAGGTAGATAGCATATACCCACTTCTGCAACGGGATGG
>JAPPFC010000028.1 GCA_028824015.1 bacterium
CACAGATGGTATGACCGTGCTGTACGGTCGGTTCGATCCGATCACCGGTGCCCTGTTGGAGACGGCGTTGTCGCAGAAGATGGACGAGTTGTGGCGGGAGGAAGACCCCCGCGCCAGGTGCACCCCGGGACAGCGAATGGCAGACGCTCTCGCGTATTTGGTCACCAGGGAAGAAACCGATGAGGACACCGGCAAGGTCCGCGGACCCAGATTGTTGTTGATCGCCGACTACGACGTGATCAACCGGGAACTCAGAAACGGGCGTCTGGGTGACGGGACTCCCATACCGGTGGAGAAGATCCGGGACCTGGCCTGTCAGTCGGACATCCTCCCCGCCATATTCAAAGGTGTATCACAACCATTGGACATGGGACGGTCACGCCGGACCGCCAGTCCCGCCCAACGCATCGCTCTCATAGCACGCGACAAGGCTTGTGTGGGATGTGGCGCCACCGCCAACTGGTGCCAATCCCATCACATAATTCCCTGGGCGGTGCAAGGCAACACCGACATCGACGACATGGTCCTCCTATGCAGTAGGTGTCACCACAAAGTCCATGACGACCGATGGCAAGTACGCAAGAAACCATCCGGTGAGTACCACCTCAAACCACCGATGAAACGCAATCGGCCAACGCACACCCGGCACAACCGCAAATACCGGAACCGCCGAATCCCCATCAAACAGAGAAAATGAATCAACACCTATCTTCCGCTGGCAACCACGAGGCCGATGCCCGAAAAAACCAGAACCCGGCAAAAAAACCGCAGGCCAAAGGTGGACTTCCGTCCACCCCCAGTGCAAACTGACAAATACCAAACACTTATCGGTTCGAACCGGGCGCCGCACGGACCGAACAGGGATCAGTCTCCGAAAAGACCCCTCCAAGGGTCCCGACGAAGCGCGTCCCGACCAACGGAACGGTGGTGGAGGGGGATGGGCCCAACGGGTTAAAAGACTCCAGGCGATTTTCGCGGGATAGTCTCTGTTTTCACGACTTTGGCGAGCAGCCCGCGCCGATACCGCTCTCCCGGTTCCAAGGCCCACCCGGACTCAGATGGCTGGGCAACCGGTGTCTAGGATTCCGGGAACTCCAGGAAGACGCCCCGTTCCCAGTTGTCCGTGCGGTGAACGCCGATCCCGAATGAGCTGATGGAGTAGAGCCAGTCGTCAATGACTATCACCCGCTCAGGGACAGACCTCCATGCCCTGTTCCACGACCTGTCGTCCTCGCCGACGGGCCCGTCCTCGACGGGACGCAACAACGCTTCCAGGACCAGATCGCCCGACCTCACCTCGACCGCCGCCACGCCCGCGTCCAACACGTAGTAGTCCTGGTCGTCCTCCCACCAATAGGCGTGGTAGGGGATGTAGGCCAGGTCTTCGAAGTAGAGAAAGGCTCGGTGGTCGTTCTGCACCGGTGACCAGCTGTACATGTCGGGATCGTGGTCTTCGGGGAGAAGGAGTTGGGCCACCCGCTTGGGATCGGTCGGATCGGAGACGTCGAACAGGGAGACCTGCAGACCCTCGACCCATCCCTCCAGGGAGGCGTCCTGGCCCACGCCCAGCAGCAGGTCCTCTCCCACCGGATGCAGGTACGAGGAGAAGCCCGGGATCTTGAGCTCGCCCAGCACCTCGGGGTTGGCGGGATCGGACAGATCCAACGCGTACAGGGGATCAACCTGGCGGAAGGTGACCACATACGCGTCGGGCCCCATGAACCTCACCGAGAAGATGCGTTCTCCCTCCCCCAGCCCCCAGACCGAGCCGATCTCCTCCAGCACATCGCCCTCGGGTCGGAGCACCGTGACGTGACTCTCCGAGTCCTCGGTCCACCACCAGGACGGTGACGAGGTGGCGGCCACGCGCAGGTCTCCGTCATACTCATCCATCGAGAACTGATTGAGCAGGAACCCCTCCACCTCCCCGCTGGCCTGATAGACGGGTTGGCTGGAACTTGAGGTGTCGAACTTATGGATCAGCGTGGCGTATCCGCGAGACTCCGATCGCAAATCGTCTTCTGAGAGGGCTCCCCAGTTGACCCAGCGGGATGTGGCCACGTAGACGCTTTCGGGGGTGGCGTAGATCGTGTCCCCCTCCGCCACGACGCTGGCCGTGGTCCAATCGGTGATCCCCTCCGAGAGGTCGAACAGCAGGATCGACAGAGTGTTCAAACCCGAGAACACTCCCGGCGCCAACACGTTGGAGCAATCGACCAACTGTCCCCACTCCGGATCTCCACCCTCGAGGTCAGCCAACACGTAGGCGGGCAGCCAGTTGCCCAAGGTGGAGTTCCGCACCAGCTCCCGGTTGGCTTCGATCGCCTCCTGCTCGGCTCGCAATCCGCTTCCCCGGGGGCGCTCCCATTCGATCCCCACCGGATTGGACGTGATCACCACTCTTGCAACCCCGTCCGAGAGCCGGGCCCCGTTGTAGAGGCCGTCCATACTCAGGTCCGCCACCACCTCGGGCGACCTGCGGTCGGAGATGTCGACCTGGGCGATCCGCGTGACGGCACCCACCCTCCACTCTGTGGCCACCAGCAAAAGGGTGTCCTCATGGAGCAGCATCTCGCGGGGCTCGAACCCGACGTCGAGAGTGGACTGCAGGTTCATCCCGCCGTCCTGGACTTCGACGATCCGGAGGCGGCTCCGCTCATCCAGCAGTGAATAGATGTAGAAGCCGTCGGTCTTGACCAGGTCGGCCTCGTCCACCCCGGCCACCTGGACGTTGGTGCCGGTGAAGGAAGGCGCCGACTGCGAACCGGTGGTCGCCGCCGCCGCGTCGGCCTCGGCGGCCGCCATGGCCTCCTCCGCCATCACCTCGGCATCATCCCGTCTCCATATCGAAGGCCCTCCGTCCAGCCCGTAGGGTCCCACCAGCTCAAGGGCGTTCTCTATGTAGTAGCCCAGGATCGCGTCGCAACTCGCGAAGGTGCGCAGCCCGACCGTGACCAGGACGGGGCCCCCGCTGCCTACCGTGGCGCCGGTCGTACCCCGGGTGGTGGAAGTGGGTTGTTCCGCGCGGGTTGTGTCGGTGGTGGTGGCGGCAGTTGTGGTCGAGAGGGTTGTCGTGGTCTGACCCTCGTCCTCAGTCCCACAGGCCGAAGCCACCAGCAAGACCGCCAATGTGGCAGCCAGCAAACGTTTCATGTTTCTCCCCTTTCTTTCTCCCCTTTGGAAATCTCACATTAGGCCGGGACAAATCCCTATGACCTGTCATTCCTCCCTCCTCTACCAAGACGTCTCCCCGGTTTCGATGTTTCCCCCCGATCGGCCTATCGACGGGCGGCCGAAGCCATCTCCCCCACCAGGCCCGCCAGGGATCGGGCGGCATCCTCTTCGCCGGAGGAATCGAGGACCCGGCGGACCAGGGCGGTTCCCACAATGAAGCCGTCTGCCAGCCCTGCGGCGATCGCGGCCTGCTCGGGGGTGGAGATACCCACTCCCAGCACCACCGGAATGTCGGTCACCTCGCGGATTCCCTCCACGAGTCTCTCCACGCGGCCGCTCCACTCCCTCCGCTCTCCCGTGACTCCCAGGTTGGCGACCGCGTAAATGAAGGACGGAGCAGCTTCGGCCACCGCCCTGATCCGGTTGTAGCCGGAGGTGAGAGCCAGGAAGAGCACCAACCCCAGGCCGTTACGGCGGGCGGCCTCACCCAGGGGACGTGCCTCATCGAACGGAAGGTCGGCCACGATCAGCCCGGCCGCGCCGGCTTCCGCAAGGCGGTCGCAGAACCGGTCCGCGCCCCGGCGGAACACCGGATTCGCGTAGGTCATCGCCAACGAGGGAAGACCGGTGTTCTCCGCCACCTCTCCGAGGATGGCGAGGCTGCGGTCCAAGGTAGCCCCCTTCGAAATGGCCTGCTCGCTCCCCCGGCAAATGACGGGCCCGTCCATGAGCGGATCCGAGTACGGTATTCCCACCTCGAAGCCGTCGGCGCCTGCCTCCGCCATGGCCGCGAACAGCCGGGGGGAGGAGGCCGGACTGGGAAGCCCGGCGGTGAGGAACGGCAAGAAGACCGCCCGGTTCTCCTCACGGGCAACGGAGAAGAGATCCGCGATCCTCTCCGAACCCGAACGCATCCGCGCCGCCACTGCCCGCTCGTGGTTGGTCACAGGCGCTCCACCAACATCTCCATGTCCTTGTCGCCCCTCCCCGAGAGATTGACCAGCACCGTCTTGTGACGGAGAGACGCGGCCTCCCTCGCCACCCAGGCGACCGCGTGGGCGCTCTCCAAGGCGGGAATGATCCCCTCGGTCAGGGCCAGGAGCCTCACCGCCTCCAGCGCCTCCCGGTCGGTGACCGAGACGTAGCGGGCCAGGCCCACCTCCTGGAAATAGGAGTGCTCCGGGCCCACGCCGGGATAGTCGAGACCCGCCGATATGGAGTGGGCCTCGAGCACCTGGCCATCATCGTCCTGGAGCATGTAGGTGCGGGCGCCGTGCAGGATTCCCGGGGTTCCCGCTCCGATGGAGGCCCCGTGGCGTCCCGTTCCGATCCCCTCCCCTCCGGCCTCCACGCCCACCAACTCCACTCCGGTCCCCGCCAGCGGCCAGAACATGCCGATCGCATTGGAGCCGCCGCCCACGCAGGCCACCGCCACATCGGGTAGCTGCTCGGACTGTCGCAACACCTCGTCGCCGATCACCTTCTGCAACTCTCGGACCATCCATGGGAAAGGGTGGGGACCCACCACCGACCCGATCACGTACTGGGTCTCCTCGACGGTTCGGGCCCAGTCCCTCATCGCCTCGCTCACCGCGTCCTTGAGCGTCCCCGCCCCGGACGCCACCCCGATCACATCGGCGCCCAGGATCTGCATCCGGGAGACGTTGGGCGCCTGGCGGCGGATGTCGACTTCTCCCATGTACACCTGGCACTCCAGTCCCAGCACCGCCGCGGCGGTGGCGGTGGCCACCCCGTGCTGTCCCGCCCCGGTCTCGGCGATGATGCGCGGCTTCCCCATGCGATGAGCCAGGAGTCCCTGCCCGAGGGCGTTGTTGATCTTGTGAGCGCCGGTGTGGGCCAGGTCCTCCCGCTTGAGCCACACCTCGACTCCCAGGCGTTCGCTGAGCCGATGAGCCGGATACAGGGGGGTGGGCCGCCCCACGTACAACTCCAACAGCCGGTGATACTCGCCGAGGAACAACGGATCGGCCCAGGCGGCGGCGAACTCCACCTCCAACTCCTCCAGCGCGGTCATCAGGGTCTCGGGCGCGAAACGCCCGCCGAACTCCCCGAAGCGACCCCTCCGGTCGGGACGGTGCAGTCTGGCTCTCATCTTCCTTTGGCCTCTCTCACGAACGCATGGATACGGGCGGGATCCTTCACTCCCAACTCCGACTCTAGATGGGACGAGGCGTCCACGCCCCATGGTTGGAGCTTTTGAATCGCCTCCGCAACGTTGTGGGGGCCCATTCCCCCGGCCAGGACCCACCTGCGGTGGAGGGGCGGCAGGGCGTCGTGGTCGAAGGTGCGGCCCGTGCCGCCGTGCCTACGGGCGTCGGCGGTGTCGAGAATGGGAATCTGGGAGCCTGGCACGTGGTCAACCGAGACCCCACCCGAGCCCACCCTCACCGGCCTGAGCACCAACAGCCCGTTGCGAACCCCTGCCTCGGCTGCCTCGGCCTGGCGCTCCCCATGGGGCTGCACACCCCCTGCGCCGATCCGTTCGGCCAGTTCCATCAGGTCCTCGGGACCCTCGTCCACGGTCACCACGATCCCGGGAATGGGTGAATGCTCGGCCAGTCTCCTGGCCCGCTCGACAGTGATGCAGCGCGGGGTGCCGGCCGCCAGCACCAGGCCGAACGCATCGGCGCCCGCCTCCACCGCGGCGTCGAGGTCCGCGATCTCCTTGACCCCGCACACCTTCACCCACACCATCAGCCCGCCCCCCTCATCTGCGACACCAAATCCCCGGGCCGGCGAGAGCGCACCAAGGCCTCTCCCACCAGAACGGCGTCATATCCCGCCTCGGCCATCTGGCCGGCCTGGACAGGGGTGTGAATGCCGCTCTCGGCAACCTTCACCGAAGCCCGGGACAGATAGGGCGCCACCCGCCGCGCGGTCCCCAGGTCGACGGTGAAATCGCGCAGGTCCCGGTTGTTGACTCCCACCACCCGGGCGCCGGCCTCGATCGCCCGGGTCGCCTCGGCGGGATTGTGCACCTCCACCAACGCCACCAACCCGGCCCGGGCGGTCTCCGCCAGAAGGTCCTGCAACTGCTCATCGCCGAGGATCGCCACGATCAACAGCAGGGCGTCGGCGCCGATGTGGTGCGACTCCCACACCTGGGCGGGGTCGAGGATGAAGTCCTTCCGGATCACGGGGATCCCCACCGATTCGGCCACCGCGCTCAGATCCTGGTTGGAACCCGAGAAGTGGTCCGGCTCGGTCAGAACCGAGACCGCCGCCGCTCCGGCCTGCTCGTAGATCCTGGCCTGGCGCACCGGGTCGAGTCCCTCGGCCAGGACGCCACGGGAGGGAGACTTCCTCTTCACCTCCCCGATCACCGCCAGCCCCTCCCCGGACAGGGCGGCGTCGAAGGCCCGGACCGGCCGGCGGGCGGAGGAACCGGCCCGCGGCTGTTCGGCCAACCGGGCGATCCGGCGGCGGGTGGAGGAAAGGATCTCGTCCAGCATGGCCGCCAATACTACGAATCCCCACCCACCCGCAAGACGGGGGTTGGGGCGTCAGAAACCGAACATCTCGCGACACACCCGGGCGGCTCCGTCGCTGTCCCCACCCACCGGATCCATCTCGAACGAGACCACGCCGTCGTATCCCTCGGACTCCAGCACCCTGCGCAGATGCGCAAAGTTGATCTCGCCGGTGCCCGGCTGTCCCCGCCCGGGGACATCGGCCACATCGAAGCGGGCCATCCATGCAAGCGCCTCCCTCAGATGGTCGGTGAGCCGCCCCCCGGAGAGTTGCTGGTGGAAGCAGTCGAACGCCAGCCGCACCCGGGGGTGGTCGACCGCCCGACAGATCGCCAGGGTGATCCCCGCCTCATCCCAGAAGTACCCGGGAACGTAGATGTTGTTGATGGCCTCCACCACCAGGGTGATCCCGGTACCCTCCACCAGCTTCGCCGCTTCCTCCAGTCCCTCCACGCAGGACTGGTAGCGAGCCTCCCAAGGAAGGGGCGGCGGCTTTCGGATCACCCCGCCCGGCCCGATGCCGTCGCTGAAGGTGTGCAGCTGCGAGGCGCCGACCCGGCGGGCCGCCTCCACCGAGGCCGAGAGTTCCTCCAGCACCCGGCCCCGCTGGGAAGGATCGGCCAGTCCCGCCCGGCGGTGCCCGAAGAAACTTCCCAAGGCCACGCCCTCGGCCCGACAGGTCTCGGCCAGCCGGTCTATGTCCACGTCTCTCCAATCCCAGAGATCGACCTGATCGAAACCGTGGGAGGCCGCCTTCCGCACCCGGTCGGCGAATGGGAGATCAGTCCACATGAACTGGAGACTGATCGAGTACTTCATCACACTCCCCCGGCGGTGGCGCCCCCATTTACGAACAGGGTCTGTCCGGTGATCATCCGCCCGGCCGGTGAGGCCAGGAAGACCACCGCGTCGGCGATGTCCGCGGGATAGATCGGCTCGGTGAGCATCTGGCCCTCGGCCACCAGCCGCAGGTACTTCTCGGAGATCTCGGCGGTGGTGATCTCGGTGGTGACCAGACCCGGCCCGACCGCGTTGACCGCGATCCCGAAGGGACCCATCTCCCTGGCAAGGCTGCGGGTCATCACCGACACCGCACCCTTGGACGCCACGTAGTGCATCAGGTCGGACATCCCGAAGGTGATCACGTTGGACGAGAGGTTCACCACCCGTCCCCCGCCCGAGGCCTTCATCGGCTCCAGGACCTCCCGGCAGAGGAGGAATATCGAATCCACGTTCACTTCCATCACCCGGCGCCACTCGGCCAGGTCAATCTCCCAGAACGGCCGGCGGGGTATCCCGGCGAACAATCCCGCGTTGTTGATCAGTATGTCCACCCGGCCGTTTCGGTCCACCACCTGCCGGACCGCGTCCCTGACCCCCTCCTCATCGGTGACGTCCAGGAGTTGGCACTCTGCCCGGCCACCGTCGGCTCGGATGGCTTCCACCGTCTCGGTTGCCTCGGCCAGGTCGAAGATCTCCACGTTCGCCCCCCGGTGGGCCAGCTTCTCGGCGATCTCTCGCCCTATGGCCCGGGCGCCCCCGGTCACGATCGCCACCTGTCCGGACAGGTCCGTCCCGGCGTTTCCTGTTTTCATGCTTTTCTCCTTCCCCGGGATCACTCCACAATCGCCAGCACCGCGCCGACCTCGACCGTCTCTCCCTCCGGCACCATTATCTGCACAACCGTCCCCGCCTCCGGGGACTCCAGATCGACCTCCACCTTCTCGGTCTCCACCACCGCGATCACGTCTCCCACCTCGACCTCGTCTCCCACTTCTATCTCCCATGCCACCACGGTCCCCTCCTCCATGGTCAGGCCCCACCTGGGCATCAGGATGTTCTTGGCCATCTGCGATCTCCCTTCTCCTAGATCTGCAATCCCTTGAGCTCAGAAGGACTGCCGCCGGGCGGCCGGTTGCCTCACCGTGGCCCGGATACCCTCGGCGATGCGCCCGGCGTCGGGGATGACGAATCCTTCCAGTTCGGGAGCGTAGGGCATGGGGGTGTTCGTCCCGCACACCCGGACCACCGGGGCGCGGAGGCAGTCCCACATCTCCTCGGCGGCCATCGCGGCGATCTCCGCTCCCATGCCTCCCCGGCCGGGCGCTTCGTGCGCCACCACCAGCCTGCCGGTCTTGCGGAGCGACGAGGACAGCAGCCCCCGGTCGAAGGGAACCAGGGTCCGAGGATCCAGCACCTCCACGGAGATACCCTCGTCCTCGAGACTCTCCGCCGCCTCCAGGGCCGCATGGAGGGTGTGAAGGTAGGAGACCACCGTGACGTCCTCTCCCTCCCGGACCACCCTCCCCACCCCCAGCGGCAGCGGTTCGACCTGGTCGGGAACCGGGTCGGCACGCCCGTACAGCAACTTGTGCTCGAATACCATCACCGGGTCGGGGTCCCTGATGGCGGCCTTCATGAGGGCTTTGGCGTCCCCGGCGGTGGAGGGCGCCACCACCTTGATACCCGGGGTGTGGACGAACCATGCCTCGAGGCTCTGGGAGTGCTGTCCGGCGGTGGCCCCCGCCGTGCCGGTAACCATCCTGACCGTAACCGGCACGCCGATCCTTCCCCCGGTCATGTAACAGGTCTTGGCCGCCTGGTTGACCAGCATGTCCATGGCCAGGGTCACGAAGTCCCCGAACATCACCTCCACCACGGGCCTCGCCCCTACCAGGGCGGCGCCCACCGCCGCACCCACGATGCCCTCCTCGGAGATGGGAGTGTCATACACCCGGTCGGGCCCGAATCTCCTTTGGAGGCCTCGGGTCACCCCGAAAACGCCACCCGCCTCTCCTATGTCTTCTCCGATGAGGAACACATCGGGATCTCTCTCCATCTCCTCCGACAGCGCCTCTCCTATGGCCGCCCCGTAGCGCAGTCTTCTCATCGGAGCGCCATCCCGTCGTGGGTCTCCATGTAAACGTCCTCGAGCGCCTCGCCGGGCAAGGGATGGGGGCTGGCCTCCGCGAATCTGACGGCCTCTTCCAGCCGCTTCTCGACTCCGGCTCGCACCTCCTCCAGCCGCTCCTCGCCCACGCCCTCGGTACGGAGGCGTTCCTCCAGGAGACCGAGCGGATCGCGGGCCAACCACTCCTCGAGTTCTCCCGGCGGTCGGTAACGAGCCATGTCCCCCTCATAGTGGCCCCGATGGCGATACGTCCTGGCTTCGATAAGGGTGGGACCCTCGCCAGCCCGGGCCCGCTCCACCGCCCGCAGGGCAACTTCTCGCACCTCCAGTACGTGGTTGCCCTCCACAACCACGCCCTCCATGGCATAGGAGTCGGCACGCCGAGCGATCTCGGCGATGGGCTGGTGCTTGTGCTGGGGTGTGAACTCCCCGTAGAAGTTGTTCTCACACACGTAGACCACCGGCAGCGACCACAGGGAGGCCAGGTTGAGCGACTCGTGGAAGCTTCCCTCGTTGGTGGCCCCGTCCCCGAAGAACGAGACGGCCACCCGCCCCCTGCCTTCCCTCTTCTTCTGCAGCCCCGCCCCGGTGGCGAGGGGTATACCGCCACCGACGATGCCATTTGCCCCCAGGAAACCCAACTCGACATCGATCATGTGCAGGGACCCGCCCTTTGCCCGGTTGTAGCCGTCCTGGCGGGCATACAGTTCGGCGTACATCCTCCCGGGGTCGGCGCCCCTGGCCAGCATATGACCGTGGCCCCGGTGGGTGCTGGTGATCACGTCCCCCTCTTCCAGGTCAGCGCACACTCCCACCGCCACCCCCTCCTGGCCCACATAGGGATGCAGGAACCCGGGAATGAAGCCCTGCTGGCGCAGGTGGGCTGCTCGTTCTTCGAACCGACGTATCAAAACCATCGACCGGTACAGGCCGATCTTCTGTTCCCTGCTCAGGTCCTGACTGATCATCCCGTCCATGGTAGAAGTACTGGCGAACGGCCTAGCCGAAGGAGAGAATCTCCCCCGAACAGCCGACCATCATCGGCTGGAGCGGCCCTCCTTCAGGGCTGACAGAATCTCCGTCCTGGGGACTTTCAGATCAGGGAGGTCGGCAAGAATCCTCTTCGATGAGCGAGGCGCCATCGGGAGGGCTCTCACCCGGGCGGGCGCCTCCCCGCCTTCCCAGCGGATCCGAACCTCGTCTCCGGGGTCGGTGCCCCGCCTGATCAGGGAGAGTCCCACCGGCGCCATCAACTCCAAGGACTCCGCAACAGAGGTGATCCTTCCCACCTTCCGCTCGTCCTTCCACACGTCGGCGCCCTCCGGAGGGAGGAGATTGGTCCTGACCTCCAGGCCGCGCAGGGTGCGGTTCACCCGTCCCCGGCTGTCGATCCGGGCGGCCAATTCCTGGCCGAGGTAGCACCCCTTGTCGAAGGAGATCGCCGCGTCCGCCAACTCCCCGGTCTCCTGGGGGATGGTCCGCTCGTCAAGGTCCCTTCCGACCTCGGGCTCCCCGCTCTCCACCCGCACCGCCCGCCAGGCAAGCTCTCCCACCGGTTGGGTCCCCCCGGGCGCCTCGCCGGTGAAGAACACCCTCGGAATGCCTGCCAGAGGGGCCGACGCCCGGAAGTCTTCGCCACCGGGTTCCCAACGGTCCTGCTCCAAGGTCGCAGTCCAAGGAACGGTGGGCCCGACCAGGGCGGAGACCGGCCGGGGATCGAGACGGACCCTGGCCTTTATACGGATCCGGTAGTAATCGAGAGTCTCCGCGAGGTCCGGTCCTCCTCCCCGGTCACAGATCAGACCCAGCCTGTCGCCCTCCTTCAGGACCCACAGTGAGAAGCGAACCATGCCCCGGGGAGTCAGGAGGAAGGAGCGACACACCCCCCCCTCCGAAAGCTCCTCAACATCCGCCGACACCAAGCCCTGGAGGAACGGGACCGCATCCGGCCCCTCCACCCACACAACCTCCCACCTCCCCGGCACCAGGCCGCACTCCCGGCGCAGAGCCAGGTACTCAGCCGTCACGTTCCCGAAGCTTTCGGGGGCCCGGTCCGTCCCGGCGGCGGCAACCGCCCCTGAGGGTCCCGGATCAGCCACGGGCGGCCAGTGCGATGGCGGCCAGGGGCGCCGCCGCCTTGTTCATGGTCTCTTCGTACTCGAACCCGGGCTGGCTGTCGGCCACCACTCCCCCACCGGCCTGCACCCAGGCCGAACCGTCGGCCACGATCACGGTCCGCAGGCAGATGGCGGTGTCCATCGTGCCGGAGAAGTCGATGTACCCGACCGCGCCCGCGTAGGGCCCGCGGGCCACGGGCTCCAGTTCGTCGATGATCTCCATGGCTCGAACCTTGGGCGCCCCCGAGACGGTCCCGTGGGGAAAGGTCGCCCGCAGCACGTCGACCGGACCCACCTGGTCGCGAAGGGTCCCCGAGACCGCCGACACGATGTGCATGACGTGGCTGTAGCGCTCTATCACCATCAACTCATCCACCTGTACGGTGCCGTACTCGCAAACCCGTCCCACGTCGTTTCTCGCCAGGTCAATCAGCATTACATGCTCGGCCCGCTCCTTGGGGTCGGCCAGGAGTTCCTCGGCGAGGGCGGCGTCCTCGGCGGGAGTGGCGCCCCGGGGACGGGTCCCGGCGATGGGGCGGGAATAGACCTTTCCGTCCCGCACCCGGGTCATCAACTCCGGTGACGATCCCACGATCTCCACTCCCGACGACCGCACATAGAAAAGATAAGGGGAAGGGTTGATCAGCCTGAGCGCCCGGTAGATGTCGAAACTGTCCCCCGAAAAAGGCACCGTCAGCCGCTGGCTGGGTAGCACCTGGAAGACGTCGCCGGCCCACACGTAGTCGCGGGCCTTCACCACCGCCGCCTCGTACTCGGGACGGGTGAAGGTGGAGACGAAGGGCGGGGTGGGGGGCAACTCGGAAACCGCCGGTTGGAGTTCGTACCGGTGTGGCGCAGCCAGGCGCGCCGCGTCCTCGGCCAACCGGGCGACCGCCTCCCGGTAGTCGGCCTCGGGATCGTCGCCCACATAAATGTTCCTCATCAGGGTGATGGTCTGGGTGAAACGGTCGATGGCCGCCAGCCCTCCCAAGAAGTGCCAGAGCATCTCGGGAAGCCCCCGGTCGTCGGGAGGGCGGTCGGGCAGGTGCTCCACGTAGCGCACGCAGTCGTATCCCAGGTATCCCACCATCCCCGAGTAAAGCGGCGGGAACCCGGGCATCTCGGGCAGGGCGAACTGGCGGTGCAACTCCTCCAGCACATCCAGGGGGTCTCCCTCCGGCAAGTCGATGTCAGATCCGGAAATCTCGCACCTCCCGTCCCGGGCGGTGAGGATGAATGCCGGGTCCCATCCCACGAAGGACCAGCGAGCCCAGCGCTCTCCTCCCTCCACCGACTCCAGCAGGAACCCCGGTTGGTCTTCGGCCAGCTTCTGGAAGACCGTGAGGGGAGTCTCCCGGTCGCCAATCAGGTTGACCGCCACGGGAACCACCCGGCAGCGGGCGGCCAGGTCCAGGTATTCATCGAGGGAAGGAGTGACCGTGAGGTTGTTCATAACGGGGGGGGGTGGCCGAGCGGAGGTTTGGGGCAGAGATCCGGCTGTTTGTCAGATCTCTGTGAGATTACTGAGCAGGGGAAGCGCCGCGAAGAGGTTGGAGATCACTCTTGACAGCCAACTGAGCCCGTTGAACATCATCAGCACCCCGAAGGCGGTCATGAGGACCCCGGCCACCACTATGAGGGGGCGGCTGATCTTTCTCACCACCGCAAAGGCGCCGAAGGCCTTGGAGAGCCCGATTCCCGAGAGCACGAAGGGAACCCCTATCCCCAGGGAGAAGACGAACAGGAGGAGCATGCCCGCCAGGACCGTGTCCTGAGCGGCGGCGATCGCCAACACCCCTCCCAGGATCGGGCCGATGCAGGGAGACCAGCCGAACCCGAAGGCGGCGCCCAACACCACCGGAGACAGGACTCCGAACCGGTTGGACACCACGTGGAACCGCCTCTCCCGGGAGAACCAGCCGAAGATCCCCCAGCCGGAGAAGGACATCCCCACCATGGCAACTCCGAACAGTGCGATCACCGCTCCGGCGATCCGGGTGACCACCACCTGGTTCTGCAGGAGAAACCGGGAGACGGAAGTGGCGCCCGCCCCCTGGGCCACGAAGATGAGGGTGAAGCCCACCACAAACAAAAGGGAGGCCCGGAGCACCTTGGAGGTGGACGCCACGCCTCTCTGGAGGTCGGCCACCGAATAACCCGACACCATCGCCAGGTATCCGGGCAGGAGCGGCAGCACGCAGGGAGAGATGAAAGCCAGCAGGCCCCCTCCGAACGCCACCGCCAGTTGCAGTGCCAGAGCCATGTCCAAGAAATCCATCGAAGCGCCTTCCGAGCGTTGACTGCCGACGGCAAACCCATCGCCTTCCATCGGGATTTTACCGCTGTTGACCACCCAGGGCGGTGGCGATAGAGCGCCTTTGGAAAAGCCTGGCATGAAGCATCGGACTGCCGGGTTGGGGATGTTCCCCTGCGGCAGGTGCGGGCATCGAAGTAACCTGGGTCCCAGTCAGCAACCGGGTGGTCTATATCTTGGAGCGGTCCGATCGGCCGGCACCGACGTGAACCGCATCCACGATTGGTACTGCAAGTCGGAGCGGTGGAAGCGACTGATGGTCGATCGAGTGCTGCCCGATGTCCTGGAAGGGGTCGACCTGGAGGGCCGGGTGCTGGAGATCGGGCCGGGCCCCGGGCTGGTCACCGCGGCGCTGCTCGAGTATGGAGTCTCGGATCTGACCACGGTGGAGATCGACCCGGAGGCCGCCGAGCGCCTCCGCAGCCGGTACGGCTCCAGGGTCGCCGTCCACACCGGTTCGGCCGCCGCCCTGCCCCTACCCGACGGGTCGGTCGATGTCGTGGTGTGCTGCACGATGCTCCATCACGTTCCGACGGCCTCCGAGCAGGACGGCATCCTGAGCGAATGCCGGCGCGTCCTGGCCCCGGGCGGGGTGCTGGTCGGATCGGACTCGAAGACCAGCCTGCGCCTGCGGGTGTTCCATCTGTGGGACACTCACAACCCGGTGGACCCGGCGAGTCTCGAGGCCCGGCTCGCCGGCGCAGGGTTCGATCGGGTGCTCGTCACGGAGTTCGACAAACGGTTCCTGTTCAGGGCGGCGGCGCCGGCATGAGCGGTCGTGGCCGGGCGGCGGCGCCGGCATGAGCGGTCGTGGCCGGGCGACGGTGCGCCGGTTGCCGGCGGTGATCTTCGGTCTGGTGCTGTTCGGATTCGGCATGGGCCTCCTGGTGGTGGCCGACCTCGGCCTGTCTCCCTGGGAGGCCCTTCACCAAGGGATCTCGATCCACACCCCGCTCACCATCGGGGTAGCCGGGATTGTCACCGGGTTCGTCGTCCTGCTGGCCTGGATCCCTCTCCGGCAGCGGCCCGGCCTAGGCACCGTCCTCAACATCGTCGTCGTCGGACTGGTGATCGACGGCACGCTGCTTGTGATCGGGACTCCGGCGTCGTTCGTGGCGCGCCTGGCCCTCATGTCGGGCGCGATCGTGATCGTGGCGCTCGGATCGGGCATCTACATCGGGAGGCGGCTCGGACCGGGCCCGCGGGATGGGCTCATGACGGGATTGGCCAAGCGCGGTCTCTCGATTCGGCTCGCCCGGTTTCTCATCGAGGGCTCGGTGTTGCTGCTCGGCTGGCTGCTCGGTGGGACGATCGGGTTGGGCACGGTGGCCTTCGCCGTGCTGATCGGTCCACTGGTCCAGTTATTCCTCAAGCGCCTCGACGTTGCCAGACCGTGACCGACCCGCCGGCCCGGTCTCGGATCGGACCCGCGCCACCTCCCGCCTCATCGTCACCGCGGGCCCACATCCGGGATGATGACCGCTTACCGCTTTCCGCCCCGTATCCACTTCCCCAATCCCCGTCGTCCTCCCCAGATGAACACGCAGGAGCGAGCCGCGAGCATTGCCAGGATCGCCCACCAGACACCCGACAAACCCCATCCTGCCGAGTCCGAGATCCACAGCACCCCGGCCGCGGCCACCAGGCCCGCCCCCGTGGAGGCGGCCAGGAGACGCACCGCCAGGACCGCCATGAATATCCCGTCGGCCACGAACACCAGGCCGGCCAGGGGCTGCATCACGGCGGCCTGGGGGACCACTCCCCTGACCGCCTCCGCCACCGCCCGGTCGTCGGTGAACACCCCGCCCAGCCAGGGGACGGACGCCAGCAGCAGTCCGGCGATCACCACTCCCATCACCACGCCCCAGCCCAGAAGACGCTTGGTGACCTCGTGCGCGGCCGCGATGTCCCCGCGTCCGGTCTGCTCCCCCACCAGGGCCTGGCCGGCGATGGCCATCGAGTCGAGCGTGAACGAGCACAGGGCCCATACCCCGACCATTATCTGGTGGGCAGCCACCTCCAAAGTCCCCACCCGGGCGGCGGCGGCCACGCTCAGGGTGAGGGTCAGCACCAGGAACAGGGTGCGGAGCGCCAGCACCGCCCCCATCCCCCAGAAGCGGAGCAGTTCGCCCCATCTCGCCCCCCGAGCCGACCACCCCTCAGCGGAGGCGCGCCGGGAGAGGAGCACATAGAAGCAGCCGACGCCCAGCCATTGGGCGGCGACCGTGGCCCACCCCGCTCCGGCAAGGCCCCATCCCAGGCCGAAGATCAGCACCGGATCCAGCGCCGCGTTGAAGGCGTTCACCCCCACCGAGACCCACATGGGAGTGCGGGTGTCCTGGTATCCCCGGTAGATCCCGTGGGACACCAGGTTCAGAAGAGCCGCCGGAAAGGCGAGGGCCCGGATGCGGAGATACTCCACCGCCGGGGCGGTGACCTCCGCCGATGCCTGCATGAGGCCCACCAGGGCCCCCGAGGCGACCCAGAACACCGCGACTCCCACCACCCCCAATCCGATGGCGGTCACCACCGCCTGGCTGACCACCCTGCCCGCTCCGGCCCTGTCCCCGCGGCCCAGGCTCTGGGACACCATGGGAGTGGTCACGAAGGCCAGGAAATTGCAGACCGCGAACGCCATTCCGAAGAGGGCCGTGTCCACCCCCAGGGCGGCCAACTCCACCCTCCCCAGGCGCCCCACGAACGCGGTGTCCACCAGCGACAGCAACGGATCGGCCACCAGTGCGGCCAGGGCGGGCGCCGCCAGGGCCAGGATGCGGCGGTCCCAACCGGAACCTCGGATCACGGACGGACCATTCCCTTCACCCCGAAGAAGGCCTGGACCCGCTCAGGGACGGTCGGGCCAGTCACACAGGCCGTCGAAGCGCATCTCGCACTCTCCGCATCGAGGCGCCCGCGCATCGCAGATGTCCCGGCCGAACTGGATGAACCTCATGGAGATGCCGCCCCATGCCTTGGTCGGGTAGAGGGCCTTGAGATCCGTCTCGATCTTCTCGGGGTCGGTTTGGACGGTCAGGCCGATCCTTCCGGTCACCCGCCGGACATGGGTGTCGACCGCGATGGCGGGCACGCCGAAGGCCTCGGCCAACACCACGCTGGCCGTCTTTCTCCCCACCCCCCGAAGGGTGATCAACTCTTTTAGTTCCCCAGGCACCACTCCCCCGTACCTCTCAGTCAGGTCCCGGGACAACTCCACGATCGAGCGGGCCTTCTGACGGTAGAAGCCGGTGGAGAACACCACGTTCTCCACCTCCTCGAGAGGCGCATTTGCCAGGTCCTCCGCGGTTGGCCACCGGCGGAAGAGCGCCGGCGTCACCCGGTTTACGTTCTCGTCGGTGGTCTGGGCCGAGAGCACGGTGGAGACCAGCAACTCCCAGGGGTTGGCGTAGTCGAGGGCCGTCTGGGCGTAGGGATAGCGCCGGATCAGACGATTGAGCACCGCCCGCGCCTTTCCCCGCTGGACAGGGGTGGGCGCGCTACCGTCCGATAGGAACTTGGATGCCACTCGACACCGATGCTAGTTGAGCCTGCCGGCCCTCCCCGGACATCGAACGCCTTGACGGAGGCGGTCTACCAACCCTGGCCGTGTGGGATCTGAGCAGCCAATCCGTCCGGGAGTTGATCTCCGGCGTGCGGGACTACTACGGGGAGGGGTGCTTCGCCTGCGGCGGCGCCAATCCTCACGGGCTCCGGATGGAAGGCTTCCGCACCCATGACGGCTACGCGGTCGCCGACTTCCATCCCCGCGAGGAGTTGAGGGGAACCTACGGGACGCTGCACGGCGGAGTGGTCACCACCACCCTCGACGAGATCTCGGTGTGGGCGGCGATCCTCTCCCATCACACCATGGTGGTCACCGGCCGGATCGAGGTCCGCTTCCACCGTCCCGCCCGGGTGGACGATCCCGGACTGTTGGTGCGGGGCCGGGTGACCGAACGCCGCGGGAAGCGGCTGGTAATTGGCGCTGAGTTGCTGTCCGGGGAGGCGGTGTGCGCTTCGTCGGAGGGACTGTTCATCGCCACCGAGAGCCTGGAGGAGATGGGCATCCGGCTGCGGGACGGATGACTCTCGGATCCCGCCTGCCGACCGCCCGGGCGCTCCCCTATCCGGGAGGAGGCATCTCCTGGCGTTCGGCCCATCGCAGCCCGCGGCGGGCGAATCGGATCCCCACCGCCACCGCCCCGATGCCCAGTCCCACCAGGCCGGTCAGCCGGACCACCGGCAGGTACGGATCGGAGCACAGCCACACCCCGTCCGGACAGATCCCGAACCCGCTCCCTCCCCGGGCCAGGTCCAGGGCGGCCAGCAGGGGGATCAGCGCCAGGACGATGGCGAACACCACCAGCGCTCCGATCACCACGCGAAACACAACCGACCCCATTTCGGTGTTACGGTACCGCGTGACGGGCCTCCCATATCATTATTAGCTCCATGGCGTATCACCGCGAGTCCTTCACCGAGTCCGAGCGCGGGATCCTGAGCCGTTTCTTCACCGACCTCGACGGGCCGGTCTTCGCTCTGATCAATCTCCCCGAGGTCGTTAAAGGCGCCCTGTTCGCCCGCTACAGCCGCACCCACAAGTCCCTTCGCCGGCTCTTCCTGGACGAGTTCGTCACCGATCCGGAAACCGGGATCGAAGCGATCGCCACCCAGATGAGCTCCGAGGACCCCCTCATCAAGCTCAAGCGGGCCGAGGACCTCTACAAACGGGTCTTCTACGAGTACGGAGACGACTCGGTGGCACAGTTGGGAGGAGTCCACCTGGCCTGCGAGCAGGCCTCGAATCTTCTGACCAAGGTGTTGGAGTGGGGACGCCTGGCCGCCTACCTCGAGCAGTCCACACGCTACATCGCCTACGACCAGCGACTCGGCGACCGGTACCGGTTCTTCCTTCCCCCCGAGGTCGATGAGTCGCCCCTCCGGGACGACTACCTGGACATGATGAACCGCCTGTTCGAGACCTACCGGGAGATGCGCCCGGTGATGATCGATTACTTCACCCGGCGCCACCCCCGCAGGGAAGGGGACCCGGCCTGGATACACCGGGCCGCCATCCGGGCCAAGGCCTTCGACTCCATCCGGGGGCTCCTCCCCGCCTCCACTCTCTCCAACGTGGGCATCTACGCCACCGGCCAGGCCTACGAGATGGCCCTGATCCGCATGCAGGCCCACCCGCTCAGGGAGGTCAGGGACTACGGTGCGATGATGCTGACCGAACTTCGCAAGGTGATCCCTTCCTTCCTCACCCGGGTGGACCTTCCCGACCGGGGAGTGCTCTGGAGCAATTATCTCTCTGAGACCAGCTCCCGTCTGGAAGATATGGCCGAACGCCTTGGGGTCAGCCCTGCTCCCGCTGCCGAGGTGACCCTCACCGACTGGGATCCCGACGCGGAGCGCAAGCTTGCCGCCGCCGCGCTGTACAGCGTCTCCGAACTCCCCGACGCCCAACTGCGGGACACCGTGGGCCGGATGTCATCGCGCCAGGTCACCGAGTTGCTGGCCTCGATGGTTGGGGAGCGCCGCAACCGCCGCCACAAGCCGGGACGGGCGCTGGAGCGAAGCTACTACCGCTTCGACGTGGTGTGCGACTTCGGGGCGTTCCGGGACCTCCAGCGCCACCGCATGATGACCATCGAATGGCAGCCGCTCACCACCCGGCTGGGCCACGAGCGTCCCGACGAACTCTCCGAAGCCGGATTGGATCGCCTCTGGGAACGGACCCTGGAGGATGCCGGGGAGTTCTACGAGCGGGTGCGGACCTCCCTGGGCCGCCACGTCGCCCAGTACGCCGTGCCCTTCGCCTATCACATCCGGTTCATGATGGAGATGAACGCCCGCCAGGCTCTCCACCTGATAGAACTGCGCACTCAGCCGGCCGGCCACCCAAATTACCGCCGGGTGTGCATAGAGATGCACCGCCAGATCGCCGAGGTTGCCGGCCACACCCGCATCGCCGACGCCTTCACATTCCTCAACACCCAGGGAGTGGACCTGGAGAGACTGGAGTCCGAACGCCGGGCCGCCCAACGCAGCGGGAAGTTGCAGAGACCTGCCTAGGGCTTATTCCCCTCCATCCAGGGGGATGCGCAGAACCAGGTGGCCTTCCTCCACAGACCACTTCGCCGCTCCCACCAGCGAGTAGTCCAGGTAGTCCTCCTCCGCCTGCTGGATGAAACGGCGCCGTTCCTCACCTGCCACCGGAGGGAGCGAGCGGTTTCGGACCGCCTCCGCCCTGCCCCGATAACGGGCGATCATCGCATCCACATCAAGTTGGTCGGCCACTATCTCGTCAAGAATAACTCCGCTATTGACCCTCACTGACCCAGTCTCCGGATGTACGGCCGTCGGTAGACTCCTGACCCACGTTTTGTCGAGCCGAACGCAGGTAGCCATGCCATGTTCCTCATAGCTCAAGGGAGCACCACCGTGCCGGCGTGCGGTGATCAGGCGAACATCGTTTGTGTAAAGGTCTTCGAATGGACCGGCAACCGCTTCCTGGCGGACGTGGCCACGTGGCTGATGGGCCCCGGGTTACTGGTGTTGTTGATCGTGCTGGGCGGGTGGGTGGCCTCCCATGTTCTCAAGCGGGCTATCGCACGTTTCACCCAACGGCTCGCACGGCCGGATCTCAGGGATGTCGGACGTGATCCCACTGTCTCGATAGAGGCCGAGAAGCTACGGGCCAAGGCCAGAGCCGAGACCCTGGCCGGGGTGCTTCGCAGCGTAGCCCTGTTCACGATATGGACGTTTACAACATTGCTGGCCCTTGGCCAACTCAACATCGACCTGGGTCCGCTCATAGCAGGCGCCGGGATCCTCGGCATCGCCATCGGCTTTGGCTCCCAAGCGGTGGTCAGGGACTTCCTGAGCGGTGTTTTCACGATGATCGAGGACATCTACAGCGTCGGGGACGACATAGATTTCGGAAGGGGACGCGGGACCGTGGAGAGAATATCCCTTAGGTCGACCTCGATCCGCACCCGCCAGGGTGTTGTCTGGACCGTTCCCAACGGGAACATCGAGTTCGTCGGGAACTACTCCCAACTCTGGGCCAGGGCGCAGGTGGACATAGAGGTCTCATACGACTGTGACCTGCGGGAGGCGATCAACGTGATCCGCCAGGCCGGCGACGAAATGTGGAACGACCCCGAATGGGGCGGGGACGAGTTGTCCGAACCCCCCGAGGTCAAGGGCGTTCAGGAGTTGGGCGAATCCGGCATCTTCATACGGGTGCGCGCCAAGACCAAGCCTTCCCTGCAGTGGCGGACCGAACGCGAGTTGCGCCTGCGGATCAAGGAGGCCCTGGACGCCGCCGGGATAGACATCCCCTATCCGCACCGGAAGGTGATCCTGCAGCGTGATCAGAGCCGGGAAGTGAACTAGCGCATCCCATCGAGGGGTGGGGAGACAGTACCCCCTTTGGTTTGGCCACAACACAGGTTCCCTTGGGACTCGGGTCGCCGGTCCCAGCCACCGGTGGGTACCGGGTCTCGGTTGTAGTGGGTTGAGGGAACTTACCATTGGAGCATGATCCCAGAAGGTGACCTGTTTCGGGTGCGCAAATGGGTAGACCAACTCAACGCCGATCTGCCGCCCAGAGCCAAGGGATTGGTCCGCTACGAGATCGACCTCACCGACCGCGCGATCACATTGTTCGAGTGCCGACCCCCTTGGCGTGATGACACGGGACCGGAGTGGACCCGCTTCCCGATCTGTCGTTTCCGCTACACCAAGGTGAGAGGCGAATGGTCCCTCTATTGGCGGGACCGCAACCGGCGATTTCATAAATACGACTTGGCACATCCCACACCTCTCATCGACCTGCTAGTCGCCAAAGTGGAACAAGACCCAACCGGCATTTTCTGGGGCTAGTACTCGGCGTCGCCACAAGAGAGGGGTTTGCCAAGTCTGACCCATTCATCCGTCAAATGAACGGGTCCAGCACCTCTACTCCGAGTTGTCGGAAGTCTCGCACATTTCGAGTCACCACCGTCAACCCATGCACCTTGGCGGTGGCAGCGATCATTGCATCCTCCAGCAAAGATCTCGGCTGGCCTTGTTTGAGCCTCGCCCAAACCCGAAATGCTTCCGCGTCCATCGGCAGGATCCTGTGCGAGGAAAGCACCTGGACGAGCCACTTCTCCAAGGCCTCTGCCTTGGAGGGATCCCTCTCGCGGCTGATCTCGATTCCTGCTTGGACTTCCCCGATGGTTACGGCCGACAGATAGACTCTGTGGCCGGGCGCCGCGTCTATCCAGCGCGTAACTCCGGGGTTTGGCCGGGGACGACGCAGTTCAGACACCACATTGGTGTCAAGGAGAAACACCGATCAATCCAGATCCGGGAGAGAGCGGTGTCGATGCCTCACCCTCGGGGGAATCAGCGATTCCGTCCTGGCCTCTGGAGCAAGCAACCACTCCTTGATACCCGGCCTGGCCCGCCGCTGTATCTCCCTCCACTCTTCCATCGCTACCAGGACAGCAGTTTCCACTCCCCGCTTGGTAACGATCTGTGGTCCTTCCACTTGGCTCGTCTCCAGCATCTCACTGAACCGCGCCTTTGCCTCCTGCACCTGCCACGCCACTGGCGGTCCTCCTTTCGAGATCAAACTAGTCTCCTAACTAGTCATTATAGACTTAATCCCTTGGCTGGCGAGCCCTTCACTTGCACCTACCAACCTCTTAGTATCTGGCTCCGGCAGGACAGACTGAACCGAACTGAGTCAAGCGGCTACGCCGCGACCACCACCGAGTCGGACCCCAGTAGCTCCTCGAGTTCTGAGATCAACCCCGCTCCCCCGCTCACCTTGGGACCGGAGGTCAATAGAAAGTGCCTGCCGTCCTCCTTGATGTGGAACACCACCTGTCTCTTCCCGGGATGGCGGCGCAGCAACTCCCCCAGCCTCTGGGCGATCTCGCGCTCGCCGATGAGGCTCTTGCTCAACCTGATGTTCAGCGAGGGAGGCGGCGGTTGGAGCGACTCGATCTTGCTGGCTATGAGTTGCACCACGTCCTCGCGCCTGTCCACCCTTCCCGACACCACCACCATCTGATCGGCAACCAACAGTTCCTGGTAACGCTCCGTCGCCTTTGGGAAGACCACTACTTCCACCTCGCCGTCCAGATCTTCGACGGTTATGACCATCATCCGGTCGCCCTTGCGAGTCCAGCGGTTCGAAGCCGCCACGATCAGGCCCGCGATCTTGACCTTGGTCTTGTCTGGGAGGTTCTTCAACCCGGACGTCACCGCGTCGGCGGCCGCCTGAACCGCGGCGGCCTTCTCCGCCAGGGGATGATCGGAGAGATACAGCCCCAGCATCTCCTTCTCGAAGGAAAGGCGCACCTGCTTGTCCCATTGATGGTCGGGGATGTCCGGCAAAGTCAGGTCCGGCAGCCCACCACCCCCGAACAGGGAGAACTGGCCGGCCTCTTCCTGGCGCCGGCGGTCCACCACCGAATCGACGATCAGCGCCAAGACCTCCATGAGGCCCCGCCGGGTGTGGCCCAGGCTGTCGAACCCTCCCCCTTTGACCAGCGACTCCAGGGTGTTGCGGCGCAGGGCCTCCACCGACACCTTCTCGCAGAAGTCCACGAAACTCTCAAAGGCCCCCTTGTCCCGGCGGGCGTCGATGATCTTCTGGGCCACCGACTCCCCCAGGTTGCGGATGGCGGACAGCCCCACCCGGATGCTCCCCGAACTGACCTCGTAGTCCATTCCGGACTCGTTGACGTCCGGCACCTTCACCGACAGTCCCATCCGCCGGCACTCCTTCAGGTAGAGGGCGGTGCGATCCCGGTTGTTCTTCGAGGAGGTCAGCAGGGCCGCCATGTACTCGGCGGGGTGGTTGGCCTTGAGATAGGCGGTCTGGTAGGCAACCAGTCCGTAGCAGGCCGAATGGGACTTGTTGAAGCCGTAGCCCGCGAAATGGCTGATCAGCTCGAACAGGTCCCGGCCGGTGCCTCGGTCGTGGCCCTGGGCGACACAGCCCTCCACGAACTTCTCCTCCTCGGCGTCCATCACCGCCTTGATCTTCTTGCCCATCGCTTTCCGCAGATTGTCGGCCTCCTCCATGCTGTAGCCGGCCATGGCCCGGGAGACCTCCATAACCTGCTCCTGGTAGACGAGGATCTGGTAGGTGGGATCCAGGATCTCGGCCAGGGCGGGGTGGAGCGGCGCCACTGCGGCCCGTCCGGTCTTGCGGTCGGCGTACAGGTTGTGCATGTTGGCCCCCATGGGCCCCGGCCGGTACAGCGCCACCAGCGCCACCACGTCGTCGAAGCGGTCCGGACGGAGCCGCTGGATCAGGGCCCTCATCGGTTCTCCCTCCAGTTGGAAGACGCCAATCGTCTCGGCAGCCCGGAGCAGTTCGAAGGTCTTCGGGTCATCCAGGGGGGCCCGGTCGATATCGGGACGCTCTCCGGTGGCCTCCCCCACCATGTCCAGGGTCCGCTCGATGGTGGAGAGATTGCGGAGTCCGAGAAAGTCCATCTTCAGGAGTCCCAGTTGCTCCACCGCCCCCATCTCGTACTGGGTGACCACCTCCGCTCCCTCACCCTTCCGCTGAACGGGGACCAACTCCGTCATCGGGAGCGGGGAGATCACCACCCCGGCCGCGTGGATGGAGTCCTGGCGGCGCAGGCCCTCCAGACCCCGGGCGGCGTCGATCACCTTGCGGGCATCGGCATCGAAGTCGTATGCCTCCCGCAGGCCGGCCGCGTTGGCGTACCAGTCCCTGACTATGCCGTCACTCTCGGGCGGAGGCGGGTTGAGGCACTGGTTCAGGGACGCCTCCTTACCGAGGATGGCTCCCGGCATCAGCTTCGACAACTGGTCGCCGATCCGGTACTCGTAGCCGTACACCCGGGCGGCGTCGCGTATCGCCTGCTTGCCCTTGATGGTGGCGAAGGTGACGATCTGGGCCACATGGTCCGAGCCGTACCGGTCGCGAACGTAGTCGATGATCTGACCCCGGAAACGCTCGTCGAAGTCGATGTCGATGTCGGGCATGGCGGCCCGGCCGGGATTGAGGAACCGCTCGAAGATCAGCCCGTACTCCAGGGGATCGATCTGGGTGATCTCCAGGCAGTAGGAGACCATCGAGCCGGCCGCCGACCCCCGGCCCGGTCCGGTCCGGATGTTGCGGTGGCGCGCCTCGCGGATCAGGTCCCAGATGATCAGGAAGTAGGTCTCGAACCCCATCTCCCCGATCACTCCCAACTCGTACCGGATCCGCTCGGAGACCTCGGAGGGGACCTCGCCCCCGTATCTCCTGCGGGCGCCCTCCAGCACCAGTTCCTCCAGATAGGAGGTGTGGGTGTGGCCGGGAGGCGCCGGGAAGTCCGGCAGGAGCAGTTGCCCGGTCTTCATGCTCACGTCGGCCCGTTCCGCCACCAACAGGGTGTTGTCGCAGGCCCCCGGGTACAGGTCGGAGGGAAAGCGTTGCCGCATGTCGCGGGCCGACTTGATGTAGAACTCCTGGGAGTCGAAACGCAACCGGTTGTCGTCGGAGAAGTTGGCCCCGGTGTTGACACACAGGAGCACGTCGTGGGTCTCCGACTCATCGGGACGCGTGTAGTGGGAATCGTTGGTGGCCAGAAGGGGCGCTCCCACCCGCTCGGAGAGCTTGGCAAGTTCGGGCAGGAGGAGGCGCTGGTGCGCCAGGCCGTGATCCATGATCTCGATGAAGAAGTTATCCCTCCCGAAGATGTCCTGGTACTCGGCCGCAGTCCGGGCGGCGGCGTCCGGATCGAAGACGCCCCTCGCACCCCCTTCCTCGGTGACGAGGCCCGGAACCAGATGGGAGGCCACCTCCCCGCTGAGGCACCCCGAGGCGGCGATGATTCCCTCTGCATGGTCCGCCAGCAACTCGCGGTCGGCCCGCGGCTTGTACCAGTACCCGTCGAGGAAGGCCCGGCTGCTGATCTTGATGAGGTTCTGATACCCGGTGTCGTTGTAGGCGAGGAGCGTCAGGTGATGACGGATGTTCTGCTCGCCGGTCGGCCGATCGAAGCGCGAGCCCGGACTCACGTAGGCCTCCATGCCCAGGATCGGCTTGATACCGGCATCCCGGGCGGCCTGATAGAACTCCACCGCCCCGTAGAGGACTCCGTGGTCGGTCATCGCCACCGCCGGTTGGCGATCGGACGCCACCGCCTTCATGATCTCCGCCACCCGCGACGCGCCGTCCAGCATCGAGTACTCGGTGTGGAGGTGAAGATGGGCGAACCCTGCGTCGGCGGTCATCAGCCCAGGATGCTCCCTCCCAGGGACAGAGCCGCCCCCACCGCCAGAACCCCCACCGCCAGGCCGGAGGCCGCCATACCCAGGCCGGCCTGGGAACGCCGGCGCTGGGCCGACCACACGACTCCTATCAACGCCCCTCCGGCCATTCCGCCCAGGTGCGCCTGCCAGGCGATGTTGGGAACCAGGAGAGGCAGCGCGAAGTTGATGGCCAGCAACAATCCCAACTGGGAGAGCAGGCGCCTGCCGTAGGGGGTGTGACGCAACCGGTAAGCGCCCGCCAGCCACACCCCGAACACACCGAAAATGGCGCCCGAAGCGCCGATCGAGACGGTGAAGGGGTGGGAGAACCAGTAGACGAACAGGCTCCCGACCGCGGCCGATGAGAGATACATGGCCAGGAACGGCAGGGATCCCGATTCTCTTTCGAGCTGGGGACCGAAGACATACAACGCCCACATGTTGAACAGGATGTGGAACACCGACCCGTGGAGCACCACGGCCGTCACCATCCTCCACCACTCTCCGGCGGTGACTCCCAGATTCCACATCGCCAACTCGTTAATCAACTCCCTCTCGAGTCCCGGCAACAGCCAGGTGAAGACGTAGACCGAGGAGGTGAGTACCAGCAGCACGGTGGTGACGGGTGGAAGACCCGCCCTTGCCGACCCCATCCTGATGTTGCGCTGGCCCTGGCCGATGCAGCCCGGGCACTTCTGTCCCACCGATGCATCGTGCGAGCAGTCCACGCAGATCGGTCGCTCGCAGCTGCTGCACGCCAGGCGGGTGACGCGCCCGGGGTGCCGATAGCAGGAGACCTGAGCCGGATAGTCGGATGTCAAGAGAACACCGAGAGTACCCCTACCCGCCGGACAACCCAACGATCCTTCGACCGAGTTCGGGGGGAAGGGGAGAATGGTGCCGCATCTCCCGGGACGCATCGGCCGGGTGCCGGAATTCCAACTGGAATGCATGCAGCCACATACGGCCCGCGTCCAGCGGATCGGGCCGGCCGCCGTAGAGGCGGTCGCCCACCAGCGGGCGACCGATGGAAGCCAGGTGCACCCTGATCTGGTGGGTGCGCCCCGTCTCCAACTCGACTTCCAGGAGCGACAGGGGAGGGTCTCCCTGGCTTCCCACCACCCGGTATCGGGTTAGGGCGTATTTGCCCCCGGCCACCACCGCCCTCCTGCCCCGCCGCCGGGGATCGGGTCCCAGCGGCGCCTCGACAGCCCCCCTCGCTGCTTCCATTTCCCCGTGCACCAGGGCCAGGTAGCGGCGTTTGACCTCCCGCCGACGGAGGGCGTCGCCCAACTCCCGGTAAGCCAGTTTCGAGAGGGCGGTGACCATCAGTCCGGAGGTGGCCCGGTCGAGACGGTGGACGATGCCCCAGCGGCTCGGGAGCCCCACCCCCTCGATCCGGGGATACCGGTGCAACAGCCCGGCGGCCAGGGTGCCGGGCTGGGATGGCACCGCGGTGCCGGGATGGGTGATCACCCCCTCGGGTTTCACCACCACCGCCAGATGCTCATCCTCGTAGACCACCTCGAAGTCCACCGGCTCCGGACGGATCTTTCGTTCGGGGGGATCGCCGATCCACAGCGCGGTCCCGGCCTCCACCCGCGCAGCCGGTTTCAACGGTCCCCCGCCGGGGCCGACGGCCCGGCCGGACTCGATCAGACGCCGGGAGACCGAGCGGCTCACTTCCAGGAGCGAGGAGACCACCCGGTCCACACGCTCCCCATCGAGCCCCTCGGGCACGGTCCATTCCCGGAGCTCACCCGTTTCCGGTTTCTCGAACGCCACCTCGCCGCGGTCAGGAGCGGGAGGCGGCAATGCTCTGGCGAACAGCCGACAGCAACACCAGGCCCACCCCGACGGTCAGGGCTGTGTCGGCCAGGTTGAATACCGGGAAGTTGGGAATCTGTATCCAGTCCACCACCTTCCCGTCCAACAACCCCTCTCCCCTGGTCGCCCTGTCCACGAGGTTGCCGACCGCTCCTCCCATCACGAGACCCAACCCGAGGACCTCTAGGCCGGGCCGCGGGGTCCGCAGCGCCCATCCCACCACGCCTACCGCGCCGGCCGCGGCCAGACCCAACCACACCCCGGCGTCCTGGAACATCGAGAAGGCAGAGCCCGGGTTCTCCACATAGGTGAACCACAGGAGATCGGGGACCACCTCCTGTCGCTCCTCGGCGAAGGCTTCGGAAGCCCACCGTTTGGTGATCTGATCAGCAGCCACCACCACCGCGGCCGTCCCCACCGCCAATCCGAATGTGGAGATCAGCCTCGGGCGGCGCACTCTATGCAACTGTCTATGTAAGGGAGGTAGCGCAGCCGGGCCACGGGGATCGGCTTGCCGCACATGTCGCAGTCGCCGTACCTGTTCCGGTCCATCTTGGAAAGGGCATCGTTCACTTTCTCCAAGAGTAGGGAGGCGTTGCGCTGAAGGGACATCTGCGTCTCGTAGTCCGTGGCGGCCGCACCCGCCTCGGCGCTGGCCGGATCGGGACTCCGTTCTCCCGCTCCCTCGGCCATCCTGGCGTCCTCCATGGCCTGGCCGTAGACCCCTATCAGCCCCAGAATCCGGCTCTGCTCCTCCTCGAGCCGGGCGCGAAGTTGAGAGATAGTCCTGGCATGCAACAGTCTGGCCATTAAAGAGTCCTCCTCGACCTTAATTGTCGGACTAGAGGTTATCGCGTCAGAGAGTGAATTCAACCTCTTTAAGCCGCGATGTTCGCCCGGTGACCACTCGCGCTCTCCCGTCCACTTCGGCGGACAGCAGTCGCTCGACGGCCCGGTTGGCCTTCCCCCCTTCCGGAGGAGACGTGACGCGCACCTTCAATGCCTCCCCGTGAATGCCGTCCACCTGGTCCCGGGACGATCCCGCCGACACCCACACCCTGAGCCGGTACCTCCCATCCACCACACGGGACGCCGATGACCAGCTTTCCGGAAACGGCGACGGGCCCACGCGGCAAATGTAGCATTCACCATTGCCGCCCCCGCGTCCTGAGAGAGCATGCCCCCGCCCGACTTCGCCCGCATCCCGCCCCGGGTCCACTTCCCGGACCTCGACGCGGAGATAGCGCTCATCTGGGAGGAGGCAGACGCCTTCGCAGAATCCATCCGGCGCAGGCCCTCGGACCGTGAGTACACCTTCTATGACGGGCCGCCCTTCACGACCGGACGCCCCCACTACGGCCACATTCTGGCGGGCGTGATCAAAGACATCGTGCCGAGGTACTGGACTATGCGGGGGTATCGCATCGAGCGTCGTTTCGGGTGGGACACCCACGGGCTGCCGATCGAGATGGAGGTGCAGAAACAGCTCGGGATCAGCGGACCCCGCGAGATAGCCGAGTTGGGAGTGGATCGTTTCAACGAAGCCTGCCGGGAGATGGTGCAGCAGACCACCGAAGAGTGGGAGGAGGTGACTATGAGGATCGGACGGTGGGTGGACTTTCGCAACGACTACAAGACCATGGATCCCGGCTTCATGGAAAGCGTGTGGTGGGTGTTCAGGCAGCTGTGGGACAAGGGCCTGGTCTACCGGGACTTCAAGGTGCTGCCCTACTCATGGGCCTGCGCCACGCCCCTCTCCAACTTCGAGTTGAACCTCGGCGGGTACCAGGAGGTGGACGATCCCTCCATAACCGTGAGACTCGCGGTCACCCAGGGAGCCGGGCCGGTGAAGTCCGGGGACCATCTCCTGATCTGGACCACCACCCCCTGGACGCTCCCCGGCAACCTGGCGGTGGCGGTCGGTCCCGACATCCGGTATGTCGCCGTCCCTCAGGACGGGCAGCGTTACTGGGTGGCGGAGGAGTTGCTCTCCTCCCTGTGGGACGATCCCCCGGAACCGGTGGCGAAGGCCCGGGGCGCCGAGATGGTCGGCAGCCGCTACGAGCCTCCATTCCCCTACTTCGAGCGTCTTTCATCCGAGGGAGGCTTCACGGTTGTTTCCTCCCACGACGTCACCGCCGATGAGGGAACCGGCCTGGTCCACATGGCTCCTGCCTACGGAGAGGCCGACTTCGAGACCTTTGTGGCCAACCGGCTGAATCTGATGGTGGATCCGATCGATGCCGAGGGGCGCTTCACCGACGAGGTGCCGGAGGTGGCCGGAGAGAACGTGAAGGACGCCGACCGGACGTTGGTCCGCCTGCTGGAGGAATCGGGCAAACTGGTGAGGAAGGAACGTGTCCGACACTCCTATCCGTTCTGCTACCGCACCGACACTCCCCTCATCTACAAGGCCATCCCCACCTGGTTCGTGGAAGTGTCGGGCCTCCGCGAGAGGCTCGTGGAACTGAACGAACGCATCCACTGGGTCCCCGGGTATGTGGGCGAGCGGCGGTTCGGGAACTGGCTGGGGGAGGCCCGTGACTGGGCCATCAGCAGGAACCGCTACTGGGGATCATGCATCCCGGTCTGGGAATGTGCGGCGTGCGGAGCGCAACGCTGCATCGGCTCCCTCGACGAGTTGGAGCAGTGCTCGGGTCAGCGGCCCACCGACCTTCACAAGCACATAATCGACCTGATCACCTTCCCCTGCGCCGAGACCGGCTGCCGGGGCACGATGCGCCGGGTGCCCGAGGTGTTGGACTGCTGGTTCGAATCGGGGTCCATGCCCTACGGACAACAGCACTACCCCTTCGAGAACCGGGAGCGATTCGAGAACAACTTCCCGGCCCACTTCATAGCCGAGGGACTGGACCAGACCCGGGGATGGTTCTACACCCTCCACATCCTGGCCGCCGCCCTGTTCGATCAACCCGCCTTCTCCAACTGCGTGGTCAACGGGATGATTCTCGCCGCCGACGGGCGCAAGATGTCAAAGCGCCTCAAGAATTACCCCGAGCCGGTCGAAGTGCTGGACAAATTCGGAGCCGACGCGCTGCGCGCCTATCTGATCAACTCCCCGGTCCTGCGCGCCGAACCGCTCCGTTTCTCCGAGAAGGGGGTGAAAGAGGTTGTCCGCACCGTGCTGCTCCCCCTGTGGAACACCTTTTCCTTCTTCACCACCTACGCCGAGGCGGACGGCATCCGCCTGTCCGACATCTCCGCCGCTCCGCCGCCGGAAGAACGCCCGGCTCTGGACCGGTGGATCCTCTCGGTGCTGCAGAGCCTGATCGCCGAGGTGCGCGCCCAGATGGACGGCTACTACCTCTACGCGGTGGTCCCTCCCACCCTCGGGTTCATCGACCACCTCACCAACTGGTACGTCCGCCGTTCCCGGCGGCGATTCTGGAGAAGCCGCGGCGAGGACGACTCCGACAAGCTGGCCGCCTTCGCCACGCTCTATGAGGTGCTGGTGACATTCTCCGAGGTGCTGGCGCCGGTGTTGCCTTTCATCACCGAGAGGATCTACCAAACGCTGGTGGTCTCCTGCGACGACTCCGCACCTCCGAGTATCCATCTAAGGGACTTTCCCGAACCCCGGACCGAACTGATCGATGACCGGCTCGAAGAGGGCATGGCTCTGGCCCGGACGGTGGTGAGGCTCGCCCATGCTCTCCGCAAACGGCACAACATCCGGGTGCGCCAGCCGCTCTCGGGCGTGGTGGTGAACCTGGCCGCCGAACACCGGACGGAGACCCTCGAAGCCCTATCGGAGTTGGTGCGAAACGAGGTCAACGTCCGTCGCCTGCGGGTGCTGCGCGGTGAGAAGGCTGCCGTCGAGCTATCGGCCAAAGCCGACTTCCGCCGGTTGGGTCCCCGACTGGGCGCACGCACGCCGGCGGTGGCCCGCGCCATAGAAGACCTCGGGAGAGCGGAGATCCAACGTCTCCTGGACGGTGGAACTGTCCACGTTGCGGGGACGGAGATCACCGGGGATGATGTGGTGGTGCGCCGCCGCGCCCCGGAGGGGGCCGCCACCGCGGTCGAGCACGATCTCACCGTCACCCTGGACATCGGCCTCACCGAGGAGTTGATCACCGAAGGCATCGCCCGGGAGATCACCGCCCGTCTCCAGCAACATCGGCGGGACAGCAACCTTCGGGTCACAGACCGTGTCTCCCTGACATGGGATTCCCCCCGTCCGGCGGTGGTGGAGGCCATGGAGACTCACGGGAAGATGATCGCCGCGGAACTCCTGGCGACCGAGTGGAGGAGGGGGCCTGCAGAAACCTCCCTGGCGGTGGGAGACTACCCTCTCTCGGTCACCATGGCTGTGCTACCGACCCCCTCGGCCAGCCGGGAAGGGTAGGGTCAGAGCAGGCCGCGGATCTGCGAGGCGGCCGCGTCCAACTCCGCCATGTGGTCGTCCATGGCACCGGGCAGACCGGTCACGGTCGACTTGACCACCGACATCACTATCCGGTAACGCTCTATCTCGGCCAGCATGAGTTGGGCTGCTCTCTCTCTCCGGCGATCCAGCTCGCCCAGGTCCGTCGGAGAGGCGGCGGGCATGGCGCCGGTGGACGCCTCCGCGGCTTCCCGCCGGGCCGCGGCCACCAGCTGCGAAGCGCTCTCCTGGGCCTCGTCGATAATGCGGCGCGCCTCGGAGCGGGCTTCCGACAGCACCCCGGCAGCCTGTCCGGAGTCCGCGGCTGCGGGCCGGTTCTTGATCTCGGCGATTATCCGGTCGCGATCAGCCAGAAGTTCCTCGTATTCCTTGAGAGAAAGGGCAACCTCATCCAGGAACTCGTCGACTTCCTCCAGGTGGTAACCGCGCAACGCGGTGCGGAAGAACTTCTCCTGGATGTCTTCAGGTGTGAGGGGCATGTGGAAACCGATCTTTAGACCAAAGCGCAGACTCGATTATAAAAACGCCCGCGGCCCTATACCAACCATCTCCCACCCTGGCCCCCCGCTGTGGCTGCCGGAGGATGGCGGCGGCGTTAACAGACGATGCCCTGGAGAATGTAGAGGGCCACGAACAGCGCCAGGGGAGAGAGATCGACACCCACCGTTCCCGCTCGCACCGGCGGGATCAGAGCGCGAAAAGGCCTCAACAGCGGATTGAGCATGCGATCGAAGAGGTCTTTCACATTACGCAGGGGGTGGCCGGTGGGAGCGGGGATCCAACTCAGCACCACCCAGATCAGAACCGCCCATCTCGCAAGATCCAGCACCTGACAGAGGAGACCGCTAATCACTTCAAGTCCCCATCTTCCCGGTCAGGTACCGGGGGAGGACGGCCACATCCCGATCTTGGACAACCTGGACCTCTCACTGGACGGGACCGAGACGCCGGGCGGGCTGACCAGCACCAGGCCGTCTCCCACCTGAGAGACCTCACCCTGGTTGAAGCTGACCAAGCCGGTGGCGTAATAGACAACCCCCTGCGCCACCTCCGGAGAGAGGGATCGCAGATCCAGCATCACCGGAACGCTCGCCTTGTACCAGGATGTGAGATGGGGGCAATCCCCGAAGCCTTCCACCTGCAGGGTCTCGGTCTCCACATCAGCGGGAGAAGGCGCAGGACGCTCCTTGGGGATCCTGGGCAACTCCGGTCGCGGCGCCGCGGAACTGCGCCCATCGGATGGCTTATTGGGAATCAGGCGGACGTTCCCCGAGGAGGGACGGGTCACCGATGCGGGTGATGGCGTAGCAGGCGTCCAAGCATCATCCTCCTCCACCAGGCCCAGGAAATCCCAGACCTTCCCCATGAAGTTCTTGCTCATGATCCTTCACCAAAGATAGCCCGACCCACCCTCACCATGGTAGCCCCCTCCTCCACGGCTACCTCGTAATCTTCGGTCATCCCCATCGACAGCTCTCCCATGCCGTCGTACCGTCCTGCCAGACGCTCGGACAACTCGCGAAGCCGACGGAAGTAGGGACGGGTCTCCTCGGGATGGTCCACCCTGGGCGCCATGGCCATCAACCCCTTCACCTCCACTCCCGCGCTCAATGCCATCTCCACCAACTCCTCGACCTCATCCGGTGCGGCCCCGTGCTTTTGAGCCTCTCCCCCGATGTTCACCTGCGCCAGGGCGGGAACCCTCCGGGAGGGGTCCCGGGCCCATGCCCTGACCAGCCGGGGCCGATCCAGGGAGTGCAGGAGATGCGTCGAGGCCCGGACGCGGTTGACTTTGTTGGTCTGAAGGGGACCCACGAAGTGCCACCGCACGTCCCCGGGAAGCTCTCCGACTTTGGAAGCCAGTTCCTGCGCCCGGTTCTCTCCGAAGTCCCGGATCCCCTGGTCGTAGAGTTCCCTGATCCGTGCCACGTCCCGACCCTTGGTGATCACGATCAGGGTGACCTCCCCGGGGTCCCGCCCAGCCCTCGCCGCCGCCCCGGCCACGCGGTCTGCAACCATCCGGTAGCTCATACCGAGACCCACCCGATCGCCGCCATTCTCCTGGGAGCCTTGTCCCGGCGATGGGAGAAACAACCTGGCTGATGGACGGTGCACCTCTCCGACCACCAGGTCGGGACATCCCCGAGTTGCTCGGCGAGCGCGCCACCAAGGTCGACCGAGAGCCTGCCCCGGCGGGAAGTGGCACGCTGGGAGAGAAACCGGCGGGAAACATCGGGCCCCACCTCGAAACAGCACGGTCCTATGAAGGGACCCACCGCGGCCCAGGTCGGTTCCACTCCCCCTGACCTCATGGTCCCGAGCAGCGAAGTCACCACCCCGGCGGCCACCCCCCTCCAGCCGGCATGGGCGACTCCCACTCCTCCGTCGCCGCCTACCACCACCCCCGCGCAGTCCGCAGCCATCACTGCCACGGGAAGGCCGACCGTCCTGGTGAAAAGCCCGTCCGCCCCTCCCTCGAGGTGGCCGGGCCCGGTCACCTCCACCACGGTCTTACCATGCACCTGGCGCACCGTCGCCCAATCCGCCGAGATGCCCAGTTTGTCCGAGACCTCCCCCCTCTTCGTCATGTCTTTTTGATCTCCGTCGACCTCCAGGGTGAACGCAGCCCCCGGCCTCCGAAGCGGTTGGATCACGTCTTGCGGGAGCCGGTAGTCGGGATGTCGAAGACGATCCCTGACCCTGGAGTGCTGCCGCTCAAGCTGGAAGCTCTTCCGCCTATCTGGCGGGGCGGCGCGTGCCGCGGGAGCCGATCGAATCCGGCTGCGATCACGGTCACCTGCAATTCCTCGCCCAAGGCGTCATTGATGATGGCGCCGAAGATGATGTTGGCGTCGTCGGATGCCAACTCGGTGATTGTCTCGGCGGCCTGGTGCGCCTCGTGGAGAGTCATGTCGCGGGAGCCCGCCACCGACAACAGTATCCCCGAGGCGCCTTCCATGCTTATTTCGAGAAGAGGGCTGGAGATGGCCCGCTTGGCGGCCTGCAGAGCGCGGTCGTCGCCGCGCGCCTTCCCGACGCCCAGCACCGCCGAGCCGCCGTCGGCCATGACCGTCTTGACGTCTGCGAAGTCGACGTTGATCAGGCCGGTGGTGTTGATCATGTTGGTGATGCCCGACACCCCGTCCATCAGGACCTCGTCGGCCAACCTGAATGTCTCATTGATGGGTGCGGACGGATCCGCCACTTCCAACAGGCGATCGTTCGGGACCACTACTAACGTGTCCACCTGGTCACGGAGTTCGCTGATTCCCTTCTCAGCAATGGTCGAACGCACGCGGCCCTCGAACCCGAACGGCCGGGTGACTATCCCGATGGTCAGAGCGCCAAGATTCCGGGCTGTCTCGGCGATCACCGGCGCCGCCCCGGTGCCGGTGCCTCCTCCCTCGCCGCAGGTCACGAAAACCATGTCGGCTCCCCGCAGGATGTCTTCTATCTCATCCCGGTGGGCCTCGGCTGCCTTGCGGCCAACCTCGGGATCCGCGCCCGCCCCCAGGCCCTTGGTCAGTTCTCCCCCGATCTCCAGTTTGACCATGGCGTCGGACGCCATCAGCGACTGGGCGTCGGTGTTGAGCACCACGAATTCCACTCCCTGCAAGCCTGCTTCGATCATCCGGTTAACGGCGTTTACCCCTGCGCCTCCCACCCCGATCACCTTCAACACCGCCACGTAGGCGCTGGCCGGTTCCCAAATGATGTCTTGCATTAGCCTTGCCCCTTTGCAGGTAGATTTTGAGGTTCAACCTGAAGGTTGATGGACAAAATGGAAAAAGTCAAATTAGGGATATAACCTTCAACTAGAGAGTTAGTTTGTTCTCACTGGGGCAGGCCGCGATAGACGGCCGGGCGGAGGGGAGAGAACAGGTTTATGACCGAGCCAGGGTCGGTGTAATCGTCCACAAGCACCACCAGAACGTTGGCCTTCTCATCCAGATGGGCCGGCCTTCCCAGCCGCACGACCCGCTTCGCCACCTCTGCGGTCACCTGCTGGCCATGGATTTCAACCACGGCTCCCAGGCGGAGATCTGGCCGGAGGTGGTCCACGAATTCAAGCGCCGGTCCGATCGAGGGGTGGGCCGGATCCAGGACCGCTCCGGCCAGCCCGGTGATGCGGGGCATGACCTGCTCAGGGTCCACATCGAGAGCCACTCCGTCGAGCGACAGTGCCCGCCATCCCTCGGCGGTGAGCAACCAGGCAACCGGGCTCCGTTCCTCGACGGTCACCGACACCGTGTTCGGCCACTCCTTCCTCACCTCGACCGCGGACACCCACGGATCGGAGAGCACCACCTCCCGGATCAGATCGGTGTCAACCGAAAACATGGGGGCGCCCTCGATGAGCCCGCTATTCGCAACTCTCTGGGAAACGGTGGAGACCACCTCACCGCTCACCAACACCCTCTGCACCGCCAGATACGGAGAATGGAGAAGCCAGATGCCCACACCCACCAGGGTCATCGCCAACAGCAGCCACACGGCCCGCCTGAAGGCCTGGCTCTCCTCCTTCTCACGGACCCTGCGGGCTCGCTCCGCTATCCGGGGATCCAACGCCGCCTTGTCGCTCTCCTCCTTCCGTCTCCGTTTCTTGGATGACAGGACCGACAGGCGCTGCATGAGGCGACCTGTCCGGATGACTCCGTCCTTTGTGCTACGGCCTCTCTCTTTCACGCCGTCACCTCCCGTGCGGGGAATCCCACGAACCTCACCTCCGGCTCCAACTCGATCCCGGTCTCGGCCCGGACCCTCATGCGCACCTCGGTCACCAGCCGACGTACATCCTCGGCCGTGGCGTCGGCGCCGGCCACGAAGAAATTGGCGTGCTTCTCCGATACCGAGACATCCCCGATCCGCATTCCCTTCAAGCCCAGGGCGTCAATCAGTCGCCCGGCAGCGTCCCCGGGGGGATTCTTGAACACACTTCCGGCATTGAGGGTTCCACCCGGTTGATGGATGCGCCGCCAGCGGGTGATGGCCCGGATCTTCTCCAACCCCTCCGAAGGTTCGCCCGGTGTGAACCGGAACCACGATCTGGTAACCACGTGGTGGGCCTTCACCGCCGAACTCCTGTACCGGAGGCACAGCGATTCGGGAGCCACGAGAGACAACTCCCCCGTTTGGAGATCGAAAATCTCCACCTCCTCCAGGACATCCACTATCTCGGTTCCATGACAGCCTGCGTTCTGGTACACCCCACCACCCACCGTGCCGGGAATGCCCACCATGAACTCGAGACCCAGCCGGCCCTCCCCAACCGCCGAGCGGGCCAACCGGGGCAATCCCACTCCCCCGCCGGCCTCCACCCGGTCATCGGGGTGCCGGATGGAGAGATAATCTCCCACCAGCCTGATCACCAACCCACCGTACCCCTCATCGGAGACGATCACGTTGCTGCCCTTGCCCAGCACCAGGACGTCTCCCCCGCCGGCCCCGGCCTCCGCCAGCGCCGAGAGGTGTTCGTAGTCGCCGACCTCGGCGTACCACCGGGCCGCCCCTCCCAGCTTGTACGTGGTCAACGCGTCCAGACGCACCCCGGAGCGCACCAGGCCGCCCGCACACAGTTGCCGCCATTCAACCACGATTCCCCTCCCCTTCGGCCAGGAGGGCCAGTAGTTCGGTGGGTACCACCGTTATGTCTCCTGCTCCCATCACCACCACCAGGTCTCCCTCCTCCAGCCGGGGAACGACCCCCTCCGCCACGTCCGAGCGGTGCTGGAAGTACTCCACGTCTCTTGCTCCGGAGCGGCGTGCGGCCGCCGCCACCAACTCGCCGGTTATCCCCGGGCGGGGTTCTTCCCGGGCGCCGTAGACGTCGGTCACCACAACCCGGTCAGCCAGGGACAGCGCCGCTCCCAGCCCGGTGAACATCTGGCCGGTCCGGGAATAGAGGTGGGGCTGGAATATCGCCCACACCCGGCGGTGCCCGGATCTGAGAGCCGCCCTGAGGGTGGCGGCCACCTCGGAGGGATGATGAGCGTAGTCGTCTATGACGGTCACTCCCCCCACCAAACCTCGATGCTCATAGCGCCTCCGTACCCCGCGATAGCCGCCGATTCCCTCCACGGCCCGGTCGAGGTCGAGGCCCATCTCACCGCACAGGGCCAGCACACCCGCAGCGTTCCGGGCCATGTGAATACCTGGGAAGGGGACCCGCACCCTCCAGGAGGACCCGCCGCCGGCCAGCCGGAAGGAGACCCCGGCGGCCTCCTCGACCACGTCGACGATTCTCCACTGGGCGTCGGCGGACAACCCGAATCCCGGAATCCGGGCCCGTTCCGCCACCCGGCGGGCGCCCGGATCGTCGATTCCGGCCAGCACAGGGCCCTCGACGCCCGTGGCGACCCTGACGAAGGTGGACTCCAGGTTGTCCACCGTCTCGAAGTGTTCCAGGTGCTCGGCCTCCACATTGGTGATCACCAGGCCGGACAGATTGACCTCTTCGAAGGTGCGAAAGGCCTCGTCCACCTCCAGAACCAACCATGGATCGACTCCCAGGCCGGCGTTGGTCCCCAGACCGATCACAGTCTCACCCACGGCGAAGCTGGGACTCTCCCCGGCGGCCCGGGCAGCCTCCACCAGCATCGCCGCCGATGAGGTCTTGCCGTGGGTTCCGGTGGGACCCACGGTGGCTACATCGGCGGTCATGGCCCCCAGAAGCGTGGGACGCCTCCACACTTCCACACCCCTGCGACGGGCGGCTTCCACCTCCGGATCCTGGTCGGGGACCGCCGATGAGATCACCATCAACTCGACATCCGCTGCCCGTTCGGGGCGGTGGCCCGCCCACACCTCCACCCCTATGTCCGTGAGAGCGTCCAGCCGGGAGGAGTGTCGGATGTCCGATCCGGTGACCGTCTTGCCCGACTCGGCCAGCAGTTTGGCGAGGCCGCTCATTCCGGCTCCCCCCACACCCACCACGTGGATCCTCCTCCGACCGTCCAGATCAAACAAGGCAGCCTCTCATTTCCTCGGCGATCATCTCCGCTGCCCGGGGACGGGCGATCCCGGCGGCGGCGCTCGACATCCGGCGCCGTCGCTCGGGGTCGGCCAGGAGCCCCGCAACAACCGACGCCAACTCCCCGAGTCGAGCCTCGGGCACGGTCACCGCCGCCCCGGCGTCCTCCAGCGCCGCGGCGTTGGCGGCCTGGTGGCTTGTCGAACCGAATTCCCCCGGTATCAGCACCGAGGGCAACCCGGCGATGGTGAGTTCCGCCACCCCTCCCCCGGCCCGGGCCACCACCAGATCGCATGCCGAATAGAACAGGTCCATGCGCTTTTCGAAACCCACCACCCGCCAGCGATGAGCACTGGCTGCCGCCCGGCGGGTCGCTTCCTCGGTATGGATCTCACCGGCCAGATGGACAACCTGGACGGGTTCGCCCGTCCATCCCCGGAGCATCTCCGAGACGCCCCGGTTGATGGCCGCCGCCCCCAGGCTGCCTCCCATCACTCCCAACACCGGAATCCCGTCCGCCAGGTCGTAGTGGCGGAAGGCTTCCTGGCGAAGGGACGCCCTGTCGAGGCGAGCGAGATCGGCCCTAACCGGGTTACCGGTCCATTCGGCTTTCTTGAGACCCGAGGTTTGCGGGAAGGACGCAAAGGTCCGGGCGGCCCATCGCTCCATCACCCGGTTGGCCAGCCCGGCCGCGGCGTTCTGCTCGGAGAGAAAGAACGGGATCCCCTCGGATCGGGCCGCCCAACCGGCCGGCGCCGCCACATAGCCCCCGGTCGCCAGCATCACGCCCACTCCCCGTTGCGCCAACTCCCGGCGCACCCGCCCCACCGCTCTCGCCAGCTTGGTCGGGATGGTGAGGTTCCGCAGGGTAACCCTGCGCGCCAGCCCCTGTAGGGGAACCGACAGGAGGCTGAATCCGGCGGCCGGAACCGCGGTTGCCTCCAGGCGGTCTCCGCCGATGAACAGCACGTCGGAGGGCGGCACTCCCTGGGAGACCAGGGCCTCGCCGACCGCCAGGCCGGGGTAGACGTGTCCAGCGGTGCCTGCCGCGGCGATGGCGAACGTCATTTTCGGACCCCGACCGGACTTCGCCCCTGGCGGGCCACATTGAGAAGCACCCCCAGGGCGCCCATGTTGACCACCAACGAAGACACCCCGTAGGAGATGAAGGGAAGGGTGATGCCGGTGATGGGCATCCAACCCAACACCCCTCCCACGTTGATCAGACCCTGGAAGCCCAGCCAGGCTGTGATTCCCGCCGCCACCATCTGGCCGAAGTGGTCGGGGGCCCGTCGAGCCACCATCCACCCCAACACCACCAGCACTATGAACAACGTGATGACGAACAGGCCTCCCACCAAGCCGATCTCTTCTCCGATGATGGCGAAGATGAAGTCGGTGTGGGCGTTGGGAAGGTAGAACCACCGAGCCCGGCTGTTGCCCGGTCCCACCCCCCACAGGCCTCCGGTTCCCAGGGCCACCCACGACTGGATGAGCTGGTAGCCGGTGTCGGCTGCGTCTCCCCATGGATCGAGGAACCCCTTGAGGCGGTCCAGGCGGTAGGGAGCTATCACGGCCAGCAGGATCGAGAGGGCGGTGGCCGCCACCGTGGATCCCGCCATGTAGGGGAGGGGGGCCCCTCCCACCCACAGCACCACGAAGGCGCAGATGGCGATCAGGATGGTGGTCCCGAAGTCAGGCTGCTGGATCAGCAGGAACCCCACGCTTCCCACCACCAACAGGACGACCGAGGCGTAGCTCTTGAGATCGTCGAACACCCCTCTGCCTCGACTGATCAGCGACGCCATCAGGACGATCACCGCGAACTTGGCCAACTCGGAGGGCTCGAATCCCAGGGGTCCCAGCCTGAGCCAGCGGGAGCTTCCTCCCACTTCCACTCCTACCAGCAGCACCAGGAACAGGAGCGCCAACGCCCCCGCGAACAGATACATCGCGAAGCGCTGGTACAACTGGTAGGGCACCCGGGAAGTCACGAACAACACCACCGATCCCAGCACCACACCCAGCAACTGGCGGAAGAAGAAGTGGTACTGGCCGTACTCCCAGTTGATCCCCACCGTCGAGGAGGCGGAGATGGTGGCGCCCAGCCCGATCACCACCAGGGTGAAGACCACCGCGCCGAACAGCATGATCATCTGGTTGTTGGTGCGGAACCGCGACTCGGTCTGGATCCGCTCGGTCCTGGCCCGGTAGATGGTGGTTACGTTGGAGGCCATCAGGTCCTTTCCCGGCTGCCCACCAGGTCCGAGACGAGCCGTGCGAACTGCTCTCCGCGGGCCTGATAGGAGTCGAATTGATCGAAGGAGGCGCAGCCGGGCGCCAGGAGCACCACGTCCCCGGGTAGGGAGATCCCAAAGGCCGTCCGCACCGCCTCCTCGAGGGAGTCGACGGGCGTCACCCGGCCGGGAGGGCCTGCCTCCACCAGTTCGGGAGAGGCCTGCCCGATGGAGACCACGGCTCTCACCGGCGAGGCGGTGGTCAGCGGAGACAGGTCGAGACCCTTGTTGAGGCCGCCAGCCACCAGCACCACCGACCCGAAGGAGTGGATCGAGGCCAGGGCGGCATGGGGATTGGTGGCCTTCGAGTCGTCCACGAACCGCACCCCGTCAAGCTCCCCAACCACCCGACGGCGATGGGGACCGGGACGGAAGTCTCGGATCGCGGCCTCGACCGCGGCGTCGTCGGCGCCCCAGGTCCGGGCCGCCGCGGCTGCTATCAGGAGATCGGTCAGATAGGAGGGGTCCCTCACCGACAGTTCCGCCACCGGGATCCGGAGGCCGCCGGTCACCAGGTCGCCGCGGTCAACCGAACCGGAGACCGACACTCCCGCGAGCCCGCTCCGGGCGCCCTTCACCGCCCGCCGGGCGCCTGGGTCGTCAGCGTCGAAGATCAGGACGTCGTCCTCGGTCTGAGCGGCGTGGATGCGAGCCTTGGCGGCCAGGTAGCGATCCATCGTTCCGTGCCAGTCCAGATGATCGGGAGCCACGTTGATGATCACCGCCACGCGGGGAGAGATCGTCTCGGTGAAGCGCAACTGGAAGCTGGAGAGCTCCACCACGGCCCTGTCCACCCCTCTCCCCACCAGGTCGGAGATCGGAGACCCGATGTTTCCCACCACCGGGACCTCCATGCCCGAGCGGGCCAGCATCTCCCCGGTCAACCTCGCAACCGTCGTCTTCCCGTTGGTGCCGGTGATGGCGATCATCTCGGTGCGAAGGTGGCGACAGGCCAACTCCACCTCGCTCCACACCGGCCTACCGGCCGCAAGGGAGTCCCGGATGGGCTCCGATTCTTCCGGGAAGCCCGGGCTGGCCACCACCAGATCGCAGTCGGAGACCCACTCCGGACGCCAGCGGCCCGTAACCGCCGTCCAGCGCTCGCTTCCGTTCAGCGGAGGTATCGCCTCGGGACGGGCGTCGTAGACTCTCATCCTCCACCCCAGCCTGCCTCCGAGTCGGGCCGCGGCCCGTCCGGAGACGCCTGCTCCCAGCACCAGGCAACGTTTCACAACAGTCCCTCCAGGGCCAGGAAGTCCGCATAGAAGAGACCCAGGCCCAGCGAGACGCCGATCCCCGCCAGAATCCAGAAGCGGATCACGACGGTCGGCTCCTCCCATCCGGCCAGGCTGAAGTGGTAGTGAAAGGGAGCCATGCGGAAGACTCTCCGCCCGGTGGTCCTGAAGCTGACCACCTGGATGATCACCGACACTCCCTCGGCGACGTACAGTCCCCCGATCACGATCAGGAGGAGCTGGGTGTTGGTGAGCACCGCCAGGGCGGCCAGGAGTCCCCCGATGGCATGGGAGCCCACGTCGCCCATGATGATTCGCGCGGGCGGAGCGTTCCACCACAAGAACCCCAACAGCGCGCCGGTCATCGCCGCCGCCACGGTGGCCAGCGCCAGCGGATCGACGGCTTCGTAGATGTCGAGGTGCCGGACCTGCCAGAAGGCGATCAACACGTATGCGCCGAACATCCACACCGCCGCCCCTCCGGCGAGGCCATCCATCCCGTCTGTGAAGTTGGCGCAGTTGGCGGTGCCGGTCAGCATTATCAGCACCAGCACGGTGAATAGAAACCCTCCCAACTCGATCCCGAGGGGGCGGGCGAGGGAAAGCTCGGTGACCACTCCCGCCTGGCGGGCCCCCAGCACGAACAGGGCTGCCACCGCCACCTGGCCACCGAACTTGGCCGCCTTGCCCAGGCCGAGAGAGCGTCGGCGGCGGGTCTTCACCAGGTCGTCCAGAAGCCCGATGACGGCCATCCCCAGGAGCGCCCCCAGACACAGGAGACCCCCGGTGGCGATCGGCGTGACCTCGATGGTGAACCCGGGGCTGAAGTGGGGGCGAATGTGGGTGAGAAGATAGGCGACGGTGGCGGAGGCCACGAACAGCACTCCTCCCATGGTGGGGGTTCCCCGCTTGTGACCGTGCTCGCCCTCGAGCTCTTCCTGGATGAAGTCCCCGATGTTCAGGCGGCGGAGGAGCTTGATCCCATAGAAGGTGAGGAAGACCGAGAGCAGGAACCCCGCCGACGACGCCACCAGCAAGTTGATCATTGCACAGCCTCCCGCGACGCTCCGCCGGCCATCCCCAGCGCCCTTCGAGCCGCCCGGCGATCGTCGAAGGGTATGCGCTCTCCGTCGATCTCCTGGTGCTGCTCATGCCCCTTTCCGAGGATCAGGACCACGTCCCCTGGACAGGCCCGTCCCACGGCTCTTCGGATGGCCTCCGCCCGATCCGCCTCCACCGTGAAATCCCTGCCCTCCAATCCGGCGGCGAGATCGGCGAGGATGGCGGCGGGATCCTCCGACCGGGGATTGTCCGAAGTGAGGATCACGTAGTCGGCGGATGCCACCGCCCTGGCCATCTCGATCCTCTTGCTGCGGTCCCGGTCTCCTCCCGCTCCTATCACCGCGATCACCCGACCCTCGGCCGCCGCCCGCGCCGCTCCGATCGCCGCCCTGATCGCTCCGGGGGTGTGGGCGTAGTCGACCACCACCGCCATCGGCTCCCTGGCGACCAGCTCGAAGCGGCCCGCCACGGGCGGGAGAGAGGAGATCCCCGAGGACACCTCGGAGGGTGAGAATCCCATCCGGAGGGCTGCCGCCGCGGCCAGGAGAGCGTTCCTCCCGTTGTGGCGCCCCCCCATGGGCGCGTCCAGCATCAGGGTCGTGCCGCCCACCGAACACTCCATCACCACCTCCGAGAGACTCTGGCGCACCATCCGTCCCCTCACCTCCGCCCCAGGTCCGGTTCCAACCGTGGTGAGGGGGATCTCCGCCCGCTCCGCCAGCCTCCGTCCCCAGCGGTCGTCGATCCAGACCACTCCCCTTTTGGCGTATCCGGGAGTGAACAGCAGTTCCTTGCTCAGGTAGTAGTCCTCCTGGCTCCCGTGGAAGTCGAGATGGTCATGGCCCAGGTTGGTAAAGACCGCCAACTCGAAGCGGACGCAGTCCACCCGGTGCAGGGCCAGGCCGTGGGAGGACACCTCTATCACCGCCGTCTCCACCCCCAGGCCTCGCATCGTCGCCAACTGGCGCTGCAGATCGGAGGCCTCCGGCGTGGTGAGGGGAGTCGGGAGGACCTGTTCTCCGATCCGGGATCCCAGCGTGCCGATCATGCCGGTGCGTTCTCCGGCGGCCCGGGCCACCGACTCGATCATGTGCACCACGGTGGTCTTCCCGTTGGTCCCGGTGACGCCCACCAGGCGAAGAGAACGGGACGGGTGCCCGTACACCTCGGCGGCGGCCCGCGCCAGGGCCACGCGTCCGTTTCCGACCACGATCTGGGGGGCCGTGTGATCGAGCGGCCTCTCACAGATCACCGCCGCGGCGCCGCGTGCCAGCGCCTCGGAGACATAGTCGTGACCGTCGGCGTTGGCTCCCCTCATCGCCACGAACAGATCGCCGCTGCGGACCATGCGGCTGTCGTGGCTCACTCCCCTCACAGGAGTGTCGGCTCTCCCGCGCAGACAGCCGCCCAGGCGCTCGGCCAGTCTCCCGACCGTCATCTCAGGCGCCGGGCTCACTGGGTATCTCCCCCAGTCGCCGCAATGCGACTTCCATGATCTCTGAGAACACCGGAGCGGCCGCCGAACCGCCGGTACGGAACTCGGGGCGGGTCGGACCGTCGATCACCACCATCACCACCACTTCGGGGTCCTCGATCGGCGCCATCCCCACGAAGGAGGCGATGTTCAACTCCTCTTCGTAACCGTCGAACCCGAGCTTGGAGGAGGTGCCGGTCTTGCCTCCCACTTCGAACCCCGGGACCGCGGCGGCCTGACCGGTTCCCTTGCTGACGGTGTCAGCCAGCAGCAACCGCATGATCCGGGCCGTATCGGCGTCGATAACCCGCCGCCGGTCGAATTCTGCCACCTGCCGGCTTCCGTCCTCGGTCACCAGGGCCTTCACCAGGTGCGGTTGTATCCAGACTCCATCATTGGCGACCGCCCCGAACGCCGCCGCCATCTGGATCGGAGTCACCGCCACCGAATACCCGATGGCGGCGGAGGCCAGACATGTGCTGCAGGAAGGATCGAGATTGATGAGACCCTTCGCTTCGCCCGAGAAGTCGATGCCGGTGGGACTGCCCAGACCGAACTCCTCTATGTATCCGGCCAGGACTCCCCTCGACAGTCGCTCCTGCACCATGATGGTTCCCACGTTCGAGGAATGCACGAAGATGTCGGCCACGGTCATGTCCGCGGGGTCGTGGAGAATGAAATTCCGGTAGCACCCGTAGATGTCATCTTCGGGGTCCTCACAGGCGTCGGGGAAGATCTCGATCTGGTATGGGACCTGGGGGATCAGATCGGAGGCCCTCCAGGTCCCCGTATCCAGTGCGGCCGCGATGGTGACCGTCTTCTGGATGGAGCCGGGCTCGTACAGGCCGCGGATCGCGAAGTTCGAGAATCCCGAGCCGTCCTCGGAGGCCCGCCTCTCGGGATCGAATGCCGGCACGCCCCCCAAAGCCAGCACCTCCCCCGTCTTGGCCTCCAGGGCAACCGCCCAGCACTGCTCCGCACCGGTGCGGGCCACGCCGTCCCTGCACGCCTCCATCAGGCTGTATTGCAGCAGGAGGTCCAGGGTGGTGACGAGGTCCAGGCCCGGGACGGCCTCGGTTATCTCGCTCTGCCCGGTGGGGATCTGGCGGCCCTTCACATCCTGTTCCATCACCGCCCGGCCCGGCTGTCCTCCCAGTTCCTCCTCGTACCGGTACTCCAGCCCCTCGATCCCCACCCCGTCTATGTTCACCATTCCCAGCACCTGGGAGGCGACCGACGAGGGGTAGATGCGTTTGGACTCGGGCTCGCTGTACACACCCGCATACCCCAGGTTGAGGATCTCTTCCACAACGTCTACCTCCAGCTGCCGCTTGATGTAGACGAAGTCCTTGCCGGACCGGAGTTCGGCGACCAGCCGGTCGATGTCGGCTCCCACCCTTGCTCCCACCTGTTGGGCTATCAGCACCGGGTCCTCGATCTCCGAAGGTATCGCGAACAGGCTGGCGCCCAGCACTGTGAGGGCCAGAGCCTCCCCGTTCCGGTCGAAGATCTCCCCCCGCTCGGGCAGCACCTCCCGGATGGAGAGACGCTGCCTCAACCCGCGCTCCGCGTATCCGTCATCCTCCACTACCTGGACGGTGTACATCTTGAACGCCAGCGCCAGCCAAGCCAGGACCAGCACGCTTCCCACCAGAGCCAGTCGCTTGGCGACCGCTCGGGGACCGGGTGCGGGAGGGGGTCCATTTTCCACCATCAACCGGGCGGGTCGAAACCCGGTTCCCTGGGAGCCACCCCCGGCACCTGGATGTGAACCACTTCATCGGGATAGAAGAGCCCCAGGGGCTCGGCCAGCGAAGCCATCCGGTCGGGATTCTCCAATCGGGCGACCTCCAGTCTGAGCAGCCGGTTCCTGATGGTCTCCTGTTCAATCCTGGTCTGCAGATCGGCCAGTTGGAAGGCCCCCTCGTCCAGCAGCGTGCGGCTCCATACCATCCCCAGGAACGTGAACACCACCAACAGCACGAAGGCCAACAACATCAGGACCGAGGGGCCGCGGGTGCTGGTGGTCGTTCCGGTGGAGATCAGCCTGAGCGGGGAAGCGCGACCGGAAGCGGGAGCCGGAGTGGTGGGGTGGGTGGTCATGCGGCCAACTTCTCCACGGCGCGCAGCCGCGCGGACCGCGCCCGACGGTTGAGTTCGACCTCCGCCGGGCCGGGTCGGGCCGCCCCCCTCAACAGGGGCCGCAGTTCCGCGGTGAGCCCGCATCCGCACACCGGAAGGCCGGGAAGGCAGACACAGTCCCTGACGCCCCGGGCGAAGCGCTGTTTGACCAGACGGTCCTCCAGGGAGTGATAGGAGATGGCAACGCAGCGCCCACCTTCCTCCAGCCGCCCAAGGGCCGCCTCGAGCCCGGTTCTCACCGCTGCCAACTCGTCGTTGACCGCTATGCGGATCGCCTGGAAGGTACGCCGGGCCGGATGACCCCTGCGACGCAGCGCGGCCGGGACGGCCTCCGCTACCACCTCGGCCAGGGCCAGGGTGTCCGCCAATGGACGGCTCGCAACGATTGCCCGGGCGATGCGACGGGAAGAGGGCTCCTCGCCGTACTCGAAGATGACGCGGCTGAGCCTCTGGTAGTCCCAGACATTGACCACCTGGTCCGCCGTCAAACCCGAGCGGGGATCCATTCTCATATCGAGCGGACCGTTCCGGTGGTAGGAGAAACCTCTCCCGGGTTGATCCAGTTGGTCCGAGGAGAGCCCGAAATCGAACAAGACGCCTGCCAGGCTCTCCACCCCGGCTGCCGACATCAGGCTGTCGAGGTCCGCGAAGTTGCCCAGAATGAACTCAATCCCCAGGGCGGCGGCTCTCTCTCCAACTGCCGGATCCCGGTCAATTCCCATGATTCTTACGTGAGGAGCGATCACCTGCCGCAAACGCAGACTGTGACCACCCCCGCCAAAAGTGGCATCCACCAGCGTTCCTTCCTGGATGGGCTCGAACAGTTCGCACACAAGGTCGGCCATGACCGGCTCGTGCCTGGAACCATGGCTCATAGCCGGCCCCCCGAAGATCGGCGCCTAATGGAAGCGGGCGGATTGGGGCCTTCTATAGCTCCAGGGAGCCGGCTATGAGCCACAGTCGTCGGATCGTCTGTCATTCCGGGTCGGAAGCATTCACCTCTCTTCCTGGCCTGGGGATGAGCTGTCGGCTTCTTCCACATGGCTTCTGAAGGCCGAGGCGCTCCAAATCTCTATCTCGTCGTCCACTCCCACCACTACCACTTCTTCCCCGCACTCGATGCCGGCGTGGGTCCGGAGTTCGGGGGTAACCATGAGACGCCCCTGTCCATCCATGGACTGTTGGCTGGCGGCGCCGAAGAACATCAAGCGCCGAAACCTCCGGCCGGCGGCGGTCTCCCGGCTGTAGCTGGACCGGACCTCGGTCGCGCGCTGATTCCAGCCTTCCTGGGAGTAGATCAGGAGATTCCCGTCCTGGCCCTTGGTTACCACACACGATGGAGCCAACTCGCCCCGGAATGGCTTGGGCAACACCAGTCGACCCTTGTCGTCGACTGTGCGTGTGGTGGTTCCTAGGAACATCGGCGCCTCGTGGAAGGTGTTCGGTCAATTGGTCTGGGTATATGTTAGAAGGTTTTTCCATTCTATACCAATTATCTCTATTTATAGCAACTTTTCTCCCACTCTACTCCACATCTCCTCCCGGAGCGTGCTTTCCTGCCTCCCCCCGGCGCCCAGGTCCTCCCGCCCGGCCCACCAGGCTCGCCAAAACCGGGGTCAATCGGGCCCACCCGCCCACATCACAAAACCGCGAAAACCAACCACTATCCCGCGAAAACGATGCGGCTCCTCCCCTGCCTTGGGTGCCCTCCCCCAACACCTTATCAGTCTATAACATACCAGGTCAGAGCAGTTTTTGTTATTGTCAGTACCCTTTTTAGTATCAGGGTGCCCCCCGGTTCTTTCTGCTTGAATGAAGTGGCAGGTTAAGCGGCGCGTCTACAAATCGAACGATAACCCGGGCCCCTCCCGGTGGGTACCGTGTTCCTGTT
>JAPPFC010000007.1 GCA_028824015.1 bacterium
TATGCAAACCGGTGGAACACTACGAAACCCCCACAATGTGCCCTCCCCCGCCACCGCCTTTCCGTAGTTTGTCGCGAAATTCCGCGCCCGGATCAGGGCTGGATCTTCGGTGTTTTGTGTTGCGGTTGCGGGTTGAGCTCTGGAGTCCGCACCGATGTGCTTGGTAGCTAATGATCAGTATGGGAAGGTCGGCGACCGGAAGTCAAGTCACAGGAAGGGTTTTCTCTGGTCTGGTCAATGTGTCCGGAGTAGACGGCTGTCAAGGATCTCCGAGTAGGACTCCTGTCTTCGGTTTGCGGCGTCGGTGTCGGCGCCGGCGGTGGTGGGTCTTGAATGAGCTGGACCGGCGGGTGTCTGAAGGGGGTGGTCGCAGCACGAACTCCCCCTTGGCGTTGCGGTGAACTTCCCAGTCGCGGTCGTGGACATTGTGGTGGCATCGGGAACAGAGCAAGCACATGTTGTCGAGGTTGGTGGGACCTTCGTCCTGCCAGTGGATTATGTGATGCGCCTGGCACCAGGCAGCTTTTGCCCCGCACCCTATGCATGCCCGGTCGCGGGCGATGAGAGCGGCGCGTTGGGTGGGGCTGGCCTTCCGTCTTGCTGTTCCGAAATCCAATGGCTGGGAACGCCCCTTGAAGATGGCCGGCAGGATCTGGGCGTCACAGGCCAGCTTCCGCAATGTTCGACCAGGGATGGGGGTTCCGTTGCTCAACCGAGCCTTGACCAGTTGTTGACTGACCGCGTCGTAGTCTGCGATCACCAACAATCGCACATCCTGGGCTCCACCGTCTTCTCCTCCCGGGCGGGTCAGAAGAATCTCCAGGGCGTCGGCCATCCGCTGTCCGGCGGTGGCTCGTTCCCGGGGGTCTTCCTCCTGCCAGAGTTCGTTCATCTTCTTGGACAAGGCCGTCTCGATCCGAGCGCCGGTGACAGGGTCGAATCTCCCGTAGAGAACCGTCATCCCATCGTCGACATCCGTTTTGAAATTGGCGAACCGCCGCGACCTTTGATGTTCCAGCCTGGAGACACCGTCGTCTTGGGACCGTTGCTGTTCGTGTTTGCGGACCCTGGCGGCAAACCTGTCAGGTGATTGGGTGCGGGCGTCGTCCAGCAGTTCCTCTTCGACTATGTCTCCCCGCTTCTTGGCTCCGGCCAGGATCCGGGCATTGGCGTAAGGGATGTCCCCCTTTTGCAGACCCTCCAGGGTTTTCGGCAGCCCTTCCAGTTCTCGGGCGGTGTCAACCTCCGAACGGGCTTGGCGGCCGGACCGCTGTCCGCCCTCCCGCAGGTCGTTCTCGGTGAGTTCGGTTCCTCTCCTCCGCTGCAGTTCGGCCAGTGCCTCGGCGCGGATGCCGGCAAGTTGGTTCTCACCCCGGATCGTGGACCGCACCCGGGCCTGAAGCTGCTCCACGGTTGATTCCCGCACTGAGGCCGTCGGCGCCAACACCACTGCCTCATGGGCTCCCCGACCGTTCGCTGCTGCTGTGTTCATGGTTACCCAGTATGGCAAGGGGGTGTGACAGTCCAACGCTAAATCATGCGAACCTGTGAAAAAAGCCACTAACGGCGATCCCTCTGGAACCTCCATAGCCTTCATGGAGCGTGACCCCGCTGCAGAGAACCGGCGGGGGAAGGGCGGTCACCTAAAGGCGACGGCCCAACCCCGCCTGGGTAGTCTGTGAGAAGTGCTTGAAGGCCCAGAAGAGGTCGAGGAGGCAGCCGATCTCGTCTCCGTCCGGGACCGAACGGGCTCGTTGCTGGTGGTTGCCTACCAGGGAAGCCTCTCACCGCACATCCGCACCGCCGCTCGGATGATCCGCCCGGAACCATTGGAGCCGCTTTCTTAGGGGAAGGGAGCAGCTTCCGACAACCGGTTGTTCTATACGAAGACGGAAGCGTCGGTTGCTCAGCTCTTAAGGGTTCGTGAGGGACAGCAGGCGCTCCGAACCTGCGGTTGCAGCGTCGTTACGGTCTACTGGGGCTTGGCAAAGGTGAGGAGCCAGGTGCCGTCGAATTCTTCGTAGATGAACACCATGTTCACCAGCCCTCCCGGGAAGCGGGCGGTGTGCCTGGTCTCCCACTTGCCGGGGGCTATCTCGGTGGGCGGAGACGTCTCCTCCGCGGTAAAGGCCAGGTTCTGGTTTATGAAGGGCTGCATGTTTGCCCGGATGCTGTCCTTTTCCTCTTCCCAGTAGCTGTCCGAGTAGAAGATCTCGAGTGCGTCCGGGTCGTGGGTGTTGTAAACGTCCCACAGGTAGAAGGTCTTCTCACGGAGGTGTTCCACCATGTCCAACGATTCGTCGGCGGTGGAGGCGGCTTCCTCGGCGGGCGCGGGCTCCTCTTGGGGCGCCTCGGTGGTCGTGGTCGTCGGCGCCTCAGTGGTCGTGGTCGCCTCGGTGGTCGTAGGCGCGGTTGTTTCAGAGACCTCGCCGCTGGTCGGTTCGTCGGCAGACCCGCCGCACGCAGCCGTGAGGAAGGACAGCGCCAGGATGGCGGCCAGCGCTATGGCATTACGCAGCATGCGGCGCGACGGACTCCGGTTCTCCTCCGGGTGGCACATATCGACCGAAGAGTACACAAGGTCGTATTGGACGACGGTATTTCAGCTACAACCCGGCCGCCTGCGAGGGGCGGGGGTCGCGGAAACCGAGAACTCAGCCCGGCGAGATTTCGCCCAACCAGCCAAGAGACCGGGTCACTGCCCTCTGCCAGCGGGCGTACCGGGCCTCCCGGGTCTCATCCGAGGACTCAGAAGTCCAGCGCCGGTCTTCCTGCCAGTTCCGGCGCAGATCGCCGAGGCTGCCCCAGAACCCCTCTGCAAGTCCAGCGCCGTAGGCGGCGCCCAGTGCGGTGGTCTCGCTCACCCGCGGGCAAACCACATCGACGTCGAGGATGTCCGACTGGAACTGCATCAGCAGGTTGTTGGCCACCATGCCCCCGTCCACTCGCAACTCGGTCAGCGCCACGCCGGAGTCGGCCCGCATGGCTTCGAGCACCTCCCGGGTCTGGTAGGCAGTGGCCTCCAATGCGGCTCTGGCGATGTGGGCCCTATTGGCGAATCGGGTCAGGCCGACGATGACCCCCCGGGCGTCCGGCCTCCAGTGGGGAGCGAAGAGTCCCGAGAAAGCCGGCACGAAGTAGACATCCCCGTTGTCCGGCACCGAGGCCGCCAGTTCCTCCACCTCGTGCGCCGAAGAGATCATCCCCAGGTTGTCACGGAGCCATTGAACCAGGGATCCGGTGACCGCCACCGACCCCTCGAGGGCATAGATCGGATCGGATCCGGAGACCTGGTATCCCACCGTGGTGAGCAGGCCGTGGGTGGAGGGCACTTTCCGGGCGCCCGTGTTCATGAGCAGGAAGCATCCCGTCCCGTAGGTGTTCTTGGCCTCTCCCGGTCGGAAACATGTCTGGCCGAACAAGGCTGCCTGCTGGTCTCCCAGGATGGCCGAGATGGGAACTCCATCGAGAACGCCGCTTCCCCTCCCGACGCGGCCGATGGATGGCAGGACCTCGGCCATCATCGAGCGGGGGACTCCCATTGCCCCGAGCAACTCGTCACTCCAGTCGAGAGTGTCGAGATCCATCAGCAGGGTCCGCGAGGCATTGGTGACGTCGGTCACATGCCTCCCTCCGTCGACTCCACCGGTTAGGTTCCAAACCAGCCACGAGTCGACCGTGCCCATGACAGCCCGGCCAGAGGCCGCCTTCTCCGCTGCGCCATCGACGTTCTCCAGCAGCCAGGTCGCTTTCGGTCCGCTGAAATAGGTGGCCAGGGGAAGGCCGGTCCGGTCCCGGAACCGGTCGACACCGCCCTCCCGGGCCAGTCTCTCACAAATCCGGTCGGTCCTGGTGTCCTGCCACACGATGGCATTGGCCAACGGTCTGCCGGTAGACCGGTCCCACACCACGGTGGTCTCCCGCTGGTTGGCGATCCCGACGGCCGCAAGATCCCCGCCCGTCATGCCCACCGAGCGGAGCGCTTCTCCGATCACCGCTTCTGTGGCCTGGAGAATCTCCATGGGATCGTGCTCTACCCACCCCGGTTGGGGGAGGATTTGGCGTAACTCCCGCTGTGCGGAGGCGATCGCGGCTCCCGAGTGATCGAAGATCATGAACCTGGTGCTGGTGGTTCCCTGGTCGATGGCCCCGACCGCTCGTCCCTTGCTCATCCCGCCAAGACACTAGCTTCATCCTGGGTCCGGAGCGCCGGCGAAGTGGAGTCAATTCCTTGGTGAGACAATGGGCTGGCGGTATGGTCATAGCCAAGGGTATTGGTGACCGCCATCGTCGATTCTGCGTGCACCACCCTCCGCCGGTAAGCCGACGGATGCGATCATCGGGGAGATCGCTCCACCCCAGGAAGGAGTAACCGGTCATGATTGAATGGCTCGGCATCGACCACCTCTTCGAACTCTCCGGCTCAGAAGTGATCGCGGGGTTCCTGACTCCGGTGGTGGTCTTCGCGGTGTTCTTCCTGTTGCAGTTGATACTGCCGGCCCGGAGGGTGCCCGGCTACGTCACCGATCCGGCGACCGGTGAGCCGCGCCGCTACCGGCTGAACGGTCTTTTGGTCTTTGTGGTCGTTCTGATCGTGTGGGCCTTCGAGCTAACCGGGATGGAGCGCGATTGGTTCTACCGGTCCTCGGTCTACGCAATAGCCGGCGGGACCGTCCTGGCCGTGATCTTTACCCTGGTGGCGGTGTTCAGCCAGCCGAAGGGCGAGAATGAGAACACATGGTTGGCGGTGTGGGAAGGCCGGGCCCTGGAATTGTCGTTCCTGGGGGAGCGTTTCGACGTCAAGATGTACCTGTACGTGGTCGGCGGGACGATGTTCGCCCTCAACGCACTGTCGGGCGCCGCTTACCACTACGAGCTATTCGGTGATGACTCCAATCCGGGCGTCTTCCTGTATGCGGCGTTCTTCACCTTCTACATCCTGGACTATTCGATCTTCGAGCGAGTCCAGCTCTACACCTACGACCTCATCCACGAGAGGCTCGGCTTCAAGTTGATTTGGGGTGGTCTCATCGTTTACGGGTGGCTGTACATCCTTCCGCTATGGGGCATGGCCGTCCACCCGGACCCCGGGTTCTCGGGGCCGTTGAGGTATGTCTGGCTGATCGGAACGCCGGTGCTGTTCCTGGGGGGATGGGCCATCGGTCGGGGCGCCAACCTGCAGAAGTACACGTTCAAACGCTGGCCCGACCGCAAATTCCTCGGGCTCATCGACCCGGTGTACATCGAGGCGGGCGACCGCAAGATCCTGTGCAGCGGCTTCTGGGGAGTCGCCCGGCATTTCAATTACCTGGGCGAGGGGTTCCTGGCCCTCTCGATCTCCCTGGTGTTCGGTTACGTAGGCAATCTCTGGGCCTGGACGTACTTCATCTTCATCGTCTCTTTCTTCACTGTGCGTCAGCTCTACGATGACCGGTTCTGCGCCGAGAAGTACGGCCCCGAGAAGTGGGCCGAGTACCAGGAGAGGGTCAAGTACCGGATCTTTCCCGGCATCTACTAGCAGGACTCCCCGCGGGGTGGGGGAGGACGTCTCCTCCATGCAGGCGCGACCCCGACTTGGTACCCTCGAAAGAAAAGCCTGGTAGCAGAGTTGTTGCGGGCGTCCGGCCGAACTTGGAGGGTGGAAGGCGGCGGTGGTGATGGGAGAGAAAGGAGATCGAGGTGAGTGAGAAGCTTGGTTTTATAGGTCTGGGGATCATGGGCGGAGGGATGGCGGCCAATCTGGCGAGGGCCGGCTTCGACGTGACGGTGTGGAACCGCACCGCTTCCAAGATGGCGCCGGTTATCGACCTGGGCGCCTCCGCGGCGGGGTCGCCCCGGGAAGTGGCGGAACAGTCCACGGTGGTGTTGATCTGCGTCGCCGACACTCCCGACGTGGTGGCGGTGACCGAGGGACCCGACGGGGTACTGGCCGGGCTGTCGCCGGGATCGGTGGTGGTGGACCACTCCACGATCAGTCCCTCGGAGACCCGGCGGCTGGCCGGTTTGGCCGCCGACGCGGGAGGCTCCTGGTTGGACGGTCCGGTGAGCGGGGGGAGTGAAGGCGCAGAGCTTGGCACTCTGTCGATCATGGTGGGCGGCGACGCCTCGGATCTGGAGAGGGTGCGCCCCTATCTGGATGCGATGGGAAAGACCATCACCCATGTCGGTCCGGTGGGATCCGGGCAGATGGTGAAGCTGGTCAACCAGGTGCTGGTGGTGGTGAACATGCAGGCGGCCTGCGAGGCGCTGTTGCTTGCCGACGCGGGCGGGCTGGACCTGGAGACAGCCCTGTCGGCTCTGACCGGCGGAGCGGCCAACTCGTGGATGCTGGCCAACCGGGGACCGCAGATGATCGTCCGGGACTGGCGCCCGGGATTCACCATCGATCTTCAGCAGAAGGACATCCGTCTGGTGCTGGAGGCGGGGGACGAGTTGGGGGTTCCCCTGCCGACCACGGGCCTGGTGTTCCAGCTATACCGGTCGCTGCAGCACAGAGGCCTGGGATCGGAGGGCCAGCACGCCCTGGTCAAGGCCTTGGAGCACATGATGGGCGCCGAAGTGGGCAGGGCTCCCGAGTAGGTTCCCGGTGTCGTCCCGGCCCGGCAGGCCGTCATCGTAGCCGACCGTCTAAGAAGCCACTTGTCCGTTCGTTGCCGGGTCGATCATGCCGAGGAGGTCTTGGAAGGTCACTTCAAGAGCCCTCCGGATCGTCTCGGCGGCCAGGTCGCCGTTGTGTTCCAGACAGGCGCCATAAAAGGCCTTTGCCACGGCTGTCGACCTGTTGTATCTGGAATCAACCATCAGGGTCCGATGGGTGTAACGGCGGGAGCGATCGTAGAGGTCCGCCGCCTTCTGCACCAGGCCGGGACGATCGGCTGCTTCATAACATCCAACCCGCATGTTCCAAGCAGTGTCCAGCAGGCATTCGCTGTCTCGTTCTTCGGCGGCCCTCTGGAAAACTTGGAGCCTCTCCTCCATCACAGCCAGGTCCTGGCTCGACATCCGGGGGGCGCCCAGCCGGGCCAGCCACGATTCGAAACCCATCCTGGTCAGGTACAACTGTTCGATCTCGTCGAGCGACAACGGGGATACATAGTTGGCCGAGTTGGGGCGGGCGTCGATCAACCCCTCGTGCGCCAGTTCCCTCAACGCGGCGCGCACCGGCGTGACGCTGACCCCGAACTGCTCGGCGAGGTCCCGGTAGCGGACCCGGATGCCCGGTTCGAGTTCTCCTGCGACTATCAGGTCCCGTAGTTCCTTGGTGATCCGTTGTTCAATCGTCCAGTTGTGCTGCACCTCGTCGTACCCTTCGTAAGCTTCTTAGCCTTGAGAAAGGATATCGGACATTTCGTCCAGCACGGAAACCACTGATTCGGCGACGAATTCCAGGTCTGCCTCGGTGGACACGTAGGGCGGCGCCACGTGCAGGATGCCCTCCGACATGCGAGCCGCCGCGCAGCCGATCCGCAGCAGCCGCCTACTCAACTCCTTGGCCACCTGGTAGGTGCCCCGTATCCCGGTGGCGTATGACCTTCCGGTAGCCGGGTTGACCAGTTCTATCCCGATCCACAGGCCGAAGCGACGCATGTCTCCAACGATCGGAAACTCCCAGACTCCGCTCAGCATCTCGAGCAGGTCCGCTCCCAGGGACTCCGCCACGCGGTCCATGCGTTGCTCGGTGTAGATCTCCATGGCCTTGGCTGCCGCCGCGGCGGTGGCGCCATGGCCCCCGTAGCTCTGCACCGAGGGAGATCCGGCATCGCGGCCGAACACCGCGAAGACATGCTGGCGGACGATCATGGCGGCGACGGGAGCGTACCCGCCGCTCAGGGCCTTGGCCACCACCATCACATCCGGTGTCACGTCCCAGTGCTCGATCCCCCACATCCGTCCGCTGCGACAACAACCCACCAGGGTCTCGTCGATTATCAGCAAGACGCCGTACTCGTCACATATCTCTCTCACCCGAGGCCAGTAGGTCTCATCCGGGATCCGGAACTCGGTGATCGCCACCGGCTCACCGATCACCGCCGCCACCGTCTCCGGTCCTTCCAACTCGATCGTGTCTCGGATCTGCTCGGCGTACTGGAGGTCTGAGACTCCCGTCGGGGGCATGACGTGAACTCCTCCCGGCATCAGGGGGTAGTACACCGAGTCCCGGTGACGGCGACCCGACATCGCCAGGCCTCCGAACCCGGCGCCGTGATACGACCCGTAGCGGGATATGAACTTGTACCTGTGGTGGTCCCCGCGCATGCGGTGATACTGGCGGGCCAGCTTGATGGCTGTCTCGGTGGCCTCTGAGCCGGAACTGGTGAGAAACGAGTGTTGGAGGTCGCCCGGCGCCGACGCGGCCAGCCGCTCGGCCAGTTCCACCGCTCCCCGGGTTGTGAAGAAGATCGGCCCGGCGGTGGCGACGTTTCGGGCCTGTTCGGCCATGGCGGCGGGGATGTCTGCCCTACCGTGCCCGAGGGGGGTCTGCCACATCGACGAGCAGAGGTCGAAGTAGCGATCGCCCCGGGTGTCCCAGAGCCACGCACCCTCACCCCGGTCGAACACCCTGAGCATGTCGTGGTCCACCAGTTCCGAGCGCGGACTCTCGTGAATCCAAAGATATTCGAGGGCCCGCCTCTCCAAAGGATCCTGCGCTGCCACGTTCTCAGGCCGACCCGGGCTTCTGCCCGGCAAAGTACCCCTCGAGCACGAAGGCCGCCCGGAAGGCGGTGTATTCGTCGAAGTGAGCGGCGACGATCTGCACCGACGCGGGCAGGCCGTCGGCGTCGTGCAACCCGGGCACCGCCATGGCCGGATGGCCGGACATGTTCAGGGGCGAGGTGTTGAAGGCCACGCTGGCCTTTGAGTCTGCCAAGAGATCTGCGATAGGTGTTGGGGCCTCGGGCAACTTCGGGGCTGTGAAGGGTATGGTCGGCGTGATCAGCAGGTCCCATGTGCCGAGCATTTCGCTGATGCGTCGCCGTGACTCGAGCCGGGCGTTGTGCAGTTTGGCGAACGGGACGTTCATGTACCGCTCCATCAGATACCGGCTGGCGATGGTCCAGCACTTGACGTAAGGGTTGAGTTCGCGGGACTGCGCCCGCCGGTTGGCCCCGAAAGCATGCACCCGATCGGCGTCGATGTACCCCATGTGACCGTGGCTGCCGCCCTCGGTCCGCAGCATGTTGCCCACCAGGTGGGCCACGTAAGGGCCGAATATGCTGGAGGCTTCGCTCCACTCCGGAAAGGCGACCCTTTCAACCTGCGCGCCTGCTCGCTCCAGTGCTCCAACCGCGTCATTGATCGTCTCCACCACCACCGGTTCGCAGTCGACACCCGTGATGCTCTCGTCGATCACGGCGATCCGAAGGTCCGCCACGCCGTCTCCTGCGGCCCTCCGGTAGGCGGGGATCTCGATGGGAACGTGGACCCCTTGGGGATCGCGCCAGTCCTCGCCGGCGATCACCTCGAGCAGGATGGCGACTTCCCTCACCGACCGGGCTAGGGGTGTCACGTAGTCGATGCTGTGGTCTATCGGGGTCACCCCGAAGGTGGGGATGAGGCCGTGGGTGGCCTTGATGGTCGCCACCCCGCAGCACGCGGCGGGTATCCGTCCGCTTCCGCCCTGGTCCACTCCCAGGGCGCCGTCGACGGCTCCGGACGCCACCGCCGCTCCCGCGCCTCCCGACGAACCTCCGGCGGTCCGCGACGGGTCGAGTGGGTTGCGCGCCGGGCCGAAAGCGCTCATAACCCCGGTCGCTCCTCCGCCGTGGTCGTCCATGTTGAGGGTCCCGACGATCGAGCCCCCGGCTTCGAGCATTCTGTCGACGACCACCGAGTCCAACGTCGGAACGAAAGGAGGAAAAACGGATCCGTTGGTCATCGGCACGCCGGCCACCGCGATGTTGTCCTTCACCCCCAGGCGCCAACCCGAAAGGGGACCATGCTCGGCGCCCTTGACCTCGCACATTCGGATGAAGGCGTTCAGGGGGTCCTCGGTAGGGGATGGTCGACGGCCCGAGTCCCGGGAAGTCTCGAAGGTGGGGATGGCGGGTGGGTCGAACCGGTCGGCGTCGCCGGCGGCCATCACCAGGGCGGTGATTATGCCGGCGAGTTCCTCGGCTTCCCCCCTGGCGAGTTCGATCCCGTCATAAGCCGCCGTCTCCTCTATGTCGGCGATCGAGGGAGGCCGGACGGTCCTGCGGTTGCGTTCCATTCGAGTCATGTTCTCTGCCTGCCGTTCCTGACCACCGACCCAGAGCCCTTCAGTTGCGGGTTCCCACAATCAGATGGACGATGTCGTCGGTGGTCGTTTCTTCCTTTCGACGTGAGCCCACTATCCGGCCTCCCCTCATGACCACGATTCGATCAGCAACCCTGAACACGTGGTCGAGGTTGTGGCTGACCACGATGATCGAGACTCTCTGTCCCTTCAGACCTTCGATGATGTCCAGGACCTTCTGGCCCTCCTGTACGCCCAGGGCCGCGGTGGGCTCGTCCAGGATCATCAGCCTCCGGCCGGACCGGAAGGCGCGGGCGATGGCGACCGCCTGACGCTGCCCGCCCGACAACAACGCCGTCCGGGCTCTGACGTCGGGCACGTTGATGGCCAGAGAGTCGAGGAGTTCCGCCGACTCCCGTTCCATCCGCCGGCGGTCCACCCGCAGCCATCGGGTGGGCACCCGGCCCAGGAACACGTTCTCGGCCACTGTCATGTTGTCGGCCAACGCCAGGTTCTGGTAGACCGCCGTCACCCCCAGCTGTAGGGAGTCCCGGGTTGTGCGGAACGCCACCTCTCTCCCGTCCAGAGCCAGGGAACCGGTATCCGGTATCACGGCCCCGGTCAGTATCTTGACCAGGGTCGACTTGCCGGCGCCGTTGTCACCGACTATCGCCACGGTCTCTCCCTCGTCGACCTGAAACGTGGCGTCGATCAGTGCGCGTACCTGGCCGAAGGACTTGTGGACGTTCCTGGCCATCATCACCGGACCGGTGCCCCGGTCGAGAACACCGTTGCCGTCTGGTCCGCTCATGCCCGGGGCAACGGACGCCGTCATCGCCTCACCAACCTGGGCAGAAGATCTCCCGGGGCCAGTTCGCCCTTGATTGTCTTGTCAACCAACACGGCTGCCAGGATCAGTGCGCCGACCGCCACCTGCTGCCAGAACGGATCCACTCCCAGGAGGATCAAACCGTTCTTGATGGTGCTTATCAGGATGATCCCCAGAAGGGTGCCGAACGTGTTGCCGGCGCCTCCATTGAGCGATGTGCCACCGATGATCACCGCCGCCACCGCATCGAGCAGCGACTCCGATCCGAAGGAGCCGTGGCCGGCGTTCAGCCGGGCGCTCAGCACCAGGCCCGCCAGCGTGCACAGCATCGAACTGGCGATGAAGGCCAGCATCAAGACCCTCCTGACGCTGATGCCCACCAGTTCGGCGGCCTCTCGATTGCCGCCGGTCGCGTACAGTTCCACGCCGTAGCGGGTCTGGCTCAGCACCAGTTGCACTACCACGGTCACAGCAAAGAAGATGATCACCGGCAACGGGATCACCCCCACCTTGCCGTGACCCAGGACTTTGAAGCCCTCCGGGAATCCACCTATGGTCTGTCCGCTGGTCATCACGAAGGCGAGGCCCTGCAGCACCCCCAGCATCGCCAGGGTCACGATGAACGACGGGACTTTCGTGAACAGGGAGAAGTACCCGTTGCCGTTCCCGACGATCAGGCCCATGCCCAGGACAATCAGCACCCCGGCCCAGATGGGCAACTCGCGTTGGATGATCAGAAGTGCGGCCATGGTCCCCGCCAAGGCCTGGGTGGAGCCGATCGCCAGGTCGATCTCCCCGCCGATCAGCAAGATGGTGAACCCGACCGCCATGATCCCCACCACCGAACTCTGCAGGGCGATGTTGGTCAGATTCTGCACCGTCATGAAATACGGGCTGGCAAAGCTCAGGTAGGTCCAAAGGAGCAGAACCGCAGCTAACAGCGCCAACAGTTGCCGGTATCTACTCAAGCCGCTTCGCACCCTCGGGGGCCCCTGATTCGCTTGCGTAGCCTGATCCGAGTCAACCACGGAAACTCACACTTTCTTTCAAGCCGTTCTCTGTCCCTGTGCGGACTCTAACGAGCCCGAAATCAGGCCAATGGCCCCCTCCCGCCGCATCTCTTGGATTGGCAGGAGGGAGCCATCGTCACCTAACGGGTTAGAAGTTGTCGGTGTTTAGCAACCAGCCGCTGCGGCGTCCAGTGCCGTCTTGAGATCGACACCGCTCTGCACGGGTTCTTCCGAACCGTCCAGCACGCCTTCCGCGAACGCCTTGTCGACCACCACCATTCCGATCGGGATGAAGTCCTCTGTCATGGTTTCTCCCTGGGCGATCTTGACGGCTGCTTCAACGGCCAGGTACCCGGCCGGATAGAGCGGTTGGATCACCGTGAGCGCCTGACGGCCCTCGAGAATGTTCATGAGGCCTTCGCAGGTGCCGCCCAGACCGGTCAATGTGGTCTCCTTGTAACCCAACTCTTCCATGGCGGTCAGCGTGGCTCCGGCCAGGAGGTCGTGCAAGCCGACGATGATGTCCACATCGGGATGGGCGGTCAGCAGTGACCTGGCTGAGTCGAGACCTGCCGCGCGGTCCCAGTTGGTGGGTGGGGTCTCAACCCTCTCGACATCGGCGAGTCCACCGGCCTCCAGGCCATCTTCGATTCCCGCGTATATGGCGGCGACCGACTCATCGGCCCGGTTGGAGTCGATGAAAGCGAGCTTGGCCGGTGCGGGGTCCTGGGCTGCCAGCCAGTCACCGACCGGTCGGCCCATGTCAGCCCGATAGTCGTAACCTATCTCGATGGCGCTGACTCCCTCGGAGGCACAGGCAACCGTGCATACCACCGGGATGCCGGCGTCGTTGAGGGCCAGGATCGCAGGCGCCAGGGCCTGGGCGTCGATCGTGTCGTAGACGATCACGTCAACACCTGCCGCCGCATAGTTCTCGATCGCGGCCACCAGGTCCTGGGCGCTGCCGCTGCCGGTCACCAGCAGTTCGACGCCCAAGTCGGCGGCGGCGTCGTCCGCGCCGGTCTTCAGAGCAAGGATCAATTCATTCTGGGTGAAGTCGGGAATGACCAACCCGATCCGAATCGGCTCTTCCTCGGGAGCGGCGGTGGTGGTGGGAGCGGCGGTCGTGGTGGGTGCCGCGGTGGTCGGCGCCGCGGTGGTCTCGGCGGGTTCGTCCTCACCGCAGGCTGCCGCCACCATGGCGAGAGCGATGATGACAGCTACCAAACTTCGTAAGTACTTCTTAGGCATCTATTCAATCCTTTCTTTATGGAGTGACACTGCTCGACACATGTCACTCCAGGGTTGTTCCCGGAAAGCAGCAATGATGGCCCCACGGAGGCCGACACTCCCGCCTGTTACACAACATGCATTGTGTAACATATATCAGCCATGCTAGCCACGCACCCCTGGCGCGGTCAGGGGGTGAAGCGATATTTTTTGCCCCCTCCCCGACGACGGATCTGTGCCTTCCGCCTCCATGCCAGGACCGCGGTTCGCTGCGAGCCAGGCCATCTGGAGGCTTGACGCGAAGGGATTCACGGGGATATGTTTGACTTCATCATTCGGGGCGGCACCGTGCTGGACGGAACCGGCGGTGATCCCCGGCAGGCCGATGTAGGCATCGTCGGCGAACGCATCGCCGCCATAGGGGACCTGGCTTCGGGCCAAGGCGAGGAACTGGACGCCACCGGGCTCTTCGTCGCCCCGGGTTTCATCGACATCCACAGCCACTCCGACTACACCCTTCTGGCCGACCCACGGGCAGTCAGCGCCATCTACCAGGGAGTCACCACGGAGGTGGTTGGTAACTGCGGCCACGGATGCTTTCCCATCGGAGATCCGGAACTCGCCCTGAAGGCGATATACGGATACTCCGAGTCGGTCCCTCTCGATTGGGACTCCGCCTCGGGCTACTTCTCCCGGCTCGAACTGGCGGAGCCGGCCTTGAACGTCATGAGCATGGTCCCCCATGGTCAGCTGAGACTGGCCGTGGTGGGCCTGACCGACCGACCGTCGACGGAAGGGGAACTGGACCGGATGGCCCGACTTCTCGACACGGCGCTGGAAGAAGGCGCCTGGGGCCTCTCGACCGGCCTCGAATACGCAACCGAGGCGGGGGCCTCCGAGTCGGAAGTCACCAGGCTCTGCGCGCCGCTGGCCGACCGGGACGACCTGTACGTCTGCCATGCCCGCTACCGTGACGCCGGGGCGCCCGAAGGGGTGGCCGAGGCGATCAGGACCGCCAGGGCCGCGGGGGTGAGACTCCAGGTCTCCCACCTGGTTCCCCGAAGCGGCGATGCGGAGATGGAACAGTGCCTGGAACTGGTCGACGAAGCCCGCCGAAAGGACCTGGACGTGGCATTCGATGTCCACACCCGCCTGTTCGGGTTCACCTACCTCTATTCGGTGCTCCCGCCATGGGCGATGGCCGACGGCGTCGACGGACTTGCCTCCGTCCTCAAGAGCGAGGAGGCGCGCCGGGAGATGAAGAACTTCCGGAGCATCCTCAGCGCAGGTGGCGACTGGGAGCGCATCGAATTGCTGGACCACGACACCTACCCCGACTACAGCCGCCGGTCGATCGGTTCGATCGCCGCCGAGCGGGGACAGGAGGGTCTGGACTGCATCTACGACCTGCTCTTGGGAGCGATCGAGACGATGGGGTCCCTGATGGTCCTGATCGATTGTCACAGCGCCGACCAACAGCGCGCCGCCTTCGCGCACCCGCTGTCGATGCCGGCTTCCGACGCCACCACCATGGCTCCCGACGGTCCCCTTGCGGGCAGTACGTTCCACGGCGCATACACCTGGGCCTCCTACTTCTACAACTTCTCTGCCGAACCGGGAGGGTTCCTCTCGCCGAGCGAAGCGGTTCGCCGGTTGTCCGGCCTTCCGGCTGACCGCCTCGGCCTGTCAGACCGTGGAGTGTTGAGGCCGAGAGCCTTCGCGGACATCGCGGTGTTCGACCCGGCGGTGTTTCGCGAAAAGGCGACCAGGTACGAGCCGAATATCTTGGCGGAGGGAATGATGCATGTGCTGGTCAATGGGAAGCCCGTGATGCAGGCAGGTAGGCTCTCGGGAACCCGGCCCGGCCGGGTGCTGCGAAGATGAACAGGCGCCGGATTGATCGGTCTGGATTCCCGGAGCACAAAAGTAACGGTGAGGAAAGGCCAGTTATTCGCAAGGTAGGTGTGAGATGATTCGTGACCGCATTGCCGATCGTGCCGCCGTCTGGCCGCCTTCGGATCCCGCCTCCTCCATTGTCCGGCCCGGCACGATCCACCATGAGGGACGCACCTACATCGCCCTCGGGTTGAACGACTACCTGGGGCTGGCTTCCGATCCCAGGGTCATAGCCGCCGCGCAGGCCGCCCTGGAGACCTTCGGCGCGGGAGCCCGGGCATCCCGCCACGTGGGAGGGGACACCGCGGTGCATCGCGAACTCGAGGAGGAACTGGCTGCTCTGAAGGCAGCCGAGTCGGCGCTTCTGTTTGCATCCGGGTACGCGGCCAACCTGGGCGTTGTCTCCGCTTTTCCCGGAAAGGGAGACACGGTGTGCAGCGACGAACTCAATCACGCCAGCATCATCGACGGGGCCCGCTTGAGCGGAGCGGAGGTAAGGGTCTATCGGCACTGTGACGCCGAGGATCTGGGTCGTCAACTCGAGGGGGCGCCCGGGAAGAGCCTGGTCGTCACCGACAGCGTCTTCTCGATGAACGGCACCCTCGCCCCGGTGGACGAGATAGCCGACCTGGTTGACAAACATGACGCCATGCTGGTCCTGGACGACGCCCATGCCACCGGCGTATTGGGATCCGGCGGGAAGGGCTCCACCGGCCATTATGAACGGGCAGACAGAGCCGATGTGATAGTTGGAACGCTCGGGAAGGCCCTGGGAAGTGTCGGAGCCTTCGCCACCGGGTCGGCGGAGGTGATCGGATACCTGAGCAAGGTGTGCCGCACCTTCCTATTCACGACCGCTCCCTCCCCGGTGGCCGCGGCCGCCGCGCTGGAGGCGGTACGGATCATGCAGGCCGAGCCCGAGCGTTTGGACCGGCTGTGGGGGAACGCCTCCACCATCAACTCGTCGTTGACCCGGCTCGGATTCTCGGTGCCCGATAGGGTTCATCCGATCATTCCCGTGATGTTCGGCGATGACGCCAAGGCCCAGATGGCCGAGGACCTCCTCATCCGCCACGGTATCTTCGTCCGCGCCGTCCTCCCGCCCTACGTCCCTCCGGGGACTTCTCGGATCCGCCTGATCGCCTCGGCGGTGCACACCGATCAACAGATGGAGCGCATACAGACCGCCTTCGCGGACGTGGCGCGCCATTTGCGTGCGTCCGGTTGAGTGAAACGATGAGCGAAACCGCAGGCCAGGCGCCACCCGGACGGGTCCAGACCGTACTGGGGGCGGTGGATCCCCACCTGCTGGGCCCGACCATGATGCACGAACACATCCTGACCGACGTAACCGGCATCTTCCAAGCCCCCCGGACCGCCAGCGAGAGGGTCCGGGCGTATGAACCGATCCGTCTAGACAACCTCGCCTGGATCCGGCGGAACTACTTCCGGCACTATGACAACCTCCTGCTGGGAGACATCCCGACAGCCATCGATGAGATGCGGCTTTACCGGGAGTGGGGAGGCGGCGCGGTCGTCGAGGTCACGCCTCCCGGTATCGGTCGGGATCCGGTCGGCCTGGCGCGGGTCTCTCGTGCAAGCGGCGTCCACATCATCATGGCAACCGGGTTCTACGTCGCTCACACCCACCCTTCGTACATGCACAACATGGCCGAGGATCGGTTGGCGGACCTGATGAAGTCGGAGATCCTGGACGGCATCCGGCTCACTACCGAGGGTCACGACGACTGGCAGGGTCACCAGGAGGAGACATCGGTCAAGGCGGGGGTCATCAAGGTCGCTTGTACCTGGCCGTTGCATGAGCGAGAGAAACGTGTCCTGGCCGCCGCCGCCCAGGTACAGAGGGAGACCGGTGTGGCGATCACCACCCACACCGGCCGTGATCAGAGATCTCCGATGGAGGTCGCCGAGTGCCTGATCGAAGCCGGCGCCGACATGAGCCGGGTGGTGTTGGGACACCTGGATCTCCGTGTCCAGGACATAGGCATCCTCTGGGAACTGCTGGAGTTGGAGTCCTATCTCCAGTTCGACCTATTCGGTCACGAGTCCTCGTTCTACGGAGCGACGCCCTTCGACATGCCGAGCGACGGCCAGCGCCTCGACCGGATGGTCAAACTGCTGGAGGCCGACACCGCCTCCCGTCTCCTCATCTCACAGGACATCTGCACCAAGCACCGGTTGACCCGCTACGGCGGTCACGGCTACTACTACATCCTCGAGAGCCTGGTTCCCTTCATGCGCAAGAAGGGGATGTCAAACGAAGTGATCAGACAGATCGTCGTAGAGAATCCCGCACAGCTACTCCCTCTACGCAAGCCCCCCAAGTAACCACCTCTCGGGGAGGGGATCATTTGGAATTGTTGTCAAGTCCAGCACATGAAGGTCGCTCATCGGCGACTTCTGACAGAAAGAAAACCAGTCCTCTTCCAAATGGAACGTACCTGTCCGCAGGACATCTCTCCCGAGCAGTGCGTCATATCGCCCGAAAGACCCGCCCTCGAAGACAAGCACGGGGATTGGCTGGCCGTCATTAGGTAGGTCCACTACCGCTGTGTAGCGGAGGGTGTTCTCCGTCGTCCCCAGTGCCGTCGTAATGGCGACTACAGATGTTTGGTACGGCGCCAGCATAGAAGTGACCCTCTGGGAGACTCCGGTGTTATTGGTGCCTGTATCAAAGAGCGCATTGACGGTGATTCGACGTGTGAAGTCCTCACTGTGGATCACCACGCCTTTCACGATCGGCCCCACGAGACAGTCGTGGGGTTCTCTAATGAGCAATCGTGTTATGACTCACAAACAAAGGACGATCAGTGACCTCCTGTATCGAATACCGACGATCCGGGAACTGATCTCGGCCCGCTTGATTAGCAGCAAGGCCCGTTGGGTACATCCCGATGGGCCGCCTGCTACGGAGCAGGACCCACTCATTGGGGTGGGTCTCCAACAGATCAGGAAGCAACTCCTCCACGAAAACGGTGTAGTTGCCGAGAGTCTCCCGTCGTGCTTCCTCTCGAGAAATGGTGGTTGGCATCGGTTCTCCTCCCTATTGGTGGTTTCCAGGAATATAACTGTTCCATGTGACGCTTCGCGGGTCTGCCTGAGGCGATGATTTCGCGAGTGGGCAAGTTCCCAGAGCTTCTCGCCGATAAGGCTAAAACTTCCCAGATTCCCTTAGCTTGTCACTGATGCGGTCCTCCAGGGGGGTCGGGGCCGATGAAGAGATCGGGGTGGTTGTGGCGCCTTCTTCGGAGGCGGCGCGGCGTGCCGACCGTTCCGTTTCGGTGGCTTCCTGGTCGACCTCGTTCCCGTCCGCCTCGAAGATGACGCCGTACTCGCTAAATGCCCGCTCGGGTGACAGGATTCCGTTGCGAACATCGCGTGCCGCAAGCTCCGGGTCCCGGGCGAGAGGGTCTCCCCAGCCGCCGGCGCCTGCCGTCCGGTGAATCAGACGCATCCCTTCTGTAACCCGCTGGGAGAACTTCGACGGCATCAGCACCTCTTCGTTCTCCGGGCCGAGAAGGTTCAGCGAAGGGGTGCCGGGCCTTCCGGCGCCGATGCCGTAGGGATAGATGGTGGCCCGGTCGGAACGCACGCTCAGGTCGCATTCCTGTAGGAACGTGTACTCGCGCTGGAGCGAGAGACCGCCCCGGTGGAGACCCGCGCCTCCCGTGTCGGGAATGTAGCCGTAGTGATCGACCCGGACGGGAAGCGACGACTCGAGCATCTCCACCGGGATGTTGCTCACATTGGCGCCCACGTTCGGTACGCCGTCCTCCCCGTCCTGAAGGGCCTGGCCGCCCCACGCTCCGGAGATCAGTTCCACCACCGAGAACCGCTCGCCTCCCGGCCTCACCCCTCCCACCGTGACCAGCGACAGCCCGCCGTCGGATGCGCCCATCACCCGGTCGGGGAGCGCGGGCGCCAGAGCGCCGAAAATGGCGTCCATCACCCTGAAACCGGTCAGTCCCCGGGTCCCGGTGGCGGCCGGGAGCACGCAGTTGAGGATGCATCCCCGCGGCGCCTTGACCGTTATCGGCCGGAAGAATCCGGCGTTGTTGGGAATGTCGGACCTCAGCAGGGCACGCATCGCCGCGTAGGTGTTGGAATGGGTGAACGACAGGGTGTTGTTCAGAGAGGAGCGGACCTGGGGCGAGCTTCCCGTGAAGTCGAGGGTGACTCCTCCATCGCGAATCTCGATGGAGACCGCGATGGGCACCGGATCGTCGCGGATGCCGTCGTCATCCAGATAGTCGATGTACGAGTAGGTCCCCTCCGGGAACGTTCTGATCTCCTGTCTGGTGAGCATCTCCGTGTAGTCCAGGAGAGCCGCCACATGCGCTCGGAACTCCGCCAGTCCGTACCGGCGGATCATCCGATCGAAGGCCTTGACGCCGGTGGCGCAGGCAACCAACTGCGCGTCGAAGTCTCCCAGGACGATGTCCGGCACCCGGGTGTTGGCGCCCAGCAGGGCGAACACACCCTCCTCACGCCTGCCCCGCGAGTAAAGTTTCACCGGCGGGATGCGGAGGCCCTCCTGGAAGCACTCCTCCGCATAGGGCGACATGCTCCCGGCCACCATCCCGCCCAGGTCGGCATGATGCGCCACGGTCGCCACCAGTCCCACGTACTCCGACTCGAAGAAGACCGGGCGGACCACGAAGATGTCGGGAAGGTGCATGCCGCCGTCGAAAGGATCGTTGACCATGGCCACATCGCCCGGGTGGAGATCCCCGCGGAAACGCCTCAGAATCGCCGCCACCGCTTCCGGAAGGGCGCCGAGTTGGTTGGGCAGGGTGACCCCCTGGGCGATTATCTGCCCGGTCTCGTCACACAGGGCCGTGGAGAAGTCCATGGCGCTCTTCACCGTCTCCGAATGCGATGTCCGAAGAACGCTCACCGCCATCTCCTCGCAAATTGCCGCCAGACCCTCGCGGATCAGTTCCCGCTCGATGGCGGCTGCTCCCCCGGATGTGGTCATGACGAGTCCTCCTCGATGATCACGCTCTGGGACCGGTCCCGGAACACCCGGTAGCCGGGCGGCACCACCGTGGTGGCGTCGTAGTCCTCGACGATCATGGGCGCCTGGCGAGGCGTAGCTGTGAGATCGCCGCGGCGGAGCACCGGCGTGGGCAACAGGCCGATCTCACCGCCGAAGAAGACTTCCCGCTGGTTCGACTCATCCGGTTGTGAATCGGGCCGGTTGCCGGCCGGTACGCCCGCCGGACTCTGTTCCCGTATCACCACCAACAGTTGCACGATCTCGGTTGCATTGTTTGTTACGTGTCCATAGGTGTTCAGGTGCTGCTCAGCGAAGGCCTTTTCCAGTTCCGCCGTCCACGACGACCAGTCGTCGGTGAACGCCGGCAGTCTCACGGGAAGTTCAAAGCCCTGACCCACGTATCGCATCTCCACCCAGGACTCGAACTCGAATGAGACGGTGTGAAGGCTCCCATGTCCCACTCCCTCCCTCGCCTGCGCCTCCAGTTCCCGGATCTCTGCTTGGAGTTCAGAGCGGGACAGGCCGGCGGTGCGCCGGAGGAAGGTCTTCTTGGCATGGAACTCCAGCCGGGCCTCCAGCAGGCCAACAGCCGAGAAGACCCCGGGCTGGGGAGGCACGATCACCCGGCGGATCCCCAGTTCCCGGGCGATTCCCATCGCATGGACCGGACCGCTCCCCCCGAAGGCGATCAGGGTGAAGTCGCGCGGGTCCCGGCCCCGCTGGACCGAGACCGACTTGATCGCCCGGATCATGCTGGCGTTGGCGATCAGATGAGCGCCGTAGGCAGCGACCGGGATGTCGAGACCCAGGGGAGCGGCCACCTTCTCCTCGAAGGCGGCCCGGGCGCCGTCCACATCCAGCTTGACCGCTCCGTCCAGTAGCCCGCCGGGGTTGAGATACCCCAGCAGCAGGTTGGCGTCGGTGACCGTGGGCTCTCGGCCGCCCTTGCCGTAACACACCGGACCGGGGTCGGCGCCGGCCGAGGAAGGACCCACCTTGGGAGCCCCGGCTGGATCGATCCACACGATGCTGCCTCCCCCGGCGCCGACCTCGGCGAGGTCGATGAAGGGCACGCTCAGCGCGTAGCCGCCTCCGCTCCTCAGGCGACTGCCGGCCGACATCGCCGACGCCACCTCGAACTCGGCGGTGAAGTGCGGTTCGCCACCCTCCACCAGGGCGGTCTTGGCGGTGGTGCCGCCCATGTCGAAGGTGATGGCGTTGTCCACTCCCAACGATCGAGCCAGCCCGCTCGAGGCGATCACCCCCGCCGCGGGCCCTGACTCTACGACGTATGCGGGTCGCTCGGCTGCCGCCTCACTGGTCATGACCCCTCCGTTGGACTGCATGATGAGCAATGGGGCTGTCACGTCCAACTCGTCGAGCTTTCCCCGGAGCGCCTCGAGGTAGGAGGCCACCACCGGCCTGACGTAGGCGTTGAGCACGGTGGTGCTGGTCCTCTCGTACTCGCGGATCACGGGCAGAACCCGGTGGGAGAGCGAGGTCCAAACATCGGGGTGCTCCCTGGCAAGCATCTCGCCGATGGCCGTCTCGTGGGAGGGATTGGCGTAGGAGTGGATGAGGCTCACCGCGATCGACTCCACCCCCAGTTCGACCAGCGCCTCCACCTTCCGCCGGGCGTCGTCGATATCCAGGGCGGTGACGACCTTGCCGTCAACCCCCACTCGTTCGACGACCTCCAAACGACGGGAACGTTCCACCAGCGGCTCGGGCTTCTGCCAGGTCACGTCGTACAGCTTGGGGACCCGCAGTCTTCGCAGCTCGAGCACATCGGCGAACCCCGCCGTGGTCAGCAGACCGGTGAGAGCGCCCTTTCGTTCCAGGATGGCATTGGTCGCCACGGTGCTCCCATGCACCACATCTCGGGTGTCGGCCGGCTCGACGTCGTGAGACTCGATGATCTCGCGGATCCCATCGACCACGCCTTCACTGAAGTCCCGGGGGGTCGACAGCAGTTTGTAGGTGTAGATGTCACCGCCCGCGCTGGTGACCACCACGTCGGTGAATGTCCCTCCCACGTCAACGCCGATTCGTGACTCCTCTGGCGGTCGGGGGCCGGAAGCGCTCATGTGAAGGTGTGCCCCGAATCCGTTTCCTGGCCGGTCGTCGTGACTCTGTGGGCGGCTACTTCGGCGTGCCTGTCAGAATCGGGGGATCGAAATGACATAGAGCCGTATCTTAGGAATGTGACAAAATATCACAACAGCGGTCAGCGGTCAAACTTACCAGCCGCCCAGCCGGTCCATTTCGTCCCAGATGGCCGACTCAGAATCCTCCACTGGAGGAAACTGGCTCAGTCCCGACATGGACTCAGGGGAGACTGCCAGGACCCGGGCAGCCTGGACTGGGGTCATCACCCCTTTGGTCAGGGCGGCACAGACCAGTTGCAGCATGGGGCGGGGAGCGGCGGCCAGCGGGGGAGGGTTGGCGCCGCGGCCCCGGTCCACGGGATTGGGAGAGTATCCCAGCCCCGGCGCCATGCCGCTGGGGGAGGCCTTTCCCATCTCCCGGTAGCTCTTCTCGGAGATCAGACCGGATTGGCGCAGCCGGACCGCCACCAGCGCATAGCTCACCCCGAACATGCGTTGGAGGTGAAGGGCGATCACCGGATGGGAGGGGTCCACGTCCTTTCCCAGGCTTCCCACCGCTTTGCGGAGGGCGGTGTCGGGAACCAGGAGTTGGGCTGCAAACCGGACGGCGAAGCGTTGATGGGGTCCGTCGGGCACCGAGAACCACACGTCTCGCAGGTGTGAGTGGCAGAAGGCCTGACCCAGTTGGGCGGCCAGGGCAAACAGATGACGACCGAGGTCCAGTTGGGAGTTCACCACCGCACAGAATCCGATGGACCGATGGTTGAAGAAGAACCCCGAGTGCCGCTCTCCCAGGGGGAGGCGAAACACCAGGGCGTGTTGAGCCGCCAGAGCCAGGAGGTGATCGGCGATCGGTCCCTCACCCCAGCCGAGCGCCGTACGGACTTCCTGCGCCAGACGGGGCGCCTCGGTCGGATCGGGGTGGGAGAGCAGAGCCGGAGGAGGCAGAGGGCTTTCCCCTCGTCCGGGTAGGTCGGCGCCCATGATGGCCAACAGTTCCTCATAGGACTGGGCCAGTTCGGCGAAGCGGGTCACGGAGGTCCGGAAGGCGTCGTCCGGCGCGAAATCGGCGGAACCGAGGATCCTGTCGACCAGGCCGAGCACCGCCTCCCGGTCCGCCGGCCAACTGTTCATGGGCCTTCCCCCGCTCTGGGAGTGGTTGGCAGTCGGCGCCGGGAGTCGGTAGGCATGAGGTCAAGCCTATTCGGTGTGATCTCCCCATCTCGGGGTGGGACCCCGCTTGGAAGGTGGAGAGTGGCAGGAACAGAACGCGAATACATTGGGGGCAGTGTCTGATCGCCAACGTATTCGGGATCCACAATTCTCCCAATGCGGCGCCGGTTCGATGCTCCGGGTGAAGGGAGGTCGGATACCTCGCCCCAGTCCGGGCGACAACCATAGAAACACCTGATAGGACCAGCAAGAATTGTCCGTTTTCCAGGACGGGTGAGGGGGATTGCTGGTAGCGTGAAATGCGTATAGGGCGACATCCCGCCCGCCTGTCGCGGACTGTGTGAGTGCGCCTCAAAACAAGCGAGAAGAGGAGCAGACGAATATGAAGAGTAAGAAGCATTTTGCGGCAAAGGCGATAGTCTTTCTTGTCGCCTTGTCGCTGGTAGCAGCGGCTTGCGGATCCGATGATCCGGAGTCCGATTCTCTCAAGATTGGTTTTTCCGGTCAACCCGACTTCACCCAGATCATGAACTTCACATGGATCGACGCGCTGAATGACGAGCACGGCATCGCCGCCGAAGCCGTGATCTTCGAGGGGACCTCACCGCCGTTCCGGGCGCTGGTCTCCGGTGACGTGGACATGGTGGTGGGACAGGTGCCTCCGGGCATCAAGCTGCGCGCCGAGACGGGAGCTGATGTGGTGATGATCGCTGGCGACGTCCGCCAGTCGGACTACATCCTGGTGTCGTCACCGGATGTGACCTCTCTTGAGGACCTGTACGGTCGCCAGATCGGCACCGCCGGTCCGGGCGCGGTGAGCACCTCGCTGTCGGTGGCCGCACTCTCCCGGGAGAACATCAACATCGATGACATCGAGTTCGTAGAGGTGGGAGGCACCTCCGCTCGGATGGCAGCGCTGGTGTCGGGCCAGACCGCGGCCGGCGCCGCGCACTTCGCCGAGGGCTTCAACGCGGTGGAGGAAGGACTCCATCCGCTGTATGTGATCGCCGATGCGGTGGGTCCCTATCTCTTCCACGGGGTGTGGGTCGACCGGGCCTGGCTGGAGGACAACCCCAACCTGGCGCAGTTGGCGATGGACGAGTTCATCGATTCGGTGCGCTGGGCAGCCAACAACAAGGCCGATTACATCGCGGAGGCGGCTTCCGTCACCGAGGGTCTGTCGGATGCGGCCAAGAGCCGGGCCTATGACGAGTTCATTCGGATCGGACTGTTCGCGGTGAACGGCGGTCTCCAGCCCGAACTGCTGCAGGCCACCATCTCCATCGAGCAGGAAGTGGACAACCTTCCGGCCCAGGTTGAGGATCCCTCCAACTGGGTGGTCACCGACCTGGTGGACGATTACCTGGAGCGCAACGGCACCCAATAGAACCACCGCCGAGACTTCCCTCCCGGTAGGGGTGGCCCGCCGGGAGGGGGTGCTTCGTGTGGGGAGGTGTCCCCGCCGTCTGTGGGCGGAGGCAGCGGAGGACACCTCCCCGGGTGGGGCTAGAACCTAGAAAGGAGTCGCCATGGCTGAAGGCGACCGCATCGAGATCGACTACGACTTCTGCTACCAGAGCGGCGAGTGCGTGCTGTTCGCTCCCGAGGTTTACCGGTTCGGTGACGACGGGTTCCCCGAAGTGGTGAACGGGGGAGTGGCGGAGACGCCCACGTCGGTGCTGGCCGGGACGGTGGAGAACTGCCCGTCGGGAGCGATCACATTGATCCCGGGAGGTGGCGAGTGATGGAAGGCCCGCCGGGCTTCGAGAGCATCACCCTCAGCGGCTACGCGGCGGTCCGTGGGGCGCTCACCAACAACGACCTTTCCCGCAGCCTCGACTACGAGCGCTTCGAGAAGGGGAACCTGAAAGAGGACACCCTGTCGGTGCTGCACGGTGCGGAACACCGGGAGCGGCGGCGTATGGAGAACAGGCTCTTCCGCCGCGACATGTTCGAACTCTATGAGTACGAGTTGTTCCCCGACGTGGTGGAGCACACCCTGGAGGCGTTCGTCGACCCCGAAGAGTCGGACCTGATGGAGATCGGAGGTCTCTTCTCGGTGGTGCTGGCCTGCCGGATCGCCGGGGTCGATTTCGACCGGAACTCGATCGAGGATCGCCACCGGCTCCGTTACTTCCTGCACAACTTCGCCCTGGGCGGCGCCATCGACGCGGCCAAGGGCGATCCCGAGGAGATCAAGGCGCAGATGCGGACGGTGTTCGCCGAGTTCCGCGCAGAGTTCATGACCGAGTCGCGAAAGACCCGGGCCGCCACGGTGGAGCGGCGGGCGGCCGGCGAGGACGTGGATCTCCTCTATGACATTCTCACCACCTTGCTGGTGAACCAGGCCGCCTCGGGGATGAGCACCGACCTGATCGAGCGGGAGTCCACCCTGTTCTTCTCGGCCGGTTCCCACACCAGCACCCAGACGCTCACCAACACCGCCCACCACCTCTTCGAGTGGTGCCGGGAACATCCCGAGGACCGCCGGCGGGTGGTGGAGGACCCGGCCTTCGCCCAGCGAGCCGTCCATGAGGCGCTCCGGGTTCGTCCCACCAACCCAGGGATACTGCGCCGGGCGCTGGTCGACACCGAGGTGGCCGGCCGGCCGGTCCGCAAGGGAGTGGTATGCGTGCTCGACACGATCTCGGCCAACACCGATCCGTCCGTGTACGGGGAGGACGCCCACCTCTTCAATCCCACCCGTGAGGTCCCCGACGGGGTCCCCCCCTACGGGATGAGCATGGGAGCGGGGATGCACTTCTGCATCGGCCGCACCCTGGCAGTGGGGTTGCCCCAGCGGCGGGGGGTGACGCCTCCCGCCAACCACCTGTACGGGATGGTTCCCATCGCCCTACGGGGGGTGTTCGATCGGGGCGTGGGTCCCCACCCGGAGAAACCGCCGCTGCCCGACACCAAGACCCGACGGTGGACCCGTTGGCTCAGCTACCCGGTGGTGTTCAACGGCGGCTAGGCGCCAGCCGTAGCAGTAACGGGAAGTAGTGTTCGGATCGAGGTGCTAGATGCTGTCTATACGGTCGGTTGACAAGCGATTCTCCCTGGACGGGCCGCTGGTGCTGGACAGGGTCAACATGGAGGTCCGCAATGGGGAATTCGTCTCCCTGCTCGGCCCGAGCGGGTGCGGCAAGACCACCTTGCTCAAGATCGTGGCGGGTCTCCTGCCGGCCACGGGGGGAGGGGTCTACCTTGAGGGGGAGGAGAGCACCGAGCCCTCCCGGGAGAAGGCGATGGTGTTCCAGCACTTCAACCTGCTTCCCTGGAGGACCGCCATCAACAACGTCGCCTACGGCCTGGAGGTGCAGGGAGTGGCCAAGGCCGAGCGGTTGGAGACCGCCGCCCGCTTCCTCAAGTTGCTGGACCTGGACGGCTATGAGGACCACTACCCGTCGCAGATCTCGGGCGGGATGAAACAGCGGGTGGGGCTGGCCCGGGCGCTGGCCACCGAGCCGCGATTGATGCTGATGGATGAGCCGTTCGGGGCGCTCGACGCCCTCACGCGGGAGTACCTGCAGGACGAGTTGGCCCGGATCGCCGCCTCCCAGGACCTGACCGTGCTGTTCGTCACCCACTCCATCGACGAGGCGATCTATCTCTCCGACCGGATCGTGGTGATGGGGAACAACCCCGGCCGGATCCTGGTGGAGTATCCCGTGCCGTTCGAACGGCCCCGCGTCTCAACGGTGGTGCGGGCCGATCCGCGTTTCGCCGAACTGCGCAACCAGGTGTGGGTGCTGCTGGAGGAGGAAAAGAGCGGGCGATGACCACCCTGTCGCCCGAGAGCGGACTGCTGGCCCGGGTTCCGCCCCGGGTGGTGAGGATCGCCTCGGTGGTGGTGGTGGTCCTGTCCTGGGAGATCGCCGGCCGGGCGGCGCCGCGGTGGGCGTCCTATCCCACCGAGGTCTTCGCGGCGTTCCTGGACAACCTCGACCGGATCATCGAAGCCTTCGTCGAGACCTTCAAGGCGGTGGGAGTCGGCTACGCCATCTCGGTGGCCGGAGGGGTGCTGATCGGGTTCGGGATGGCCCGCATCCGGGTGGTGAAGGTGGCCCTGGACCCCTACGTGGCGGTCCTCTACTCCACGCCCCGGATCACCCTCATCCCCCTGGCGATCCTGCTGATCGGGATCGGGTTCAACCTGCGGGTGCTGATGAGCGTCCTGGCTTCGATCTTTCCCATGATCATCAACACCTACGCAGCGGTGGACTCTGTGTCGGCGGAGTTGGAGGAGACCGCCCGTTCTTTCACCGCCAGCCGGTGGAGCATCACCCGGACAGTCCTGATCCCCGGGGCCATCCCCGGGATCTTCGTGGGGATGAGAGTGGGCATCATCCGGGCGCTGGTGGGGGTGATAGTGGCCGAGATGACCGCCGGCGCCGCCGGAGTGGGGGCGTTGCTGCTGGTGTTCGGCCGGTTCTTCCAGTCCGAGAAACTGTTCGGCCCGGTGTTGCTGCTGGGCCTGGTGAGCATCCTGATGACCCGGGGGCTTTCGTACCTGGAGAGGAAGTTGGCGCCATGGCAAGACTGAAGCCCGAGCGCCGGCGGGCGATCTTCGACTGGGCGTTGCGGATCGGGTTCGCCATCGTGCTGCTGGCGGCCTGGGAACTCTCCACCCGGGCGCAGAGCCGCGCCCTGGCCGCCCCTCCCTCGGAGATTCTCATCGCCTTCTGGGAACTCACCTTCGTAGAGGGCGTGATCTTCTCCGAGACCCTGGTGACCGCCCGGGCCTTCTTCATGGGATACGGGGCGTCGATAGCCATCGGGCTGCTGGTGGGCATGCTGATGGGCCGCTCGCGGCTGGCCGAATACGTGCTGGAGCCCTACGTCACCCTGATGTACGCCCTCCCGTCGATCGCGTTGATCCCGGTGCTGGTGATCTGGTTCGGCATCAACGACCAGATCAGGATAGTCCTGGTGATCCTGGCCTCGGTGTTCCCGATCATCTACAACACGGCCACCGGCGTGAAGAACGTCGACGAGGAGTTGGTCGAGGTCGGGAGGTCCTTCTGCGCCACCCGGCGCAAGATCGCCACCTCCATAGTGCTCCCCGCCGCCCTGCCGCTGATCTTCGCCGGACTTCGCATCGGGCTGTCGCATGCCCTGGTGGGAGTGATAGGCGCCGAGATCATCGTGGTGATCACCGGCCTGGGAGGACTGGTGATCAGGTACGCGGACAACTTCCAGATGGCCAACATGTTCGTACCCATCATCTTCATCGCCACCCTGGCGGTGCTGATCACCGCGGGAATGAACCGTTTCCAGACCGTCTTCCGCCGCTGGGAAGTGCAGGACGAGTGAGGCGCAACGACGCGCTTTCCCGCACCGAGAGGGGGATGACGTTCGGGGTGATGCTTCCCCATTTCGGACGGGAGGCCTCCCGCGGCCTGCTGCTCGAAGGAGCGGCGCTGGCCGAGCGCCTCGGCTATGACGCACTGTGGGTGCGGGACCACCTGATCTGGACCCCCCATCGCCACGAGGGCGCCGACCTGACCTTCCTGGACGCCACCCTGACCCTGGCGGCGGTGGCGGGGGTTACCGATCGGATCAAGCTGGGGACCGCGGTGCTGATCCCCATTCGCTGGCCGCTCAAGAGCGCCAAGGAGTTGATGTCGCTCGACTTCCTGGCGGGGGGCGGAAGGGTGGTGGCCGGGATCGGCGCCGGGCACTTCGGTGCGGAGATCCGGGCTGCGGGGCTCGACCCGGATCGGAAGATCGAGATCGTTGAGGAGACCATGCGCATCTGGCGCCGGGCCTTCACCGAGGAGCAGGTGGACTTCTCGGGCGAGATGTTCGAAGCGGACGGGGCGGTGATGCATCCCCGCCCGCAAGGGGGCCTGCCCATCTGGTACGGGGGCACCACCCGGGCGGCGGTGCGCCGGGCGGCGCGGTGGTGCGACGGGTGGCTTCCGGGGGGAACGCCGTTCCCGACCTTCGACGACCGGCTGGCGTATCTGCGGGCCCTCGAGGCGGAATCGGGGAGGCCTCCCTGCGTGGTGGGGGTGATACCCCGGCTGCGGATAGCCCGGACCAGGGCAGAGGCGCGGGCCGGGCTGGACATCGAGGCGCTCACCACCTCGTCGGAGGGGAGCAGGCACTGGGTCCATCCGCCCGGCGGGTACCGTGACTTCGACGACCTGCGAGGGGCTTTGGTGGCCGGCGACATCCCCGAGATCGTGGATCGGGTGGGCGACTTCGACGAGCGGGGCGTGGATCACTTCCTGGTGGATCTGCGCTCGGACTTCCACCGCTTCGAGGAACTGCTGGAATTGTTCGCCTCCGAGGTGATTCCGCATTTCCGTCGCCGGTGACCGGATGCCGCCCGACACCGCTCTTTCACCCGTCGGCAAGGCGCAGGCCGGTTAATCTTGAACGAGAAAGCTGGCCGTATCGAGCCTGAACGGGACGTTATAGGTCGGCGCCCAGATAGGAAAGGACACCAGGGTAGATGAGCGACAAGACCACACGCATCACGGGCGGGACGATTCAGACGCCGTCCGGAGGCGCCGAGACCGACCTGTTGATCCGGGGGGAGAAGGTTGCGGCACTGCTGGATCCCTCCAGCCGGATCTCGGCCGACCGCGAGATAGACGCCGCGGGGAAGTGGGTTCTACCCGGGCTCATCGATCTCCATGCTCACACCCGATCACCCGGATACGAGCAGAAGGAGGACTTCCTCACCTCATCCCGGGCCGCGGCGGCGGGCGGGTACACGACCTATGTGGACATGCCCAACGTGGAGCCTCCCACCGTAACCGTGGAACAGTTCGAGGAGAAGCGGGCGGTGGCCGACCGGTTGTGCGTGGTCGACTGGGGTCACTTCGTGGGGCCCACCAGGCTGGAGGAGATTCCGAAGCTGGCCGCGGCGGGAGCCACCGGTTTCAAGTTCTTCCAGGTCACCGGGGGGTATCCCCATGATCCGAGGCTGGCCATCGCCGACCCCGCCCGCCTGCTGGAGACTTTCTCGGCCATCGCGGAGACGGGTCTTCTGTGCGTGGTGCACCCCTTTGCCCAGACGCTCTTCGAGAGCCTCTATCACCAGGAGGTGGCGAAGGGAAGGCCCGGAGACATCCACACGTTCAGCGACGTCTACACCCGGGACATCGTGTGGCGGCTGGCCGTCGGCATCCTGTTGGAGGTCCAGCGGGAGACCCGGATGCGGATGCAGGTGGTCCACACCCACGCTCCCGGGAGCTTCCGCCTCCTCGCCCAGGCCAAGGCGGACGGGGTGCCGGTGACCGTGGCGACCGACCCCAAATACTTCCACCTCACCGAAGAGGACATCGCAAGTCAGGGAGCCCGCGCCATACCGGGAGGAGCGGTCACCCGCGATCCGGACCGGATGGCCGCCATCTGGGAGGCCCTGGACACCGGCGTCATCGACATAATCGATTCCGACCACGCTCCCCACCTGCTGGAGGATCTGCCTCTGATGGAGGAGGATCCGCTGATCGGGCCGTTCGGTTCTCCCCACTACGAGGACCTGCTGTCGCTGATGCTCACCGATGTCGCAGCGGGCAATCTCAGGTTGGGTCGGCTGGTACACGCCTTGACCGAGGCGCCCGCCCGGATTCTGGGTATCTACCCGAGGAAGGGAGCGCTGCTGCCCGGTTCCGACGCCGACCTGGTGCTCGTGGACCCCGACGCCGTCCACCGGCCGCAGGACGGGCAGATGGAGTGCAAGAGCAACTGGACGCCCTACCACGGCCGGGACCTGGTGGGAAAGACCGTGTTGACCATGCTCCGGGGGACGGTGATCTTCGAGAACGGCCAGGTGACCGCCGAGCCGGGTTACGGCCGGTACATCTCGGGGGTCCCACAGGAGCCCGACCCGAACCAGGCCGCCGGCATGCATCCGGGACTGTCCCTTCGGCCCCGGTCGTGATCCGGCCGATGGATCGCGCCGAGCTGACGGAATCGGGGAGGAGGCTGCCGTGAAATTCGGCGTGCTCCTGCCGCATTTCGGGGAGTGGGCCTCGCGGGAGACCCTGATCGACAACGCCCCGGTGATCGAACAGATGGGGTTTGATTCACTGTGGGTGCGGGACCACCTGGTGTGGCAGCCCCACGAGATGGAGGGAGAGGACCGGACTTTCCTCGAGCCGCTGATGACCCTGGCGGCGCTGTCCTCGGTCACCACCCGGATGATGTTGGGGACCGCGGTGCTGATCCCCATCCGGTGGCCGCTCAAGCTGGCCCAGAACCTGGCCACTCTCAGCTTTCTCTCGGGTGGGCGGGTGATGGCCGGGATGGGACTGGGCAGCAACGAAGCGGAATTCGCCGCCGCCGGCCTTGACCGGGGCCGCCGCATCCCGATCCTGGAGGAGACCCTGGAGATCTGCCGACGGGTGTGGGCGGAGGACCACGTGTCCTACCGGGGAGAGGTCTTCGAGTTCCGGGACTTCACCCTCAGGCCCAAACCGGCCGCGCCGATTCCGTTTCTCTACGGCGGCAGCACCCGGGCGGCGGTGCGGCGAGCGATGACCCTGACCGAGGGATGGATACCGGGCCGGATTCCCATCGACACCCTGCGGGACCGGCTCTCGTATCTTCACCGGTTGTCGGAGGAGCACAGCAAGAAGATCCTGCTGGGCACCATCCCCCTGGTCCTGGCCGACCCGGATCGGCGCCGGGCCCGCGAATCGATCGACGTGAAGGCCCTGGGGGTCAGTTCCGCCGGCGCCCGGCACTGGGTGACCCCCGCCTCGGGAGGGTTCAATACGGTGGACGACCTGGAGGGACTGCTGGTGGTCGGCGACCGATCCGATTGCCTGCGCTCCATGGAAGCCTTTGCCGACCTGGGCCTGGAACTGGTGATCCTCGATGTCCGCCTGGGTTTCGGTGAGTACATGCAGCAGTTGGAACGCCTGGCCGAATGGGTGCTGCCCGAGTTCGGGGACTGACCGCCGGGGCGCTAACCGCCTGTCGCACGGGTTGGCCGATCCGGCGTGGACCTGCAGGACTTTGACTGGATAGCCTGCCGGAAGCCGATGATCCCCGCCTCGCCGATGCCCTTCACACCCAGGTCGTTCTGGATATATAATTCCAAGGCCGACGCCGTCTCGCGGTTATGCCCCGGTACAGGTTTGTAAGCGAGCGTCTGAGTTCTTGAACGGAGGAGAGCAGTGATGAACACGATCACACATTGGATCGGGGGCGCTCCCTGGACGGGTGCCTCAGACAGGACAGGACCGGTCTACAACCCGGCCACCGGACAGCAGACGGCTGCCGTGGCATTCGCCGACGAGGCGGCGATCGACGCCGCAGTGTCGACCGCCAAGGAGGCGTTCACCGAGTGGGGCCGAACTCCGATCACCAGGCGCCAGAACATCATGTTTGCGTTTCGAGAACTGATGGCATCCCGCCGGCTCGACATGGCAAGGCTGATCACTGCGGAACACGGAAAGACACTCGACGATGCCCTGGGCGAGGTGCAACGTGGCCTCGAAGTCGTGGAGTTCGCCTGCAATATCGCCCATCTCCTCAAAGGGGAATACTCCGAGCAGGTCTCTACCGGTGTCGACACATTCACCACGCGACAGCCTCTGGGCGTCGTGGCGGGCATAACGCCGTTCAACTTCCCGGCCATGGTACCCATGTGGATGTATCCGATAGCCATCGCCTGTGGCAACACCTTCATCTTGAAGCCGTCCGAGAAAGACCCTTCGGCGTCGGTTCTGGCGGCGGAGTTGTTCGCCGAGGCCGGACTGCCGGACGGGGTGTTCAACGTGGTTCACGGCGACAAGGTGGCGGTGGATGCGCTCTTAACCCATCCTGATGTAGCCGCCGTCTCCTTCGTCGGGTCCACGCCGATCGCTCGCTACGTGTACGAGAAGGGGACCAAGCACGGCAAGCGGGTCCAGGCCCTGGGTGGGGCCAAGAACCACATGGTGGTCCTGCCCGACGCCGACATGGACCTGGCCGCCGACTCGGCGGTGTCCGCCGGGTACGGATCCGCCGGGGAACGGTGCATGGCGATTTCGGTGGTCGTCACCGTGGGCGATGCCGCCGACGCCCTGATTCCGAAGATAGAGGAGCGGATCGCCGACCTCAAGGTGGCGCCCGGGTTCGATGAGGGATCCGAGATGGGGCCCCTCATCACCAAGGAAGCCCAAGACCGTGTCGCCGGATATGTCGATGCCGGGGAGGAGGCAGGCGCCAGGCTGGTGGTCGACGGCCGGGACTTCAAGGTCGACGGCCACGAAGACGGCTTCTTCCTGGGACCCACCCTGTTCGACCAGGTGACCCCTGATATGTCGGTGTACACCGACGAGATCTTCGGGCCGGTCCTGTCGACCGTGCGGCTCGACTCCTACGGCGAGGCCATCCAGTTGATCAACGACAATCCGTTCGGGAACGGGACGGCCGTGTTCACCAGTGACGGCGGCGCTGCCCGCAAGTTCCAGAACGAGGTGCAGGTGGGCATGGTCGGCATCAACGTGCCGATCCCGGTCCCTCTGTCGTTCTACTCCTTCGGCGGCTGGAAGAACTCGATCTTCGGGACCCATGCCATCTACGGGCCCGAGGGCGTGCACTTTTATACCAGGCAGAAGGTCATAACCAGCCGGTGGGCGGACCCGATGCACCGGGGAGTCGACCTCGGCTTCCCCAGGAGCGACTAGGCGGGAGGCCGGCAACGGGTTGCGGGTGCTCTAGCGGGTAGCCCGGCGCCCGTCTTCAACCACGATTCGACCGCCGACGATGACGTGCCTCACGCGGGTGATGTCGTCTCTGTCGACCACCACCATGTCGGCAACGCAGCCAGGCTCGATCAGTCCCTTCCGGGGAGCTAGCCCGGGGATGATCCGCGCGGGAGAACTGGTGGCCAGCCTCACACCCTGGGGGAGGGAGATCACCCCACCTTCCACAGCCTTCTGGATGAACAACAGGATGGCGTCGTGATAGCCACCCGAATAGTCAGTGGACAGCACGTCCACCAGCCCCTCCGAAAGAAGGGCGAAGGCGGTCTGCGGACTGGGCTCCAGTTGGGCTGCGCCGAAATGGTCGGCGGTGATCACCTCCACGTAACCCCCGTGATCCCTGACTACCCTCGCAATCCGGACCGCCTCCTGGGGTGTTGCGTGGTAGTTGCAGTGCAGTGCCACCAACTTGTCGCCAATCTCCCGGGCGACCTCCCGGACCACATCATATGTGTCCGGTTCGGTGTGGCAAAGGGCGGGTATCCCCAACCTCGGCGCGTAGTCGATGGTCTCCAGTATCGCCTCCTTGGCCGCCGCCATCGGCTCGACACTGGTCTCTCTCACCAGAGTCTTCGCTTCGTCCAGCGTCATCGGTCCCAGTCCCGCCCTCTTGAGGATCAGAGCCATGGCGACGTCGTCTCCCGACAGGTAAGCGGCATCCAGAGCGAGTGCGTCGCTGACCGAGATCGGCCGCTCAAGCCTCAGATTCTTCTCGTACGTGGCGCCGGTCGTGGCCCAGGAGCCGACTTCTCCCATGGCCACCGCGCCCGATGACACAGCTTCGGCGGCGGTGAATCCGCGGTGGTACCGGGGGAGCCGGTTGCCTCCCATCTCCCCGGAGGCGACGTTCTTCGGCGTATGGAGGGTCGCCATCTTGACATTGACCGGATGGAGCTTGTTTGTGGCGTCGTTCTCGAACGGCAGGGCAAAGCCGTCCAGGCTGAGCACGGTGGTTGTCCCCTGTAGGAGGTGGGTGTCGAGGTTGGCGAGAATCCTCTCTATGGGAGCGCCCTCTCTCGGGAGCCCCGGACAGAGCGGTCCGAAGCTGACCACGTGGCTGTGGATGTTGATGAGCCCCGGGAGTATGAGACCGCCGCGGGCGTCGAGGACCCGATGGGAGTACACCCGGTAGGGGAGGTGCCGGATCCTGTGAAGTGCGGTGACCAGTCCGTCTTCGGTCGTGACGGAGGCGTCCTCCAGGTACGTCCGCCCGTCACCGGTGACGACATGCCCGTTCACGACATCGAGCCGCATTGCGTTCCCCCAGGTCGGCATGGATAAAACAGTGCCCATGAGGGACTCTAGCTTTTCGCCTGCTTACCAGTACCTCCAGTTGAGGGAGGAGTTACAGCCATTGTCTCCGCCACAACCCCAACACCTCGTTGTACAGTTCCGGACACATCGCTAACAAAGGCAGGCGTCGGTGAAGTCCGGAAGCGGATTCGGTGAGACAGTTGGCCGAGAGGTCCCCATCCTCGGCGGGAAGCCGGTGGGGCAGATCGGCATAGTCGTCAAGGACATCGATCGCGCCCTCGACATGTACGTGAAGATGTGGGGTCTCAAGGGCTGGCAGGGATTCGTCTACTCATCCGACAACGTCCGCTCCCTCAGCTACCTGGGGGAGCCGGCTGATTATGGAATGAAGGTCGCTTGGACCGGCGCCAATCCTCAGGTCGAGTTGGTCCAATCGCTGGCCGGTCCCAACATCTACGAGGACTGGCTGGAGCGGCGGGGGGAGGGTCTCCACCACCTGGGGATCATGGTCGACTCGATCGAGAGCGAGGTTGAGGTGATGCAAGAGGCCGGTTACGAGATGCTGATGGCGGGCTTCGGCCACGGGTTGGACGGAGACGGCGGATTCGCCTATTTCGACACCGAACCGCAACTGGGCGTGATCATCGAACTGATCGAGGCGCCGGCGCGGCGGCGACCTCCGGATTTCCTTCCTGGCTGAGGAGGAGCGGCGTTCGATTGCTGGGCGCCTGCCGTAGCTGTGAAAACAGCTGGTGAGTCGGGAAATGAGGTTCTGAGTAGCCACAGATTAATAGTGGGTGTCTTCTAAAATTTGGTGGCATGATCTACGCCGTCATTCTCGAGCATGATCCACCCGTGCCTTTGGAGGACCTCGTTCGGGAACACTGGGTGGAGTACCGAATAGTTGCGTCCAATGTGGTTCTCGTCCAGGATGACGAAAAGACTCTGAATGAGATCGCAAAGGCAGTTGGCATCGGAGCTGAGGTCGGCGATCCCGGCATGGTGGTTTCCTTGGGTGGGCTTTACAGCGGATATCACAACGTGGAGTTATGGAATTGGCTGGAGAGGGCGATGCATTGACTCAACAACCTCGGGGAGAGGCTCCTGCGTACGTACATGCTCCCCTGTCATCAATCGAGCAGAGACTGAGTCGGATCGACAGGCGCCTATCAGACCGGCTGGACAGAATCGAGGGCCGTTTGGGCAGTGTGGAGAAGTCTGTATGGAGACACACCGGAATCATTGCGGCTTTCGGGGTTTTGACGCCTGTGCTTGTCCTGTTCGTCAACTGGTTACTGACCAGATAAGTACCCTACGCACTCTCTGGCGGCAGCCGAATCCTCCGGCAGGTCAGGTGGGTGTGTTGACCGAGTGACGCGAGAAAGGTTCGGACCGACAGAACTCGTCCGCGATCCCATCGAAGCTGACGTCACCCGAAACAGCTCACCTGAAGTTCCCGAGTGTGGGGGAAGCTGCACGTCAGCGCCAGTGTCCGAGTTTCGCTTGGTATCTCGCAAAACTGGCCAACCGGTCCGCGGTTTCGTTGAGGAGATGACCGGTGTGGGCCTTCACCCGTTCCCATTTGATGTCCTTCCCAACTAGGAGCGCATCTATTTGTTCTATCAGGTCGTTGTTCTTGAGTGGGCGGTTCTTCGCTCTTCGTTTGCCTCCCTCTCGCCACCCGTTGAGCAAGTCAGTGAAGATGTTTATCACGAGATACTCCGCTTGGATCAGCAACGGCCTGTCGGGATGTGCCTTCAGCAACATCAGCACAGCTGTCAATTCCATGCGGTTGTGATTCGTTTCTGGATGGTTTCCCCACCCCCAGGTCCCTTCGTTGGTGACCCATGCCCAGCCGCCTGATGCTGGTCCTGGGTTGTCCGCTGACCCGTCCGTAGCTGCTATCAGTCTTGATACAGGACGACCAGACCTGTCATAGCAATCCGCCCGCATTGAACCGAGTGTAAAAGGCTCCAAGGAAGCCGGTGGAGAAGCCGCTCTCCTCTGATCCGTGGCGGAGTTACCATCGAGTCTCTTGTGGAGAAGAAGCAGGCAATCGAGGCAGGATTGGCGGCCCGGGCCGGTCTAAGGCTGGTTGGTTTCGGTGTGGCCGTGGCGGTTGCGGCGGCATGCGGGTCGGGGAGTCAACCAACACCGGCTGTTACCTCGACCGAACCTACGACGGCGGCCACCACCTCAACTGCCGTGGGGGCCAGCAGTATCGAGGGAGTGTCCGGGGAGGCGCGTTCACTCCTTGACAGTTGGCGGTCGGCGGTGTTGCACTCCGGCGGGGTGTGGCCGGGCTATGACCTTGCGGCCATCCCCACGGTGTTGGTCTCCCTCGACGTCGATGGAAGAGTTGTGACGGTGGTGGCTTTCAACCACCCGAATCCGGAAGCTTTGGGTAGTGAGATTCGCCATATTGATGTGGACGGCCACCAGGTGGCAGTCATCGGCCAGGTAGCCGATCCCGAGAGACTGGCGTCCATGGCGCCGTTCGACTTCTTCGCGGACGTCGGCGGCGCGGACACCTTCGTGCTGGTCGGTCAACGTGGAGAACCCGGCAGGGAACCCGGCACTCCCGAGTTCATCGCAATGGTTGTCCACGAAGCTTTCCATCGGTACCAGTTCGACGAGTGGGTCCCGGACACCGTCTCCCAGGACGTGGCCGGGTACGACTTCTCGCCCGAGAACCTTGAACTGGTGCTGCTGGAGAACCGCATTCTGATTGCCGCCTACCAGGCAGACAGGCTTTCTGAGACCGAGCGCCTGGGTCGCCAGTTTGCTGCCGTGCGCGCCGCTCGGCATCAACGGGACCCCAGGATGGTCCTTGACGAGCAGCAGGAACGCATGGAAGGATCCGCTCGCTGGATCGAACACGGCATCGGTGATGCGATCGGCAACCTCTACACCTCGACCAACCACACCAGCGAGCTTGGCCTGCTCGACCAGAACCTCGATGATCCCACCGCGGTCCTGGGCAGCGTCAAGTCGTTCTTCGGCTTCGGCCGTTTCTACAGCAGCGGGGCGACCCAACTGGCGCTACTCGACCGTCTTGATGTGTCGGGCATCGACGTGGCCCAGCGACTCCGGAACGGGGACACGCCGGCACAACTCCTGGCACAGCGCGTGGAACCGCTGGAGGACGTCGAAGCCTTGGTGGTTGCGGCCCGCACAGAACATGACCCGGAAGGCCAGTTGGGTAGAGAGGCCGCAAACCTCGCCGAACTGGCTGCCGGCGAGGAGGCACCGAGCTTCGGCGGAGGAGACGACGCCCCGGATACCTCCGCCGGAGGGTTCGAACTCACCGACGATCAGATAGCGTGTCTCCAGGACCACGGTCTGGATCTCAGTGGCGACGCCTTCACGATTCCCGAGGAAGTTGACCGTGCTTGTTTCGGTGAGACAGAGCCTTGATCCGATCCGGTCGGTCCGTTATCCACGCGGCCCGTTGGGCACAGATCCCTGTCTAACCCCGTCAGCCGGGTGAGCGCAGGCCGGTCGATTCCACGAATTCGCCGTTTTCGATGATCGGGACGCCGTCGAGGGTGAGGTTGGCTTCCAGGAGGATGCCGTCCATGTGGCCTGTGGCGCTTGTGCCTCCGCCCAGTTGGGGTGCGGTGTTGGCGCCGAAGGCCACCACCACGCCTCCGTAGTAGCTCTCCCAGGCGGCGAGGTCGAACGACTCTAGGTCGGCTCTCGGGTCGAATCCGAAACCGAGATGGGCCACCACGTAGAGGTTGGGGTCGTCGAACTGGCGGATCCAGCGGTCGAAGGTCCGGGCCTCCTCGTGGTCGGTGTCGATGTGGACGATCCGTCCGGCTTCCACCTCGACTCGGATCGGCCTCTTGGTGGTGTAGCAGTACTGCGGGAAGAGGATCATCGGGCCGTTGAAGTAGACCACTCCTTCTACGGTCTCCACCTCCGGAGCGCAGTTGATCATGCACACCCCGTAGCTGTCCCACTGTTGCGACTCCCACACATAGCCCCGCTGGGCATGCCACGGGCTGTCGCCCCGCCTGCCCCGCAGGTCGGTCCCCAGGGGACTGGTGATGTGGATCTCCTGGGTGTCGGCGGTCAACGCCTCGGAGACGTCGGCTCTCCACAGGATGTCGTCGGTGGGAGGCCGGTCGATGATGGAACGCTCCGGCACCAGGACCTGCAGAATCCTCGCGCCCGCTTGGATAATCGGGGGCAGTCCGGGTGCATACAGCCAGGTGTTGGAGGCCAGATCGAAGATGATGTCGGCCGATCTCATGGCGGTAAGCGCCACCTCGGGCGGATCGGTCTCTGGGAACCGGGCTGTGGCCCGGATCAGGGTGACGTCGGCGCCGGTGGCCAGGGCGGCCGCGTACCAGGCCTCGACCATCGCCGGATTCTTCTCCGAATCGGTGTAGACCACCACCCGTTCATCCGCGGTGACCTGGCAGCGCCGCACCGATTCCAAGGCTGCTTGGAACAACTCGGGAAATCCCACATCCATTAGCTCACTTCCTCTCTTACCGAACCGTCGGAGACCAGTGTCTCTCCGTCGATCATCACGAACCGGACCGACCGCAGCACATTCAGATCGTCCAACGGGTCGCCGTCCACCGCGATGATGTCGGCGGCCTTGCCCTCCTCCAGCACCCCGAAGTCGGGACGCGGCGAGATGACCAGGGCGGCGTCACGGGTGGCCGACTGGATGGCCCGGTAGTTGTCGATACCGAAGGTGGTGAAGATGATCATCTCGTCCACGATGTCGCCGAACCCGTCGGTGCCGGCCGCGAAGTGGACCCCCGCCTCCAGGGCATGGCGGAAGGACTCGAGGTGAGGCTCGAGGATCGCCTCGGCGATCGGGATCCAGGTCTCGGGCATCCCGTACTCGATGCCGTGGTGGTAGATGCCCTGCATGGTGGAGAGGGTGGGCACCATCGCCACCCCGTTGTCGGCCATGTACTTGGCTTGATCGGCGTTCAGGTAGATCCCGTGCTCGATGCAGTCCACCCCCGCCTCCAGGGCGTTGGAGATTCCGGGAACCCCGTCGGCATGGGCGGTGATGCGCCGGTCGGCCGAGTGCACCGCCTCCACGGCCGCGGCCATCTCCACCACCGACAACTCCGGCTGGGAGGGAAGCTCTCCCTCCCGGGTGATCCCCACCCCTCCCGAGGCGATGATCTTCACGAAGTCGGCCCCCGCCTTGAGCTGGGCCCGGGCGGCCTTGCGGGCCTCCCAGGGGCCGTCCACCTCCACTCCCGACATCGAACCGTGGCCGCCGGTCATCACCACCACCCGTCCGGCGCACACCATCTTCGGGCCCAGGAGGTAGCCCTCCCGGACGGCTCGGCGGATCATCAGATCGATGTGCCCCGGCGCTCCGGGGATCCGGGCGGTGGTCACGCCGATCCGCACCAGCCGGCGAGCGTGGTAGGTGCCCACCAGGGCAAACATCATGTCGGGCTCCACCACGCTCGGGTCGCCGATCGCGTAGCGATCGTGCCCCGAGAGGTGCTCGTGGCTCTCGATGAGCCCCGGCAGCAGCGTGGCCTCGCCGAGGTCGAGGACCTCGTCGTCGGGCTCCCGGATGTCATCGGCCCGCCCCACCGCCACTATCTTCGACGCCCTCACCCGGACTCCGCCATTGGCGATGGGCGGGCGGTCCCCGCCGGTCAGGACCTGTCTTGCTTGCAATATGGTGACGCTCATCGGAGGTTCTCCTCTCCTCGGGTCAATGGGGTGTGGTGGGGGGCAGGCGGCGCCCAGGCGTAGTGGCAGGCGGCCTGATGCAACGAATCGCCCGGTCCCTCCTCGAGGGGAGGGCGGACCGTGGTGCAGTGGTCGGAGGCCACCGGGCAGCGGGGATGGAAGGGGCATCCTGACGGCAGGTCGAAGGGGCTGGGAGGGTCCCCCCCGATCGACCGGGCGTCGTCGCGGCTCTTTCTCTCCAGGCTGGGCGCGGCCGCCAGGAGCGCCTGGGTGTAGGGGTGGCGGGGGTCCTCGAAGAGTTCCTCGGTGCTAGCGATCTCCACTATCCGGCCCATGTACATCACCGCCACCCGGTCGCACAGGTATCTGACCACGCTCAGGTCGTGGGCGATCAGGATCAGCGTCAGGCCGAGGCGCTCCCGAAGCGAGGCCAAGAGGTTCAGGACGGTCGCCTGGATGGAGACATCCAGTGCGGAGACCGGCTCGTCGGCGATCAGCACCTCGGGCTCCACCGCCAGGGCGCGGGCGATGTTCACCCGCTGTCGCTGGCCTCCCGAAAGCTGGCGGGGATAGACATTGGCGATGTCGGCGTCGAGGCCCACCAGCGCCAACAACTCCACCGCCCGGGAGGACACCCGGCCGGAAGCCACCACCTTGTGCACCCGGAGCACCTCCCGCAGGGCCTGGCCGATCGTCATCCGGGCGTTGAGCGACGAGTAGGGGTCCTGGAACACGATCTGTATCTTCTTGCGGTCCGAGAAAGACCGTTTCTGCTCGAACTCCTTTCCCTCGTAGACGGTCTGTCCCGCCGTGGGCGGGTACAGGCCCACCAGGCACCGGGCCAGAGTGGACTTGCCGCACCCCGACTCGCCGACGATGCCCAGGCTCTCCCCCCGCCCCACCAGGAAACTGACGTCCTGGAGCGCCTGCAACTCCTCAGCAGGCCTCCGGAGGATCACGTCTCCCACCGAGCGTCGTGAAGAGAAGGCCTTGGAAAGGCCGCGCGCTTCGAGGATCGGCCCGCCGGTCACGACGCTCCCGCCAGGGCATCGGAGCGGATGCAGGCCGTCGATTGATGGTGGTTGACGCTCCGCAGGGAGAACACCCCGTGGGAGCACTCATCCCGGGCGTAGGAGCAGCGCGGCACGAACGGACAGCCCTCGCCGGGATTGACCAGGTCGGGCGGCGATCCCGGTATGGCCACCAGCGGGGTCCGCCCGCGGCTCACGTCGGGCACCGCTCCCAGGAGCCCCAGGGTGTAGGGATGGCGGGACTGGCCGAACACCGCCTCGATGGTCCCCGACTCCAGGAACTGCCCGGCGTACATCACCGACACTGTCCGGCAGGTCTGCGCCACCACCGCCAGGTCATGGGTGACGTACACGATCGCCACCCCGGTCTCCTCCGAGATCCGGCTGAACAGCTTGAGGATCTGGTCCTGCACGGTGACGTCCAGGGCGGTGGTGGGCTCGTCACAGAGGATGATCTTGGGTTCGGCGGACAGCGCGATGGCGATCAGCACCCGCTGGCTCAGCCCTCCCGAGAGCTCGTGCGGGTAGGAGTCGAAGCGGCGCGCCGGATCGGGGATCCCCACCTGGCGCATGAGTTCCAGGGCCCGGTCGCGGGCGGCCCTCCGTCCCAGACCCAGCCGGTGCCGGGGGGCCTCGGAGATCTGGCGACCCACCTTCACCACCGGATTGAGGGCGGTCATCGGCTCCTGGAACACGATGCTGACCCCCTCCACCGCCTTGGAGCGTCCCCCGGCCAGTGGGACGGGCCGACCGGAGACCGAGATGGCCCCGCCGGCGGTGGCGTTCCCGGGCAGGAGCCCCAGGATGGCGCGCAGCAGGGTGGTCTTACCGCTGCCCGACTCGCCCACGATGCCGTGGGTGTGCCCGGCTTCCACGTCGAAGGACACCCCCCGCACGGCCTGCACCACTCCCCGGGGTGAGGAGAGCCGCACCTGCAGGTCGCGGACCTGGAGAACCGGCGCGCTCATTCGGGGCGCAGCCTGTGGGTCAACCCGTCTCCGATCAGGGAGAAGGCCAATCCGACGATCACCACCGCGATCCCGGGGATGGTCGACAACTGCCACTGGGTGGTGAGGTAGCTCTGTCCCGAGGCGATCATCGATCCCCAGTCGGGGGTGGGGGGAGGGACCCCCAGGCCCAGGTAGCTGAGGGTGACAACTCCCACGATGATCACCACGATGTCCGACATGGCGTAGGTGACCGGCTGGGTGATCACGTTGGGGAGGATGTGGCGCACGATGATGCGCAGATCCGAGTATCCGAGGGTCTTGGCCGCCATCACGTACTGCTGGCCCCGGGCAGACAGCACCTCCCCCCGGACGATCCGCGCATAGGAGACCCAGGCGACGACGGCCATGGCGATGAAGATCGATGGGATGCCGGGACCCAGCGAGAACACCAGGGCGATGATCAGCACGTAGTAGGGGAAGGCGAACAGCATGTCGGTGGCGGCCGAGACCGCCAGGTCGATCCGGCCGCCGTAGTAGCCGGCCACTGCTCCCAGCAGCGTCCCGGTCACGAACGGGGTGATCACCGCCCCCACCCCGATCAGCAGGTCGAGTCGCGCCGCGTACAGGAGGCGGGTCCACACGTCCCGTCCCAGGTGATCGGTGCCCAGCAAGTGATCGGAGGAGAGCGGCGCCAGGATCGACTCCAGGTCGTGGGCGAGTGGATCGTAGGGGGTGATCCAGGGCGCCAGGATGGCGAGTACGACTATCACCCCCAGCAGTCCCGCGCCGATCACCAGCGAATAGGAACGGCGGCCCCGGGCCGCTTTCGGGGACGCGGAGCGCGAGACCGCGGTCATGACAACTGGACCCGGGGATCGAGCGACGCCCGCACCACGTCGGCCAGGAGGTTCACCAGCACCACCAGCAGCCCGAATATCAACGCCATTCCCTGGACGACCGCGAAGTCGCGTTCCAGGACCGCGTCGATCATCAGGGCACCCAGGCCGGGAAGGGCGAACACCTTCTCCACGATCAGGGTGTTCCCCACCAGCCACCCCAGGTTGACACCCAGCACCGTCACGGTGGGAATCACCGCATTGCGGAGCCCATGGGCCCACAGCACCCGGACCCCGGCCAGGCCCTTCGCCCGGGCGGTTGCTATGTAGTCGGCCTCCATCACCTCGATCAGCGACGACCGGAGGCTCCGGATGGTGAAGGGAGCGATCCCGATCGCCACCGTCAGGCCGGGGAGGATCATGGCGATCAGGCGGTCGGGCCAGGTGGCGCCGTACCCGCCGACCGGGAGCCAGTCCACGTTGAGGGCCACGAAGGTGAGAAGGAGGATCCCCACCCAGAAGGCCGGCAGGCCGAGGCCCACCATCGGGATCACCCGCACCACATGGTCGGGCGTCCGCTCCTCCCGGAGGGCGGCCACCACCGCCAGCGGCAGGGAGATGATCATGGCGAAAAGCGCCGAGATCCCCAGCAGCAACAGGGTGGGCGTGAACCGGCCCGATACCAGTTCGGTGGTGGGGACGTTGTAGCTCATGGAGGTCCCCAGGTCGCCTTGGAAGAGGCCGCCCAGGAACGAGAGGAACTGCTCATGCAGGGGACGATCGAATCCCCACCGGAGATTGAACGCCTCGATCGCCTCGGCCGGCGCCCGGGGTCCCAGGAGCGTGCGCGCCGGGTCCCCGGGCACCAGGTGGATCATGAAGAAGACGATGATCGTCATCCCCAGGATCACCGGGATCATCCTGAGCAGGCGGCGGAGGAAGTACCTGAGGGCCATCTTCCGAGCCGCCTGCTACAGGACTGTCTTTACTCGTCCAACCAAACGTCTTCCAGGTGGCGCTTTCCGACCGGGTTGACCCACAGGCCCTTGACGCTGTCGCTCCAGGCGAACGGCGCGTCCAACACCACCAGGGGGATGAACGGCACCTCTTCGGCGTTGAGCGCCTGGATGTCGGCGTAGATCTGCGCTCGATCGGCGTCAGCGAACGTCGTCTGGCCGGCTCTCACCAACTCGATCATGTCCGGGTTGTTGTAACCGGTGCTGTAGGAGTCGCCTCCGCCCAGTTCCGGATCGAACATGAAGGAGATCTTCTGGTCCGGATCGGGAATGTCCATGGTCCAGCCGGTGAACGCTATCTCGTAGTCGAACACGAAGATGGTGGAGTAGAACTGTCCCGGATCTATGGTCCGGATCGAGATGTCGATGCCGAGCGGCGCCAACTGGCCCTGGATGATCTCGACGATCGGCAGGTTCGGTGACTGGTCGCCCACCAGGTACTCGGCCGAGAAGCCGTCCGGCACGCTCGACTGGGCCAGTTCGGCCCGGGCCAGGTCCATGTTGGACTCCAGGCAGGGCGTGTCCGGATCGTGGAACGGCACCGCCGGGGAGATCACCGAGCAGGCCGGTCCGCCGTGGCCGAACAGGGCGGCGTTGGCTATGGCGTCCTGGTCGATGGCGTGGGCGATCGCCC
>JAPPFC010000049.1 GCA_028824015.1 bacterium
TCACCATGTCTTCGCGGGATACAACGCCCTGGGTGAGTGCCACTACGACGCGGAGGCGTTCGATAACGCCGAGGTGACGGTACGCGGGCGGCTCAAGATCGGCCGGCACTCGGGGATTCCACTCGAGACCCGAGGCATAGTGGCCGACTGGGACGAGGTCCACGGACGGCTCACCGTCCATTCCGAGTCGCAGGTGGCAAGCCTGTACCGGACCGAACTGGCCGCGTCGCTGGGCCTTCCCGAGACCGCGGTCCGGGTGCTCACTCCCAACATGGGCGGTGGTTTCGGCAACAAGTGGGACCGCTACCCGGAAGACCTGCTGGTGAGCATTGCCAGCATGGAACTGGGCAAGCCTGTCAAATGGATCGGCGACCGGCGCGAGGGCTTGATGTCCACCGTGCACGGCCGGGCGCAGGTCCAGGATTGGGAGATGGCGCTGCAGAGCGACGGGACCATCCTGGGCTTGAGGGGCAAGGTCATCAACGACCTGGGCGCCCATCTGCACAGCGTGGGGATCGGCCCGGCCTGGGTGACCGGGGCCGCGACGCCCAACCAGTACAAGATCGCCAACTACTACTGCGATGTGATCGCCGCGGCCACCAATAAGACCCCTTCCAGCACTTTCCGAGGCTTCGGAGGCCCCGAAGGGATCTTCGGCTCCGAGCGGATGATGGACAAGGCCGCCAAGCAACTGGGCATGGACCCGGCCGAGATCCGTCGCAAGAACATGATCCAACCCGACCAGTTCCCCTGGTTCAACGCAGCCGGGGCGGTGTACGACTCCGGCAACTTCCCGGCCTGTCTGGAGAAAGCGTTGGAGGCGGCCGATTACGACCGGCTCCGGGCGGAGCAGGCGGAACTGCGAGAGCAGGGGATCTGTCGGGGCATAGGCATCTCGAGCTACATCCACGTCTCGGGATTCGGTCCCTCGCCCATCCTCGGGTACCTCAGCTACTACACGGGTGGTTACGAAGGCTCCACGGTCAAGGTCGATCCCAACGGCAAGGCCACGGTCTACACCGGGATGATTCCCATGGGACAGGGCACCGAGACCACCCTGGCGCAGGTGGCCGCCCATCATCTGGGAATCGACATGGACGATGTCCGGGTGGTGTGGGGCGACACCGATCAGACTCCCTACACCGGGTTCGGATCGGCAGGCAGTCGCTCCAACGTTGCCGCGGTGGCGGTTATCCGGGCGATCGAGGAGATCAAGGCCAAGGCGATCCGCATCGGCGCCGGCATGCTGGAGGCCGATGCCGAAGACCTCGAGTACGCAGAAGGGGCCGTCTCGGTGAAGGGCGCCGAGGAGATGCGCTCGGTCACCCTGGCGCAAGTCGCCCAGCAGGCCTACTGGGCTCATGCCCTCCCCGAAGGCGACCAGCCTTTCCTGGAAGCCACCTACGTGTACGACCCGCCCAACTTCACCACCGCCTCCGGCTGCCATGTCGTGGTGCTGGACGTTGACACCAACACCGGCAAGATCACCTTCCAGAACTACGTGGTCGTGGACGACTGCGGGCCGGTGATCAACCCCCTGCTGGTGGAAGGACAGATCCACGGTGGAGTCGCCCAGGCACTGGGCGGCGCGCTCCTGGAGGAGTTCGTCTACGACGAGGAAGGCCAGTTGCTAACCACGTCGTTCATGGACTACCTGCTGCCTTCCTTCACCGACGTTCCCGACATGGAGATCCACCACGTGGTGACCCCCTCTCCTCACACCGACGGAGGGTTCAAGGGAATGGGCGAGGCCGGGACCTTCCCGCCGGGTGCGGCAGTGGCCAACGCGGTCACCGACGCGCTCAGCCACCTGGGGGTGGAGGCCGATGAGCTTCCCATCACTCCCAGCCGGCTGTGGGGCCTGATCCAGGAGGCCACCGGGTAGGAGCCATGGACACCCAACTGGCCGGAAAGGTCGCGCTGGTCACCGGCGCCAGCCAGGGCATAGGACGGGCCATCGCCGTGGCCTTCGCCGAGGAGGGGGCGAAGGTCGGGCTGTTGGCCCGCAGCCGCCGGGGCCTCTCGGAGACCCTGGAGATGATCGGTGGGTCGGGCGTCGCGGTCCCCTGTGACGTCACCGACCCCTCCGCCGTCGAGGCGGCGGTCGAAGATGTGGTCTCGGCGCTCGGAAGACTCGATGTAGTGGTGAACAACGCCGGCACCAGACAGAACTTCCGGCGCCTGGACGAACTCTCGGTCGAGGAGTGGGACAAGGTGATCGCCACCAATCTCTCCTCGGTGTTCTATGTGACCCGAGCCGCCTCCCAGCATCTGATCCGTCAGCGCTCCGGGTCGGTGGTGAACGTCTCCTCCATCGCCGGACCGCTGGGTTTTCCGACCATCGGTTCCTACAGCGCGGCCAAGGCGGGAGTGATCGGCGTCACCAAGACCATGGCTGCGGAGTGGAGCGAGTTCGGGGTGAGGGTCAACTCGGTGGCGCCGGGGTGGACGTCTTCGCCGATGAACGTCGAGTTGCGCACCGACCCCGCCAACGCCGAGATCCTGGAGACCATCACGTCCAAGATCCCCATGGGCCGCTTCGCAGCCGGATCGGAGATTGCCAGAGCGGTGGTGTTCCTGGCGGGAGCAACCGGCAGCTACATCACCGGAGAGACACTGACGGTGGACGGCGGCTGGAGTATGGTCTAGGAGGAGGTCGACCGAGAATGGACAAGGCACAGATTGCGACCGCACTCCGCCGGGAGTTGGATCGGTATCGGGGGGAGAACCCCCTCTCGGTCGAGATGTCCCATCGGGCGCGGAAGGTGCTGCCGGGCGGGACCACCCGCACCACCACCTACTTCCCGCCTTTCCCGCCCTTTTTGGTGCTGGGGGAGGGGTGCCACATCGTGGACGTGGACGGCAACCGCCGGGTCGACTTTCTCAACAACTACACCTCCCTGATCTGCGGACATGCCCATCCCGACATCCTCAAGGCCGCCCAGGGGGCCCAGGAGGGGGGAACGGCATTCTCGGCGCCCACCGAATACGAGGTGGTGTTGGCCGAGATGTTGTGTGAACGGGTCGATTCCCTGGATCTGGTGAGGTTCACCAACTCCGGCACCGAGGCCACCATGGCCGCGCTGCGGGTGGCGCGGGCCTACACCGGCCGGTCCAAGGTAGCCAGATTCGAGGGGAGTTACCACGGGACCCACGACTATGCCAACGTCCCGGCGCCGGGGGTTCCCCCCGAACTCTCGGGGTTGGTGGTGGATCTGCCCTTCAACGATGAAGAAGGGTGCCGGAAGGTGCTGGAAGAGGTGGGGCACGAACTGGCCGCCATAATCATCGAGCCCGTGCTGGGCGCCGCGGGATACATCCCGGCCCGGCCCGACTTCCTGCGCTTCCTCCGGGAGGCCACCACTGCGGATGGCTCCGTTCTGATCTTCGATGAGGTACAGACCCTCCGCCTCCACCGGGGAGGCGCCCAGGCCATCTACGGCGTCAGCCCCGATCTGAGCGCCTTCGCCAAGATCATCGGGGGAGGTTTCCCGGTTGGGGCCTTCGGTGGAGCGGGCGAGATCATGGAGACCATGAACCCGGTCTCCGGAGACATCTCCTGGGGAGGCACCTTCAACGGGAACCCGGTGACCGCCGCCGCCGGGGTCGCCTGCCTGGAGATGCTCACCGAAGCGGCGATCAACCGACTCAACCAACTTGGAGAGCGCGCCATGGAGGGAATCAACCGGGTGTTCGCCGAGAAGGAGTTCCCCGGCCAGGTCACCGGCATGGGGTCCCTCTTCAATGTGCATCCCACCGCTGAGCCGGTCGAAGACGTCCATGCGGTCAAACGGATCGATCCCGACCTGAAGCGTGTTATCCACTTCGGACTCCTCAACCGCGGCTATTTCCTCTCTTCCCGCGTTTCCGCCTGCATCTCCACTCCCATGACCAACGCCGAGGTGGACGGTCTGGTCTCGGCCACCGCCGACATCATCGAGAACCTACCCGGTTGAATCCGGTGAGGTCCTGCGCTCCGGGGAGCGGTCTGTTCGCCACCCTCTGCTGAGCGAGTAAGCGGCTTTGGACACCCGACTGGTCGACAGGGTGGCCCTGGTGACGGGTGCCAGCCAGGGCATAGGCCGGGCGGTGGCAGTGGCTCTCTCCGCCGAAGGCGCCCGGGTCGGGTTACTGGCCCGCGGCCGTCGGGGTCTGGAGGAGACGCTGGAAAGGATCGGGCCATCAAGAGGCATGGTGTTGCCTTGTGACGTGACCGATCGAGCGGCCATCGCCGGCGCGGTGCAATCCGTCATCGCCGGGTGGGGCAGATTGGACGTGTTGGTGAACAACGCCGGCCAGCGCCAGGACCGCGCCCGGATCGACGAGTTGGAGGTCCACGAATGGGATCGGATGGTCGAGGTCAATCTCTCTTCGGTGTTCCATGTCACCCGCGCTGCCGCTCCGCACCTCATTGAGCAAGGCAGTGGATCGGTTGTGAACATCGCTTCCATCTCCGGGCCGTTCGGCATCCCCCGCATCGGTGCCTACGCCGCCGCGAAGGCCGGGATTATCGGTCTGACCAGGACCATGGCCGCAGAGTGGTGCGAGTTCGGGGTGAGGGTGAACACGGTGGCTCCGGGGTTCATCGAGACGCCCATGAACGCCTGGTTCCGGGAGGACCCCGCCAACGCCGAGCAGGTGGCGGCCATTGAAGCCGGAATCCCCCTGGGAAGGCATGGCTACGCAGAAGAGGTGGCGCAGGCTGTGGTGTTCCTGGCGGGGGACACCGGCAGCTACATAACCGGCCAGACCCTGTTCGTGGACGGCGGCTGGAGTGTGGTTTAGGTAGGAAGCCAGCCTGTGGGGGCGCTCAGCACTATTCCCGATGGTGTAAGGACAGGATCGGGCAGTCGGCTGGAACGAATTGCCCTCTTCGAGATCGTAAGGCCGCGTGAGCGACCCTCCCGAGTTCATGCGAATTGCGCCGAGGAGGGAAGGCAACAAGCAAACGCTTATAGGGGAAACGGGCTCGGACTGACTCGACCGGCGGCGCGAGGTCGCTGTCGCCTGAGACGATGATCGCCGTATCGAAGAGATTGTCGTAAGCATCATTAAGGAGCCGCACGGCGATGTTGACGTCTGTCTTCTTTTCTTCACTCTGGCGCCAGGAATTCCCACAACGGTGGCACCGCATGGGCTTTGACAGAAAGTGGCCATAATCGATAGCAATCCCTCCACGGGTTTCTAATGCATCTATGAAGGTGCCTTGCCGCCGTGCAGCTGCTGGATCGTTTTTTGACTCTGGTGGTGAAATAGCGAACCAGGGCAAGCCGCTGGTTGGGCTTCAATAGCGACTCACACATCGCATGTAGATCAAGCCAACGGGAGGTGCGAAGTCCACCATGACACAATTCGTAGTACAGGTTGTATCCATCAATGTAACTGACAACCCGCTCCCCATTCATCACAAGAATTACCACGATACCTGGGATTTGTCACAGTACCGTGTTATTGTCTTGGACGTACCCCCCTTGGGTGAGTAGCCCAAGGCCGACGGCCCCGACCTGAGGTCGGGGCCGTTTCTAAATTGTGTTGATGTGCCTTTCATTGCCTTTGGCCATCACCCGCATTCCGGGCGGGGAGTGCCTTAAAATGGGCACATGAAGGTTCCTCTCACAATCCGAGATCATCTTGACCGGGCTTTGGCCGTGTACCCGGACCGGGTGGCTTTCGTCGATGAGCCCGACCAGCCTGCACCGTCGATGGGGGAGGTGACTTTCTCCCGTGTTGGAGAGTTGGCTGACGCGATGGGAGCCGGCCTGGATGCACTGGGTGTGCCCATGGGCGGGCGCGTCGCCATGGTGTCGCACAACGCCGGCCGCCTGCTCACCTCCTTCTGGGGAGTGAGCGGCAACGGCCGTGTCTTCGTGCCCGTCAACTTCCGGCTCAGCACCGACGAGGTGGCGTACATCGTCGAACACTGCGGTGCAGACGTGCTGCTGGTCGATCCTGAGTTGGCCGACCAGTTGGCGCCCATTGAATGTCGTCACAAGTTCGTCCTCGGATCCGAGTCCGACGATGCAATGTTCCGCTCCGGCACGACTCCCCAGCCATGGACGCCGGACGAGGACGAGACGGCGGTCATCAACTACACCTCCGGCACGACCGCTCGGCCCAAGGGCGTCCAGCAGACCCACCGAAGCCTCTGGCTCAACGCGGCGGTCTTCGGCTGGCAGGCGACCGTGACCGACCGCGACAACTACCTGCACACCCTGCCCATGTTCCACTGCAACGGTTGGGGGATGCCCTATGCACTGGTCGGCATGGGCGCCAGGCAGGTGGTGCTGCGCAGGGTGGACGGCGCCGAGATCCTGCGCCGGGTGGACGAATACGGCATAACGATCATGTGCGGCGCCCCGGCCGTGGTTGCGGCCATCCTGGACGCCGCCGCCGAATGGGACGGTGCCATCCCCGGCGCGGGCCGAACCCGAATCGTGGTGGCCGGCGCCCCGCCGCCCACCCGGACCATCGAGCGGGTGGAGACGGAACTGGGCTGGGAGTTCATCCAGATCTACGGCCTCACCGAGACCGCGCCGCTCCTCACCATGAACCGTCGCCGGGCCGAGTGGGACCACCTTTCCCCGGCGGAGAGGGCCCGTAAGCTGGCCCGCCAGGGTGCTCCCGGTCTGGGAGTGCGCATGGCCGTGAGCCCGAGCGGTGAGTTCCTGGCCCGCACCAACCATGTGCTCGAGGGTTACTGGGAGCAGCCCGACGCCACCGCCGAGGCCATCGTGGACGGCTGGTTCTACACGGGAGACGGTGGCTACGCCGACGAGGATGGCTACTACACCATCACCGACCGCAAGAAAGACGTCATCATCTCGGGCGGCGAGAACGTGTCGTCCATCGAGGTCGAGGACGCCCTGTTCTCCCATCCGTCCGTGGCCGAAGTGGCCGTCATCGGCGTTCCGGACGACAAGTGGGGCGAGACGGTCAAGGCACTGGTCGTGCTGGCCCCCGGCACCGAGGTGACTCCCCAGGATCTCATCAGCCACTGCCGGGACCTCATCGCCCACTACAAGTGCCCCACCTCGGTGGAGTTCCGCACGGAACTGGCCCGCACAGCCACCGGCAAACTTCAGAAGTTCAAGCTGCGTGCTCCCTACTGGGAGGGCATGGAAAAGGCCGTCAACTAGCTCCACTCGCTTATTGATGCCATCATGATGGCATTTATTGTTATCATTAGTGCCATGATTCGAACCCAGATTTCCATCACAGAGGAACAGGCAGAGCGCCTGCGTATTCTCGCCACAGCACGGAACGTCTCTCAGGCTTCCCTCATGCGCCAAGCGCTGGAAGTTCTGTTAGCCGAGGATGATCTCTCCGAGCGGGTGCGAAGGGCGCGGCGTCCGGTCGGTGTCTACCAGTCAGGACACTCCAGAACCGCGGTCCATCATGATGAGGCTCTGGACGACGCTTTCTCTGCATGAGCGCCGCCGTATTGATCGACACCTCTGCCCTGTACGCCTTGTTGGACCGCGATGACACCGTCCACGAAGACGCCGCCGCGGGTTGGGATCGATTGCTGGGAGGGATTGCGGATGGGACCCTTGGGGCTCTGACCCATCACGGAGTGATTGTGGAGAGCAGCGCACTTGTGCAGCGGCGGCTGGGAATGTCGGCGCTCCGGGATCTTCATTACGATCTTCTGGAGGTGATCCAGGTGGTCCGGCCTGATGAGGCATTGCACAACAGGGCGGTCAGCGCGATGCTCGCAGCCGGTCGCCGAAGTGTTTCACTGGTGGATTGGACTTCTTTCGAGCTGATGCGCGAGCGTTCCGTGGAGTTGGCCTTGGCATTCGACAGGGACTTCGTCGACCAAGGCTTCACTATGTTCCGTTGACAGTCACCGCTCAGGAAGAAGAGATATCGCTACCTAGTCGTAAAACTGCGGGAGACCGCCGGCGGTGGCGAATCCTCCGTCGGCCACCAGGGTGGACCCGGTGACGTGGGAGAAGTCGTCGGAGCAGTAGGCGAGGATCAACCGGGCCAGCTCGTCGGGTCCGAACAGACGTCCCAGGGGAGTCATCCCGATGATGGCCTTCTCCCGGTCCGAGCCGGGGGCCATGTTCTTTCGGACGATGGGAGTGTTCACCACCCCCGGGCTGACTGCTATCACGCGGATCTTGTCCTCGGCCCACTCGAGCGCCAGCACCTGGGTTAGGGACTCCACCCCCGCCTTTGCGGCGCAGTAGTTGGCGTGCAGGGCGCAGGACCGCTGCGCGGCCAAAGAGGCGATGTTCATCACCACTGCTCCCTGCGCTTGACACAGATTGGGATAGAAGGCCTGGGACGTCATGAAGGTCCCCGTCAGGCACACGTCCAGCACGCTCTGCCACTGGTGCACGGTCATCTCGGCCGCCGGGGCGCGGTCGCCGAAGCCGGCGCCGTTTATCAGCAGTTTGACCGGTCCGGTCTGCTCTGCCACCTTGCCCAGGGCTTCCCGGTCCCGCACGTCGGCCATGTGCCAGGAGGCGTATTCGAGCCCGGGGGGTGGATCGACCACATCGAGTCCGGTTATCTCCCACCCTCGTTCGTGGAGGAGGCGCACGCACGCCGATCCGATCGCGCCCGAGGCGCCGGTCACCACCGCATGAGAGGTCGACATCAGGGCCGAGGGTAATGGCCGATCCGGCTGGAGGCTCTCCCGGTCGCTATGAACTCTCGACGATCTCGGAGATGTCGCATCCGTAGATCTCCCGGAGCAATGTCAGGAAGTCGAGTAGGGGAGGGCTGTAGTGCTGGGCGCGGCGGACCAGCACATGGGTGGGCAGGTGGACATGTTGGTCGCCCTTCAACTCGATGTGTCGAAGAGATCCCTGCTCGATTTCGGTGAGAATGGCGCTGTGCGGCAGGAAGGAGATGCCCAGCCCCAGGGCCACCATGCGCTTGGTCGCTTCGATGTTGTCGAGCATCGTCTCGATCTGGGGCACGATCCCCGCCTCACGGCATGCTTGGTTGATGAGTAGGAAATACGTGGAACTGGGGTCGTAGAGGATGAGTGGTTGGCGGGCCACCTCGGATATGTAGGCATGTCCCCGTATCGCAAACGGATGGTCGGGGTAGGTGGCGAGCACGATCGGCTCGTCGTAGAGGTGTATGGACAGCACGTCTGGGTGGTGCAACCCTCTCGACAGGCCGATGTCCACCACTCCGTTCGCCACCATCTCGATCACATCTGAGGACCGGCCGGTGCGTATGCGAGCCGAGACCCCTGGAAAGCGTTGCTGGAAGCGCTCGAGAGTCGGGGGGAGTATGTAGGTGCCGATTATCCGGGCCGAGCCGATCGTGATGGTCCGTCTCTGCGCCTCCTGGGAGTTGCGGACAGCTTCGGCTCCCAACTCGAGCGTCTCCAGCGCCTGCTCAACAAAGGGTCGGAATGCCTCACCTGCTTCGGTCATCCTCACGCCCCTGCCCAGGCGATGGAAGAGCGGAGCCCGCAACTCCCGCTCGAGGGATCTGATCCGCCCGCTCAGCGAGGGCTGGCTGAGGTACAGGGCCTTGGCGGCGCTGCGGAAGCTTCCGGTTCTGGCCGCTTCGAGAAACGATCGCAGTTGCGCTAGTTCCACTTGGACTCCTTCGGATGGACTGATAGTCATAGCCTATCACTCCAATATGAAATAAGGGTCTAGTCCTATCGCTCGGTTCGGTACACACTGGTATTTGTGTTGACCGTCTGTACCTGTAATAGCTCTCCGGGCGACGCAGGCAATGGCCGGCGCGCACTCCAACACAGCTAACCCGCTACGCCAAAGGAGGACGATGACTATGTCGATCAATGGCCACAACGGGTATTCGGCTGTAGTAGGAGACCTCCAAATCCGTTGGGATCTCGACGAGCGCTGGAAAGGCATAGAGCGTCCCTACTCCGGCGCCGATGTGCTGGCGCTACGCGGTTCGCTCAAGATCGAACACACCCTCGCTCAGGCCGGAGCGGAGCGGCTGTGGAGCCTGCTCCGCGACGAACCTTTCATCCGCACCTTCGGCGCCCTGACCGGTTCGCAGGCGGTGCAGATGGTCAAGGCGGGACTCAAAGCAATCTACCTGAGTGGCTGGCAGGTGGCCGCCGACGCCAACCTGGCGGGACAGACCTACCCGGACCAGAGCCTCTATCCCTCGGACAGCGCTCCCAGGCTGGTCAAGCGGATCAACAACGCCTTGATGCGCGCCGATCAGATCGCACACATGAACGGTGAGCACGACATCCATTGGCCGGCGCCGATCGTGGCCGATGCCGAGGCCGGTTTCGGCGGTCCCATCCACAGCTTCGAGTTGATGAAATCCATGATCGAAGCCGGCGCGGCGGGAGTCCACTTCGAGGACCAACTGGCGTCGGAGAAGAAGTGCGGACACATGGGAGGCAAGGTCCTGGTGCCGACCTCCCAGTTCATCCGCACCCTGACCGCCGCCCGGTTGGCGGCCGACGTGCTGGATGTCCCGACCGTCCTGATAGCCAGGACCGACGCCAGGGATGCGACACTGCTGGTGAGCGATGTCGACGAAGCCGATCACGGGTTCCTTACCGGGGAACGAACCGCAGAGGGATACTACGTGGTGCGAGGAGGGATGGAAGCAGCCACCGCCCGCGCCCTGGCATACGCGCCCTACGCCGACATGCTGTGGTGCGAGACCTCCGAACCGGACCTCGAGGAAGCGGCGCGATTCGCCGAAGCCATCCATGCCCGGTTTCCCGGCAAGCTACTGGCCTACAACTGCTCGCCTTCGTTCAACTGGAAACAGCATCTGAGCGACCGCGACGTCGCCCGATTCCAGGACGAACTCGCTGGGATGGGGTACCGGTTCCAGTTCATCACGCTGGCCGGATGGCATGTGGTCAATCACCACACTTTCGAGTTGGCACGAGCATACGGCGCGGAAGGCATGGCTGCCTACAGCCGGCTTCAAAACCGGGAGTTTGCCTCCGAGGTTCACGGGTACACCGCTACCAGGCACCAGGCGGAAGTCGGGGCGGGCTACTTCGACCGGGTCCTGCAGGTGGTAACCGGCGGGGCGGCGTCCACCCTCGCCCTGGCGGGATCCACGGAAGTGACGCAGTTCGTCTGAAAACGGCCATCGGCTCCGGCAACTGGGTCCTCCGCTAATCTCTGACTGGATGAGTATGACCGGTAGCCCGTCAGTGATTGATCACGACTATGTAAAACTTGTAGAGAAGGTGGTGGCCGAAGAGGATTTCTTCGGCAGAGCCGCCCGGAACGACCGGGAGTCCCGCTATCCGTTCGAGAACATGGCGGCTCTCAAGTCGGTGGGGGTGCCTTCGATGGCGATCCATCCGCAGTTCGGGGGACCCGGGCACAACATCGCCACCCGCACCAAGGTGGCCGAGGCCATCGCCTACGGCGACCCGGTCTCCGCCGCCTGCACCAACATGCACTGGGGGGCGCTCGACCTGATCGGCCCGTACGCCTTCGGAGACGAGAACATGGCCGCTCTCCTTCGGGACTGCGCCGAGAACCAGTCCATGCTCTGCTCGGCGGCTTCGGCGCCTCCCGACGAGTTGGACGTGACCAAGGTGGGCGCCCGGTTCCGGCGGGTGGACGGGGGATGGCTGGGCGGCGGCCGGGTGGGGTTCGCCACCAACTCCGACGGCGCCACCTATGTGGGGACCATCGCCTCGGTGGTCGACGAGGAGGGGGAGTTGGTGGGTCGGAAGCTCCTGGTGATGTTCGTTCCGGTGGGGACGCCCGGCATGATCATCCACGACGACTGGAACGCCATGGGCCTGCGCGGCACCGCCACCAACTCGGTGACCATCGAGAACGCCTTCGTGCCCGACAAGTATGCGATGGTGCGGGATCTCGATCAGCCCCAGGCCACGTTCACCGATGAAGAGGGGGAGGTCCAGCACATGGCGTTCGGTCTCCTGAATCTCTCCGGTGGTGGGATGCAGGTGGGCCACTGCCGGCGGATCCTCGACTACATGGCCGGGTACCTCCGCAAGCGCAAGGGCGGGATCGCGGTCGCGATCAAGGGACAGGTGGCCCTGACCCGCGCCGACGTGGGATGGGCGCAGTCCACCTACGGGCGGATGAGCTTTTGGGTGCGTTCGGCGTCCACGGTGCTGTACGACACCGCCGCCAAGCTGTCGGATCCCCACTTCCCGCAGGACAAGCGGGCCTGGATCAGCCTGATGGCCCTCTACCACGTCCGGAGGATGACCGAGGAAGTGGCCCGGGAGTCCTTCCGGCTGGCCGGGGCACACGGGATCGTGGCGGCCAGCCCGTATGAGAGGATGTACCGGGACCTCCTGGCGCAGACCGCCATCATCTTCAAGGCCCCGGAGATGGAAGAACACCTCGGCAAGGCCGAGTTGGGCATGGACTTCGATCCCATGCCCGGCGGCTGATCACACCCCGAACCACCGAAGCCCCGGCGGTCGGGGGAGCGGATCAATCCTGGGGAGGCATCAAGGTGTCGGAGATCAGGGCGTCCACCACGGCCTTGATCGCCTCGTCGCCGGTTGCCCCGCCGGCCAGCGCCTGGTTGTAGACGGCCAGTTGGCGATCGGCGGACGTGCCCCGCCGGCAAATCACCCGGATGTGGTCGATTTCCTCCGTGCATCCCAGGGCTTCGGCATCGGGCCGTACCAACTCGATGATCTCCTCGACCAGATCGGGGAACGGCACCAAGGCGGCCTTGCCAAGGTCGATCATCTCACCATGGACCCCGTAGCGTTGGGCGCGCCAGAGATTCTCTGCCACCAGAAAGTTGGCGTACCCCCGCCACCGCAGGTTCTCCGTCTTGTACCTCCACAGCATGCGGAGAAGGCACACGTACAGAGCGGCGATGGCGATCGTGTCCTCCATCCTGGTGGGTAGATCGGTGACTCGCATCTCCAGCGTGGGATAGCGTTCCGAGGGTCGGATGTGCCACCAGATCTTGGTGGAGTCTTCGATGACTCCTGCTCTCACCAGTACATCGACGTGCTGTTCGAAATCAGCCCATGAGTCGAAATTCTCGGGCAACCCGGTGCGGGGTACCGAGCTGAACACAGAGATGCGATAACTCTTGAGACCGGTGTCCGTCCCCTCCCAGAAGGGCGAGGAGGTGGAGAGGGCCAGCAGGTGAGGCAGGAAATAGGTGGCCTGGCCCATCAGGTCGATTCGCAACTCGGGGTCTTCGATCCCCACGTGCACGTGCATTCCCGAGATGATCATCCGGCGCGTCACACCCTGGAGGTCCTGGGCGAGAGCTTGATAACGCTCGCCCTCGGTGATGTGTTGGCTCCTCCATCTCGCCAGGGGATGGGTGGAGGCGGCTATCGGGGCAAGTCCGTACTCCTCGGCGGCCTCGTTGACCGCCCAGCGCAGCAGACCGACGTCGGCTCGGAGCTGCTTGACGTCCTGACAGATCCCCGTGCCGATCTCGATCTGGGAGTCGAAGAGTTCGTGGCTCACCTGCCCGTACCGGAGTTCTGTGACCCTGTCCATCAGGTCCGGGGGCTGTGTGGAGATGAGTTCTCCCGTCTCACGTTCCACCAAGAGGTACTCTTCCTCGATTCCCATCGTCCAGGACGGTTCGTTCATAAGGCTCGTTCCCTACGGTTGCTTCCAGGCGCCGCCAAGTTCATACCACTCCTATTCTCGCCAATTCAGCCAGTTCTTCCTCGCTGAGACCCAGTTCTTCACAATATATTCTCCGGTTGTCCGCTCCCCGGGGACGCCCGCTCCAACGAACCTGGCCGGGGGTCTCCGACATCCGGAACAGCATGTTCTGCATCTTGATCCTCCCCAACTCGGGGTCGTCCACCTCGGTGATGGAGGCGAGTGCCCGGTACTGAGGGTCCTCCATGATCTGGGAAATGTCGTAGATGGGCGCCACGGCTGCCTGGGCGGCGGTGAATTGCTCCACGACCTCCTCCAGATCTCGCTGGGCGATCCAGTCGCCTACGCATTTGTCAAGCAGGTCTGCTCGCTTGGCGCGTTCATGCCCCGAGGCAAACCACGGCTCCTCGATCAGTTCGGGAAAACCAACCAGGCGTATTACCCGTTCGGCGATGCTCTGGGCGCTGGTGGAGACCGCCACCCACCGGTTGTCGCGGGTCAGATAGGTGTTGCGGGGGGCGTTCTCAACCGACCGGTTGCCGGTGCGCGGCTGGATGACTCCCAGTTGGTCGTAAACCAGGGCATGGGGGCCCAGCATGTGCATGATCGGTTCGATGATGGCGCAGTCGACCACCTGCCCTCGACCCTCGTCGCTCCGGTCCCGGTGCAGGATGGCCATCAGCACCGCGGACGCAACGCTGAGGCCGGCTACGCTGTCGGCCAGTCCGAAGGGAGGAAGGGTGGGGGGACCGTCCGGGTGGCCGGTGAGAGAGGCGAAGCCGCTCATCGCTTCGGCCAGGGTTCCGAACCCGGGGCGGCCGGAGTAAGGACCGAACTGGCCGAACCCGCTCACCCGGGCTATCACCAGACCCGGATTCCTTTCCATCAGAAGGTCCGGAGCCAGATTCCAACGCTCGAGTGTTCCCGGCCGGAAGTTCTCGATGAGCACATCTGCATCCGAGGTCAGGCGCCGCAGCAGGTCTTGGCCCTGAGGGGTGGAGAGGCTCAGGGTGATGGCGTGCTTGTTGCGATTGAGTGTCTTCCACCACAGGGCAACCCCGTCCTTGGAGCTTCCGTGATCGCGAACCGGGTCACCACGGGGATGCTCCACTTTGACCACCGACGCCCCATAGTCGGCCAGGACGGTGGCCGCCGTGGGTCCTGCGAACAGGGTGGCGATGTCGATTACGCGGATTCCTTCCAGCGGCCCGGATTTCATAACAGCCGTCCGGTTGTTTTCCTTGATTCGCACCGATCAGGCCGGGCTAGACAGGAGGGCTCAAAAACCATGGCGGGTGTCGTTCAGTCGAAGAGGACCGCGATCGGCCTGACGGGTGACCCGGTGGCTCCCACCAGCTTGAGGGGGAGGGCCACAAACAGGAACTCTCCCACCCCGCGGGCCGCCAGCGGTCCCAGGTTCATCACCTCGAAGAGAAAGACACCCGCCTCCACCAGCAGACGCCTGTGAATGGGCAGAGAACTCAGGCCGACCTCCGGGCTGATCACCTCGAAACCGATCGTCTCGGCGCCTACCGCTCGCACACCCCGCCGGGCGAGCCAGTCGGCTGCCTCCAACCCGGGTCCGGGCGTGCCGTGGTGGTCACCTCTGAATGCCACCGGATCGTCCCACAGGGTGTTCCATCCGCTGTGGAGGAGCGCCACGTCGCCGGCTTGGACAGTTGTTCCGGCCGCCTCCTCCGCGGCGGCGAGGTCCGCAGCGGTGATCTCGTAGGCGGGAGGCAGGTGCTTCACGGCGTGGACGCGGGCTACGTCCAGGAACACTCCGCGGCAGAAGAAGGGTTTCACCGTCTCCATCCCCAACTCCGTGTATCCCTGTCCGGTTGAGGCCACGACGGGCTCCACCCCTCCATGCATCAAGCCGTCCTGGGAGACGTGGCAAATGCCGTCGATGTGGGTGCCCACATGCCCGCTCAACGTGTATATCTCGCTGGCCGACGACTGACCGTCCGGCTTGACGTCGTCACCGTGGCGTTTGACCATGGCCAGTTGAAAGGGGGGTTGGTTGGGGGAGACCGGCATGCCTCGGAACCACGAGTGGGCCAGATCGACGACCGTACTCCCCACGAGAGTTCTCAAATCCATTTCCGTCATCACCTCACTCCTTCGCTACTCAGCATCGACGGGTTTACCGGGCCGAGGTTTAGCTCCCCACAATAGGCTAGGTCCTGCCCGCGACAAGGGCCTTGGTACCACTGTGCGTTTTCTGAACACTCTCACAATGCCGGTGGTCGGATGCCCGCGGGGAACGCTGTTCCGGTGTAGCATTCATTGAAGGCTGCGGCTGGGTTCGGCCGCCGAAATGCGCCGTCAGGCACGGAGAGCGGACAAGGAAAGAGGTTCATAAAGTGAGTACCGCAAAAACAGCCAAAATCGCCGGGTTGCTCCTGCTGATCGGCCCGCTGATTGATCTGCTGGTGAGCGTAAGCCGGCCAGGAAGCTTCCCGAGTGACCACGCGGACGGCGCTCAGGCTGCGATGCAGGCGGGAGTCCACGCGGCTGCGTCCAACGGCACGTTCGTACAACTGTTGGTCGACTTGGGGTTCATCGCCTCCTTCGGCCTCTTGTTCGGCTTTTGGTGTGTCGATCGCTTCATGTCGTCAGACGATGGTCGAGCACACCTGCGAAAAGCCGGGTTGATGGTCCTTGGGGTTGCCCTGGCGGTCCGCACCGCTTCCTTTGCCATGGGTCTCCTGCTGGCCACCACCATCAATTTTGCCCCGGCTGGCGCCCTGGAAGCCGGCCCTGGCCTGGACACCGCCGTGATGTTCCTGGTGATGGAAGGGTCCTTCTCGGTCTTTGCCACCATTCTCAACCTGGCCGGGGTGGCTCTCTTCGCCACTTCCGTGATGAATGCCAATCTGATGGGTTCGAAGAATCTGACCGGCATCCTGGTGATAGGCCCGGCGGTAGTGGGGTCATTCCTCCTGCTTCTGGCGCCGCTCCTGGGCGACGGCGTCTTCGCTGTCTTCCTCATAGGCAACATCGTTGCGCTGGTCCAGGTGGTCTGGATCATCGTGTTTGGGGCAGTTCTGATCAAGAAGAGCGACACCCTGGCAATCGCCTCCTGACAGACCGGATCGCCGCTAGAAGCGGACCTCAACCGACGACTTCAGTCTTCGGGGGGACAGGACACGAGTCGATGTGCTGTCCCCTCCGAGGGCTTGTTCGGGCAGGATGTTCCTATTCGCCCGCCATCTGGCGGAGGACATAGGGGAGGATGCCTCCGTGCCGGTAATAGTCCACCTCGATGGGGGTGTCGATCCGGACCAGGACCTCGAACTCGGTCGAGGCGCCGTTGTGGCCTTCGGCCCTGACAGTCAGGCGCTGGCCGGGGACCAATGAGTCGTCGACAGGGATGTGGAAGGCCTCGGCGCCCGAGAGTCCCAGGCTCTCGGGGTCCTCGCCGTCGAGGAACTGGAGGGGAAGGAGGCCCATCATCACCAGGTTGGTGCGATGGATGCGCTCATAGCTCTGGGCGATCACGGCTCTCACTCCCAACAGGAAGGGGCCCTTGGCGGCCCAGTCCCTGGAGGACCCCATCCCGTAGTCGCGACCCGCGATGATGATCAGCGGCGTTCCCGCCTCCCGGTAGTTGCCTGCCGCCTCGTAGATGGTCTTGACCTGCCCGTCCTCGAAGTCGGTGGTGAACCCTCCCACTGTCCCGGGGGCCAGTTGGTTCCGCACCCGGATGTTGGCGAAGGTGCCGCGGCTCATGATGCGGTCGTTGCCCCGGCGGGCCCCGTATGAATTGAACTCCGACGGCGGGACTCCCCGGTCGATCAGGTACTGACCGGCGGGGGTGGTGGCCGAGATTGAACCGGCGGGAGAGATGTGGTCGGTGGTGACGGAGTCTCCCACCCTCACCAGGACTCGCGCCCGGTCGATGGGGCGGACCGGGCTCGGCTCGGCAGTGAGGTCCTCGAAGAACGGGGGAGACTGGATGTAGGTCGACTCATCCGACCACTGGTAGAGCCGGCTGGCCGGCATCTCGACCGCTCGCCACTCTTCGGCGCCGGTGAAGACGTCGGCGTAGCGGGAGTTGAACTGCTCCCGGGTCAGGTGGGCGTCAACAATGGAGATGACCTCATCCTGGGAAGGCCAGATGTCCCGCAGGAATACCTCCCTGCCCTCCGAGTCGGTCCCCAGCGCTTCGGTGGCCGGGTCCCAGTCGACCGTGCCGGCCAGCGCGTAGGCGACCACCAGCGGGGGAGAGGCCAGGTAGTTGGCCTGCACGTGAGGGCTGATCCGCCCCTCGAAGTTGCGGTTTCCCGAGAGCACGCTTGCCGCCACCAGGTCGGCCGAGTCGATCGCGGCTGACACGGGCTCGGGGAGCGGTCCGGAGTTGCCGATGCAGGTGGTGCACCCGTAGCCGACCAGGTAGAAGCCGAGGGCTTCCAGGTCCTCGGTGAGGCCGGCCCGGTCGAGATAGTCGGTTACGACCTGGGAACCGGGAGCCAGGGAGGTCTTCACCCAAGGGCGGCGCTGGAGACCCCGGCGTCGGGCATTGCGGGCCAGAAGGCCCGCTCCGACCATCACCGCCGGATTGGAGGTGTTGGTGCAGGAGGTGATGGCGGCGATCACCACCTGGCCGTCCTCCATCTCGAAGCTGTTTCCGTTGAGGGTCACATTGGCGCCGGCCGCGGCGCCGTTGTCGGGCGAGCGGTTGAACACCGCGTCGAGGTCGTTGCGCCACTGCTCTTTCATCCGGAACAGCGGGATACGGTCCTGAGGGCGTCGGGGACCCGCCAGGGAAGGCTCGACAGTCCCGAGATCCAGCTCCAGATGGGCGTGATAGGAGATCTCCCGGTCGTCCCGCCACATGCCTTGTTGGCGGAAGTACTGTTCCACCGTCTCCACCAACTCGGGGGAACGGCCCGACAACTCCAGGTAGCGAGTGGTCTGGCCGTCAACCGGGAAGAAGCCGACTGTCGCCCCGTACTCGGGCGCCATGTTGGCGATGGTGGCCCGGGTGGCCACCGGCATCTCGTCCAGCCCAGGGCCGCCGAATTCCACGAACTTCCCCACCACCCCGTGGGCCCGGAGGATCTCGGTTATCCGGAGCACCAGGTCGGTAGCTGTTGAGCCCTCTCGGAGATTCCCCACCAAGCGGACGCCCACCACCTCGGGGAGGAGCATGAAGATGGGTTGGCCCACCATCACCGCTTCCGCCTCTATCCCGCCCACCCCCCATCCGGCCACTCCCAGGCCGTTGATCATGGTGGTGTGGGAATCGGTGCCCACCAGGCTGTCGGGATACAGCCACTCGCCGTCGTCCCAAACGACCCCAGCCAGATACTCGAGGTTGACCTGATGGACGATGCCGGTGGCGGGGGGCACCACCCGGAAGTTGTCGAAAGCCGACTGGGCCCACTTGAGCAACTGGTATCTCTGCTGGTTGCGCTCGAACTCCCGCCGGGAGTTGATCAGGAGCGCGTCGGGCCGGTTGAAGACATCGATCTGCACGCTGTGGTCGACAACCAGGTCCACCGGCACCAGGGGATTGACCTTTCCGGCTGCTTCGGGATCGCCGGTCATGGCCACGATCGCGTCCCGCATGGCGGCCAGGTCGACCACCGCCGGGACCCCGGTGAAGTCCTGGAGGAGCACCCGTCCCGGCATGAAGGGGATCTCCTTTTCCGAGGACCGGTCGGGGTGGTAGGACGCGATGGTCTCGATGTCCTCCGCTGAGAACCCCGGGCGGCCCAGGTTGCGCACCGCCGACTCCAGGAGGACCTTGATCGAATAAGGCAGCGAATCGGCCCCCGGCACCGAGTCCAAACGTGCGATCTTTCGCGGACCGAGGGGCGTCGACAGGGTGTTTACCGCCGGGTTTGGAACTGCGTTCATGCCGACCGAATCAGGAGCGGGCGGTGATCTCGACCGGTATTTCCGTCACGCAGTCCTCATGGCGAACGCGGTGGGGATGCAGGACTGTCTCCGAACATCGCTCTATGGCCTCGAAAAGCCCGGAAATGATTCCCCTGTCCAGAGAGCAGACCACTTCGGGGTTGCTGAGGGCTGCTTCGCCAAAGGGGCAGTGATAGGTGAGGAGCCGGCCGCCGTCCCAGTCGGGGTTCATGGCAAATCCCATCCCGCTCATCGCTCCCATGACTCCCCGCACCGCCTCCTTGTATCCGGCGTCCTCGGGCGTGCCGATCTCGTCGGCCAACTCCTGGCCGTACTCGCGTCCCACCTGCTCTGCGACCTGGGAGAGGTGGTCTGGAGAGATACGACTCACGATCTTGGTCAGGAGTTCCACCAACAGGTCGTATCTGAGGGTCGGATAGGTGATCTCGATGTGGCGGAGCGTTGATTCATAGTGCTTGGGGGGTCTTCCCGCTCTTCTTGCCAGCGGCGGGGGAGGGTCCCCCACCTGCAAGTAGCCCTCTTGGGTCAGCTTCTCCAGATGGTGCCGAGCCAGGTTGCGGTGAATGCCGAACAACTCGGCCACCTTGCCCACCGTGAGCGATTCGGACGACTCCCGGGCGGCGATGTAGATCGCCCGCCGGGTGGGGTCTCCCAGCACCGAGGTCAGGTCGGCGATCTGCTGCTCGACTACCGACTGGGACATCACAACACCTTGGCTGACTGGGCGATGACCAGGAGTATAGTTATCGATAATGGTCTCCCAGGGTGCGTTGGGGTCCGCTCTCTCGGCGGTCCAAGACCCGCTTCTGCAGCGTTCTCTCCATTCGTTGGGCATGATCCGCTCGGTTAAGGCTCGCAGATTCGGGTCGCCGACGGTCACCATTGCCCTTCCGGTCCCGAACTATCCGGAACTCTCCGAGTTGGCGAGGAGGATGCGGGAGGCTGCGGCCAACCTGGTCTCGGACCTGGAGATTCGGACCGAGGAGATGAGCGACGCCGAGCGGGCGGAGATGATGGCCCGGGTCCGCGGGGGGGCCGGCCCCGGACCGGGGGAGACGGGCTCGCGCACCAGGGTGGTGGCGGTGGCGTCGGGCAAGGGCGGGGTGGGAAAGTCCTCGGTCACCACCAACCTGGCCATCGCTCTCGGGGAACTGGGGAGGAGAGTGGGTGTGATCGACGCCGACATCTGGGGATTCTCCATTCCCCAGATGCTGGGGATAGACCAGGCGCCGGTGGTCATCGAGCAATCCATCGTCCCGCCCCGGGCCCATGGGGTGAGCGTGATGTCCATGGACTACTTCGTGCCCGACGACCGGGCGGTGATCTGGCGCGGCCCGATGCTCCACAAGGCGTTGGAGCAGTTCCTCAAGGACGTCTTCTGGGACTCTCCCGACTACCTCCTGATCGACATGCCCCCGGGAACCGGAGACATCGCCATCTCCATCCAGAATTTCCTGCCTCGCTCCCAGGTGCTGTTGGTGACCACGCCCCAGCCCACCGCCCAGCGGGTGGCGCGCCGGGCAGCCCTCATGGCGGCCCAGGTCAGCCAGGAAGTTATCGGCGTGGTCGAGAACATGTCGTGGTTCACCGGTGACGGCGGGACCCGCTACGAACTGTTCGGATCAGGCGGCGGGGAGGCCCTCGCCACCGAGGTGGGAGTCCCGCTCATGGCCCGGATACCGCTTTTGCCTCTCATGCGAGAGGGCGCCGACCGGGGAGATCCGGTCACCGTGGCGGCTCCCCGGAGCGAGGCGGCCGAGGCTTTCTCCCGGCTGGCCGGAGCGGTGGAGAAGGCCCGTCCCCGCATCCGTTCCCATCCCGAGTTGGTGATCCGCTGAGTAGCTTCGGGCGTTCCCGACGGCGGGGCCGGCATCGGTAGGCGGCGCCCCGACGGGCTAGGTTTGAGAAGGGTGTCTCGCTAACTAATCTCCGTTTCGATGGTGGAGATTCGCTCCCCGAGCGTAAGGAGAGGATGGTCCGAGTCCGTCCGCGCCCGGGCCTCTGAGATCGTAAAGCAGTATCCGGATCCCCGATCGGCGGTGATGCCGCTTCTTTATCTGGCCATGGCTGAGGAGGGATACCTCACCGACAACGGCATGAGGGAGGTGGCGGGAGCCGTCGGCCTGACCCCCGCTCAGGTCAGGGCGGTGGCCTCCTTCTACACCATGTACAAGCGGGAGAATCCCGGCCGCTACCTCATCTCCTGCTGCACCTCCATCAGTTGCATGCTGCTCGGTTCCGACGAGGTGCTGGGCGCCATAGAGGACGAATCGGATGTGGCGGCGGGGGAGACCGATCCGGAGGGGCTGATCTCGGTGGAGCACGTGGAGTGCATAGGGGCATGCGGGGGAGCGCCGGCCGTCACCGTGAACTATGAGTTGATCGAGGGGATGACCACCGAGAAAGCCCGGGAACTGGTCAGATGGCTTCGCGCCGCCCGGCCCGAAGCGATCGTCGGCGCCGAGTGCCAGGAGTTGTTCGGCGGCAGGCGGAGCTTTGACTGGGGACCCTTCGACCGGGATTCCGCACTCGGTCCCTATCCGGCATTCGGCCCGCTGGGCACCGTCTCGGGTCCCGCGGGGGAACAGGACGGATAGGGCTGTGAGCGCTCCGAGCATCGTTACCGACCGGATGACCCGGCATCCCTCGGACAGCCACACCCTGGAGCGTTACCTGGAGACCGGCGGGTATCAGGCGCTGGCCAGAGCCCTGCAGATGCCGCCCGAGGAGGTGACCGGGGAGGTGAAGGCCGCCAACCTGCGGGGCCGGGGAGGAGCGGGTTTTCCGTGCGGCGTCAAGTGGAGTTTCCTGGCGCCTGCCAAACCTGCCTACGTGGTGGTGAACGGGGACGAGTCGGAACCCGGCACCTTCAAGGACCGCCAGTTGATGGAACGCGATCCCCACCAGATGCTGGAGGGCACGATCATCACCTCCTACGCCAACGGCGCCAACCATGCCTTCATCTACATCCGGGGTGAGTACCCGCGCTCGGCCCGGCGGGTGCAGCAGGCTGTCGAGGACGCCTACGCGGCCGGTTACCTGGGATCCGACATCCTGGGGAGCGGGTTCGACCTGGAAGTCACCGTTCATCTGGGAGCGGGCGCCTACATATGCGGGGAGGAGACGGGCCTTCTGAACAGCCTGGAGGGACGACGGGGCGAGCCCCGGCTGAAGCCCCCCTACTATCCGGCCGCCAAGGGTCTGTACATGAAGCCCACCATCGTCAACAACGTGGAGACCCTGGCCAACGTCCCCTGGATCATCCAGAACGGCGGAGAGGCGTTCGCCGCCATCGGGCCCGAAGGGTCGCAGGGCACCAGGCTCTTTTCCATCTCCGGCCATGTGCGTCGGCCCGGCAACTACGAGTTGGTGATGGGGCTCACCTGGAGGGAGTTGATCTACGAGGTGGCGGGAGGCATCCCCGGGGACCGGGCGCTCAAGTGCTGGATCCCCGGAGGAGCCTCGGCGCCATGGTTCGTCCCCGACGATCACCTCGACCTGCCGGTGACCCTCGACGACACCGCCAAGGCGGGATCGATGCTCGGGTCGGGAGCGGTGGTGATCATGGACGAGACCACCTGCACCGTGCGAGCCACCGAGCGCCTGGTGCGCTTCTTCGCCCACGAGTCCTGCGGTCAGTGCACTCCCTGCCGGGAGGGGTGCTCGTGGCTGGAGCGGATCCTGCGCCGCATAGAGGAAGGAGCAGGGCGGGAGGTGGACGTGGACATGCTGCTCGACATCTCCGACAACATCTCGCCGGGCCTGGCCTGGCCTCCCCGGATGACCACCATCTGCCCGCTGGGCCCCTCGGCCGTCTCCCCGATTCTCGCCATCACCTCCTATTTCAAGGACGAACTGATGGCCCACATCCATCAGGGGGGCTGTCCCCTTGGCTGAGCCGGTCACAGTAACCATCAACCGCCGGGCGGTGAGCGCCCAGCCGGGGGAGATGCTCATCAAGACCGCCCAGGACAACGGGGTGTACATCCCCCGCTTCTGCTGGCACCCCCGCATGAACCCGGTGGGGATGTGCCGGATGTGCCTGGTGGAGATCGAGACGCCCCGCGGCCCGCTCATGGTCACCTCCTGCACCACCCCGGTGTCGGACGGCATGACGGTGGACACCACCAACCCCACGGTGAAGAAGGCCCAGGAGGGAGTGTTGGAGTTCCTGCTGATCAACCACCCCCTGGACTGCCCGGTTTGCGATCGCGCCGGCGAGTGTCCTCTCCAGGACCAGACCATGGCCTACGGTCCCGGAGAGAGCCGGTTCGTGGAGGAAAAGCGCCACTTCGAAAAGCCCATCCCCATCTCGGAGTTGGTGATGCTGGACCGGGAACGCTGCATTCTCTGCGCCCGCTGCACCCGGTTCTCCGAGGAGATCTCCGGCGATCCGCTCATCGAGTTCCAGGAGAGGGGCAACTACACCGAGGTCAACACCTTCCCCGACGAGCCCTTCCGTTCCTACTTCTCGGGCAACACGGTTCAGATCTGTCCGGTGGGAGCGCTAACCGCCACTCCCTACCGGTTCCGCGCCCGGCCGTGGGACCTCACCTTCGTCGAGTCAACCTGCCAGCATTGTTCGAGCGGGGACCGGATCAACCTGCAGTCGAGCCAGAACCGGCTCCTGCGCATCCTGGGGGTGGACTCCGAGCCCACCAACCAGGGATGGCTCTCCGACAAGTGCCGTTTCGGGTTCGAGTACGTTGCCTCCCCGGCCCGCCTCACATCTCCGTTGGTGCGCGATTCCGAAGGTGAACTGCGGGAGGCATCCTGGGGTGAGGCGCTGGACTACGCCGCCAGGGCCCTGGGGGAAGTGATCTCTAGCTCGGGCGGGCGAGCCGTGGCGGGATTGGGGGGCGCGCGGGGGACCAACGAGGACGCCTACGCCTTCTCCAAGTTCCTCCGGGCGGCGGTGGGCACCAACAGCGTGGACTGCCAGATGGACGACGGTCTCGATCCCCGGTTGCTGTCGGGCGTGGTCGACCGGGCTCGCATCGCCGATCTGGAGAGCGCCGGTTCCATCCTGGTTTGGGGACCCGACCTGAAGGAGGAGCACCCCACCCTGTATCTGCGGGTGCGCCGGGCGGCTCAGGAACTGGGAGCCGGCCTGGTGGTGGTCCATCCCCGCGCCACGGGGTTGGACGACCGGGCCTCGGTGAAGGTCACCTACCGGCCCGGGCAGGGCGGGCAGGTGCTTTCGGAGTTGATGGATGGCGCAGGGAGGATGGCCGAGGCGCGAGAGGTCCTCTCCAAGGGGCCGGTGGTGGCGCTCCTGGGCAGGCCCGGGTACGGGGAGAGCCCCGACCTGGCCGAGGCGACCGCAGCTTTCGTCCGCTCTCTTCCCGACGCCAGAGTCATGCCGCTCGCCCGGCGGGGCAACGTCTTCGGCGCCCTGGACATGGGCCTCAGCCCGGCCCTCCTGCCCGGGAGGGCGCAGCGGGGCACCCTGGCCGCGCAGATGCTGGCCGACCGGTGGGGTGAGCTCCCCGCCTCCTCGGGGAGGGACTGCCGGGGGATTCTCGAGGGGCTCGAGTCGGGAGGCATCGAGGCGCTGGTGCTGATGGGCGCCGACCCGGTGCGCGACGTCCCCGACGGGGAGTTGGCCAGGCGCGCGCTCGGGAACGCCGGCGTGGTGGTGGCGATCGACCAGTTCCTAACCGACAGTTCCCGCATGGCGGACGTGGTCTTCCCGGCCATGGGGTTCTCGGAGGTGGAGGGAACCGTGACCAACATCGAAGGCCGGGTGCTCAAGGTGAATCGCCTGACTCCCGGACCGGGCCAGAGCCGGCCGGACTGGGCGATCCTCTCCGACCTGGCCGGGCGGATGGGAGTGGACCTGGGCTTGGTCTCTGCCCAACAGATCAGTGGTGAGATAGAGGAGTTGGCCGATATCTACCGGGGCGTGAACTGGGAACGGCTGGACTGGGAGGACCGCGACGGAATAGTCGTGAGCGGCGACCTGGGTTATGTGCCGGTGTTCTCCCACGTGGCCTCGGTGGATCCCCGGCCCGGCGAGATGGCCCTGCACTATGCCCGCACCATGTACGACGACGGGGTGATGATGAGAGAGAGCCCCTCCCTGAGCCCCCTGGCGCCGGGATGTGCCGCTCATCTGCACCCCTCCGACGCCGCCCGCCTGGGCGTGGGTGAGGGAGACCCGGTCGATGTGAAATCCGCCTCGGGATCCCTGCGGGCCGGCGTGGTGATCGATCCCAGCGTGGAACCCGGCGTGGTGTACGTTCCCTTCAACCAGCCCGACACTCCCTCCCTCGGCTCGGTCCTGGGCGTCGTGGTCGAGAGCTAGGCGCCGGTCGTCTCCCTACCGGTCACCAGGTTGTAGATGGCGGTCCAGTCCCGTCGGCCCAGACCCTGGAGTTGGGCTGCGTCGTAGACCGGCGCGGCGGCGGCCCCCATCACGGTGGGGGAGTCGTTTTCGGCGCCCATCTCCAGGGCAAGGCCCAGATCTTTTCGGGCCAGGTCCACCATGAACCCGGGATCCAGGTTCCCGGCCAGGACCTGCACCGGGTAGGTGGTGCCCAGGTGGCCCCGCCCGGCGGTGGTGCCCAGCAGCACTTCGATGGCCGTGTCACGGTCGAGACCGGCCCCTTCCGCCAGGGCCAACGCCTCGGCCACCACCACGTTGGAGACGATCGAGAGGTAGTTGTTGACCAGCTTGGTGCGGATCCCCGCTCCGGCCGGTCCGCAGTGGATGATGGTGTCGCCCATGCAATCCAGCACCGGGCGGGCCCGGTCCACGTCCTCTGTGTCCCCACCCACCATGATCAGCAGGGTTCCCTCCTCGGCTTCCTTGGAGGTCCGTCCCACCGGTGCGTCGATCGCCCTCTTCCCCCGGGACCTCAACCGGTCCGCCAGCGCATCGAAGTGGCTGGGCAGGCCGGTGCTCATGTCGATCAGGAGCGAGTCGTCCCCCAGGGCCTCCGCAGCGCCATCCGGTCCGAACACCGCGTACCCCACGACTTTTCCGGTGGGGAGCATGGTGATGACGAAGTCGGCGCCCTCGGCGGCCTCTCTCGGTGAGGCGGCCGTCTCGGCGCCCTTCCGGCCGATGGCCGCCACTGCCTCCGGCACGATGTCGAAGGCCCTGACGCGGTGCCCTCCCTTGATCAGGTTGAGGGCCATGGGCATGCCCATCACTCCCACGCCGATGAAACCGACCTTGCTCATCTTGTTCCCTCCTCGGGGATCGGAGGTGTCCCGGCGGTCACCGGCCACCGGTAATTTGCCTGTTGGATGATAACTTCAGCCGACCATCGGCAGGTGTGGCTCCCCGGAGGCGAGTTCTCGATGGGGTCGGACCACCACTACCCCGAGGAGAGCCCCGCTCGAACCGTCGGGGTCGAGCCGTTCCGGATGGATGTTCACCCGGTGACCAACCGCCAGTTCCGCCGGTTCGTGGAAGCCACCGGTCATGTAACCCTGGCGGAGCGCCCTCCCGACCCGGCGGTCTACCCGGACGCGCAGCCCGAGGACCTGGTACCGGGGTCTCTCGTCTTCCGGATGACACCCGGTCCGGTGAGCCTGGGGGAGTACTGGCGCTGGTGGGTGTGGACCCCCGGCGCCGACTGGCGCCATCCCCGGGGACCGCGATCATCCCTTGACGGTCTCTGGGACCATCCCGTGGTCCATGTCGCCTACCAGGACGCGGCTGCCTACGCGCGCTGGGCCGGGATGGAGTTGCCCACCGAGGCCGAGTGGGAGTACGCCGCCCGGGGAGCGCTGGACGGCGCCGAGTTCACCTGGGGTGATGACGACCCGCAGGAGACAGCGCCCCTCGCCAACACCTGGCAGGGCCGGTTCCCCTATGAGAACACCGAACTGGACGGATGGGTTCACACAAGTCCGGTCGGTTCCTACCCCCCCAACGCCTACGGTCTCCACGACATGGCCGGGAACGTGTGGGAATGGACCTTTGACCCCTACCGGGTTGCATCGAACGGCGCCCCGGCATCGCCCTGCTGCGCACCCCAGCCCACTTCCCGCGATTCCCTGCCGACCCGCGTGATCAAGGGGGGATCCCACCTCTGCACCATCCAGTACTGCTTCAGATACCGGCCCGCCGCCCGCCAACCCCAGACCATCGACACCTCCACCACCCACATCGGGTTCCGCTGCATCTCCCGCCTCGGACTCTGATCCGACGCGCCTCCTTCCGAAACGCGAAAAGAACTTGCGGTCAGAGGTTGACTTTGTCCCAGGCCCGGTGCACACTGATCCAGTCGAACACCTCCCGGTCCGCACCGACGTCGCGCGGACCGAGCAGAGCACCTGCAAGAGGTCATATTCCCTCGGGAACACGCCCCCGGGCACCAAAGCCCAAGCGCGTCCCGAACACTGGTGGTGGCGGCGGGGGGTGGGCCCAACGGCTAGGAGTCGAGGGAAGATTTTCGCGATTTAGGGACAGGTTTTCGCGAATTCGGCCCGGCCGACTCCACCCGCCGACTCTCTAATATCGCTCCCATGCGTTTAGCGGATCAAGACCTCCTGAGCTACGGCAGTTACCGCCAACTGGTGGAAGAGTTCGAGTGGGACATCCCCGAACGGATGAACATGGCTTCGGAGGTCTTTGATCGGTGGAGCGATGATCGGGGCCGGGTCGCCATATTCGTTGAGCACGCCGATGGGCGGAGGGACACCTGGTCTTACTGGCGCTTGATCAGGCTGGCCAAGCGTTACGCCAACTTCCTGGTGTCGTTGGGAGTCCAGCCCGGAGACCGTGTTTCGCTGGTGATGCACCAGGGCGCAGAGTTGGCCGCCCTCCACCTGGCGGTGTATTCGGTGGGCGCGGTTGCCCTCCCGATGTCGATCCTTTACGGTCCCGATTCCTACCGCCACATCCTGTCGGACTCTGCCACCAGCGTGATCGTCGTGGGCGAACCTTACGCCGAACCCATCCGGTCGGTTCGCGATGATCTGGCGGATCTGACCACGGTGGTCATCTCGGGCCGGCCCGGTGAGGGGGAGAGGTCGTTGTCGGAAGCGGACAGTTACCCCGCTGACTTCGACCCGGTCGATACGGCATCGGAGGATCCGGCACTGTTGCTCTACACCTCGGGAAGCACCGGCCACCCCAAGGGCGCCCTCCATGCCCATCGCATCCTCGAGGGGTATCTGCTCACCTTCAAGCTCTTCTTCAACGTGGAATTCGACGAGTCCACCGTGTTCTACACACCGTCTGACTGGGCATGGGTGGGGGGCCTGCTCGACATTCTGCTTCCCGCCCTGGTCTTCGGCCGCCCGGTGGTTGCCGACGAGGAGCGCTTCTCCGCCGAACGCGCCTTCGAGGTGATCGGTAGAAACGGCGTCACCCATGCCTTCTTGACGCCCACCGCCCTCAAGGTGATGGCGCAGGTGCCCGACCCCGGTCCCCGATTCGATCTCGATCTCCGGGTGATAGCCAGCGGGGGAGAGTCGGTGGCCGATGAGTTGCACCGCTGGAGCGAGCGGGACCTGGGAGCCGTGATCAACGAGTTCTACGGTCTCACCGAAGTGAACCACCTGGTGGGTGGCTGCGAGGCGCTGTGGCCCGGCCAGCCCGGCTGGATGGGACTGCCCTACCCTGGCCGGGAAGTTGCCCTGCTCGCCGAGAGTGGACAGGAGATTCGCCCCGGCGAGATCGGCGAGATCGCGGTGCGTCCCGGAGATCCCACCCAGATGCTCGAGTACTGGGGCAACCCGGAGGCAACCGCGGGCATGCGCCGAGACGGCTGGATCATGACCGGCGACCAGGCCACCCTGGACCCCAGCGGCTATATCCGCTTCCTCGGCCGCGACGACGACATGATCGCCAGCGCCGGCTACCGTATCGGACCCGCCGAGGTCGAGGAGTCCCTGGTCCGCCATCCCGCGGTCGCAGAAGTGGCCGTCATCCCCGCACCCGATGAGATCAGGGGCCACGTAGTCAAGGCGATGGTGGTCCTTGCCGACGGGTACCTCCCAGGCGACGACCTGACCCGGGAACTCCAAGCCCAGGTCAAGACCCAGCTGGCCGCCTACAAGTACCCGCGGAAGGTTGAGTACGTGGACAATCTGCCCAAGACCTCAACCGGCAAGCTCAACCGCAAACTCCTTGCTGCCCAAGCCCGGATGGTCTGAGAGCCGAGTAGGGGGAGGGTGGTTTCCTTTCTCGCGAAAACCGCTTGGTTTCGTCCCCTATTCGGGATCCCTCCCCCAACACCCTATCGATCTATAACACCCCAGGTCAACGCAGTATCGGGGTTTGTCAGTACCATTTCTAGTATCAGGGTGCCCCGCGTTGAATGAGGTTGGGCCGCAATCAGAGGGGGCACCAATGGCGGCTCTCGGACATGGGGCGAACGGCCGTCGGTGCAGCCGCTCGTCCATCTCCGCTAAAGATAGGGATGTTATCCCAGTTCAACGTACAGTAGGCACATACAGGTGTCACCTCTACTACGGCTCGGGTGGTGAGTGTACCGGCCGGCCGGTGCTTCCTGATCGAGCATGCTCAGGATTTCATCGGGATTGTATTTCCGTCTGACTTTGTTGGGCATGTGTTGCCCATTGGCAACCAGGCAGGCGTAGGCAATGTTCTCTAGTATTTTGCGGATCTGAAGGTAGATCAGCCACCCGATGTGGCGTGGCAGGGATGTGTCAAGCTGCTCGATGAACTAGGAGCGAGTCTTGATGTTGATCATCAGCTTCCGACATTCGTTCAATACGTGGCTGCTTAGCTTAGCTGGACAGGTTCCGGAATCGTATCAAGACCGTTGAGTAGATAACCGCATCGGGCTCTCCTTGAGCTAGGGAACAGAGACCGGGACGACCGCCTATGGGCACCCACAACCGATGTCCAGACATTGTAGGGAGCGTCGGGGAGCGTACCGGAGTCGGGCCATAGATTCGCTCGAGACACCCTGTCGCCAACCGGCTTGACCTGTCTTCGTCGAGTGAAACGGGTCCCACCGATCGAGACGGCCTGATCGTAAGTCAGGTGCTCTGTCTGCCCCAAGCCTTCGTCAGAGTCCGGTCTACCCAGGAGGCAGGTCGAGGCTTATGGGTCCTTACAACGACCAACTAGTTCTACTATTCAAGCTCCTCTGCCCCACAAGTTACGACCAGTTGTCTGGGTTTCTTCCGGCGTCAGGCCGTTGTGACAAGATTATGGGGCCTTTGGTGGTTGGTTAGTGATATCCCGGCTTGCCACCGTGTGTCTCGGAGCCCGATTCCTTGAGTCAAGTAAATGATGTCTCGGCAGCTCGGTTGAGCGAACCCTTTTGCTCGGGTACGCTTACGTGCTTTCCTCCGTCTTCGCGCGGCGGGTAGACACCGCAAGCCAGCCCTTGTGGAGTCGCTCGGTCTCCATCAACACACGGTCCCATGTGGTGAAGTTGAGGCGGGGAGTTGGAAGTGTTTGAAGGTTCTTTCGCGACAGGTCGGCCCGAGATGTGTAGCGTTGAGCGATCATAACACCCACCACCCTGAGAGGGTCAGATGATATTGACTGACTCTGCTCAGCGGCAAGCGCGTACTCGTGGAATCGTGAGACTTCGTCGCTGTTCACGGATCGCTTCCGGCCGTCCGGATGGGTGCCTCGCTTGATTTCGACCACCAAAAGCTCATCGTGCGTGTACGGGGCACCGGGGCCGAGTGCAAACAAGAAGTCCAACCGGCCATCGGTTTCGTCCGGTTCGGGTTCTATCCCCAGGTCGGAGAGGCGGACTTCGTCATCCAGGAGGTACCACCGCGGATCCAGGAGCCACGGATGTTTCTTGACATGATCGTGGATGGTCGGGACCTCGGTAGCTCCGCCGGCAACGAATCTACGCAGTTCAGCGATTGTTTTAAGGCGGGCCTCGATAATCGTTTGGTTACGGCGCGCGTCAATGAGGCCAAAGCGCTGAACGACCTCCCAGATTTCCGATTGGAAGTCCGGCGTACTGCTGTCGATACGTTCGAGGAGTTCTCTAACAATTGTGTCCTCGTGGGCATCAACGATGGAGCTGACGAGCTCTCGTGCTTCGTCGACATCGATGGCGGGGATTTTCGAGACAGCGCTGGTCACTCTCATCATGCGTTTCCGCTCATCCGGCGTCAGTCGTTCCATCAAGTCAGTGAAGTTGCCGAGGTCCAGCCCTTTGGCTACCCGCTGTCGCCTGAGCCTGCTCCATTCCTTGAGCGCGCGGCGTATCAGACTCTGCCCCCAATCGACGAATTCGTCCAGTCGCTCGTCCTCAAGCTGCAGCTGATCTCGGTTAGCCTGGATCAGGTCGGTGTCGATGTCGCGGCCCTCGTCTAACCAGTCTGCCTGTACTTCACCCATCAAGTACTCCTGGCCAAGCTGTCCCTCCGCACCAGCCGTGCGATGGAAAAAGAACGGCCTTTGCACCATCTTTCCGCGGGCGAGCACGGACACGCCCTGGAGTTGTTTCTCGTGCAGCGGCTTCTCAGTGAATCCGATCCACCAGCGGACCCCGCCAGCCCGTGACTCCATTTCGGCCCAGCCATCTGCAGTCTCTTCTACGCCGGTGTCGAACAGTTGGCCGTCGCGTGGGAAGCGGACGTCTAGGTTGTAATCAAAGCGGCTGATCTCTTCTCCGTTGACAACGGTTTTCATCTTGTCCGCGTCGAGCGCGAAACGGCGCGCCAGCGAGCGTCGAAACTGATCCTCGTTCATCGCTCTCCGCGGCCGGAGCATCGATAGGGTTATACGCGTACCCTGGGTAAGAAGGTTTCCTTCAGGGTCGCACAGCAACCTGTCACCTTGTGCTGGTTCGACTTCGTAGTCCTCAGTCGGATCGAGATTGCGAATGTGGTCATAGTCGAGGCGGAAGCTTGTGACCTGCCCTTTGGTGTCGACTGTCAGACATTCCAGTATCTTTGCCGTGCCGAAGGCTGCGAGCTTGCCGATGCCCTTCCGCCCGTGCAACGGCCTTCCGCCCTCCGTACGATCCTGGTGGAGCTCAACTCGCCGCTTTCGTCCCACCAACAGATAGCGCGTTTCCGCATCCTCGTACGACATCCCGACGCCATCATCGGTCACTACGATTCGATCATCATCCCCCCAAGGCTGGCCAAGCGGGATCTCGATCCACACGTTGCGGGCGTCAGCATCCCAAGCGTTCGAGATGAGTTCAGCCATTGTTGCGGTTGCGCCTGGGTACAACTGAGCGCCGAGTTGCTCAATCAACGATCCCAGAAACCGCAACCTGAGTGGCCTGGATTCACTGCCCGTCATTAGAGTATTAGGCACCTGCACATCATCGACATTCCAACATTCTAATGTCAGGGGATGTTGTTGATGATCAGCGACAGTGACCAGACCTGATCACTGAAAGTTCTCACCTCGGAGGTTAATGCCCCTCGGGAGGGTTCACTTCCCCGGATCCTACCGCTCTTGTCCGGTGAGAGACGTGTAGCGTTTCCGGGCGAGCCACTCCAGGCGTTGGGCTTGCACGATGAGAGTTCGTCGCAGTCCCGGGCTGGGTGATCGCTCGCTGATGATGCGCGCTAAGTTGGCGATGGTGCTGGCCCTGCGGGCGATGCGTATATCCGGGTGGCTGCGAAGCCTGCGGATCTCTTTGGGAATGATTGATATCCGGTACGATTCCGGCAGTTGGATGGTGCGAGCGGGTGGGACGTCTTTTTCGTTGAGGAGCGCACCGAACACCGATTCTCGTAGGGCTCTTTGGTACACGCTGTATTCAAGGTTGATGAGCTGCGAGAGTACCTCCTGGCGTGACGCGTTTTCCAGTTCCCATAGTGGCCACATCTCGATTTCGGCAACTTCGAAGGGGTCCAGCACGCTCATCGCGGCGGCATCTGTTCGCTGGTTGGTCAAATGCCGACGTATCCGCGTGCGGAGCTTTTCGTAGGTTCGCCCGACATATATGGGTTCGCAGTCATAGTCGTAAAAGAGGTAGACGCCGTGTTTAGCGTCCCCCACCCGACGTCCCTGGCCATCTAAGGTGTCCAGTGCTTGGGTGATCCGAGCGCGGATGGCTCTGACTTCGTGCGGGGGATCAGACCTAGATCGCCTGGCGGACACTGCTAGCAGCCCCTGTGGACGATCGCAACGCTGGCATTAGGTAGTGGCGGGCAACCCAAGAAACCACCGGAACGCAGACCGCGTCGCCCAATCCGTTGAGAGCCTGGTTAACGGTGACGGTGTCCAAGACAACATCGTCGGCACCCTGGAGCCGGGCATATTCCCTGGGCGTAAGCCACCTTACCCGCAATTCGCCGCGGCCCGCTTCCACCAACGCCTGTTTGCTTGATCCTCCGCTGGCGGTGCGCAGACAACCGGCGATCTTGTCCCGTCGCACTTCCCACACCGTCCCTCCCCGCCTCGTGCGCCGATAGGCCGTCCGCAACTGGATCCTGTCGTCTTTGATTAGTTTGTTGACCCGCCTCGACTGAATTGGCGAGAGGGACCCTTCGAAATCTCTCATCCTCTCCTCTGGCCACCATCGCCGGTCCGTGTCAGGTAGTTGTTCAACCACGGTTCGAAGCTCCGGTACCGCTTTGGCCGGAGATGGAAGCGGAAAGAAGTGCATCCGGGACTGGGGGTGTTCTTCACGGTACTTCAAGACCCATCGAGGCCTAAACGGCGTCGGCCGCCCGCGGTCTTCAATCTTCGGAGGATCCGCCAGCCCTATAAGGAACAACCGCGGGCGGCTCTGGGGAACGAACCACTTGGCATCTCCCACGATCAGATCACAAGAGTACCCGAGACGGTTCAACTCCTCGACAGCGGCCTCTAGATCCCGTCCCCCATGGGACGTGGCGAAGCCCATCACATTCTCAAGGAGCACACCCTGCGGTTTGCGCTCTCCCATCTCTTCCAACACCCTCGTGAACTGCCAGAACAAACCAGACTCCGTACCCGCCAGCCCGGCCCGACCCCCCGCCACCGACAAGTCGGTACATGGAAACGAAGCCGTAGCCAACTCCACTGTAGGAATATCGTCACCCCACAGATCCCGGATGTCCCCCAAATGGAAGTCGTCATCCCCGAAGTTGGCCGCGTAAATAGCAAACTTGATCGCACTTATATCATTCGCGAACACCACTCCGAAACCAGACTGTTCCAGCGCTGCTCTCACAAGACCCATTCCCGCAAAGAACTCAGCAGCACGAAGAGGCGAATCCCACATTTGTCATTTCCACTATACAGTAAAGCTGTGACAACCAATTAGCACACCCCGAGGACGGAAAGGGCCGGTTATGATGGCGGACATCAAAATCGCTCAATTATTGACTGGGGCCCGAAAGCGGGACGCGGATGGCGGGTTTGGCCCACACCGTCTTCCGCCAGGCCGAGCGTTCCCCTTGGCACCTTCCCAGTCACCGCGCCGGACTCTGCAGCCTCGCCCACATCCTCGAAATCTGTCTCTCTCTGGGCATAGCGCCAGTCGACTCCTGCGAAGTTTCTGGCGAGAGAAACAGGGAGGCTGGATCGGCGCCAGCCACCACTTGGTTCGTGACGACCGCCAACTTGGCCCGCGCCTGTAGGCTTCTCGAATGACCGGCAACACGGGCTCGGATCGCTACGTCATGCGGATATCACGCATGACGGTAGATAAGCTCGGGGTCCGCCTGTATGACCGCGTCAGCGCAGTTGTCGCCGAGCTCATCTCTAACGCGTACGATGCCGACGCTGAGAATGTGGTGGTTCGAGTCCCGCTCGCAACTCTTCTCGCACGAAAGGACCGGGCAACGGGGGAGGTGGAAGACTACGGCCACACCATCGAGGTGCAGGACGACGGGCATGGCATGACCCGAGAAGAAGCTAACAAGCACTTTCTCCGGGTTGGGAAGGACCGACGGGCCGATGCGAGTCAGGGAAGTCGTTCCCGCCTAAAACGGCGCCCGGTCATGGGACGGAAGGGCATCGGCAAACTTGCCCCCTTCGGCATATGCAAAAGCATCGAGATCCTGTCCGCCGGAGGCGAAAAGACGGACGACGGCTACCCCGTTTCCCACTTCGTCATGGACTTCGACAAGATCCTAACCGACGAAGATACACCGGTTCCAATGGATGTAGGTGATCATGACCAAACATACCGACCAGTGTCGGGGACTACGGTCCGGCTCATTGATTTCCTGCCGAAGAGAGTCCCGAATCAAGAAACATTCCACCGGCAAATGGCACGACGATTCGGGTTGAGCCAGAGCGATTTCAAGGTCATTGTCCAAGACACGCGAAACCCCGAAGCGAACCCCCCTCGGGAGATTGGCACGTTTGAGATTCCATTGATGGAGGGCACGCGCGTCGATGTCTCCGAACAACCAGTGGAGCTCCCGGAAGGACAAGGTGTCCTACCTGTAGGGGGATGGATGGGACTGGCCAAAGGTGCCTACAAGAATGAAGAGATGGCTGGCGTTCGCATCTACGCCCGCGGAAAGATCGTGGCGACAACTCGGGCTTTCGGACAGTCGGCGGGATTCACTGGGGAGTTCACGGTGCGCTCCTACCTCGTGGGTGAAGTCCATGCCGATTGGCTCGACGAGGATGATGGTGACGACCTCGTTACGACCGACCGGCAAGACATTCTGTGGGAGTCCGACTACGGGCGAGCGTTTCGGGAGTGGGGTGCGGAGTGGATCAGGAGGATTGCCGCGGCTTCCCGTGCGCCTCGACGCAAGAGGGTTGAGCAGCTCTTCTTGGAAGCGTCTGGACTGGAAGCTAAGGCCAGACACCGCTTTGCCGACAATGAAATCGTTTCCACGGCCTTGGAGTTGGGAAGACAGATCGGCCGCTTCGCCGCCGAAGACGAACTCGGTGACCAAGAGTATGTGGATGGCCTAGTTCAAGTCGTCCTATCCGTAGCCCCACATAAGGCCCTGATGGACGCCTTCGGAACCTTCAACCAGGAGCTGTTCGGCGAGAATGCCGGGATAGATTCCCTTTTGGATCTGTTCTCAAAAGCAAGGATCGCAGAGATGGCTTCGTATGCCCAGATCGCATATGAACGGGTGAGGGCGATCCGGCAGCTTGAGAAGGTAATAGACGAGGGAGGGGATGAGGATGTACTCCAGCGGATCGTCACCGAGGCTCCGTGGCTGATTGACGCGACTTGGACTCCCATTACGACGAATCAAGGCTTGAAGCTGTTCCAAAAGCAATTCGCTGCCTACTACAAGCAACGATACGACGAGGAGTTGACCTTCTCAATTAGCCATCCGAAAAAGAAGCCAGACTTCACGCTGGTGAGCCTCAGGCACAGAGTTCATATTGTTGAGATCAAGGCCCCGGGGCGCAAATTCGGGGCTGCAGACTGGGACCGACTCCACAACTACATCGAGGCGTTCCAGGATTTCTTTGAAAAGCACCACCAATTGACGGCAAACTTCTCCGGCGGGTGGGTTGTTGACTTAGTTTGCAATGGCGTAGGTATAGCTGATCGAGACAAGAGGGCCGCGTACGAATATTGGTCCGGGCAGGGACGCATTGAACGAATCTCCTGGACCGACTTCCTAGCGCGCGCTGTACATGCGAATGAGACATTCCTTGACGCGGAGGATCGAGTCCGGAAGGAGGCGGGAGACCATAAACCAGACACGATCTTGTCGTGAGAACCCGTCAGCCTCTAGTCGAATTGCGGTACCGAAGACAGCAGGTTCTCCGGCTGCGGGAGTTCGCTTCGTGTGATCCAAGCTCGTTGTCACAGCGTGTGTGAAGCAAGGAGACGAGATATGTCGGATCGAGTCTTTCCACCCGATACCGGGGGGCACGGGGTCTTCGTATTGCGCTCGGTGATGTGTGATACGCTAAAGGGCTTTGGCTAGCATCCGCGAAGGAAGACCCAGTGGCCAGTCTGGATTCGATAAGTCTCTTCTCCAATTGTGGAGCAGGCGATATCGGTTTCGCGCGGGCGGGTTTCCGGTTCAAGGTTCTGGCTGAGATTGACGAGCGTCGCCTCGAAGTAGCGCTTCTCAACCACGGTGACGCCTCGGGTGTCGCTGGTGATCTGAGACAGACTTGGCGCAAGGTGGTAGCCACCTACCGGGAACAATGTGGATCGGTGCGGCCGACTCTGCTATCGGCTTGCCCTCCGTGCCAGGGAATGAGTTCGGCGCGCAGTAGCCGAGGTCTTGAGAGCGATGCCGCCGCCGGGAGCCGCGACACTCGGAACCTGCTCGTGGAAGTGGTCGCCGAGGTCGCACGCGAGGTCCGGCCGAGGGTCGTGGTGGTTGAGAACGTGCCGGCGTTTCTATCTCGTTTGGTGATTGACCCAGCGTCGCGCCAAGCGGTTTCCGCAGCCGCCTTACTCATTCGTCTACTTCAAACTGACTATCGCGTGTTTCCGTTCCTGACAGATCTAGCCGACTACGGTATTCCACAGCGCCGAGTCCGCTCCTTCCTCACGTTCATCAGGCGCGATGAGCCCGCTATCAAAGTCTTGGAACGTGCTGATGTGGTCCCCTACCCGCTTCCTCCCGCCCAGGATGCAGCCTCAAACAGGAAAACGCTCCGAGAGGCTCTAGCCGACCTAGGTGCGAAGCCGCTGGATGCCATGACTCCCGCCACAGCGCGAGATGAAACCAACCCAATGCATGCTGTACCGGTTTGGGGCAATAGTCGTCAATATCGGATGGTTGCCGCAATTCCGTCCGGTTCTGGTGGCCGAGCATGGGAGAGTTCGCAGTGCGAGAAGTGTGGGCAAGTCGACGTAGGACCTGAAGACGCTGTTTGCCCTATGTGCGCGGCACCCCTTCTTCGGCCGGTGGTCAAAGAGGAAGACGGCTCATACCGGCTGGTTAAGGGTTTCCGGACCTCCAGCTACACTCGCATGTCGCCTGATACCCCCGCGGCAACTATCACAACTGCCAGTGGTCATGTTGGTTCCGATCTAACCATCCATCCCTTCGAAAACCGACTGCTTAGCCCGTTCGAATGCGCGTACCTTCAGACATTCCCAGACGACTTCGACTGGGGGGAAGCTCTAGAACAATGGGGAACAACCTTCGTACGCGCCATCATTGGAGAAGCAGTACCACCCAAGTTCACAGAACTCCATGGACGAACTCTCATCAACCTATTGGAGGGCAAGATCTCGGAACTCGCCCACGAAACGGACGCTCGTGTCCTGAAGGCAGAGAAGCGGCTCAATCGACTTGCGGGAAACTACTCCACTTCTGTCGTAGGAGCGATCCAATGTTCACAGTCCACCCCTCCCCTTGACGACATGGACAGGGTGCTGATGGAGACTGAGAGGCTTTCTCAAGGGCTGCCTTGCAGTGTCCAAGCACCACGCGGGAATACAGGGCAACGACTACCGGGACCGGGTGTGACGCCGCAAACTAGGACCATCTTGGGTTGAACAACAAGGATGAAAGCAAGCAGTCTCGATACATTGACGGCCAGCGAACGGAGCCAGCGCATGGCCAAAGTTCGGTCCAAGAATACGAAACCGGAGATGCGTGTGCGACGGCTCGTGCATGGGATGGGGTATCGTTACCGCCTCCACGCGACGGATCTTCCAGGCCGCCCAGACCTGGTTTTTCGGCCTCGGCGCAAAGTGATCTTTGTTCATGGCTGTTTTTGGCATCAGCACGCCGGATGCGCACGGAGTCGAATGCCGAAGTCCCCGGAGCGTCGAGACTATTGGAGGGCCAAGCTAAACGGCAACGCACATCGGGATTACAGGAATGAAACGGCTCTACAGAAGATGGGCTGGTGCTTTCTTGTGATCTGGGAGTGCCAAACGAGAGACCTAGGCGACATGGCAAAAAGGATTAGAACGTTTTTAGGGTAGGACTGAGGAGACTACAAACCTTCCCTTCGTTTGATCTTCACCCTTGGGGCCAATTCCCATTCACTTTTCATCAAGGGATAGACCCGGGTTCAACCATCCTCCCACTTGTTGGTGAAATAGTCCTCCAGTTCACCGCTGTCTAGTTTGCGATCATAAGATTCGCTCCCTTCCTCCCTTAACACTTCCATTCGTCTCTGGTGTTGAACAACATTCTCTAGAGCGGCGAAGAACATGGTCACGATCTCCAGCACCTCGGTACCAGCTTCGGTTTTCGGATAACCTTCGTTTTGCCAGCGCCGCACTTTTTCTCTGAACCGACCTGAGGTGCTGAGAAGTAGGGCTTTGGCCCAAGGAGGGAGGGCTTCCATAACGGCTATGCTATCATAGTTCGTGATGTCTACTACACCATCCGCTATCTCACGGGAGGAGCCTGCATGTGCCTGATGGGAATGAAGAACGTCGCGTGGAGGACGCACAGGACGACCTAATTGTCCGAGCGGAACCGCATTTCGGTATGACTGATCCCCCAGAACCACCCCCCTCGGAGGAGGAATCAGGCTAGCCTGGACAACATGGACATCGCATCGCAGTACCGATGGGAAGCCTACAAATCGGTCGAGTACTACAACACGATGCACCGACGCTATAAGCGATGGCACTTCATGATGAACATGGCGATCGGAGGGTTGGGACTGGGAATCGGGATACTGACCACCGCTGAAGAACCCGACCAACAGGTGATTGTCATTGTTGCCGTGATGATCGTCAGCTTGACCGGATGGAATGCGGCAGCTGGGTTCACTGAGAAGGCAGCCATCCTCTCGGGAATCGCCGACAGCTTCTGGTCAGTGTGGATGCTCTGCATGCAACCAGACATCACCGACGAGGCACTCACGCAAGCCTTCCAGGCCGCTCTCGCCCGAACATCCAACTCACCAGTTCCAATTCACCCGAAGATCCTTGACAAGGTTGACAAAGAAGCTCGGGAGAAGTACCCCCGTCAACTCAAAGCAGTTGGATAGTCCTCCCGACCAGATGAGGTCCCTCGGCCGCCGTGTCGGCAAGGCCAGGCAAAACAGGGCTGACGTGATCGTAGGTGGGATCGTCGCTTTCATGGTCCTGGTCGGGATATGTGCGTCTATGACCGGTCAGCAGAGATTGCCTAACCCCAACTACTCAGAGAACCCCTGACACCGTGGTCGAGAGATGATTGTCGGCGTGAGACGGCAACCATGACGGCATGGAACGCCAAATCCGGGACCAACTCAACGACCCCAGCAGCATGGAAACCCACGGCACTTATTACAACCCGAACGATGAACTCTCGGACGAGACAATGCTGATCCGCATGAACTACGGAGCCCGGAACCAGCTTGGGGGAATGGTCCGCAAGGACGCTTTCGGCGAGATAAACATTCACACCTTCCAGGTCACCATTATCGACTCCGGCTTCTGACGAAACACGTGACCGATTCTCCTAATGGGGGGTGCGGACCCACCACCAATTCAAATGTCCTGACTCCGCAAAAGTTTGGGGGCACACCACCACTCCGGTAAAGCCACTTGGTGCGGTTCATGGGCGATCTCGACCACACGTTTGCATTAAGGCCTGGCCGACGCCAGATTTCGGGGTGGGCCGCCACCAGCCTTTCGGAGCGTCGCAGGCTGATAGCCGGGGTGTTTCCAACTCACGCGTTCGTTGCATCCTCGGGGTCTTAAGGCGGTGACCGCTTACATGCTGCTAGCCCTTTTTTCGAAGGGCGACCGAGGCGCTGTTACGCCGGCTGCGAACCATTGCTCACGATGAGTTCGGGATGCGACCATGTCACCATCCAGGTAGAGGAAGCCGTGGAAAGGCTGCGAAATACCATCACATCGGCCACCTCTTGGCCCGCTCCCGGCCTCTCGGATAGAAACGCAAGCGTCTCAAAACACAAGGGCTCCGCCGCCGAGAAAGCAGCGGAGCCTCGTTGCGTTCAGAGGGAGTTAGTGCCCGTGGTGCTCGTGGGTGTCGCACTCGTGCTGATCGTGGACATTCATCCGGTACTCCTTCTGGGGGGGCTCTCTGATTTGCGGCCCGGGGGCCATCGACACTCCGATTCGCTCGACGGTGGCGTCGCTCCGAACCGATCTCCCTCTACCTTATCAGTCTCTAATGCAAACCCACCCTTATCCGAAGCGTTCGCAAACCGTTCGCTGCAACCGTTCGCTGCAACCGTTCGCAGCGTTCGTGAAGCGTTCGTTTGGGGTGTGACCTGGGGAAACACCGCCTCGGAAAGGGCGAGCGTTCGCTGACCGTTCGCCGGGAACTTTCCTGTGAGGGGTCCGGGTGAGAGTGCAGCGAGCCTTTCGGTTGAAGATGTCCGAATCCGCCTCCCGATCCCGGTCGGCGGCTTCGGGCGGTTGGTGGTTGCCCACGGGTTTTTGGGTGTGGGCAGGCTTTAGTGCAAACGTGTGGTCGAGTTCGCCCACATCCAAGAACGTTTTCGCTGCCGGGATCGGGCAGGCCATGCTGGCCCTCGGAGTGGCAGAGTTGGAGGATTCTCGGTGTTTGCCTCGGTTAGACCCGTTTTTGCCTTCGCAGCTGCGTTCTGTCCTCTTCCCCGGTTTCGCTTGCAGCCTTTCTGTCCGAACGGTTTAGGACGGATCGGCCTCCCGGTTTTGGAGGGTGGCAAGGTGCACAGCCGGTCAGGTCCATCAGGAGCGGGGTCGTTGCCTACAATCGGGAGTGGGCCATTCGAGTAGGAGAGAAATGATGCGCGCTGATACCGGGCCACCCGCCAAAAGCCCTGCCGCCCCGGTGGCGATCCTTGCAACGCCGTCGAAGGAGGCGGTGCGGTCGTGAGCGGTAGACCAGTGCCTTTGTCGGCGTCGGAAAGGAAGATTCAGTATGCATCACACTGACCTGGCTGTGTACCGCAATCTCCAGGGCCGGTTGTACCGGACCGCTGAAATCATCGACGGTGTTGCCATTGCTTTCCGTTTGTTCGACGCTGACGAGCCGATGGCGAAGCGTGTCAATGGGACTATCTTTGTGCTGGTCGATGGTTCGTGGCAGAGCCTGGACAACATCCATCACGTTCTGACGGCTGCCGGGCAGACGTTGGCGAAGCTGCTTCACATGGTCGAAGCGTCAGATCGACACCTCGAAACCTGACCACCGTCCGCGATCCTATTGAGGCCCCGGGTGTTCCGAGCGGGGCAGCGGCATCCGATGCGAGGTTCGCAGGCAGGCCCGATTTTGATGGGACCGTGCATCGTCGCGCTTTTCATCATCACGGGCTGCGATGCCCAGGAGCGGTCTGCGCGGAGGGTTACGGGCCGGTCTCCAACTTGGGGGAGATCACGGTTCAGGCACCGGGGGGTTGTCCTGCCTCCGTGTCCTTTACCGTAGCTTGAGGGACGAACGGTTCAACTACTAACCACGTCGCTCGACAGTCTGCCGGGCTGTTTGGAGGGCGGCTCCGTAACGGCTGAGGCTTTCGATGACGCCGGTGAGGACCTGTGGGTATTCGGTGTCTCTTCTGACGTCGATCGGGAACCAGTGCCTGCCGTGCCTGCGGTACCAGTCTTGGTTCTCTTCGCCGAGTTCTTGGCTCGCGTCGGGTTCGTCGGCGTAGCTGTGATGTCTGGAGACCCAAAGAGGGGTCTCGGCGGTTTCCTCGAACAGTTCTAGGTTGATACCGAACCACACCACGGTGCCGCGCAGGCGGA